>NZ_JBIUVX010000001.1:0-918047 GCF_044743175.1 Pseudomonas sp. NPDC087690
ACACGGTCGTGGCTGACGAAGATCAGCGTGCCCGGGTAGTTTTCCAGCGCCAGGTTCAGCGCCTCGATCGATTCCATGTCCAAGTGGTTGGTCGGTTCGTCCATGATCAGCACGTTCGGCTTTTGCAGGATCAGCTTGCCGAACAGCATGCGACCTTGCTCACCACCGGAAATCACTTTGACCGACTTGAGGATCTCGTCGTTGGAGAACAGCATGCGGCCCAAAGTGCCGCGAATCATCTGCTCGCCCTGAGTCCATTGACCCATCCAATCGAACAGAGTGACGTCGTCTTCGAAGTCGTGAGCGTGATCCTGGGCGTAGTAGCCCAACTCGGCGGCATCGGTCCACTTGATGCTGCCGGCGTCCGGGGTCAGTTCGTTGACCAGGGTGCGCAGCAGGGTGGTTTTGCCGATACCGTTCGGACCGATGATCGCTACGCGCTCGCCAGCCTCAACCTGGAAGCTGAAGTCCTTGAACAGCGGCTTGCCATCGAAACCTTTGGCCATCTTCTCGACCATGACAGCCTGACGGTGCAGCTTCTTGTTCTGATCGAAACGGATGAACGGGCTGACACGGCTCGAAGGCTTGACCTCGGCCAGTTGGATCTTGTCGATCGCCTTGGCGCGGGAAGTGGCCTGCTTGGCTTTCGAGGCGTTGGCCGAGAAGCGGCTGACGAACGATTGCAGCTCGGAAATCTGTGCTTTCTTCTTGGCGTTGTCCGACAGCAGTTGCTCGCGGGACTGGGTCGCCACGGTCATGTACTCGTCGTAGTTGCCCGGGAACAGGCGCAGCTCGCCGTAATCCAGGTCAGCCATGTGCGTGCACACGCTGTTCAGGAAGTGACGGTCGTGAGAGATGATGATCATCAGACTGCTACGCTGGGTCAGGACGTTCTCCAGCCAGCGAATGGTATTGATATCCAGGTGGTTGGTCGGTTCGTCGAGCAACAGCACTTCCGGGTCGGAAAACAGTGCCTGCGCCAGCAAAACGCGCAGTTTCCAGCCAGGTGACACTTCGCTCATCGGGCCGAAGTGTTGTTCGATGCCGATGCCCAGACCCAGCAACAGCTCACCGGCACGGGATTCGGCGGTGTAACCGTCCATTTCGGCAAATTCGGTTTCCAGCTCGGCCACGGCCATGCCGTCTTCTTCGCTCATTTCCGGCAGCGAGTAGATGCGGTCGCGCTCGGCCTTGACCTTCCACAGCTCTTCGTGACCCATGATCACGGTATCGATCACGGTGAATTCTTCGTAGGCGAACTGGTCCTGGCGCAGTTTACCCAGACGCACGTTCGGCTCGAGCATGACTTGGCCGCCGGTCGGATCAAGGTCACCGCCGAGGATTTTCATGAAGGTCGACTTGCCGCAACCGTTGGCGCCGATCAGGCCATAGCGGTTGCCCGCGCCGAATTTGACCGAAACGTTTTCGAAGAGCGGCTTGGCGCCGAACTGCATCGTGATGTTAGCTGTAGAAATCAAGAGTTTTTCCTGCGAAGCATTCGAGTAGCGAGGGTGCGGCTGGAGCGCTTGGCCCGAGTCAAAGTGCGCTGAAGCGGGAAAGACCCGTCATCAACCAAGGGGGGCGCGTAAAGTTTGGCGGCGATTGTACTGGTCTGGCTCTTTAAACGATAGGGCGATCACGTCAAGATCGCCGATTGGCATGCTCGCGAGACAGATTTTCACAGATGAAGGTTCACTATCGGTTACAAAGTGTGGCTAAAATGCCATCCATTCACCCAGCGCCCCATAACGGCGCGGGCTCATGGATGTGCCATTTGTATTCAGACCACTGCATCAGGCGCTGGGCCTCAGGCCGTCAGGCGCGCAGTTTGTTCACTTCTGACGTGTGACGATTTCCGTGAAACTCATCATTGCTGCTATTTATGTCATTTCGATTGCATACGTTCATCTTCGTGGCCGTGTGCGCCACAAGCTGGGTCGCCAGCTCAGCGATCACTCGACGTTTCTGGCGCCGATCAATTGCTTCCTGTACCTGTTCTCGAAAAAGCCCAACAAACCTTTTCTCGATCCGTCGGAGTTTCCTGATCTAAGCCCCTTGCAGGCACATTGGCAGGAGATTCGCGAAGAAGGTCAGAATTTGCTGCGCGCTGGGGAGATCAAGCGTTCTAACCAATACGATGACGTCGGCTTCAACTCGTTCTTCAAATCCGGCTGGAAGCGTTTTTATCTGAAGTGGTATGGCGAAAGCCATCCATCGGCAATGAAACTGTGCCCGCGCACCACTGAACTGGTGCAGAGCATCGGTTCGATCAAGGCAGCGATGTTTGCCGAGCTGCCACCCGGCTCGAAACTGGTACGCCATCGTGATCCGTATGCAGGCTCCTACCGTTATCACCTGGGCCTGGAAACGCCAAACGACGCCGGTTGCTACATCAACGTCGACGGTGAGAACTATCACTGGCGCGACGGCGAAGCGGTGATGTTCGACGAGACTTTTATTCATTACGCAGAAAACACCACCGACCAGAACCGGATCATCCTGTTCTGTGACATCGAACGTCCGATGAAATACCGCTGGGCGGCGGCGTTCAACAGTTGGTTCAGTCGCACCGTGATGTCGGCGGCGGGTGCGCCAAACGATGCCGGTGATAAAACCGGTGGGATCAACCGTTTGTTTGCCAGAATCTACAAGATTCGCTTGCGCGGCAAAGAATTGAAAAAGCGTAATCGCAAGCTGTATTACATGGAAAAATGGGCGATCTTCGGTGGTTTGCTGGCGATCTTCATCCTGATCTGACGAATCCTTTGACTCACAGGTCGCTGTAGCAGCTGTCGAGTGCAACGAGGCTGTGATCTTTTTACCCTGCTGAAGTGAGATCAAAGGCAAAAGATCACAGCGTGCCGCAGCTCCTACATTGGACCTGCGTCGCGTCGGAGTGCTACGACTCTCGCAAAAACAACCTGTCAGTTGCCTGACGCTTTCTTCGTTTTCTTCGCCGGCGCAGCCTTGGCTTTCGGCTTCGCCGCCGCTTTCCCGCCCAGACTGCGTTTAAGCAGTTCCGTCAAATCAATCACATCCGCAGACTTGCGCTCTTCCTCGCCACCCACCGTCTCGACATCTTCGATCTTGCCTTCATGGGCCTTTTTCTCGACGAGGGCCATGATCTTGTCTTCAAACTCGTCCTTGTAATCCTCGGGTTTCCAGTCTGCGCTCATGTCCTGCACGAGTCGCTTGGCCATGTCCAGCTCACCTTTTGCCAGTTGTGGCTTGGTCACCTCACTGCCCAGCGCCAGTTCATCGAGGCTGCGCACCTCCTGTGGCCAACGCAGCTTTACCAGCACCAGCGCCGATTCCAGCGGCATCAACGCCGCCAGATACTGGCGGGTATGTAAAACCACACGGGCGAGGGCAACCTTGTTGGTTTTGCTCAGCGTCTCACGCAGCAGCGCATACACCTTGCCGCCGCGCTTGTCGGGTGCCAAGTAATAAGGTGTGTCGATGTTTTGCAGGGGGATTTGCTCGGCATCGACAAAGGAAAAGATATCAATGGTTTGCGTTGAGACCGGGTGCGCTGAACGGATTTCTTCTTCGCTAAGCACCACATAGCGACCCTTTTCGTAGGCCACGCCTTTGACAATGTGCTCTTTGGTGACTTCTTTGCCGGTCACTTTGTTTACGCGTTTATAGCCCACCGGATCCATGCTGCGGCTGTCGAGCCAGTCGAAATCGACGCCTTGCGACGAGGTCGCCGAGACCAGCGCGACGGGGATGTGTACCAGTCCGAAACTGATCGCGCCTTTCCAGATTGCCCGAGCCATGGTGAGTTCTCCGAGTGATGATCAGGTGACCTGTTGCGCTGGGCGAAAGTTTCCAGTGATTGCGGCGGCTGCCGCTGACTTGGTCAAGCCGTGTTACATGTTGTTTAAAGGCTGTGACTTAACAAATCCGAACCCTGGGCGTAGCGTGGACTCGAAGGCACTATCCCTGGCGCATCGAGAGGCCGCCCCATGAACCGATTTCTGTTTGTCATCGCTTTCCTCAGCCTCGGTGCGGGCTGGGCTCATGCGGACGTGCCATCCACCACGCTGCTGCTGGCACAAAGTCCGACCGGCAACAGCAACAATCCCTACAACAGTCCGATCCGCCGGGCCAACCCCAACAGCATGCAGGGCACTCAACCCAGTGCACCGCCGATCCGTGGCCCCAATACCGTGCCGGTGCCGCGCCCGCCGACCCTCGAAAACCGTGGTATCGGCAATGGTCAGCCAATCCGCTCGGTGCCGAGTACACCGCCAACCTTCATCCCCAATCCACCTTCACGAAGCACCGGTACTACCCGTTAAACGACAGGACTGAAGCCTGTCAGCCTTGAGACGAACAAAAGGAATCGTGCATGTTGCGTAAAACCCTTCTAGCCAGCCTTTGCGTCGGCGCACTGATCAGTGCTCCAGCGTTTGCCGCAGCGCCCAAAGAATTGCAAAGCGAACAGGGCACTCTTGAAGTCACCACGATTACCCAAGGTCTTGAACATCCATGGGCCTTGGCGTTTCTGCCGGATCGCCAAGGCATGCTGGTGACTGAGCGCCCGGGCAACCTGCGGGTGGTGGGTGTCGATGGCAAGCTGTCAGCACCGATCAGCGGTGTACCGCAAGTCTGGGCCAAGGGCCAGGGTGGTTTGCTCGATGTGGTGCTGTCGCCGGACTTCAAACAGGATCGGCTGGTGTATCTGTCTTACGCCGAAGGTGGCGGTGCCGGCGACAAAGCCGGAACGGCGGTGGGGCGCGGGCGACTGTCGGATGACCTGAAGTCGCTCAAGGATTTCAAGGTGATCTTCCGCCAGGAACCGAAACTTTCGGTGGGCAATCACTTTGGTTCGCGCTTGGTGTTCGATCGTGACGGATACCTGTTCATCACGCTCGGCGAAAACAACGACCGGCCCACCGCACAGGATCTCGACAAGCTGCAAGGCAAAGTCGTGCGTATCTACCCCGACGGCAGGGTACCGGACGATAACCCCTTTGTCGGTCAGTCCGGCGTTCGTCCGGAGATATGGTCTTACGGCCAACGCAACCCGCAAGGCGCAGCGCTCAATCCATGGACCGGCACGCTTTGGGAAAATGAACACGGCCCGCGCGGTGGCGACGAGGTAAACATCATCGAGCGGGGCAAGAACTACGGCTGGCCGCTGGCGACCCATGGCATCAACTATTCCATGCAGCCTATCCCCGAGGCACAAGGCAAGACCGCCGGAGGCACAATTGCGCCACATCATGTCTGGGAAAAGTCGCCGGGCGTCAGCGGTATGGCCTTCTATGACGGCGATCGCTTCAAGCCTTGGCAACACAATGCGTTTATCGGCGCGCTGGTGACGCAGGAGCTGATCCGTTTGCAATTCGAGGGCGACAAGGTTGTGCACGAGGAGCGCTTGCTCGGCGAACTCAAACAACGCATCCGCGACGTACGACAAGGGCCGGACGGCTACCTGTATGTACTCACGGATGAGTCGAACGGCTCCCTGTACAAACTGGGCCTCAAACCCAGCCTTTGACCGTCATCCCCCACTGTAGGAGCTGTCGAGTACAACGAGGCTGCGATCTTTTGATTTTAAAAAACAAGATCAAAAGATCGCAGCCTCGTTGCACTCGGCAGCTCCTACAGATACGGATGGGGCTTATGTTTCGCGGGAGAACAGGACGACTGCCGCACGCAACTTGCCTCGGCCAAATCGGCACATTTTTTCGAACTCTTCATGACTGACAGGCACGTGCTGGCAGTCCATCGGCTGGCGATGCTGGCTGTGATCGACATCCGGATCATGCAGATAAACAAAGTCCTCATCACAGTCGGTGACCATCACCCAGTGCGGGGACTTGGAACGAGTCAACCGATAGCTGCTGATCAACACCAGCGGCTGTCCCCCAGCGGCGAGTAACCGCGGGAGGTCCAGAGCAACACCGATCACTTGCTCGACGTCGCACTCCGCCAATTGCGCCATGAACTCCTCGTGCACCAAGCGCATGACGTCTTTTTTATGCGCATCGCGTACACCATCAAGAAACAACGCCCCGGTCAGACTCACCTGCAGGCGTACTCGAAACCCCCGTCGCCAAGCCGCCAGCGCCAGCCCTTGCGGACTGCATCCGCCATGGCCGGAAGTCATGAACACCGTGGTCGCTTCCCGCCAGATCTGCAGCTCCTCACGACGTTCGAGTAAACGTTGAGCCTGCAATGCGCCCATGGCCATCAGCAGGCAGGCCGGGCCGCAGGTGAATTCGGTGGTTTGCGGGTAGTAGGGCACTTTGATGCTGCGCGAGTCGCGATGCTCGAGGATGCGTTTTTCCAGGCGCAGTGCATCGGCATGGTCTTCGTAGTAATCGTGAATCACCGCGAAGCGCCGGTAGCCGTTGCGCTCGTACAGGGCAATCGCGGCCGGGTTGTCAGTGCGTACTTCCAGCCTCAGGTAGGCGCAATCATGCTCAAGGGCAACGGCCTCGATCCGTTGCAGCAGTTGTTTGCCCAATCCGCTGCCGCGCGACTCGGCGGCAATGGCAATCGAGTACAACCGCGCCAGTGATGTGCCGCGATGAAACAACACCAGTGCGTAACCCAGCAGATGGCCGCTGGATTCTGCCACCAGCAACTGCCCGTTAGCCCGGGTGATCATCCACTGAAAGCTGCGACTGGTCAGCCGATCAGTGGTGAAACATCGCATTTCCAATGCCAGCAACGCCGGCAAATCTTCAACTACCGCCAAACGAGAAATCGCACTCATATGACCACCGTAAAAGTTGCGTAACGAAACGGGACTTTCGAAAAACTTCGTGCTTAATAGAAATGGTCTTGTTCTCCAACGGATCAATCTCTATGTCAGCGGTACAGGGTCATTGGCGCGAAGTATCAGAGCAAAGTTTGCCGTCGGCAACTTTTTTAAATTCAGTTGTTAGAACTCCCAGCCAATTGCTGATCATTGTCGAACGCAAGGAAGACTGGGCTTCGTACTTCCCCAGCGAAGACATCATTACGGCGCAGGAGTACCTTGAACAAACGCGTGAAGGCGAGGCGGGCAAGCGCGTTCAGGTGATCAATCTGTGCCGCAGCTACAAGTATCTGGGTCATGGCTACTACTGCTCGCTCTTGGCTGAGGCCCGTGGCCACAAGGTCATTCCATCGGTACGTACGATCAGTGAGCTGACTAAAAAATCACTCTACGGACTGGCTTTGGATGATCTGGATAAAACGCTCGAAAAAGCGCTGAGTCATCATCTGTATAGCGATACCGAAGGCTTTACCCTGACACTTTATTTTGGCCGTACCCATATCGAACCATTGCAGGATTTGGCTCGTCAGTTGTTTGAAGTGTTTCCCTGTCCGATTCTGCTAGTTGAATTTCGCCGGCACAACGGTTGGCACATAGAGGGTATAAAGTCGGGTGTCTTGCACAAGTTGCGTGATGATCAGGAGGATCAATTCGCCGATGCGCTGGACAGCTTCAGTCGTAAAGTCTGGCGCGTGCCACGCTCGCGACATGTCGCCCGTTATGACTTGGCGATCCTGCATGATCCACAAGAGGCCTTACCTCCTTCCAACCGCAAAGCACTGGAAAACTTCGTGCGGGTCGGCAAGGGCATGGGTATCGATGTCG
The DNA here is from genome assembly GCF_044743175.1 of Pseudomonas sp. NPDC087690. Lineage (NCBI taxonomy): Bacteria > Pseudomonadati > Pseudomonadota > Gammaproteobacteria > Pseudomonadales > Pseudomonadaceae > Pseudomonas > Pseudomonas sp. NPDC087690. Next base: position 7,604 of record NZ_JBIUVX010000001.1, read on the forward strand.
AACTGATCGAACGCAAGGATTATGCGCGTCTGGCCGAGTACGACGGTTTGCTGATCCGTGAAACCACCAGTGTCGACAACCATACCTACCGTTTTGCAAAAAAGGCTGAAAGCGAGGGGCTGGTGGTGATGGACGATCCGGCGTCGATCCTGCGCTGTACCAACAAGGTCTATCTGACCGATCTGCTCAACAGCCATCAGTTGGGCATGCCCGCCACCGAAATTCTCTACAAGGAGCGACCCGAGGACTTTGAGCGTGTCGGCGAACGTCTGGGCTTTCCGCTGGTTCTGAAGATTCCTGACGGCTGTTTTTCGCGTGGAGTGATCAAGGTCGAGAGCCAGCAGGCGCTGCTTGAAGCCACCGCCGAACTGTTCGAGCACTCGGTGCTGTTGCTGGCTCAGGAGTTTTTCTACACCGAGTACGACTGGCGTATTGGCGTACTCAACCGCAAGCCGATCTTTGCCTGCCAGTACTTCATGTCCAAGGGCCACTGGCAGATCTACAACCACAAAGCCAAGGGACAGGACATCAACGGTGAATGTCGCACCTTGGCGATCCATGAAGCGCCACGCGCAGTGGTCGAACTGGCGGTAAAGACTGCCAATCTGATCGGCGATGGACTCTACGGCGTCGACCTGAAACAGGCTGGCGATAAAGTCGTGGTGATCGAGGTCAACGACAATCCAAACCTCGACGCCGGCATCGAAGATGCTTACCTGCAGGACGATTTGTATTGCCTGGTGCTGGAAGAGTTCGTGCGCCGGCTGGAGCTGAAACGTCGCGGCCAGGCCTGGTGATCTACCGATGATCAACAGTTTTGCACTGAGCCACGGCGCGTTGCAGCGGGTTGAGCGACTGAACGCCGAAGTGATGCTGTTCAGCAATCCCGACGCGGCGGAGCGCGATCTGCTTCACAGTCAGTTCAAGGTCGATGAGCACGCACTGGCCTCGGCGCTGGACCCGGACGAAGTGTCGCGCATCGAGTTTCACCCGGATCATCTGTTCCTGATCTGGAAACGTCCGGAAAAATATTCCGGGGGAGGCAGCCTCGCCTTTGAGGTTTCGTCCTGCGGCCTGCTGTTCTCGCCGGGCCAGTTGCTGGTGATTGCCACCGATGACACGCCACTGCACGGCCTCGGCACCCGTCAGCGGTTAAACGCGCCACTGGATGTGTTGCTGGATGTGCTGTTCAACAACATTCATCACTACCTTGGCCACTTGAAGGTGATCAAACTGGTCGCTCGCGAGTTGCAGCAAAAATTCAATGCCTCAATGCAAAACCAGCATCTGGTGCAGATGTTCAACCTCAGCGAAAGCCTGATCTATTACATCAACGCCCTGCACAGCAATGGCGCAGTACTGACGCGGTTGCGCAATCATGCCGAGAAACAGCACTTCAGCAGCGAAGCGATCGGCCTGATTGACGACCTGATCATCGAGAACAACCAGTGCTACAAGCAGGCCGAAATCTATTCGACGGTGTTTTCCGGGCTGATTGATGCGCGCGGCAATCTGATGAACAACAGCATGAACAACCTGTTGCGCAAGCTGACGTTGATCAACGTGGTGTTTTTGCCGTTGAACCTGATTGCGAGTATCGGCGGCATGTCGGAATTCAGCATGATGACGGCCGGCACGCCTTGGTGGGTGTCGTATCCGCTGTTTTTGACGGTGATGCTGCTGGGGGCGGGCGGGATGTTGTTCGGCCTGCGGCGGCTGGCCAGATGATTATGTGCTGACTCAGAATGCCCTATCGCGAGCAGGTTCACTCCTACATTTGGAATGCAATCACCTGTAGGAGTGAGCCTGCTCGCGATAGCAATATCCGTAGCGCCAAATGCTCCGAATCAGCGCACTTGCACCACATCCAGCCCTTTACGTCGCTCCCGTATCGCGCGCACCACCAGATACAACAACGGCCCAATCGAGACAAAAACCGCCGTCAGCAACAAATAAGGCAGCACCGACCAAATCGTCTGCCCGCGAGACCGTGCATCCTTGACCATCCATACCCCGGCCAACGTCGCCAGCAGGTACAAATCAATCACCACTTGCGCGGTATCCGGGCGCGACATCAGGCTGATGCCGAAGTCGATCAACGATTGTTCAGCCTGAAGCATCACCGAAACGGTGTAGCCGGTAAACGCGAGCAAAGCGGTGAGGGGCAGGGCGACAGACATCATGCAATCCTTCCTTGGTGTGATGAGAGAGTCGCCAGACTAACGCCGCCGGCAAAAATTGGCCATTGACTTGCCAGCACCGCGCAGGCTAATTTCCAGCCCATGACTTCGACTGTATCGCGTTGCCAGCCAATTATTATTACCGCCATTCCTCATTTGGCGGGCTAGCTCACGACTGCAGCACCCAACCCGCCCTAGAGGCGGGTTTTTACTTTCTGTCTCCAGGGTTTTTGAAATGTGGCTCATGTAGGAGCTGCCGAAGGCTCGGGCAGCTCCTACAGGGACCGTGTGAAATTCTGCCAAGGAGATGTTCATGAGTTACACATACGATCAGCAAACCCTGCTTGAGCACTACGTGAAAAAGATCCTTGCTGCGCCGGTGTACGACCTCGCGGTGCGCACGCCTTTGCAAGCGGCGCCGGCGCTGTCGGAGGCGTTGGGCAACCGGATTCTGCTCAAGCGTGAAGACCTGCAACCGACGTTCTCCTTCAAGATACGCGGTGCCTACAACAAACTGGTGCAACTCAGTGAAGAACAGAAGGCGCGCGGAGTGATCACCGCCTCGGCCGGCAATCACGCGCAAGGCGTGGCGTTGGCAGCGCGCGAACTCGGGATTGCGGCGACCATCGTCATGCCAGCGACAACGCCGGAACTGAAAGTGCTGGGTGTGCGCAGTCGCGGCGCTGAAGCGTTACTCCACGGCGAGAGTTTCCCGTTCGCGCTGGCCCATGCGCTGCAACTGGCGGAACAAACCGGACGCACCTTCGTGTCACCGTTCGATGACCCGGATGTCATCGCCGGACAGGGCACGGTGGCCATGGAAATCCTCCGTCAGCACCAGAGCGCGCTGGACGCGATCTTCATCCCGGTAGGCGGTGGCGGCTTGATCGCCGGCATCGCGGCGTACATCAAATACCTGAGGCCGGAAGTGCGGATCATCGGCGTCGAATCCGAACACTCAGCGTGCCTGAAGGCCGCGCTCGAAGCCGATCAGCGCGTCGTGCTGCCCAATGTCGGCACTTTCGCCGATGGCGTGGCGGTAGCGCAGATTGGCGCGTTCGGGTTTGAGGTTTGCCGCTTCTGCGTCGACGAAGTGATCACCGTCAGCAACGACGACCTCTGCGCGGCGATCAAGAATATCTACGACGATACTCGCTCGATCACCGAACCTTCCGGCGCCCTGGCCGTTGCAGGGATCAAGCAATACGTAGCGCGAACCGGGGTGCGCGAGCAGACATTCGTGGCGATCGACTCGGGGGCCAATATCAACTTCGACAGCCTGCGCCATGTCGCCGAGCGCGCCGCGGTCTGCAGCGTCTCGGCGTGAGAGGTTTACGGCAGCAACGGGCGCAGGAAGCTGCGCTCATAGCTGACGATGAACTTCTTCTCGACCAGGCTGGCCACCAGTGCGGTGCTTTCCGGATCGGTCATCGCGATGTGCCGATAGCTCTCGTAATCCGCCAGTGACGGAAAACTGAACAGGCAATAAGCGATGTTGCTCGCGCCCTCGGACGGCAGAAAATAGCCGTGATGCGTGCCGCCCAAGCGCTCGACGATGCCGAGCCAGGCCTTGGCGTAGGCCTCGAACTCAGGCAATTGGTAGGGATCAATGACATATCGGACGTGGCAGGTAATCAAACGACGCACTCCTTGCTCGGGTTATTCCTGCAGGGCTGTACCGACTTTGTCCGACGCCGACCAGATGCGATATCGCACTTCGACATCCGACGGCGCATACACCACGACCGGCAACTTGCTGTTGTAACGCAGCATGAAACCGTCACCGACGACCGGCACGAACGCGCGTTTCTTCTGACTGCCGGGCGGGCAGGCCATCATCGTGCTCATCGGGCCGATGACTTTTTCCAGTCGATAGAACGGATAGCCCCAACCCTCAAGATTCTTCTCATCGAGAACGCCGCCCAAACGCTGGCGGTTGCAGTCCACTTCCAACGTTTTGCCGGCGAGAATTTCCACCTGGAAGTTGTCTTCCTGTTCTTGCTTGGGCAAGTGAATGACCTGGCGGGTGAACCCGGCTTCTGCCTTCGGGTACGGCGCGACGTCTTCAAGTTTGGCGGCGTGGGCGAGGGTGGACAGGCTGGCGATGAACAGCCCGGTGGTCGCGTAAACGCGGAAAGAACCCATGGAAGCCTCCGTGCGGGTGTAGGGTGGATAACCAGCATTCTTACCGTCATAGGCCGTGATTGCAAACCAGCGTCGAGTTGCAAATTGCAGTACCCGCCGAGGCCATTCTTGCAATTTGCAAGTAGCCAAATACTGGCACCGCCGCCAAGTGCTTGATTTCATGAGGGTGAAAATGAACCGATGAAAGGCACGCTTTATGCGTCTTTTCAGTGCGGCGCACCGGCCTTGGGCGCCTACACTCCAATGGGCATTTCGCAGTACCACCGCTTGTAGCACCCAGGGAAACAGCGGGGACACACCCGTGCAGGGGCAGCAACGGTCAGCGTGAATACTTGATTGGCATCTCACAGTAAGGAGAGGGTTTCGCCATGTTTCTGTCTGCCTTGGAACTACGCAATATCATTGAAAGCAGTTTTTTGCCGAAACGCTGCCAGTGCACGCTGTCGCCGGACTTGTCGATGACCGTCAAGGTTTTCGGCGATCACCAGACCGATCAGGTCGATCTGCTGGTCAGTGGCATCGACGCCAGCCATCTCAATGGCTGTCGTGAAATCAACGAATTGATCGCCGGGCTGCGCTCGGATCTGAATCAGCAAACTGTGCAACATCACTACAGCCCACGCTCCAGAGTCGTTTAACGCACCGTTTCACCCAGTTCGACCGTCACGCGCCGGGCCTGCACAAAACCAAGGCCCAGCGCGAACTCGACCAGCACCGCGAGCAAAATCCCGGGGCCGGCATGACCGTTCAACCATTCCGCAAACCCCAACACCGCCAAACCAAAACAACCGACGATAAACCCGTTGCTCAGCGCATTGCGCCCCAGCGACGGCGGTGCATTGCGCACCAGATAAAACATCACCCCCAACGCCGCAAACAGCACCGCACTGCGCCGCGCGACAAACCCGGCAGCGTCGGAATACTCGATGCTCCAGATCGCCAGCAGCCTCTCCGGGAAAACGCCCCAAGCCAACGCCAGCAAGAAACACAACGAACACGTGAAGCCCGACAACGTGCGAAACGACAACTGCATGGCGAATCCTTGCGGCAGTGAGGAGGGCTCCGAGCATAACCGCCGAAACTCCCCACGCCTACCGCAAACCCGCAAATCAGACGTTTCTGTCAGTTCTGGAAGTTGCACGCGTCAGACAATTTCCGATAGCTGATTTCCTCAGGCTTACCGGCATTGTCGATGTACTTCATATCGGCCGTGACCACTTTGCACAGTTGCGTTGGTGGCTCGGTCAACGACACCACCTTGGCCACCTGCAGCGGCATGCCGTACTCATACGGCACGGCTTTGGATGTGGCAGAGGTGTCATTGGCCTGGGCCAGCCCGGCGAACGCAGTGCAGGCGAGGGCGGTGGTGAGCAATAAAGGACGAATGTTCATGAAAGGACTCCCGTGTGGCGGTTCTAGAGTTCGGCGTGATTCACCCGAACCTGCCGCACTGGGCGACAGCCGGAATGGCTGAGGGCGTGCGGTTCAGTAGAGTTTTTGACCGCGGCGTTAAGGGATGGTTAACCAAGCTGAATGCCGGCTGTCAGGGAGTGGGGTGGTTTTCTTCGGGATGTTTGGCGAATTCCTACAAAGGCTAGTGCCTTGTCTGCTTTCGGCGGCTGGAGCGGGGCGGTTATTGTCGGTTGCCGCTGCAAAATCAGTGGTTCGGGTTTGGTCACCTGAGAAAAGTTCATTGCATATGTGCCATCATTTGCATCGCTCGGATTTCACGATCCGTGGAGTGCATTGCTATGGCGGCTGTGTGCAGGACGCCTTCGGGCGAGCTGAGTTTTGAACTGTTCTCGGTTGACCAAGCCTGTACACGGCCGCCTCCCACCGTTTGGTCACGGCTATGGCGGTTACCTTCTAATACAGTTGAGTAATCAGAATGCCGATAATTAAACTGCTACAAAACCGCTATCTCCCCCTCAGCAGCAACGTCACCGAAACCCCGACGCTGCTCATCGACACCCAAGCCAACCCGAAAGACATCCTCGAAGCCGCTGTCCAGCGCGTCCGCGCCGCCGCCGACCTGCTCGAAACCCTGCATTGCCTGTGCTTCAAGCACGCCGACGTGCAAGACATTCCACACATCACCCATGCGCTTTACCTGCTGACGCAGGATGGCAATGATTTGCTGCAGGTGGCGCAGCAGCAGATGTTGAGTTGGAAGGCGCCGGTTTGATGAGAAATTGACAGGACGAAACCACGGGACGGAGTGAGAAACGCCCCGTGTTTCTGCGTGGCAAGGGCAGCGCCGGGCGCACGAATTCGCTCATAAACTAGAAAAGTCAGAAAGGCAGCCACCAGCACTTTCACGCAGATCAATATCTTCATGATCGGACATGGGCACCTCGCTGAATCGCATATTCTTACTGCGCTTCAATGCTTTCCGAAACAGCCTTGGATGGGCGGGATTCGAAGGGGCTGAAGAGGTCAGCACTCCATCCGAGCCGAACTTGATTACCCGGATCAAAGCGCACATGCAAGTACTGATCGTGTGGGCCACGCTGGGGAAGCGAAAGCTGAACTTCATGGCGCTCTTCTACCGCGCCCTGTATTTGCTGCTGTTTGGTCATGTCCAATATCCAAGTGACTTTGGCTGTGTCTCCCTCAAATTTGGAGCAGCACATAATTCCACCGCCGCCCATTGCGACCAGATTGCCGCCCCAAAAGTCATTTATCCAAAAGCTGAAAATTGGGCGATCTGTGTAATTTTCTGATGTCAGCATGGCGCCGGACGTACGAAATAGATCAATGATTTTTGGGGTGGCGTAGCTAATCAGCAAAGCTAGTAAAGCAACGGCTATTTGCCTTCTTCGCCATGTTCGTTTTCGACGTGCGTCCGCAGCAATATCTATCAAGCGCATGAAATCCACACTAGAAAAGCAATATTCAGTCTTTGAGACTGAAATGAATCTGCGTGATTTTAGGTTGACGCGCCTGACTCTGCTGAAGATTTCCGCATCATCTGTTCAAGATAGTCTGGGGCCATTCCTTTGGTTTTATTCAAATCAGGAATGTCAAATGCTCTAACTGAGAAATATTTTATGGAGCTTGGAGATTGCGACATTTGGCTCATCATGAATTTGTCATTCACGTAGAACTCCAGTAAATCCTCGATATCGAAGTTGAGACTCTTTGATTCAGTTGTGAACCATTCGTCGAGCAAGGCTTTTTCTGATTTTGTCGCAAGCCCGATGCTTAAACGCTTAGCTTCTCTATCAACCTCTTCGAGCCAACCAAGTTCAGCACGAAGTCCTTCTTTGCTTTCGCGAGTTTGTTTGAGAGCCGCATCACGCTTATTTGCTTGAGCTTCAGATTCACTCCCCATTCCCAGCATGCGTTTCAATGATCCGGTGTCACCCAAGATTGGACGCTCCAAGCGCTCCTCTTCGTCGCTATAGGCGCGGTGTTGTTCACTATATAACTCCCACAATCCGCGGAGTCTTTGGATGTATAGACGACGATGGGCTAGAAAGGCGTCAGCAGAAACCATTTTATTGCCAGCTATAGAAGCGTATCTTTTACTCGCCTCAATGGCGTTGGTGCCATTAATATGGTCGTGCAACTCGAAGAAACTAGCTACATATCTGTCTTTTTCTTGAAGTTTTGTTATTGACGGGAATGGAACCCCCGCGCTATATGCGGCACGATACATTTCGTGGAGAGTGGCAATATGTAGTTCTCGGCTATGAGGAGCGCTGTTCTTTACTAGCCCACCCCCTACGTCAACACTGGTACCCGGAACCAATCGCTCTTCCCAGCGAGGGGTCAGTGATCCGGTCCCGATCAGACGGGCACGCCTGTCGCTTCTACACTCATGGGCAGCAACCAAATGAAGTGCTGATTTGACGGGGCCAGGTAGGCATTCACCGTCATCTACCGAATTTGAAATCGGCAGCAAAAAATCACGAACTACCGATGCTTCCATGCTCCGATCTACCGCATCGAACAGGCCAGCAAAAACAACCTCCAGCTTTGCGCCTTTATAGATAGTAGTACCAGGGTCGCATGCCTCCAACAGTTTGTGAGCGAAAGCTCGCGCAAGCGTGGCGCCATAATCGAATCCGAATACCGATACTGATATCTTCTTGATCTTAATCGAGTTTGTGCTTTTCACGTCCTCGACGAGCTTTTCGAAACGGTTAGTCGCGGCCTCTAATCTAGTGTCTACACCAGTTTTAAGTAAGCTAAAAGCTATTTCGTGGTCACGGACTGGAGAAACGCCTTCGACTGACGCCTTTGCCGCTGTAGTGGCAATAGCGGAAATAAGATTTTTCGGTTTGAAATTGTTTGTAAAATTTTCCCACCAGTTTTTTCCAGTCAACAAATCCTTACCAACTTCAACAGCAGCTTCTGTAGAGTTGTCTTTCGGTAATTTGGAAACATCATCCTTGATTTTACTGATCGCACCGTTGATGTCGGCGGCGCTCGTAGTTACGTTCGTGCCTAAAGTGGCGTCGAAAGAAGTAGCAAGTCCGGAAATATAATATTTATGGTGCTGGTTAGCCGGGTCCGAAGGTTCAGAGGTCTTCTCATGAGGATAAGCAAGAAAAAGGCGACCAATATTGGTCACTCGGTCTTCCTTCAAGTCATCCTCAAGGTTTCGGCTGACACCATCAAAAAAGTACCCAACATGGAGTGTCCCTTCGCATGGTAGTACTGAACTTTTTTTGCCCTCCGCGACCGTTTTTGTGCGTGCGCTAATGGCTTGTGCATCACATAGTTTTTTAGGTTCGCTCATGGCTGAATACCTTGTTCGTCAGTCTTTTGATGATTAACTGATTTTGCAGAGGGTGACTTTGTATCCAGCGTTGTTGCCGACCACATAAGCTCAATGTTGTTGCCGGGGAGAAAATAGACATGCAACGTATCGTCTTCGGCATTGCGTTTTGGCATAGGCAATACTGCTTCATGTCTTTCGATTTTCATTCCTTGGTCCTCTTGGGCTTTTGACATGCTCAGGATCCAAACGACCTTGGCAGTATCGCCGGACATCTTCCAACAACAGGTAACTCCACCATTTCCTCCCCAATTATCGTTTACCCAGTAGCTACCTACAGGCCTTTCCATATAGTTGTGGGATGTTAGGGCTGCTCCGGGTGTTCGGGTAGTGTTGTAAATATAGAATCCCGTCACGAAGACAGCGACGAGCAGAACTCCGATTGCTAAAGATCGGCGTTTCCATCTCCGTTGATTTGAATTATTCAGTATCAGTGACATTGGGATTTCTCAAGGCTAATGTTCGCAAAATGACTATGTACAGAGATATTGACTCATTCAGACAATTGCTGCATCACGATCCCAAGCGGTAGCTTGTCTGCAAATGCTCGCTCTTTAGCTTGAGCCCACATTGGCCAGTTATTTGGGAATTCGGCATCCATAAGTTGGAGGCTTGCGAAAAGGCTGATGTCCTCCGAATTGGTCAGTCCTTCGTTACGGCCAGCGTCTAACGCTTCTTTGACTTGTTTCAACCGTGCACCGTGGCAGGTGCTGGCAAACACTTCAGGCGCTTCTTTTTCCAGTTCAGTGGTGAGGCTGTAGGGCAGGGGATCGATCTCCATGTCCGTCCACAGCTTTGCGTCGAGAAAAATAGGCTCGTATCTTCCGGGCTTTTCAAGGTTGAGGCCCATCAGAGAGTGCCATTGATCTTCTTCTGTGGGCACCCACCATTCTTGCAGCGGGCCAAACAGCCAAGCATGCCAAGACAGATCATCGCGTGCGTACAGCATCGGCAGCACTTCTGGCGCGTAGCTACGGATCATCAGGACTTCGCCAGCTTCATTATTTGCCAGCAACGCATCACTCAGGTGAGCGGCGAGCTTGTCGGCCGGGCAGTCGGTACGAATCCAACTGGCCATCGCGGTGCAGCCGGTGAAGTGTTCGTGAGCGAGAAAGGCCTCGAATTCCATGTGGCTAACGTCGACGAGCCAAGGGCCGTAGTTGCGCAGTTCGGCGAATTCCGGTTGCACCATCAACGGCCGTCGCGACGGGTCCGCACTGACGAACTGCAATCGAGCGGGGTCCGGCAACAGACCCGTTTCAACGATCGCGAATATCGACTGAGCGTTCTTTTGCGCTTCGCTCCAGGCTTTCGCCGCGTCACTCTTTGTCATCAATTGGCCCCCGATTGCAGGGCGAGTTTTTCGCGCATGGCTTTCTTTAGGCATTCGACGCAGATGCCGGTAGGTGCTTTGAGTTTCGGCGTCACGGCGAGGGACTCCGCCTGCATCATCTGGTTGGCGCGGGTTTGCATCAGACGTCCGGCGTTATCAATGGCTGCGAGCCCCGGGATGAATGGAGCGAGGATCTGAATGCCGGTGCCGGCTCCCGGCCCGCCACCCGAATTCACCTTCACTTCCGCACCGCTGATGGTCACGCCACCGGCGTCGACCTTGACGAAACTCCCGCCGGCCTTGGCGGTAAGCTCCATGCCACCTTCAACCACCACCTTGTCGCCAGCGTGGTAGTGAATCTCCGTCCCGGCCTCAACAAACTGTGCAGTCCCCACTTTCAGGTGCTGGGTGACACCGACGGTCAGGTGATCATCCGCACGCATCTCGCTAATTCGATCCAGATGCGTAATCCGGTGCTCTTCAACCTTGAACTCGCTCAGCGTATTGGCTTCAACGGTGTCATGCCGTTCGTTGCCGACACGAATCTTCTGGTCGTGCTCGATGTTCTCGTCCCAATCGCGCTGGGCGTGGATGTAGATCTGCTCGACGCCTTTCTTGTCTTCGATGCGGAACTCGTTGTAGCCCTTGCCGCCCGGTGAGCTGAGGGTTTTGAAGGTGCTGCGGGTCTTGTTTGCCGGCAGGTCGTAGGGGACGACGTTTTCCTTGTGGTACAGGCAGCCGGTTACGAGTGGCTGATCGGGATCGCCTTCGAGGAAGGTGACGAGGACTTCCATGCCGATGCGCGGGATGGCGATGCCGCCGTACGCCGCGCCGGCCCAGCCGCTGGCGACGCGCATCCAGCAGGTGGTTTTGTCGTTGGACTGACCTTCGCGGTCCCAGTGGAATTGCACTTTGATGCGGCCGTATTGGTCGCAGTGGATTTCTTCGCCTGCGGGGCCGGTGACCACAGCGGTCTGGCTGCCGAGCACTTTCGGTTTCGGGTGTTCGAGGGCAGGGCGGTAGTGCGCGTCCCACGGGGTGGCGAGGAAGCTGTTGCGGTAGCCCTGGTGGAAATCGCTTTTGTGGTCGGTGACGTCGCTGGTGACGTTTTCGCCGAGCACTTGCGGTTGCTTGCCTTCGTGGAAGACTTCCAGCAGCAGCCACAGATCATTCCATTCGGCGCGCGGGTGCTCGGCCAGGGTGAGGAAATGGCCGCTGGTCAGGGTCGGTTCGTCACCTTTGCCTTCGGCGAGTTTGTAGTCGCTGCGATGGCGTTCGAGGGCGCGGGTGGAGAGGAATTTGCCGCGCTCGCGGGTGGTGAAGCGGCCGGGGTAGTCGTAGTCTTCGAGGTCCGGGGCGAAGTCGGATTTGACTGCGCCTTCGGGGAGGATTTTCGGTTTTTCGAAGTCGTAATCGCGGCGAGAAACGCGGGTGGTGCGGGTTTCCAGGCGCAGGTTGAAGCGCTTGATCACCGGTTTGTCGGCGCTCATGCCGGAGTCTTGCTGGTAGCTCACCGCTTTGAGTTTGCGGAAAACCGTCTGGTCATCGCCGAACACCAGTTTGTGCCCGCTGCTACTGTGCTGGAAGTGAAAGTGAATGCCTTCCTCTTCGCACAAGCGCTGAATGAAATGCAGGTCGGACTCGTCGTACTGCACGCAATAATCGCGCTGCGGGTACTCGGCGCTGAGCTGGAAATCGTAGGCGTCGGCGAGGATGCCGCGATCTTCCAGGACCTGGCCGATGATTTGCGGCACCGTCAGTTGCTGGAAAATCTGCTGATCGTGGTTGTGGCGCAGGTAGGCGAGTTGCGGCACCAGGCTGAGGCTGTAGCGGGTCAGGGTTTTGCCGGAATCGCCTTGCTCGATGCGATAGACCAGGCCGTGGATCGTGCCTTCGCCGGTGGCGCCGAAGGTCAGCACGCCGGGTTTGTGCAGGAGTTCTTCGAGCTTCAGGTCGGGGCGGGCGCTGACGAGTTCGAGGTCGAAACGGAACGGTTCATTGAGGGCTTCGCGACCGGTGAAGCTGAGGACTTGCAGATCGGCGTTGGCGCCTTCGAGCGTGAGGGTAATGTGTGTTGCGTTGGCGTCCAGCATGCCTTGAATTCCGTCCGTTGAATAAGCAGGGGGCGGATGTTGCAGGATTAAGCCGCCTCGTTCAAGGCGCAAAAGCCGTATGCGTGGGCAACAGGTGGTATAGGGAAAACCCCTAGATGGCGCGTTTCACCCAATAAAACCGGGCATTTGATAAAGTCTGAAGCCAGCCTGTGACGATCATTCCTACAAACGAAGATTGAAGAATCGCCAGTCAGATTCAGACTAAAGTCGCCTGTAGCACGTCAAAGCCATCTGCCATCATTGCCGTTCACCCCCGCGTGGTTCTCTTCCTCCCGGCTTATTAATGAGCTGGGACGGGAGCTATTTTTCGTTTGTTGCGCGCTTGCGCAAACGCTGCAGTGTTGGAGTTTTTCATGCGTCCCCCATTTTCCCTCATCACCCCGCGCCAGTCGTTTGGCTTCGGAGCCTTTGTGCTGTGCGCAGGTTTTACCGCACAGGTTCAGGCCAGCGGATTCCTTGAAGACACTACGGCGAAAATCGAATCGCGCACGGTGTATTTCAACCGCGATTTCCGTGATGGGCACACCTCAAGCGATCAGGGCGCTTCCAAGCGTGAAGAGTCGGCACAGGGCTTTATTCTCAACCTGCAATCGGGCTACACCGAAGGCACGGTCGGCTTTGGCATTGATGCACTGGGCATGCTGGGTTTTCAGCTCGATTCCAGCCCGGATCGCAGCAACAGCGGCTTGTTGCCATCGAGCGGCGAGAACCCGCGCGGCTCGAAAGGTCAGTACGCGAAAATGGGCCTGACCGCCAAGGTCAAGGTCTCGGACACAGTGCTGAAGTACGGCGCGCTGTTGCCGGATCTGCCATTGCTGAAATACAACGACGGTCGTTTGCTGCCGACCATGTTCAATGGCGCGATGCTCACTTCTAAAGAGGTAAACGACCTGACCTTCATGGCCGCGCGCCTGGACAAGTACACCGCACGCGACTCCACCGATTCGCAAGACATTCGCGTGCACTGCAAGAACAAGCGCTACGCGTGCAATACCACCGCCGATCATTTCGACATGTATGGTTTTGACTACAAGATCAATGATCGCCTGACCGGCCAATATCACTACGCCGAACTGGAAGACATCTATCGTCAGCATTTCGTCGGTCTGGTAGCCAATCAGCCAATGGGTGGCGGTGTGTTGAAGGCCGACTTGCGCTTGCTAAAGAGCGCAGACAGTGGCGATGCGAAAGCCGGCTCCATCGATAACCGTGCCTTGAGCGGCATGCTGTCCTATGCGCACAGCGGCCACACGTTCAGCGCCGGTTGGCAGCGCATGAACGGCGACAACTCGATGCCGTACCTCGATGGCAGCAATCCGTATCTGGTCAACTATGTGCAGGTCAACGACTTCGCCGCCGCGCAGGAACGTTCCTGGCAATTGCGTTATGACTATGACTTCAAGGCCATCGGCATCAATGGTCTTAGCTTCCTGACCCGTTATGTGAACGGTGACCACATCAAGGTGCTGGGCAGTGATCAGGAAGGGAAGGAGTGGGAACGCGACAGCGAGTTGAAGTATGTGATTCAGACGGGCACGTTCAAGGATGTGAGTGTGCGTTTGAGGAATGCTACGTATCGCACCAATTACGAGAAGTTTGCCCGGGATGTGGATGAGACTCGGGTGATTGTGAGTTACAACTTTTCGGTGTTGTAGGTCCTGGATGTGTAGTGCTTGATCGGGCGCTATCGCGAGCAGGCTCACTCCTACAATGGATCAATGTTGAACGCGATATCCGCGTCCGCTGAAGATCCCCTGTAGGAGTGAGCCTGCTCGCGATGAGGCCCTTGAAATTGCTGCTATAACCAATGCCAGAACCGGCTCCAGAATCCGCGATTCAAATCCTCTTTGCACCCGGCATATTGCCGCGCATACACATCCGAGCGGTTCTGCACTTTGCGCGCCGTCGGCATCAGCCACGCTTTGCTGGCGTAAGTCTTGTTGCGGAAGCCGCCCCAGCCTTCGTGGTAGTTGAGGTACTGGTTATAGGCGTCGTACTTGTAGACGCCGTTGATCGAATAGGTCTTGTCCATGTACCAACCGACAAAGTCGATGGCGTCGTCGAAGTCTTCGCGATCGGCGCCGCTGCGACCGGTGCTTTTCTGATAGTCGGCCCAGACTTCATCCTTGGCTTGCGCATAGCCCGATGCGGTGGACACACGGCCCCACGGGATCACCCAGAGCAAGTATTTGCGCGGAGTCTTGGCGTCGTAGCGGTAGCCGGATTCCTGATACATGATCGCGAAGGGCACCTGAATCGGCACGCCCCAGCGTTTTTGCGTGACTTGCGCCGCGTCGTACCAGTCGCTTTTCTCGCGGAAAATCTCGCAGATATCTTCTGGCGAGCGGGGCGGCGAGGTGCCGCACCCGGTCAGTAGCGTTGCCAGTGTCAGTAGTCCCAGCGTCTGCCCGTATTTCAAAAGCCGTTATCCCGTCGTGCGCAAAAAGGCCGACAGTCTACGGCCTAGCTCAATTGGTGACGATAGGGCAGATCCGGACCAGTCTTGCTACAGGTCAGCGCAGCGGCTTGCACGGCGAACTTGAGCATGGCGTCGATCTGCTCGCGGGCGAGTTGTTGCACGCCTTCGACCGAATCCAGCCCATGCTCGGTCAGCCAGGTAATCAGCGCGGCCTGGAAAGTATCGCCAGCGCCAACGGTGTCGGCGATTTTCACCGACACCGCCGGCACAGACCAGTTGCAGTGGTGGCGGCTGAACACGCTGGCGCCGTCGCCGCCACGGGTGAGGAAGACGATCTGGCAGCGCTGTTCGAGCCAGCCTTCGATCACCCGTTGCGGGTCCTGTTCGGGGTAGAGCAGGCTCAGGTCTTCGTCGCTGACCTTGATCAGATCGGCCAGTGGCACCAGCGTCGCGATGCGTTCGCGCCACAGGTCGATGTTTGGCTCGGGATTGAGGCGTACGTTCGGGTCGAGAGTGATCAGGCGTTTGCCGCTTTCGCGCTGTACCAATGTCAGCAAGGTGTCGCCGATCGGCTGCACCACCAGCGAGAACGAGCCGATGTGCAAGCCGCGCACCTCAGGACCCAGCACTGGCAGATGCGCAAGACTCAGTTGCCGATCGGCACAGCCTTCGCCACGAAAGCTGTAGTGCGGCGAGCCATTGGCACCGACCGCGACCATTGCCAGCGTAGTCGGCGCGGCGAAGTCCACCAGATAGTCCGGGCACACACCTTCGTCCTGCAGCACTTGCTGCAAGCGGCGGCCGAGGTAGTCGGTGGACAGTCCGCCAAACAGGGCCGAGTCCACGCCCAGACGGCGCAAACCGACGGCGACGTTGAACGGCGAGCCGCCGGCAATCGCCTTGAAATTCACTTTCGACGCCAGACCGCTGGCGTCGTCTTCACTGAAAAAATCAAACAGGGCTTCGCCACACACCAAATACATAATTGTTTGCTCTTTATAGGGTCGCGACATGCTGTTGATAGCGTTCATAGGCCTGCTGAAACGCCGCAACGTTGGCGGCAATCGGCAGGGTTTCGCTGCTTGGATCGAGTTTCACGCAGCGTTGGCACAGCTCGGCGAGGCTGTCTTCGTGGCCATTGGACCAGGATTTGCACCACGCCGCCTGAATCGCCGCGCCGAGGGCGGCGGCTTCGCTTTGTTCGGTGCAGATCACCGGAGTATTCGTGATGTCGGCGACGATCTGTCGCCATACCGCACTTTTCGAACCGCCACCGATCAGGCAAATGCTGCGGCTTTGTAAACCATTGTGGCGGAGCAAATCCAGTCCGTAACGTAGACCAAAGGTTGTGCCCTCGACGGCGGCGCGGCACATATTGGCCTGGGTCAGGTTGTCCAGCGTCAAGCCGTGCAGACTGCCGGTGGCGTGGGGCAGCGCAGGTACGCGTTCGCCGTTGAGAAACGGCAGCATGCTCACGCCGTCGGAGCCGATGGGTGCCTGGGCGACGAGTTCGTTGAACTGCTGCAGATCAAGGTCGAACAACTCGCGAATCGCGCCGGTGGCGTTGGTCAGGTTCATCGTGCAGATCAGCGGCAACCAGCCGCCGCTGGACGAGCAGAAGGTCGCAACCGAAGCGTCCGGGCTGACTTTCGGTGCGTCGGAATAGGCGTACACCGTGCCGGAAGAGCCCAGGCTCATGGTGATCGCGCCGGGCTGAATATTGCCGGTGCCGATGGCGCCCATCATGTTGTCGCCGCCACCACTCGATACCAGCGCGTTGGGGTTGATACCAAGGTGTGCGGCAATCGCCGGGAGGATCGCGCCGACGGCTTGATGCGCGTCAATCAGCTCCGGCAATGCCGCTTGCAGGCGCCCGCTGGCGTCGATGTCGCGCAGCAGTTGCAAGTCCCATTGGCGGGTGCGCACATTGAAATAGCCAGTGCCGGAGGCGTCGCCGTATTCGCTGCAGGCGCGGCCGGTGAGCCAGAAGTTGAGGTAGTCGTGGGGCAGTAGAATGCGCGCGATGCGTGAGAACACCACGGGATGCTGTTCTTTGGTCCAGAGCAGTTTCGACACGGTGTAGCCCGGGGCGATGACCACGCCGAGGCGTTCCAGCGAGCCTTTTTCTCCGCCCAGGTGAACCAGCAAACGGTCGTTTTCGGCGCTGGTTTCGGTATCGCACCAGAGCTTGGCCGGGCGCAGGACTTCACCTTGATCATCGAGCAGGACCAGACCGTGTTGCTGGCCGGAGACGCCGATGCCGAGGATCGACTGGCCGTCGACATTTGCCGCCAGCAACGCCTGGCGGGTGGCTAGGGTGAAGGCGTCCAGCCATTGCTGGGTGTCTTGCTCGCGGCGGCCATTCGCGCCGCTGATCATCGTGTGTGCGGCGGCGCCTTGACCTAGCACCTGGCCGCTGGCGGCGTCGAGGATGATGGCTTTGGTGCCTTGGGTGCCGCAGTCGATGCCTAGGAACAGTTGTTGTTTTGTCATTAGCACTCCAGGACCGCTCGTTCCCACGCTCTGCGTGGGAATGCCTCATTGGACGCTCTGCGTCTGCTGTTGGATGGGACGCGGAGCGTCCCGGGCTGCATTCCCACGCAGAACGTGGGAACGATCAGGCTGCGAGAATCTTTTCCAGCGTCCGCGTCACACCGTCCTCGCGCAAACTGTTGCAGCACCACTCAAACGCCGCCACAAACTCCGCCGAACGCGGTATCGCCGTGCCAAAAATCTCTTCGACCGCCAACAACCGCTGAGTCATTAAAGCATCGTCCGCCACCAACGCCTGACAAAACGCCGCGCGCGGATCAGGAATCGAATAGGTGTCGCCATTCTCATCCACCCCCTTCAAATACAACGCCCACGCCGCCACCACCAACGCCGCACGTTTAGTCTCCTGCCCATCAGCAATCAAGCGATTGATCGTCGGGATGGTGAACTTGGGAAACTTCGAGGAGCCGTCCGAGCACACCCGCTCCAGTTGATCGGCAATCGCCTGATTGGAGAAACGCGCCACCAGCGTGTTTTTGTAATCCGTCAGATCAATGCCGGGCACCGGCGCCAGTTGCGGGGTCACGTCCAGATCCATATAGGCGCGCATGTAACGCACGAACAGCGGGTCGTTCATGGTCTCGTGAACAAACCGATAGCCTTTCAAAAAGCCCAGATAGGTCAGCGCCAGATGGCTGCCGTTGAGCAGTTTGATTTTCATCTCTTCGTACGGCGAAACATCGTCGGTGAACTGCACGCCGACCTTTTCCCAGGCCGGCCGACCGTTGACGAATTTGTCCTCCAGCACCCACTGCACAAATGGTTCGCAGACCACCGGCCAGGCATCGTCGACCCCGTGTTTGTCGGCCAGTTGCAGGCGATGGGCAGTGCTGGTCATCGGCGTGATGCGATCGACCATGGCGTTGGGGAAACTGACGTTGGCGTCGATCCAGCTGCATAGATTGCTATCGCGCAAAGTGGCAAACGCCAGCAGCGCCTTGCGCGTCACGGCGCCGTTGTGCGGCAGGTTATCGCAAGACATCACGGTAAATGCCGGGATGCCCGCTGCCCGGCGTTTTTCCAGGGCTGCACACAAAAAGCCGAACACGGTTTTCGGTGCCTGCGGATTGGCCAGATCATGTTGAATTTGCGCCAGGTGCGCCATGAACTCGCCGTTGCTGTCGTCGATGCAATAACCGCCTTCGGTGATGGTCAGCGAGACGATGCGGATCTGTGGGTCGGCGAGTTTGTCGATCAACGCCTGAGCGCCGTCCTCGGCCAGCAGCATGTCGCGAATCGCGCCGATCACGCGGACTTCGGTGTCGTCGCTGTCGCCGAGTTCGAACAGGGTAAACAGGTAATCCTGTTCCTTGAGATCGTCGCGGGCGCGGCAGTCTTCGGCGCGCAGGCCGACGCCGCAAATCGCCCAGTCCAGTGCTTCACCGGTGTTCATCAGGGCATCGGTGTAATACGCCTGATGCGCGCGGTGGAAACCGCCGACGCCGATGTGGGCGATGCCCTGACGGGTGTCGCTGAGGCTGTAGGCCGGCAGTTGCACTTCGGCGGCCAGACGATGGAGGTTCTGTTGGTTGAGTTTCATCGGGAGTTCTCGAAATCAGGCCGCAGCGCGCAGCGGACGGGTCAGCGCGACACCTTCGGCATCGAATAAATGGCAGTGCGTCGGGTCGAGGTGCAGGCTCAGTTGTTCGCCGTAGCGGCTTGCCAGATCACCGCGCACGCGCATGGTCAGGGCTTCGCCGGCATTCGTGGCGACGTGGCAGAAAGTGTCGCTGCCGAGGCGCTCGCTGACGTCGGCGGTGACTTGCAACGTGCAGTCGCCGGCTTGCGCCAGTTCCAGGTGTTCCGGGCGGATGCCCAGGGTCACGGCGCTGCCGACGCTGAGGTTGACGGTGTTGAACGGCAAGGTGATGCGCGTTCCGGCGTCCAGCGAAACCTCACAGCTCTGGGCGTCGAGGCGGGCGATCTTGCCCTTGAGGAAGCCCATTTTCGGTGTGCCGAGAAAACCGGCGACGAACAGGTTCGCGGGGTTGTGATACAGGTCCAGTGGCGAGCCGACTTGCTCGATCTTGCCGCCATTGAGCACCACGACTTTGTCGGCCATGGTCATCGCCTCAACCTGATCGTGGGTCACGTAGATCATCGTCGCCTGCAGGTCTTTATGCAGGCGCAGCAGTTCCAGACGCATCTGCACGCGAAGCGCAGCGTCGAGGTTGGACAGCGGTTCGTCGAACAGGAAGATTTTCGGATTGCGCACAATGGCGCGGCCAATCGCGACGCGCTGACGCTGCCCACCGGAGAGCTGCTTTGGCTTGCGCTCAAGCATCGGGCCGAGTTCAAGAATGCGCGCGGCCTCTCCGACTTTCTTCTCGACTTCGGCTTTCGGTACGCCGGCCAGATCGAGGGCGAACGACATGTTCTTTTTCACGGTCATGTGCGGATACAGCGCGTAGGTCTGGAACACCATCGCCAGATCGCGCTTGGCCGGGCTGACTTCGGTGATGTCGCGGCCATCGAGTTCGATGGTGCCGCCGCTGACTTCTTCGAGGCCGGCGATCAGCCGCAGCAGGGTGGACTTGCCACAACCGGACGGGCCGACGAAGACCACGAACTCCTTGTCATTCACCTCAAGGTCAATGCCTTTGATGATGGAGAAGCCTTCGAAGCCTTTTTGCAGATTCTTGATTTTCAGGTTGGCCATGAGGATGGGCCTCCGCAATGTTGTTTTTTTAAGATCAAAAGATCGCAGCCTGCGGCAGCTCCTACAGGGGGACGGCATGCTTTATGTAGGAGCTGCCGAAGGCTGCGATCTTTTGCTTTTCAATCTTCATTTCACGGCGCCGAACGACAGGCCGCGCACCAGTTGTTTCTGGCTGATCCAGCCGAAGATCAGAATCGGCGCACACGCCAGGGTCGAAACCGCCGACAACTTGGCCCAGAACAATCCCTCGGGACTTGAGTAGGAGGCGATCAGAGCGGTCAGTGGCGCGGCTTTCGACGAGGTCAGGTTCAGCGACCAGAACGCCTCGTTCCAGCACAGGATCAGCGACAGCAGCACAGTCGAGGCGAGGCCACCCTTGGCGATCGGCAACAGCACGCGGACCATTTCCTGCCACAACGTCGCGCCGTCGAGGCGGGCGGCTTCGAGGATGTCTTTGGGGATGTCCTTGAAGTAGGTGTAAACCATCCAGACCACGATCGGCAGGTTGATCAGCGTGTAGATCACGATCAGTGCGATGCGCGTGTCGAGCAGGCCGAAACTTTTGGCCAGCAGGTAGATCGGCATCAGCACGCCCACCGGTGGCAGCATTTTGGTCGAGAGCATCCACAGCAGCGTGCCTTTGGTACGCTGGGTTTCGTAGAACGCCATCGAGTAAGCGGCGGGCACCGCGATCAGCAGGCATAGGGCGGTGGCACTGAAGGAGATCACCACCGAGTTCCAGGCAAAACTGAAGTAATCGCTGCGCTCATTGATGTGCAGGTAGTTCTCCAGCGTCGGCGTGAAGATGAACTGCGGCGGCGTGGCGAACGCGTCGATTTCGGTTTTGAAACTGGTCATCACCATCCAGAAGATCGGGAAGAAAATCACGATCGCGATGGCCCAGGCCAGGGTGCCGAGCAGCAGGCTTTGCAGCCGGCGGGATTGTTGGAGAGTCATGGCAGGCCTCAGGCTTTGTCAGTCAGGTTTTTGCCGATCATCCGCACCAGAATGATCGCGGCGATGTTGGCGATGACCACGGCAATCAGACCGCCCGCCGAGGCCATGCCGACGTCGAACTGCACCAGCGCCTGGTTGTAGATCAGGTAGGCGAGGTTGGTCGAGGCGTAGCCGGGGCCGCCGTTGGTGGTGGTGAAAATCTCGGCGAACACCGACAGCAGGAAGATCGTTTCAATCATCACCACCACGGCAATTGGTCGCGCCAGATGCGGCAGAGTGAGGTGCCAGAAGATCGCGATCGGACCCGCACCGTCGAGGCGTGCAGCTTCTTTCTGTTCCTGGTCGAGGGACTGCATCGCTGTCATCAGAATCAGGATCGCGAAGGGCAGCCACTGCCACGAGACAATGATGATGATCGACAGCAGCGGGTAGTGGGCGAGCCAGTCCACCGGTTGCGCGCCGAACAACTTCCAGATGTAGGCGAGGATCCCGGAGACCGGATGGAAAATCAGGTTCTTCCAGATCAGCGCACCGACCGTGGGCATGATGAAGAACGGCGAGATCAGCATGACCCGCACGATGCCGCGCCCGAGAAATTCGCTGGCTTCAAGCAATGCACTGATCAACACGCCGAGGACCACGCTGATCAGCAGTACGCTACCGACCAGCAGCAGTGTATTGGTGGCACCTGGCATGAAGCCCGAGTCGGTCAGAAAGTAGCTGAAGTTTTCCAGCCCGACGAATTCGTTTTCCCCGGGATACAGCAGGTTGTAGCGGATCAGCGAAAAGTAGATGGTCATGCCCAGCGGCACGATCATCCACAGCAGCAACAGGGCCACCGAAGGGCTGACCAGAAACCAGCCGGGGTTGCGTACGCGGACCTTGCGCGCAGGTTGCGACAGGTCGAGGTGGGCTTTGGCAGTTGAAGTATTCATGGTGATCACAACCGAGTCATACAGACCTATGGAGATCTAATGTAGGAGTGAGCCAGCTCGCGATGGCGGTGTGTCAGTCACCGTCTGTTTCAGATTGAAAACCGCCATCGCGAGCAGGCTCACTCCTACAAAAGGCAGGAGCGAGCTTTGCGGGTTACTTGGGATACCCGGCGCGCTTCATCTCGCGTTCAGTGGATTGCTGAGCGGCGGCGAGGGCTTGATCCACCGTGGTCTGGCCGATCAGCGCTGCCGAAAACAGCTTGCCGACCTGGGTGCCCACGGCCTGGAATTCAGGAATGGTCACCAGTTGAATGCCAATGTACGGCACCGGTTTGAGCGTCGGTTTGCCCGGATCGGCAGCCTTCAGCGATTCCAGCGTGACCTTGGCGAACGGTGCTGCGCTCATGTAGGCGTCGCTGTAGGTTGAGGCGCGGGTGCCCGGTGGTACGTTGGCGATACCGTCAGTCTTCGCCACCAGCTCGCCGTACTCTTTGGAGGTCGCCCAGGCGCTGAACTCTTTGGCGGCATCCTTGGCTTTGGAGCTGGTCGGAATCGCCAGCGCCCACGAGTACAGCCATGCCGAACCTTTGTCGGTGACCTGATGCGGAGCGAAGGTGAAGCCGACGTGATCAGCAACCTTGCTCTGGGTCTTGTCGGTGACGAACGAACCGGCGACGCTGGCATCGACCCACATCGCGCATTTGCCGCTGTTGAACAAGGCAAGGTTTTCGTTGAAACCGTTGCTCGAAGCACCCGGCGGGCCGGATTTCTTCATGGTGTCGACGTAGAAGTTCAGTGCGTTCTTCCACTCGGGGCCATTGAATTCCGGCTGCCATTTTTCATCGAACCAGCGCGCGCCGTAGGCGTTGGCGACCGTGGTGATCAGCGCCATGTTTTCGCCCCAGCCGGCCTTGCCGCGCAGGCAGATGCCGTACTGTTCTTTATCCTTTTTCGTAAGCTTTTCGGCGAAACCGGCAATCTGTTCCCAGGTCGGACGCTCGGGCATGGTCAGGCCCGCATCCTTGAACAGGTCGGTGCGGTAATAGGTGATCGAGCTTTCCGCGTAGAACGGCAGGGCATACAGCGAGCCCTTGACCGAAAGGCCTTCGCGCACCGATGGGAACACATCGTCGAGGGCATAACTGGCCGGCAGATCCTTCATTGGTTCGAGCCAGCCTTTGGCGCCCCACAGTGCCGCTTCGTACATGCCGATGGTCAACACGTCGAACTGCCCGCCCTGGGTGGCGATGTCGGTGGTCAGGCGTTGGCGCAGAACGTTTTCTTCCAGTACCACCCAATTGAGTTTGATGTCCGGATGCTCGGTCTCGAAAGTTTTCGAGAGCTTTTGCATGCGGATCATGTCGCTGTTGTTGACGGTGGCGATGGTCAGAGTCTGGGCGCCAAGGCTGACGCTGCTGAGGGTCATGCAGGTGAGGGCAAGCAGAGCTTTTGCAGTGGGTTGCATCGTGCACTCCTTTTCTGCGCCCGGTGGGTAGCAGAAGGACAGTTATTGTTTTTGTGTCTTCCGACGACAGGAAGAATGTGCACTGATTACAGCCTTCAATCGCAGGGCTGACAAATCATCCCTAGCACTTTTATCGATACTTTTTTGCACTGGTGTTTGGCAGTGTAAACGCAGGGAAGGGGTTTTCAGCGGTCAGACGTTATCGAATGCGTACAGGTTTCTGATGCCGACGCAGCCCTCTGTAGGAGTGAGCCTGCTCGCGATAGCGGTGTGAGAGTTTGCAGATATGTTGGCTGACACTCCGCTATCGCGAGCAGGCTCACTCCTACAGGGGACCGGGTTGTCAGGTGTGGTTCTGTTCGGTCAGGCGCTGCACTGCGAGCCGACGGTAATGCGATGGCGTCATGCCTTTGAGCTGCAGGAAGCGCCGGTTGAAATTGGAAATGTTGTTGAAGCCCGATTCGAAACACACCTCGGTCACCGGTTTGTCGCCATCGGCCAGCAGCTCGCAGGATTTACTGATACGCAGGCGATTGACGAACTCGATGAAGTTGCGCCCCGTCGCCTGCTTGAATACGCGGCTGAAATAAGTCGGCGTCATTGCGAGATGCTCAGCGACTTCCTCCAGTGCTATATCGCGGGCGTAATGGCTGAATATGTAATCGACCGCGCGGTTGGTCCGGTCGATGTTGTGCTCGTCGGCGAGTTGCGCAGTGGTTGCGCCGGACAAAAGCTGAAAGTCATCGCTGGCTGCGAGCAGCTCCATCAGGATGAAAAAATGCCCCAGCCGGGTGATGCCTGTGGAGTCGGCAATACGCTGCATCAGCGTCATCGCCTGGCGAATGGTGCGTTTGCAGCGAAACTCGATACCGTATTGCGCACGCTCGAGCAATGGCGCCAGGGATTTCAGCTCGGCAAACACCTGATGGCCACTTTCGAACAACTCGTCGGTGAAATTGACCAGCATGTCGCGTTTCTCGACGACTTCATCTTCGGCGACCTGGCTGATCCAGTTGTGCGGCAGATTGGGGCCGGTAAGAAACAGCGTTTCCGGGTAGAAGTTGCCTATGTAGTCGCCGATGAACACTTTGCCCGAGCTCGCCACGATCAGATGCAACTCGTATTCCTTATGGAAATGCCAGCGCACCAGCGGGCATGGGAAGCCGTGCTGGCGGTAGATGATGGACAACCCGTTATGGTCATCCATCAACTCGTAAGAGGGGTCGGTTACGCGGGCTGTTCGGCTCATGTCAGGACGCTTTTATTGTTATCGCCTGGCGATCATGCCCCTTTCAGCCCGATTGATACAACGTGCGTCCGTAAACTGCTTTCATGCTGTTGGCGACCCAGCAGTTGCGGACAATCTCGGATTCATCGAAAAAGTCGGTGCTGATGATGCTGCAACGGGTGACCCAGCCGCGGCTTGAGTGAAACCAGTCATTGAGTTGTTTCTTGATGTCGCTCGGCCCGCCTAGTAACGAGTAGCAGGTGGCTGGCAGTGACCAGATGAATGTTTCATGGGGCGTACCCTCCAGAGACTTTTCGATATGAAGGCCGAGTGCCGTCGTGTCGGTAAAAACTTTCTTGTTCCACTTGTGCGGGATCTGCGGCCAGAAATAGTTTCTGTCCTGCTCGGGTGAGTAGGGCGCTGCCATGACGATGCGGCGCTTGCTACTGCTGCGTTTGAGTTCACCTATCGTAGTAATTGAATCCATATGGGGAATCAGTCGTGAACCGAGGCGATTGAGCATAAAGTCACTCAGGCGCTGCCGATCAAAAGGCTTGTTGCCATCACCCAGTTGATGAAAGTCCAGAACAATGAATTCGTCGGGATTACGATCGAGGAAAGCCGCAACCGCCTCGACCAACTCATCGAGCACGCGGTGTGACTGAAAACCGTTGTGGTGAAAGTAATACAGCGGGCGCTGCGGCCCGGCAGTGCACCCGAGGCGAATATCGAATGCGCGGGCGCCGTTGTCCAGTTGCCAGGCGAATGAATCGTTCTGGCACGTCGTCCAGTGACCGAGCACGACCTCGTAGTTGGGCGCTTTTTTATCCATGCCGCTGTTGTGGGTGCCGGGCCAGACGATATCGGTCAGCTTGAGCTGATCGATATCCAGTACTTGGCTCATCCAGGTCTGCTTGTCGAGTGTTGCGGTGGCGCTGCTCATCGTGACAACTCCTTGTCGTCATACATCGCCCCATCCTTGGGCGATTGTTGAAATATCCGATGCCGAGGGTGACATCGTCCAGTTTCACCGATTGTCGGGAAAGCTCGAATACAGCATACAAACACCGAAGAACATTACCAGTCGCGGAAATATCCGCTAAAAAATAGCCAATGAATGGCACTCGACAGTATCAGTTACCCGCGTCGCGCTTTACTCAGATTCGTGCTGATGCAGAACGCAACCAGTCGGGTTTCTTCGAAGAAATCGACGTTGACGACATTGCAGTTCTGGAGCCAGTCACTATTGGCGGGGTCAAACCAGCGATCCAGTTCGGTATGAATGTCGACCGGGCCACCCAGCGCCGCATAACTGGTCGCTGACAGCGACCATGGTGCGTATCGAAAAGGCGGAGAGGACATTGTTGTGGCGATGAATTTTTGCAGGTCGCTGGCACTCGGAGTTTGCGTTCCGATCCATTGATGGTGGAGCTTCGGGTTAAAGTATTTATGGTCAAGTTCATGATGCTGTGGCGCATGAATCAGGATTCGCTGCGTGCGGCTTATGCTTTTCAGTTGTTGCAGATTCAGGCCGCTATTGCTGGCAGGGATGATCCTGTTACCCAGCAGTTTAATGAGCATGTGGTTGAACCATGCAAAGTCAAAGGGCCGGTCGCCATCTTTCATTTCATGAAAGTCGAGGACAATGAATTCGTCGGGATACTCTGAGAGAAAGCGCTCTATGTCGGTTATCAGGTGAACAAGCGAGCGTGAAGACAGAAAGCCGTTATGCTGGAAACGAAATTTGTTAAGTTCCATGCCGCTGTTCTGGTAAGTGAGCCGTAAATCCAGGGCTCTGGCGCCATTGAGCAGTTGGTCATAAAAGGACTTGTGCTGGCAAGCCACCCAGTGTGCGCCCGGGATCAGGGCGTATGAGGCCTTCCAGTCGCAACCGGCGTTGTGAGTGCCAGGCAGGCTCAACTTATAGAGCGGTAAAACATCAATGGCGGTATTGGCACTCATCCAGTTAGTGAGTGCGTAGTTGCTGGTTGTTGCGCTGTTCATGATGGCGTCCCTGTAGTAATAATTAATCAAGTGACTTGCTCGCTGTCGGGGCAAGTCACTTGTTTTTAATTTAATTCGAGGGCTTTGATCAATGAATTAGTTGATGCTGGATATATGTATTGTTAAGTGTCTTGCTGTCAGTTGTTATCTGCTTGATGGCGGTTTTTAGCTTCAATCCATTGCGCCATGTATTGAGTGCTTTTGTGATGGTGGTGGCGCAACATGCTGCCGGTGAAGTTTGACTTTCTTGACTGCGCCATGTTTCGCAAACAGTCCTTCAACTTGTCGATGAGTAACGGGCCATGTACCGACTTCCGATAACGCTCGTTCAACATCGACTGACCTGCCAGGCGGGCTGCTTCCCAGCGCTGTTCGTCGCGGTAAAGTTGCACGGCATGGTTGGCGAAATCCTCTGCGGTGCAGGTGATTGCGCCGGGCCACGGCATGCTGCCGTGCATGGCTTCCGCACCGATCGGTGTGGTCACGGACGGTGTTGCGCACAGCATGGCATCGACAATCTTGCCCTTGATGCCGGCACCAAACCGCAGTGGCGCCAGGCACACCCGCGCAGCTGACATGACTTGCAAGGCATCTTCGGCCCAGTTCATCACGTGGAAACCTTGCGCCGCATTGTGCAGGGCCGTGGCCTTGGGCGGGGTGTAGGCGCCATAGATGTGCAACTGCGCTTGCGGCAGTTGCGCGCGGATCAACGGCCAGATCGTGGTTTTCATCCAGAGCACCGCATCCCAATTGGGCGCGTGACGGAAATTGCCGATGCTGAGGAAGTGCGCGCGCTCGGCGAAAGTGCGCGGTTCGGCTGTCGGCAAGTCGATCATCAGTGGACACCAGTGCAGCAGCGCGACCGGCAGGCCAAATTCCTCGACCAGCAATTGGATCTCGACTTGCGAAATCATCAGGTTGAGGTCGCAACGATACAGCGCGGCGATTTCCCGCTTGGCCAGGTCGCTGTCGGCCATCAACTCGAACTCTTCGCGCAACGCCGGTACGAACAACGAGGTGAAATCCTGATTGTCGGGATCTTCCCTCAAGCGCTCCTTGAGGCGCTGCTGCCTTGCGTGTCGCAGGCTTTGCAGGTCGGAGGTTTCCAGCACGCGCAGGGCTTGCGGGCAGTGTTTCTCGACCCGCCAGCCGAACTGTTCTTCCATCATGAATTGATCGAACAGCACGATGTCTGGCGCTAATTGGCTGAGGAAAGCATCGAAGCTGCTGTTGTTGAGTTCGATCGGTACTTCACGAATGCCCAAAGCACTCAGGTCAGCCTTGTGTTCACCGGGGCCTGCCGGGCTGCTGAAGGTGATTTCCCAGCCTTGCTCAAGGAACGTTTCGAGAATTTGCATGACATGCCCACTGGCTGCCGAAGAGCGTGGTTCGGGCCAGACGTAGCCGATGACCAGGACTTTGGTGGCGGGGGATGTGTTCATGAGCAGATGTTCCTTGAAAACGGGCAGGGCAAAACGGGCGCGCAATTAGACCACAAGCCGAAGATCGATCAGTCGATCCGGACTCGCTCAATGGGTAATGACCTGGAGCAGTTGCTGCCGCGAAGCGGATGTTTTGGCAAAGATCAGTGAGGCAAAATGCCGTTCACCTTGTCGCGCAGTTGATCGATGGAAAACGGTTTGCCAATGACGTGCATGTCCGCAGGTACATCAATGGTTTCGGCATAGCCGCTGGCGAACAGGATGGGCAGGGCTGGGTGCAGCGTTCGCGCCTTGGTGGCCAGTTCACGGCCATCCATGCCGGGCAGGCCGACATCGGTCATCATCAGGTGGATTTTTTCTCCCTGATTGCGCAACCATTCCAATGCCTGCTCGCTACCATCAGCCTCCAGCACCTTGAACTCCAGCTCCTCAAGCACATCGACGATGAGCATGCGCACGATGTCGTCGTCTTCTACGACAAGGATGGTGAACGGCGGGGTGGACATATTGAAGGCTCTCAAGAAATTAACGCTGGGTTTCGGCCGGTCGAATGTGCCGGGCTCTTGCATGAGTAAGTAGCGCATGGCCACAAGTTCCCGAACTGACACAAAAAAGCTTAGCTGCAGTTGAGGCGGGCAAGGATAACTGTTGGCACATACCGCCGTGCAGGGGAAAGTGGGAAAATCCTGCTAAATCTGTAGGAAAAATGGATCCATGCTGCCATTTTGGGGCAAACTCCCTGCTTTTCACCCGATCGACAAGGCTGCCCCATGTCCTCTTCGTCCTCAGTTGATGAACAGCGGTTTCGTAAACTCCTGAGTCGCAACATCAGTCTGCCCCTCGGCGTAGGCATACTCAGTGCTGTGTTCTTTGTGTCGCTGATTACCTATTTGCTGTCGGTGATCCAGTGGGTCGAGCACACCGACCGGGTGATCAATAACGCCAATGAAGCAGTGAAACTCACGGTCGACCTGGAAACCGGCATGCGCGGCTTTCTGCTCAGCGGTGACGAGCACTTTCTCGATCCGTACGAGACCGCCAAGCCGCGCATTACCGTCGCACTCAATACCTTGCTTGAGCTGACCGCCGACAACCCCGTGCAAACCGATCGTCTGCGCCGTCTCAAGGCCTTGCAGACCGAGTGGGCGAACTATGCGCAGTCGATGATCGACCTGCAGCGCTCCAGCGGGGATTACAAGGCCGCCGTGAAGGCCGGGCGGGGCAAGCGCCTGACGGATGAAATCCGCAAACAGTTCGAAGATGTCATCGAAACCGAGCAAGTCCTGCGTACTACGCGTAACGAGGAAGTGCGCCGCACGACGATCTGGAGCATCAGCCTGTACCTGCTGTTCATTGCCGGTATCAGTGGCTTGCTCGCCTATATCGGGCGGCGTGATCTGGTCAACCTGTCGCAAAGCTACGGCGCGACGCTCGCCGCACAGGATGCCAGCGCCTATCGCCTGGAGCAGCAGGCGTGGCTGCGCAACGGTCAGACGCAACTGGCCGAACAAGTGCTGGGGCAACTGACGCTGAATTTGTTGGGGCGCAACATTCTGCAATTCTGCGCGCAGTACCTCGGTACCGCTGTGGCGGCGTTATACGTCCGCGAAGAACACGGTGGCCTGAAACGTGTGGCCACTTACGGGTTCTCCCGCGAGCAGGAAGAACAGGATCAGTCGATTTACAGCGGCGAAGGTATCGTTGGTCAGGTCGCGCAGCAGGCGCGTCTGATTCGCCTCGATTCGGTCCCGGCCGATTACTTCAAAGTCAGCTCCGGCCTCGGCGAAGGTCTGCCGCACAGTGTGCTGGTCGTTCCAACCAGCGATGACGACCGGGTCAACGGTGTGATCGAACTGGGTTTCCTGCGCCCGCTCACCGATCGCGATATCGAGTTGCTGGAACTGATTGCCGGTAATATCGGTACGTCGATCGAAGCCGCCCGTTACCGCCAGCGTTTGCAAGAGGTGCTTGCCGAAACCCAGCAGCTCAACGAAGAGTTGCAGGTGCAGCAGGAAGAACTGAAAACCGCCAACGAAGAACTGGAAGAACAGTCGCGGATTCTCAAGGAGTCCCAGGCGCATCTGGAAACCCAGCAAGTCGAGCTGGAACAGACCAACGAACAACTCGCGGAGCAGGCGCAAACCCTGGCCGAACAGCGCGATGCCATGGACCTGAAGAACACCGAACTCAATCAGGTTCAGGTGCAACTTGAAGAGCGCGCCGAAGAGTTGCAGCGTTCGAGCAAGTACAAATCCGAATTCCTCGCCAATATGTCCCACGAACTGCGCACGCCGCTGAACAGTTCGTTGATTCTGGCCAAGCTGCTGGCGGAAAACCCGCAAGACAATCTCAGCGCCGAACAGGTCAAGTTTGCCGAGTCGATCTACTCCGCCGGTAACGATCTGCTCAATCTGATCAACGATATTCTGGATATCTCCAAGGTCGAGGCAGGCAAGCTTGAAGTGATCGCGGAGAACACCAGCGTCGCGCGTCTGGCCGAAGGTTTGCGCGGCGTGTTCGAACCGATGGCGGCAGACAAGCGCCTGACCTTCAGTGTCGATTTGCTGCCGGGAACACCGGCAACACTGTTCACTGACCGCCAGCGCCTTGAGCAGGTGATCAAAAACCTGTTGTCCAACGCTGTGAAGTTCACTGAGCAAGGTACTGTCAGCCTGACCATCAGTGGCCAACCGAATGACTGCGTGGCTTTCGTCGTGCGCGACTCCGGGATTGGTATCGCCGCCGATCAACAGGAAAGCATCTTCGAAGCGTTCCGTCAGGCCGATGGCACGACCAATCGCAAATACGGCGGTACCGGCCTGGGCCTGTCGATTTCGCGTGATCTGGCGACGCTGCTGGGTGGCACGATCAGCGTCACCAGCACACCGGGGCAGGGCAGTGTGTTCACGTTGCTGATGCCTCAGCAGTACAACGAGTCCGGCGAGGTCTCGACTGCGCCGTTGACGTTTACTCCGCCGCCACAGGCTGCGGCCGTTGTACCTGCGGCGATGGTTTCTCCACTGGCGCCGGTGCACATCCCGCGTTTCGCCGATGATCGCGACAAGGCACCGTTCGCCACGCGTTGCATCCTCGTGGTGGAAGATGAGCCGAACTTTGCGCACATCCTCTACGATCTGGCGCACGAACTCGGCTATCAATGCCTGGTCGCCCATGGCGCAGACGAAGGGTACGATCTCGCCCGTGAATTCGTTCCGGACGCGATCCTGCTCGACATGCGCCTGCCGGACCATTCCGGCCTCACCGTGTTGCAACGGCTCAAAGAGCATGCCGAAACCCGCCACATTCCGGTGCACGTCATTTCGGTTGAAGATCGGGTCGAAGCGGCCATGCACATGGGGGCAATCGGTTACGCGGTCAAACCTACGACTCGCGAGGAGCTCAAAGACGTGTTCGCTCGTCTTGAAGCCAAACTGACCCAGAAGGTCAAACGCGTGTTGCTGGTGGAAGACGACGACTTGCAGCGCGAAAGCATCGCGCGCCTGATCGGCGACGAAGACATCGAAATTACCGCCGTCGGCCTCGCCCAGGAGGCTCTGGAAAAACTGCGCACGACGATCTACGACTGCATGATCATCGACCTCAAGCTGCCTGACATGCTTGGTAATGATCTGCTCAAGCGCATGTCCACCGAGGACATCTGCTCGTTCCCGCCGGTCATCGTTTACACCGGACGCAACCTGACCCGCGACGAAGAGGCCGATCTGCGCAAGTATTCGCGCTCGATCATCATCAAGGGCGCGCGCTCGCCAGAGCGTTTGCTGGATGAGGTCACACTCTTTTTGCACAAAGTCGAATCGCAGTTGTCCCATGAACGGCAGAAGATGCTCAAGACCGCGCGCAGCCGCGACAAGGTCTTCGAGGGTCGCAAAGTGCTGTTGGTGGACGACGATGTGCGCAACATTTTCGCCCTCACCAGCGCGCTGGAGACCAAAGGCGCAGTCGTGGTGATCGGCCGGAACGGTCGTGAGGCGATTGAGAGACTTAACGAAGTCGAGGACATCGATCTGGTGTTGATGGACGTGATGATGCCGGAAATGGATGGCTTCGAAGCCACCGTTGAAATCCGCAAGGATCCGCGCTGGCGCAAGCTGCCAATCATCGCGGTGACGGCCAAGGCCATGAAGGATGATCAGGAGCGCTGCCTGCAAGCGGGCGCCAACGATTACCTGGCCAAGCCCATCGATCTGGATCGCCTGTTCTCGCTGATTCGCGTGTGGTTACCGAAGATGGAACGCATTTAGTGGAACGCAGTACGCCAGCTGAACGAAACAGTGAAATCGAGCTGCGCTTGTTGATCGAGGCGATTTACCTCAAGTACAGCTACGATTTTCGCGATTATTCCGGTGCTTCGATCAAGCGCCGGGTGCAGCACGCACTCGGCCAGTTCGAATGTGCGACCATTTCGGCCCTGCAGGAAAAGGTTCTGCACGATCCGACAGCGTTCATGCAGTTGCTGCAATTGCTGACGATTCCGGTCAGCGAGATGTTTCGCGACCCGTCGCACTTCCTCGCGATCCGCAGGGAAGTGGTGCCGTTGCTGCGCACCTATCCGTCGATCAAGATCTGGATCGCCGGGTGCAGCACGGGCGAGGAGGTCTATTCGATGGCGATTCTGCTGCGCGAAGAAGGCCTGCTCGATCGCACGATCATCTATGCCACGGACATCAATCCGCGCTCGCTGGACAAGGCCAAGCAGGGGATCTTCTCGATGGAGAATGTTCGCGCGTATACGGCCAACTATCAGCAGGCCGGTGGTCAGCGCTCGTTTGCCGACTACTACACGGCAGCGTACGGTTACGCGATTTTCGACAAGAGCCTGTGCGAAAACGTGACCTTCGCCGATCACAGTCTGGCGACGGACAGCGTGTTCTCCGAAACCCAATTGATTTCCTGCCGCAACGTGCTGATTTACTTCAACAAGAAGCTACAGGATCGCGCGTTCGGGCTGTTCCATGAATCGCTTTGCCATCGCGGCTTTCTGGTGCTGGGCAGCAAAGAGACGCTGGATTTTTCCAGCTACGCAAACCAGTTCGAAGCGCTGGTGAAACAAGAACGGATCTACCGCAAAACATGAACGAGGCCGTGGATTTACCTCGCGTCGAGGCGATTGTGGTCGGTGCTTCCGCCGGTGGCGTTGAGGCGCTGTTGAGTCTGCTCGTGCCGCTGCGCCGAGGCTATGCATTGCCGATCATCGTGGTTCTGCATCTGCCTGAAGAGCGCCGCAGCCAATTGGCCGAGGTCTTTGCCCGGCGCGTGGAGCTGCCGGTGCACGAAGCTGCCGACAAGCAGGACATCGTTGCCGGCAATGTGTATTTCGCCACGCCGGGTTATCACCTCTCGGTGGAGCAGGATCGCAGCCTTTCGCTGAGTCTTGAGGACCGCGTGCATTATTCCCGGCCTTCGATTGACTACCTGTTTGAATCGGCCGCCGACGCTTACGGTGCATCACTGGCCGCTGTCCTGCTGACCGGCGCCAATCACGATGGCGCGCGCGGGCTGGCCGAGGTCAAGCGCTGCGGTGGCTTGACCATCGTCCAGGATCCCGAAGAGGCGCAAGTCGCCACCATGCCCTTGGCTGCATTGAAGGTTCAGCAGCCGGATCATGTCCTACCCATTCACGGCATCGGCCGTCTGCTTGTCGAGCTGGAACGAATCGCATGCTGAGTAATATCCAAGCCAAACTGCTGATCGTCGACGATCTGCCGGAGAACCTGCTGGCACTCGAAGCGCTGATCAAGCGTGAAGACCGTACCGTCTACAAAGCCTTGTCGGCGGATGAAGCGCTGTCGTTGCTGCTGCAGCACGAGTTCGCCATGGCCATCCTCGACGTGCAGATGCCGGGCATGAACGGCTTCGAACTCGCCGAGTTGATGCGCGGCACCGAGAAAACCAAGAACATCCCGATCATTTTCGTCAGCGCCGCCGGTCGTGAACTGAACTACGCGTTCAAGGGCTACGAAAGTGGGGCGGTGGACTTTCTGCACAAACCGCTGGATATCCATGCGGTGAAGAGCAAGGTCAACGTTTTCGTCGACCTGTACCGCCAGAGCAAGGCGATGAAGCAGCAGGTCGAAGCGCTGGAGCAGGCCCGCCGCGAGCAGGAAGCGTTGTTGCAACAACTGCAAAGCACCCAGTTGGAACTGGAGCAGGCGGTGCGTATGCGCGATGACTTCATGTCGATCGTTGCCCATGAAGTGCGTACGCCGCTCAACGGTCTGATTCTCGAAACCCAGTTGCGCAAGATGCACCTGGCTCGGGACAACGCAGCGGCATTCACCCTCGACAAGATGCACGCCATGGTCGACCGTGATGAGCGGCAGATCAAAAGCCTGATTCGCCTGATCGAAGACATGCTCGATGTGTCGCGCATTCGCACTGGCAAACTGTCGATCCGGCCGAGCCGTTTCGATCTGGTGCAATTGGTCAGCAACCTGCTGCAAAACTTCGCGGCACAGATCGAAGCTGCGGAAACCGACGTGTCGTTCACCGCGCCAGCAGCGGTGGAAGGCCATTGGGACGAGTTCCGCATCGAGCAGGTGGTGACCAACCTGTTGACCAACGCTCTGCGCTACGGCGGTCGGAGCCCGATCCAGGTACGGGTTTACCGCGAAGGCGATGAGGCGCGGGTCGAGGTGCAGGACCGTGGCATCGGCATCAGCCAAGAGAATCAGAAGCGTATTTTCCAACAGTTCGAACGGGTTTCCGCCAAGACGGTAGTGGCCGGGCTCGGGCTGGGTCTGTTCATTTCCGAGCAGATCGTCGCCGCCCATGGCGGCTCCATCGTCGTCGAGAGTGAAATCAACGAAGGCGCCCTGTTTCGCGTTTGTCTGCCGATCCAGGAAAACGGCAAATCCGACGCAACCTCTGAGTGACCGCACGGTCGTATCAGCAGCTATTGACCGAACAAAGGCTTCCCATGAGCGTAGATGCGCAAGATGTAGTACTCGTCGTCGAGGACGAACCGGTTATCTTGATGGTCCTGACCGATTATTTGTCAGGGCAGGGCTATCGTGTGTTGCAGGCGGACAGCGGCGAGCAGGCTTTCGAAATCCTTGCAAGCAAGCCGCATCTGGATGTGTTGATCACCGACTTCCGTTTGCCCGGCGGCATCTCTGGCGTGCAGATCGCCGAACCGGCGGTCAAGTTGCGACCTGACCTCAAGGTGATTTTCATCAGCGGTTATCCGCAGGAAATCCGCGAGACCGGCAGCCCGATCACGCGCAAGGCGCCGATCCTCGAAAAGCCCTTCGATCTGGATGTACTGCAGGAAAAAATCCAGGAACTGCTGGCCTGATATCTGTGTAGGAGCTGCCGCAGGCTGCGATCTTTTGATGTTGATCGTTAAAAACAAGATCAAAAGATCGCAGCCTGCGGCAGCTCCTACAGTTTCAGCATTATCAGCTTTTGATCATTTCGCGGACCTTCGCGGTCAGCAGATCGAAGGTGAAGGGCTTGGTGATCATCTGCATTCCCGGGTCGAGAAAACCGCCGCGTACTGCCGCATGCTCGGCGTAGCCGGTGATGAATAACACCTTCAGGCCAGGCCGGTACTGCCGACCTACTTCGGCCAGTTGCCGGCCGTTCATGCCCGGCAGACCAACGTCGCTGATCAGCAGGTCGATCCGTTGCGCCGAGTTGAGGATCGGCACAGCGCCGTCGGCATCACTGGCTTCGACAAACGCATAGCCCAACTCACTGAGCACGCCGCTGACCAGTACGCGCACGGCCGGATCGTCTTCGACAATCAATACGGTTTCGCCATCCATTGCATGAGGAGTCTGCCCGCTGTCGGTAACCGGTTGCTCGTCTTCTTCGCCGCGAAAGCGCGGCAAGTAGAGTTTGACTGTGGTGCCTTGATCGATTTCGCTGTCGATGGACACATGCCCGCGCGACTGCTTGCTGAAACCGTAGATCATCGACAGGCCCAGCCCGGTGCCCTGACCAATCGGTTTGGTGGTGAAAAAGGGATCGAATGCGCGGTTTATCACACTTTGCGGCATACCGCTGCCGTTGTCGGTGACGCTGAGCATCACGTAATCGCCCGGTTCAAGGTTGCTGCAGGCCTCGGTGAATTCGCTATCCAGCACCTGATTGCTGGTTTCCACCACCAGTTTTCCACCCTCGGGCATCGCGTCGCGGGCGTTGATCACCAGGTTGAGCAGGGCGCTTTCCAGTTGATTGGGATCCGCTTCGGCGACCCACAATTTGTCGTGCAGGCGCATGTCCAGATGAATGCTTTCGTTGAGACTGCGCTGCAGCAGTTCCCCCATCGACAGCACCAGGGTATTCATTTGCACCGCTTTGGAGTCGAGTGACTGCCGACGGGAAAACGCCAGTAGTCGATGGGTCAGGCTGGCGGCGCGGTTGGCTGAGGTCACGCCGAGGTCGATCAGGCTGTCGAGATCGTCCGTACGCCCGCGCGCCAAACGCCGGCGCAACAACTCCAGGCTGCCGATAATCCCGGTGAGCATGTTGTTGAAGTCGTGTGCGATGCCCCCCGTGAGCTGGCCGACCGCTTCCATTTTCTGCGACTGACGCAATGCTTCTTCGTTATGCCGCAATTGCGCGGTGCGTTCTTCGACTTGGTGTTCAAGGGTTTCCAGCGTCGATTGCAGACGTCGCTCGCTTTCACTCAAATCGATCAGTCGGTCGCGGGCTTCGTATTGTCGTCGTCGGCCACGCAGGGCGGCGGACACCAAGCTGATCAGTGTCGCTGGATGAAACGGGCGTTCAAGAAAGGTGACGTTGCCGAGCAGATTGCTCAGTTTCGAGGAGGGGCCTTGCTCTTGTCCGCCGTGATGAGTGAGCAGCACGATCGGCAGATCCGACCACGCCGGCTGCAGCTCCAGATGCAGGAACAGCGCTTCGAGTTCCGGACCGCGCAAGGCTTCGGCAGCGATCAACAGCAAGCCTGCGCCGAGTTCCAGTTCGGTACAGAGCGTGCCCAGCCCGGGCGTGACCAGGCCGCCATAACCTGCCTCGTTGAGGATCATCAGGGCAATCTGACTGTCGCGACCCACGGGGGCCAGAATCAGCGCCCGTTCGGCCAGCGGCACCGACACCGTCACAAGGTTTCTTCCTGAAGCAGCGGGTTGCTTGCGCCGAGGTAGGTCGGTACACCGCGCAACACACCCTGAAAGGCCTCAAGTGGTTCGCCGATGGTCATGCCTTGCGCCGAAATGCGGTATTCACGAATCGTCGATTCATGGCTGCCGGTGCGTTTCTTGATGATGGAAATGGCCCGGCGAACCTTGCCCAGTGCTTCGAAATAACGCAACAGAATCACCGTGTCGGCCAGATATGTGATGTCGACCGGTGCCTGCATGTCGCCGACCAGGCCATGCTGGGCGACGGTCATGAATGTCGCAGCACCTTTGCGGTTAAGGTACAGCAGCAACTCGTGCATGTGCAGCACCAAGGCGTTTTCTTCCGGCATCGCTGCCTGATAACCATTGATACTGTCGATGACCACGGTTTTGATCTGGCCCTCATCGACGCAACGTCGCACCCGATGGGAAAACTCGCCTGGCGACAACTCGGCCGCATCGACCTGATCGATCAGCAGATTACCGGTGTCTTGCAGGGCCTTGAGATCAATGCCGATGTTCTTCATGCGCTCGAACAGCAAGCCCAGTTCTTCATCGAAAATAAACAGTGCAGCTTTTTCGCCGCGTTGTACGGCGGCAGCGGCAAACACCATCGAGATAAGTGATTTACCGGTACCGGCGGGACCGAGAATCAGTGTGCTTGAGCCGGTTTCGATGCCGCCACCGAGCAGAGCATCCAATTCCTTGATGCCGCTGGTCAATTGCAGGCGTGGGTAGTCGCCGCGATGTTCTGCCGCCACCAATCGCGGGAACACATGCAAGCCGTCGCCCATGATGGTGAAATCATGGAAGCCGCCGCGATACTTCTGGCCTCGGTACTTCACCACTCGCACGCGCCGTCGCTCGGCGCCGTAGTTGGGCGTCAGCTCTTCGAGGCGGATGACCCCGTGAGCGACGCTGTGCACGGTCTTGTCGAGTGATTCGGTGGTGAGGTCGTCAAGCAGCAGAACCGTGGCGTTGTAGCGCACGAAATAATGCTTGATCGCCAGAATCTGTCGGCGATAGCGCAAAGAACTTTGTGCCAGCAAGCGAATCTCCGAGAGGCTGTCGAGCACTACGCGGGTTGGCTTGACACGCTCGACGGCCTCGAAAATCTGCTTGGTCGCCTCGCCCAACTCCAGATCGGAAGAGTAGAGCAAGCTTTGCTGGTGCTCGGCATTGAGCAGGCTTTCCGGCGGCGTCAGCTCGAAGATCTCGATATTTTCGTCCAGCTCCCAGCCGTGCGATGCGGCGCCTTGGCGCAATTCACGCTCGGTTTCCGACAGCGTGATGTACAGGGTGCGTTCGCCGGCAACGGAGCCCGCCCTCAGGAAGTGCAAAGCGGCAGTGGTTTTGCCTGTACCGGGTTCACCCTCAAGCAAAAAAACATGCCCGCGAGACAATCCACCGGCCAGGATATCGTCCAGACCATTGATGCCGGTGGCAGCTTTTGCACTGATAAACTCGTTGGATGTAGACAAAAAATGCCCTCTCATGACTACGGGAATCGAGGTCGCTGACAAAAAAACGTGCGGCCTGAATTACTTGACCCGCTGCCATGATGGCAGTTCCGCACTTTCTTTCGGAATGTGCCGAGAGAACAGTTGCTTGTCGGTCAGAGTCCTTGCTGTAACGCCGGGTCATCCGGGTTCAGTTGTTCGAGTTGCGCCAGCAGAACCTGAACATTTTGCAGCTGTCCGCTTTCCTTCCAGTAATTGATCAGTAATACCCGCGCCTTGCGGTCGGCCGGGTGGCGCTGGACGATTTCCTGCAGTTGCTTCTGCGCCGCTTCCAGCTCCTGCGCGCTGTGCAGGGTGGTGGCGAGGTCGTAACGATAGTCCTTGTTGTCGGGCTCGAGTTCGACTGCTTTGGACAAACCGAGCAAGGCGTATTCACGCTGGTTGTGGTGCAGCAGCCAAAGCCCCAGGGCATGTTGCAGATACGCCGAGTCAGGCTGGGCCTTGAGTTGTTGCGCAAGTAACTGTCGGGCGGCATCGCTCTGGCCCTGACGGTCGAGTACATCAATCTGCATGACCAGCGCCGGCAAATTGCCAGGCTCGACACGCAAGGTATTGTCCAGTGCTTCCTGCGCCTGCTTGAGTTCGGCGTTATGTATATGGAGGCGCGCCAGTTGCAGATAAGTGGCGGCGCTCGGCGACTGTTCCTTCAATGCTTGCTCCCAACCGTCGATGGCCTGTTGCAACGGCGCAAAGTACAAGCCGAGCTCATCCGGTGACAAGCCGAGCAGGGCGTTGATCGCGGCAAAACGCACGCTTTGGTCCTCATCATCGAGCAATGGCCCGAGCAACAGGCTGCGTTGCCCGCCCGGCACCAGTCCAATCAGACTTCTGATCGCTGCCAAACGCACTTCGGGTGCTTCATTCTGCAGGTCTGCGTCTGCCAGTTTCAACGCTTGCGGGCTCGGGTAATTGGGCAGTTCGGCATGCAGCCAGAGGCGGCGTTTGACCGACAGGTCCGGGCGCCCCAATTGCTGATACAGCTGGCGTGCCGCGCCCGGCTGGCCGGCACGGGCGGCCGCCAATGCTTCGCTATAGCCATGTTTGATCGCGTCGGGCACCACCGGTGCAGTGCTGCGCAGGGACAACCAGCCGACGAAGATGACCAGTGCGAGGCCAAGGCCGATGAGCAGATAGCGGCGGGACTGAGGCATGCGGGGTTCCGGAAACGTGGATACTTGAGCAGAGCGGCAAGCTTCGGTCAGCTCGGGCTGGGAGTCAAACCCCGTGCATGCGAATCGCCCTACAAGTCGCGTCGACTCAGTTAACCGTCAGGCTCTCGATGCAGTGTCTACGCTTGCAGGAGTCGCTTCGATGAGTGTGCCCATG
Organism: Pseudomonas sp. NPDC087690; assembly: GCF_044743175.1. NCBI lineage: Bacteria > Pseudomonadati > Pseudomonadota > Gammaproteobacteria > Pseudomonadales > Pseudomonadaceae > Pseudomonas > Pseudomonas sp. NPDC087690. Next base: position 47,777 of record NZ_JBIUVX010000001.1, read on the forward strand.
CAAGCCCTGCTCAATTATTTCAATGCTGTGATCCATCCCGGTCGAGCCGTGTTGCTGTTTGCTCTGCGCACCATTGCGGCAGGGCTGCTGACGTTGTATCTGGCGTTTCTGTTCGACCTCGACCAGCCCAAGTGGTCGATCATGGCCGTGGTCATCGTCAGCCAGCCTTTGGCGGGAATGGCCCTGGCACGCAGTTTTGGCCAGGTGATCGGTACCACGCTCGGGGCCGCCGTAGCGGTATTGCTCATGGCGATCTTCCCGCAGGCACCATTACCCTTCATTACAACGTTGGCGTTATGGCTGGCAGTGTGTACGGCGGGTGGCACGTTGCTGCGCTACACCAGTTCCCAGGCGTTCGTTCTCAGCGGTTACACCGCAGTGGTGGTAGCGTTGCTGGCGATCCCGGATCAGGACGGCACGTTTCTGCTGGCCGTTACCCGGGTTACCGAAACCTTGCTCGCCGTGGCGTATGTCTGCTTGGTGAGCCTGCTCACGGCCCGGCCGGAAGCGGTCGCCAGCGGCTACTTCGCCAAGGTCGATCAGGTGATCAAACTGGTCGCCAGCCACGCGGCTGCGGTCATCCGCACCGAAGAAAGCGAAGCCGATTTGCAGCGCCGGCAAATGCAATTGCTCGGTGAAATCAGCGCATTGGAGGGATTACGCCGGCATCTGTATTTCGACGCGCCGCGTTTGCGCAGTGCCAACAATCTGGTGCTGCTATTAGGTAATCAATTGATGCTGCTGACCTCAAGATTGACGGCGCTGCGTCATCAACGGCAATTGTTGACCGAGCGTTGGGAAGGGGATTTGCCACTCGACGTCCAGCGCCTGCGTGCAGAGGAACTGGCACTTCTCGACCAGTTGGCGCAGCAGGGCCGCGCGTTACCGGCCGAAGCACGACACCAGTTCGTCACGTTGCAGCAGCAATTCGAACAGCTTGCCTACAAGTCCGAACAATTGACTGAAGAGATGAGCGCGACCCTGCGCTCCCTGGCGTGGGCTCTGCGCTGGGAACAGGCGCGTCTTTTGCGGCAACTGGAGCAGATCCTCGAATTGAGCGAGGCCATCCAGGAGGGACGCGAGGCCAGTTGCATGTATCGCGGCCAGGCCAGCCCGCTGCATCTGGATTTCACCCTGGCCTCGATGAACGCCGTCCGTGCCTTTATAGCGCTGCTGGTGGCCGGGCTGATCTGGATCGAAACCGCATGGGACGGCGCTCGGGGCGGGATGATTCTGGTGGGGATCCTGTGCTCGCTGATGGCAACGTTTCCGCGACCGCTGATGGCCGCACAGAGTTATGCACGCGGGCTGGGGCTGGCGCTTTTGGTGTCGGCGCTCTACCAGTTCGCGCTGGTCCCGGCAGTCAGTGATTTCGAACCCCTGGCCTTGTTACTGGCGCCATTGTTGTATGTCATCGCAGTGGGACTCGCGAGCCCTGCAACAGCGGGGATCGGCATGGGGCTGGGGCTCTCGAGTTTCCTGATGATCGGCCCGCAGAACATCGGTACCGGGCAGAACACTGCGATTCAATGGTTTGAATTTGCCGGTGCCTATGTCAGTGCGGCAATGCTTGCCTTGATCGTTTACGCGTGGATTTTCCCGTTTCGCCCGGTGCTGCGCATTCGCCGCTTGTACAACGAGGCGCGGGAGCAGGTGTATCAGTTGAGCAAGGCGCCGGCCACCGACGAACAACAGTTTGCCTTCGAGAGCCGGATGACCGATCGACTGACGAGCATGCTTGGGCTGCTGCCTGCTGCAAATGACCGGGCGATGCAGCAGTTGTATGAAATCAGTCTGGCCTGTGTCGCACTGGGGGTGGCCACGCACCAACTGCGGCAACAGGCACAGAACAATACTTTGCTCACGCAAACCTTCAGTCAGCAATTGTCTTCGGCATTGCGCCAGACCGCGCGGTTTGTCGCCGGACGTGCGGACGCGCAACTGACGCCGTTGCTGGGCACGCTGCACACCCTTGGTGAGCAACTGGACGCGTTGCACGTCGCCAGTCACGCGCATTTATGGTCGGTGTTTCGCATGCGCGTGGCATTGCTGATCGTCGAGGCTTTTCTGCAGCGTCATGGTGAACATTTGCAACGAAACATCGAGGAAGGAGCGCCAGCCATTGCCCATTGATTTCGAAATTGGCGGCGTTTACTTGCCGCCCATTGCTCAGGCGCTGTTGCTGGCCATGCCGATTTTCATGCTGCTCGACTGGCTCTTGCGGCGCATGGGCGTACTGCGGCGGGTCTGGCATGAAGCCCTGTTCGAAGGCGCCTTGTATGCCTGCGTTTGTGCCACGCTGATTCTGTTGATGGGAGCCTGACATCTTGAAATTGTTACTCGCGCGGTTGACGACAGTGGCAGTGGTGATTCTGGCCATCGTGCTCGGCTGGTTTGCCTGGGAGCATTACACCCGCGCACCATGGACCCGGGATGCACGGGTGAGGGCGGACGTGGTGACGTTGTCGGCAGACGTCTCGGGGCGCATTGTCAGATTGGCGGTGCAGGACAACCAGCACGTCGACAAAGGCCAGTTGTTGATGGAGATCGATCCTGCGCGCTACACCCTGGCAGTGGAGCATGCGCGGCGTTCGGTGGAAGTGGCAAAGGCTACATTGGGGCAGTCGCAAGCAGCGATCATCTCCAGTGAAGCCTTGCTCAAACAGCGCCAGAGTGAAGAGCGCCGGCGGCGTACGCTGAAGCAGGGTTTCGCCATCTCGGGCGAGGAATGGGAGAAATCCAGCACTGACGTGGCCGTGGCCCAGGCCGATCTGTTGCGCAACCAGGCCAATCTCGGCCTGGCTGAGGCCAATGTGCAGTTGGCTATTGCTGCGCAGACTCAGGCCGAACTCGATTTGCAGCGCACCCGCGTCGAGTCTCCGGTCAGCGGCTACATCACCAATCTGCTGACCCGAGAGGGCGATTACGCGGTAGCGGGCGGCGCGCTGTTGGCGCTGGTCGACAGCGAATCGTTCTATGTCAGTGGGTATTTCGAAGAAACCAAGTTGCCGCGGATCGAAGAGGGTGATCGGGTACGAATCCAGTTGATGAGCGGTGAAGCGTTTGGTGGCACGGTGCAAAGCATTGCCTTCGCCATTGCCGACCGGGAAAACGCCCCGGGCAGCCGATTGTTGGCCAACATCAACCCTAGCTATACCTGGGTGAAACTGGCGCAACGGGTGCCGGTGCGGATCGCCATCGACGCCGACTATGCCGGCAAGAATCGCCTGCGCGCCGGCACCACCGCCACGGTCACCGTCGAACACCCCTGACAATGCTGCGCCCTGACACCCCCTCCTACAGGGAGAAGGTTCGAGTATTAGGCAGGCACAAAAAAGCCCCGCGACCGAATGATACGCGGGGCAAAGAATCTGGTTGGTTGCGGCCAACCAAAGGAGCTCTTTAACAATCGATTACTTGCTGGCGACGGTCTCCGGCTGCCAGCCGCCACCTAGAGCCTTGTAGATCGCGACGATGCCGCGATACAGATCGACTTCAGCCTGGGCTTGAGTGTCTTCAGCGTTCAGACGCTCACGCTGCGCATCGAGCAGCACAAGGAAGTCCGTGGTGCCTTCGCGATAGCGGATTTCAGCCAGATCAGCGGCCTTGCGGCTCGATTCACTCTGACGAATCAGCGAGATCAGGCGTTGCTGACGTTTGCCGTAATCACTGAAAGCGTTTTCCGACTCCTCGAGTGCCAGCAGCACTTGTTGCTCGTAGGTCGCCAGAGCGCCTTCGGCTTCAGCATCGGCGCCGCGCAAACGGGCGCGCACGCTGCCAAGGTCGAACGCCGCCCACGTGATGCTCGGACCGAGTGCCCAGGCGTTGGCCGCCGAGGAACCGATCTGTGAACCACGCCCGGCCGTCCAGCCGAGGAAGCCACTAAGGCTGACCCGAGGAAAGAGGTCGGCTTTCGCCACGCCGATGCGCGCCGTGGCCGAAGCCAGGTTGCGTTCCGCGCTGAGAATGTCCGGGCGACGTTGCAGCAGTTCACCCGGGTCACCGATCGGCAAGGCCTTGGCTATCGCTGGCAAGTCTTTTGGACTCAGGTCGACGGTCAGCTTGTCCGGGCGCTCGCCCAGCAGGGTAGCGATGCGGTTCTTCTGCCGAACCTGTTCCGCCTGCAATTGCGGCACGCTGGCTTCGACCGAAGCCAGGCGTGCATCGGCACGCTCGACATCGAGTTGATCGCCAACACCGGCGTCACGCAGGCTGATGGTGATCTTGCGCGACTCCTGCTGGTTGTTCAGGTTGGCCACGGCGATCTTTTCCCGCAATTGCGCACCACGCAGTTGGCCGTAAGCGTCCACCAGTTCGGCAATCATGGTGACTTGCAATTGATACAGATCGGCTTCAGCGGCTTGCTGGTCGGCGTCGCTGGCTTCCAGATTACGCTGGATGCGCCCGAACAGGTCGAGTTCCCAGGCCATGTCCAGACCGAGGTCATAGCGTTCGCTATTGACCCGGTTGGTGGTCTGGCCAGGGATTTGGCCCTTGGCCAAGTCACTGCTGGCGCGGCTGGTGATGGTTGGCATTGCGTCATTGCTGGCGTCGTCGCGGATCGCCCGGGCGGCTTTCCAGCGGGCGAATGCCACGCGCAGTTCACGGTTGCCTTGCAGCGATTGCGTCACCAACTGGTTGAGGGTCGGATCGTCGAATTGCTGCCACCAGATGCCTTCGAATTTCGAACGGTCGAAGTTCTTTTGCCCGGCGGCGCCATCGGTAGCGGCCGTGATATTGGCCGCCTCCGTGGTTGGGGTCTTGTAGTCGGGGCCGACGGCGCAGGCACTGAGGGCCAGCACCAGCAGGCTCGGCAGGAAGACTTTCAGACTCATTGTTGCGCCTCCAGTGGCTTTTGAAGATTGAGCGCCTTGGCTGCTTTGCGCTGCTCACCGCGTTCGACGAAATTACGGATCAGTACGTAGAACACGGGCGTCAACAACAGGCCGAAGAAGGTCACCCCGAGCATCCCGGAGAACACCGCCACACCCATGGCGTGACGCATCTCGGCACCGGCACCGCTGGAGAACACCAGTGGCACCACACCCATGATGAACGCGAAGGAGGTCATCAGGATCGGCCGCAGACGCAGACGGCAGGCTTCCAGTACTGCAGCGAGCGGGCCGAGACCTTCTTCCTGTTTGTCCTTGGCAAACTCGACGATCAGAATCGCGTTCTTACAAGCAAGTCCCACCAGTACGATCAAACCGATCTGGGTGAAGATATTGTTGTCACCGCCCGAGATGATCACGCCGGTAATGGCCGAGAGCAGGGTCATCGGTACGATCAGGATCACCGCCAGTGGCAGGCTCCAGCTTTCGTATTGAGCCGCGAGTACCAGGAACGCCAGCAGTACGCAGAGCGGGAACACGAACAGCGCAGTGTTGCCGGACAGAATCTGCTGGTAGGTCAGGTCGGTCCATTCATAGGTCATGCCGTTCGGAAGTTCTTCCTTGAGCAGTTTTTCAATGGCTTTTTCGGCCTGGCCAGAGCTGTAGCCCGGGGCTGCGGCACCGTTGATTTCAGCGGTGATGAAGCCGTTGTAGTGCATCACGCGATCCGGGCCCGAGGTGTCGCTGACCTTGATAAAGGTCGCCAACGGGATCATTTCGCCTTTGTTGTTACGGACTTTCAGCTGACCGATCTGATCGGATTCGAGGCGGAACTGCTGTTCGGCCTGAACGTTGACCTGATAGGTGCGGCCAAAACGGTTGAAGTCGTTGGCATACAGCGAACCCAGGTAGATCTGCAGGGTGTCGAAGATGTCGCTGACGGCCACGCCGTGTGTCTTGGCTTTTTCACGGTCGATCGCGGCATCGACCTGCGGCACGTTCACGGTATAACTGGTGAACAGGCCAGCCAGTTCCGGCACGCTGTGGCTCTTGTTGATGATGTTCATGGTTTCTTTGTACAGCTCGTCGTAGCCCAGGTTGCCCCGGTCTTCGATTTGCAGGCGGAAACCACCGATGGTGCCCAGACCTTGTACCGGCGGTGGCGGGAAAATCGCCATGTACGCTTCTTGAATGTTGGCGAACTGGCCGTTCAAGGCCCCGGCGATTGCACCGGCGGACATGCTCGGGTCTTTACGCTCGTCGAACGGTTTCAGGGTCACGAACACGATGCCGGCATTCGGGCTGTTGGTGAAACCGTTGATCGACAGCCCCGGGAACGCTACGGCGCTTTCCACGCCTGGCTGTTTCAGCGCCAGATCAGACATGCGCTTGATCACATCTTCGGTGCGATCCAGGCTCGAAGCGTCCGGCAATTGCGCGAAGGCCACCAGGTATTGCTTGTCCTGGCCCGGCACGAAACCGGTCGGGGTGCTGGAGAAACCGAAGAAGGTCAGCACCATCAGGCCTGCGTACAGGAGGAGGGCGATGCCGCTGCTGCGGATAACCCGCCCCACAGTGCCGACGTAGCCATGGCTGGCACGGTCAAAGAAGCGGTTGAACGGACGGAACAACCAGCCACCGAAGATCTTGTCGAGTGCTTTGGAAAAGCGGTCTTTCGGCGCGTCGTGGCTTTTCAGCAAGACTGCGGCCAACGCTGGCGACAAGGTCAGCGAGTTGAATGCCGAGATCACCGTCGAGATCGCGATGGTCAGTGCGAACTGCTTGTAGAACTGCCCGGTGAGACCGGAGATGAATGCCGCCGGAATGAACACCGCACACAGCACCAGTGCCGTGGCAACGATCGGACCGGTCACTTCACGCATGGCGCGCTTGGTGGCTTCCACCGGGTTCAATCCGAGTTCGATGTTCCGTTCAACGTTCTCCACCACCACGATGGCGTCGTCGACCACGATACCGATGGCCAGTACCAGGCCGAACAAGGACAGCGCGTTAAGCGAGAAGCCAAACAAATGCATCACCGCAAACGTACCGATCAACGATACCGGCACCGCCACCAACGGAATGATCGAGGCGCGCCAGGTTTGCAGGAACAGGATCACTACCAGTACCACGAGGATCAGTGCTTCAAAGAGGGTGTGAACCACCGCCTCAATCGAACCGCGCACGAAGATCGTCGGGTCATAGACGATGCTGTAATCCATGCCTTGCGGGAAGCCTTTCTTCAACTCGTCCATTTTCGCCCGAACGTCGTTCGAGATGTCGATGGCATTGGAGCCTGGACGCTGAAAGATCGGGATGGCTACGGCAGGCTGGTTGTCCAGCAACGAACGCAGCGCGTATTGGCTGGAACCCAGTTCGACGCGAGCGATGTCTTTGAGGCGAGTGATTTCACCGTCGTCGCCTGCACGAATGATGATGTTCTCGAACTCTTCCTCTGAGACCAGACGGCCTTGAGTGTTCACCGATAGCTGAAAGCTCTGGGCATTCGGGGCAGGGGGTGCGCCCAATTGACCGGCTGCAACCTGACGGTTCTGCTCACGAATCGCGGTGACCACATCGGTCGCGGTCAGGTTGCGCGAAGCGGTCTTGTTCGGGTCGAGCCAGACACGCAGCGAATAGTCGCCCATACCGAACAGTTGCACGTCACCGACGCCGTTCAGACGCGCCAGCTCATCCTTGATGTTGAGGATCGCGTAGTTCGACAGGTAGAGCATGTCGTAGCGTTTGTCCGGCGAGGTCAAGTGCACAACCATGGTCAGATCGGGCGATGCCTTGTCGACGGTGATACCGATGCGCGTCACTTCCTCGGGAAGTTTCGGCTCGGTACGGGTCACCCGGTTTTGCACCTGCACCTGCGCGTTGTCCAGGTCTGTGCCCAGGGCGAAGGTGATGGTCAGGGTGATCTTGCCGTCGGCGGTCGACTGCGAGGACATGTACAGCATGTTCTCGACGCCGGTAATCGCTTGCTCCAGCGGAGCGGCCACGGTTTCACCGATGACTTTAGGGTTGGCACCCGGGAAGTTCGCACGTACCACCACGGTCGGTGGCACGACTTCGGGATATTCACTGATCGGCAACTGGAACAGCGAGATCGCACCAGCGATCAGGATCAGCAGCGACAGCACCGCTGCGAAGATCGGCCGTGAAATGAAGAATTGGGAAAAATTCATCGGAGTTGTCGTCCCTTAACCGCGTGGGGTCGTGGCGGCCAGCTTCACAACCGCACCGGACGCACCCTTGGCAGGGGCGACTTTGGGCAGGTTGCTGGCTTCCAGCGCTTGACGTTGTTGAGCGAGTGCCGCGATGGTCTGTTCGCTGGCCATCGGTACCACTTCAGGGGTGACCGGCGAGCCAGGGCGAACCCGTTGCAGACCCTTGACGATGATCGTGTCGTCCTTGTTCAGGCCGGTACGGACGATGCGCAGGCCTTCGATTTTCGGACCCAGTTCGACGGCGCGGTACGCGGTTTTGTTGTCCGCATCCATCACCAGCACGAACTTTTTGCCGAGGTCGGTACCGACCGCTTCGTCGTTGATCAGCATGGCGTTGTAAGTGCCGCTGCCGACCAGTTTCAGTCGTGCGTACAGGCCCGGGGTGTAGGTGCCGTCGCTGTTGTCGAATACCGCGCGACCACGGATGGTGCCGGTTTTCGGGTTGACCTGGTTGTCGACGAAGTTCATCTGACCCAGGTGCGGATTGCCGTCCTCGTTGGACAGGCCCATGTACACCGGAGTCGTGGCGCCACGCTGACCGTTACGGGCCAGTTGGGTGTATTTGAGGAAGACGCGCTCGTCAGCGTCGAAATAGGCGTAAACGCGATCGGTGGAAACCACGCTGGTCAGCGGCGTAGTGTCTGCGGTCACCAGGTTACCGGCGGTGATTTCGGCACGGCTGACACGGCCACTGATCGGTGCGGTCACGCGGGTGAAGCTGAGGTTCAGTTTGGCCAGATCCAGCTGCGCCTGCAGGGCACCGACAGCAGCTCGGGCTTCTTGAGCCGCACTGGTACGCGAGTCGGCGAGCTCTGCAGAAATCGCGTTGCTGGCACGCAGGCGTTCGCCACGACCAGCTTCGTTTTCACTGCGGGTGGCGTTGGCACGGGATTGGGCTACGAGGGCTTCGAGGCGGCGCACCTCAGCCTGGAACGGACGCGGGTCGATCTGGAACAGCAGGTCGCCTTTCTTGACCAGCGCGCCTTCAGTGAAAGCGACTTGATCGATCTGGCCGGAGACCCGTGGACGGATTTCAACGGTTTCCGGCGCCTCAAGGCGCCCGGTGAATTCGTCCCACTCGTTGACCGGTTGCTCGATTACCTTGGCCACGCTGACTTTGGCAGCAGGCGCGGTGGCGGCAGTCTCCGGAGTCTTGCCGCAGGCGCTCATCACCAGTACGGCCAACAAGGCCAACGGGAAGCGCAAATGTTTGAGTGACTGTTCCATGGATGCATCCGCCAATGTATTGAAGATGGGCGGATGATGCTCGGCGGGGTGTGATGGCACGAATCGAATGAAGCAAAGGTAACTATCATTCGGAATGATATAAGACCCGAACGAGCCCTCTAGTATGCGTCTTTCGTTAGGGGGCTATCAATATCCGTGATGAAAGTTTCATGATGCGTTGCGTAGCAAATCACGGTGCAAATCCGCAGGCCAGAAACAAAGAGACGGCCATGAAGGCCGTCTCGATCAGCTAGATGCCGATGTGTATCAGTTGATGCCTTTGCGGTTCGGACCGAAACGGTTCGGGCCCGGCTGGCTGTCTTGCGCCAGGAACACCAGGTTGACGATTGGCAGCAGCAACCACCAGCCGCTACGATCGGTGTCGTGCATACGACGTACACCAACGGCAATGCTCGGCACTAGCAGCGCCAGATTATAAAGACCTTGCAGAACCCCGCCGGTTTTGAAAAAACCGTCAATGAATCCCATAACGAACGCAACACCCATGCTGATCAGGAAGAACAACCAGTATTCACGGCGCGTAGCACGACCGTTGAATACCGCGTAATTCTTCAATGCTTCAAGGTAAGGATTGCCCGTCGAAATGGCGGGGCCTTGTGCATAGGACTGTTGGGTTGCCTGAGGCGCCCCGCACTGTGGGCAAGCCACGGCCAAAGTGCTTATTTCCTTGGCGCAACCGCGGCAGAAAACCATGCTCATATTTTTTCCCTAAAATTATTCAATCGATAGACACAGCAAAACCAACGCGGTAAGGCCAGACAAAATGATGCCGGCGATCGCAAGGTTTCTTCCTGAGTGTTTTTGGTTGATGCAAATGATGCCGCAGGCGAGACCGGCGATGCTGATAAAACCAACACCGAGGATCGTTTCAGCGTCCCATTCGGAATCATCAAAGAGCGTGAGTGCGCAGATAATTCCGAGGATCATCGAAACGATGGCTAGCCAAGGTACTTCGGCTTGCGTTTGCGGCACGAAGGCCTGTTGGCTGGCCCCGCACTGGGGGCAAGAGAGCGCCGTTTCGTGAAGCTCCTTGGCGCAAGCACGACAATAGACCATTGCCATCGTTTTCCTTAACTGAGTGCGAAATCCCCGACCTTCCGTAGGCCGAGGCGGCGCTAAGTTAATCTTTATTACCAAATTTGTCATCAGGCACTGTGCCACTAATCGCATTTTTGCCCTTGTAGACGCTGTGGTGGGTGGTTCAACACTCCTTTGAGAGCCTCAAGACCTATAAGTCCCGAGCAAGCGCCTGACATGCACATTTCGCTAGGGGGCTATAAATCTGTTTGGTGACAAATCTGCGTAGCGGTGCGTGCAAAGGTCATGACCGCAGATGAAATGATTGCATTTGAATAGTGGCTCTATGATGTTATTTTTCGCGACCCATTTCCTGTTTCATTCGCTCAAGGAGAAAGAGCACTCATGGTTGAGCATCAGTTGATCCTGTTCGGACCGCCCGGCACCAGTAAAAGCCATCGGGCCCGGACGACAAAGGCCGAGGCTCTGGGCGTGGACGATGCGCAGATCGTTCCAGTCGCCTTTCATCCGGATTACAGCTACGGCGAATTCGTTGCGCGATTGATGCCCAGAACTCGGGAAAATCAGATCGAGTATCGCGTCCACGCCGGGCCTTTCCTGCGTGCGTTGGCGCTTGCCTATAGTCATCTGCCTCAGGCAAGTAACGGTCAGGCATCGCAGAACGTATTGCTGCTTGTCGATGAGATCAACCGCGGTAATTGCGCAGAAATTTTTGGCGATGTGTTCCAGTTGCTTGATCGTGATGATGAGGGCTGGTCGAGCTATGCGATCAGTGTTTCCGATCTGGTGATCGATGCGCTTGAGGCCGAGCTTGCACTGCTCGGCCACAACAGTCCTTTTCCCGATTTGAACAAGCGACTGGCGGATACGCTGAAGCAGCGTCAGTTATGCTTGCCGCCGAACCTGATCATGATCGGCACGATGAACACCAGCGACGAATCCGTGTATTTTATGGACTCGGCGTTCAAGCGTCGCTGGCATTTTGAATTCTGTGCTGAAGAGTTCAGCAATGACGTGCCGGCCAGCCAGAAAAAGGCTCTCATGCCGTCAGCACATCATTTGACTTGGGAGACATTCGTCACCGCGCTGAACCAGTTCATTCGAGACCGCTGCACAGCCCCAAGGCTCGATGACAAGCTGGTGGGGCCTTGGTTTATCAAAGGCAGGCGCGAGCCGGATAGAACTCTGGCCGATGTCTACCCAAAAGAACTGAACAAGCTCATTGCCGCGACCGGCATGATTGGCGACCCCGCCAGCGGTGTTCGGCAAAGCAGAGCGTTCGACGATGACTTGAAGACGCTGGCTGACAAAATGTCCGAAGCCAATCGCAAGCGCTTGCTGAAGGAGGGTGGCCATGATCCAAAAGCTGAACTCAAGTTCACAAAAATCCGTTCCAGTTCCGGCCATGCAAATCAGTACTACTGTTCAAAGACCTCTCCAAAGAAGTTCAAGTCGGACACCAAAGGTCTGATTATCGAAGACTATTTAGAGCAGCTTGCCAGGTTCAAACTGCACTCTGAAGTTCACCGCATTGAGCGCGCCGATATCGTGGGCAAGTTGTTCCTCTATTTGTGGGACAACGTCTTTGATCGTGACCGGTCCCCGTTGTGTACGCTGCTCGCAATCGAACAGCGTGAGCTGCGCACCTTCGGGCAGTTTGCCACGCGGGTCGACGAGTTCATTAAATGCTTGTGCCCACCCCCTGATATCCACGAACTACTAAGCGCCGCGTTCGTTGAGGCTGCCCTGGATCTGGAAGATGATGCATTGCCTGCATCCGACGAGGCCTGACGATGCTGCTCGACGACATTGAACGAGTCGAAAGCGACGGCGAGGTGGGACTGTTTCGCGAAAAGGATGGGCGCTATCTGTTGAAGGTGCCCCATGGCATGAGCGAAGTGAACAGCGCTGAGGCGTTGTCGCTGCTTTACCGTTGTTTCGTAGTGTTTCGCCGAACCCAGCGCGAGCATGAGGTGCTGACAGCCCATGATGGTGTCGAAGCCGATGACAAGGGCAATGAGCGGGCTGACGACGGAATGGCGTTCCACGACGCGCTGGCGCTGGACGAGTTGTTCGATCGTGCCGACCCACGCAGCCTGCTTTCAATGTGTGAGCGGCGCGGTCGCAGTGTCGATAACCCATATCGCCGTTTTGATCGACATCTGCATCGTGCGCTGTTTGATCAACGAGGCGCGGCTTACTTTGAGTCGATCCAGCAAGACCGTCGGTTCGGTCAGTTTGGCAAGGCGGATATCGTCGGCCTTTACTGCTTTCTGGCGCTGGATTTTTATCGGGGTTTTCTCAAAGTCGATCCCCGATGTGCCTGGGGCAGTTTCGTTGTTGAAGGCGAAGCGCTGGCGCAAGATTTCCGCCACTGTTACCTCAGCGCCGAAGACTCGCTCTATTGCGGTGATGCGCTGTCACGCCAGCGCAGCCTGAGCCATCTGCGCCACTTGCTGCAAAGTATCGACCGCTGCGCGGCACCTCGCGACGCTCACTATTATCAGTTGCACGATGCGCTGGAGCGATACCTGCATGCAGGTACACAAAGCAACCAGGACACCGGGCTGATATGGGGCGTTGGAAAATTCTGGGCAGTCTGGGAATCAGTCTGTTTGTGTCATGGATTGAGCGAAGGTGAAGGCAGGCTCGAAGCTTTCCAGACTTGCGATGATCAGCATCTGCCACTTGGAATAGCCGATGCCACGACGCTAGCCCGCTGGCAAAAGCAGCGCTACAGGATTTTCGCTCGCAACCACATCAAACGGCGCCCCGATCTGGTCAAGCAGGAGGGTGAAGTCTGGACGGTGGTGGATTTCAAATACTACGAGCAGGCTACTTTAAAACGGCCCAAGTGGAGCAAGAATGCTGAGCTCGCCAAGGAAGAGCGGGACTTTCTGAATCTGGAGGCCTACGGGCTGCTACTGCATAACCATCTGGCCAAAGAGGGGTTGAGCGAGCACGAAGTCTGGCTGGAGATGTGGTTGCCGGGCGAGCGAGAGTCATGGTTCGAGTTTCGCGGCGAACCGGCCTGGGACCCGCCGCTGCGTGTGCGTACGCTGGCGACCACCGAGCTGATCAAGGCATACGCTGATCAATACCAGTGCTCGACACGGTCCTGATCCCATCACCGCCGGGCGCCAGCTACTTCTTCGGCATGGTGGAGCGCTTTACCGGGCCCTTGCTGCTCAAGGTACGCCGCGCGGCATGGACCGCACGCTCGGAAAGTGCTTCCATGCGTGGCGATTGCAGTTCCCAGGCATGCCAATAAAGCTCGATATCGGTGAAATGCCCCGGGGCCACATCCACCAGATCCCGACTTTTCAGCAAATCGCTGACCTGCATATACGGCACCATTCCATAACCCAGCCCTCGGCGGATAGCTTTCAGGCGTGCCTCTGGAAGTGACAATTAGTGAGTGGGATAAGCGTCTGCGTGCAGGCCGAAGCGTGACTGCACGAAATCAGACTGCAATGTGTCCTTGCGAGAATAGGCAAATACTGGTGCCTTGCGCGCAGCAGAGCGATTCAGGCCCTTGGCAAACCAGCGTTGTTGAAAGTCTGGTGATGCCACCAGTTGATAACGCATCGAGCCCAGCAACTCTGCAAAGTATCTCACGCATCGGCTCTGAACGCGTGCCGATACAGCCGATTACTTGGCCACTTTCCAGCAGTGCGTAGGTGTGATCCTGATCTGTCGTACTGGATTCGAAGAGACAGATGGGTGACAAACTGCACAACTTTAGAGAAGGCGGGTTATATCGACAGGTTTGTCCAAGGGTTTTCCAGTGAAACACCTTGGCGGCTGTTGATACTGCAAGAAAGTGCCAGTAAGCAGGCCGTCGGAGGTGATCTTGTATACGGTGTGGCGAGAGTTGTCGGGATGAAGCCCTACGTGGATAGTTACATTGACCTACTGAGTGGCAGTGACAAAAGGGCAGCACTAGATACGGATCATGTCATACGCCGTCGTATGCAAGAGAAGTACCTGGTATCGAGGAGTCAGGATATTTGCTCCTTGTATCAATTTCTGCTGGAAGGTGAGACACCAAAGTGACTCTGTAGGCCTATACCTTCTGACGGACGCTAAAACGTTGAAGGGGAGCCTGCGATGATCAAACAGGATAGCTACGCGCATCAAGCGACAGCTACCCGGGACCGAACCACAGGATCTCGACCCTTGTTTCAAAGACTATCCGGATCCCCAAAAAACATCTGAATCCGCGACCGCAACCATCTCTCCCCCGGATCATTATCCTGCGACCCACGCCAAGCCATATGCAGCTCAAACGTACGCGTCGGCAACGGCGGATCCTCCGCTCGCACACCGCCAGCCGCTGTCAGCGCATCCGCCGTGTAATCCGGCACGGTCGCAACGATATCGGTGCCCGCCAAAAGCGTACTTAACCCGTTGAACTGCGGCACGGCCAGCACTACATGCCGTTTGCGACCCAGTTTCTCCAGCTCTTCATCAATAAACCCACTGAGGTCGCCGGCAAACGAGACCAGCGCATGTGGCCGCGCGCAATAGTCATCAAGACTCAGGGGCCCCGGCACGGTATCGGCGCGCAGCAGTTTAGGCGCGCTGCGACGCAAGACCTTGCGCTTGGCGTTGGCCGGCAGGTCGGTGGTGTAGCTGACACCAATGGATATCTCGCCGGAGGCCAGCAGGCCCGGCATCAATATGTAATTGACGCGACGGATCACCAATACGATCCCCGGCGATTCAGCACGCAGACGTTTGAGCAGCATCGGCAGCAGGGCGAATTCGACGTCATCGGACAAACCGATCCGAAATACCGATGTGCTGGTCGCCGGGTCGAATTCGGCCGCGCGGCTGACGGCGGTCGAAATCGAATCGAGGGCCGGCGAGAGCAGGGCGAAGATTTCCACCGCGCGGGCAGACGGTTCCATGCTGCGCCCGGTGCGTACAAATAGCGGGTCATCGAACAGGCTACGCAGGCGCGAGAGCGCCGCACTGATCGCAGGTTGACCGAGAAACAGCTTTTCCGCCGCCCGGGTCACGCTGCGTTCGTGCATCAATGTTTCGAATACGATCAACAGGTTCAGGTCGACACGACGCAGGTCATTACGATTCATCTGGAGTCCTGGCAGAGTCATCAAGCTTGACGAGAGCGGCCATATGAGAACAATGGCCGGCATGAATATTACGGTGAAAGGCTGGTACTCTGCACCGGAAAATTCAGCTTTACTGAGACGGTGGCAGCAGTTTTTCATGGGTTTTGCCAATGCCGCCCATACTGCGGAATCAATGACAGGCATGTCGACTATTAATAGCCACTGATAGTCTTGGGTCGAAAGCCCAGATAGAGTTCATGGCATTAGAGGTTACTTTGACGAGGTTTGCGATGTCCCGCACGATCCGTTTTCACAAGTTTGGTCCCGCCGAGGTGCTCAAATGCGAAGAGCATGCGGCCGCTCAGCCAGGTCCTGGCGAAGTGCAGGTGCGTGTCGAAGCGATCGGCATCAGCTGGTATGACACGCTCTGGCGTCAGAACCTGGCCTCGTCTCAGGCTCGCCTGCCTTCGGGCCTTGGCCATGAGATGGCCGGTGTCGTCACCGCAGTCGGTGCCAATGTCGAGGACTTGTCCGTAGGTGACAAGGTCGCCAGTTTTCCGGCTGAAAGCCCGAACGACTACCCTGTCTACGGCGAGCAGATCGTATTGCCACGCACTGCGCTGACCCGCTATCCGGACGTGCTCAGCCCGATCGAAGCCAGCGTGCATTACACGCCGCTGCTGATTGCCTACTTTGCCTACGCCGATCTCGCACGGGTCAAGCCGGGGCAGTTTGCTCTGGTCACTGACGCCAGCCATTGCGCCGGTCCGTCCTTTGTCCAGTTGGGCAAGGCCATGGGTGTACGGGTGATTGCCGCGACGAAGTCAGCGCAAGAACGTGAATATTTGCTGTCCCTGGGCGCCGAGAAAGTCATCGTCACCGAGGAAGAAGATCTGCTGATGCGCGTCAACAAGATCACTGACAACCGTGGTGTTGACGTGGTGTTCGACGGTCTGGGTGGCCCGCAGATGTCGCTGCTCGGCGACGTCCTGGCACCGCGCGGCAGTCTTGTCCTGTATGGCCTGCAAGGTGGTAACCAGACGCCATTCCCGGCGTGTGCAGCGTTCCAGAAGAACATTCAGTTCTTCGTCCACTGCATCGGCAACTTCACCGGCAAGCCAGAACTTGGCATCACTCAGGATCATGTCGCGCTGCAACGTGCCCTGCGTGACATCAACCAGCTGACAGCCGATCGAGTGCTGGAGCCGTTGAAGACCCGGGTGTTCCCGTTCAACGAGTTCGTCGAAGCTCATCGCTACATGGACGAATGCCCATGCCGCGAGCGGGTCGCACTGCAAATCGAACCTGCCTGACCCTGCTGAACAGAGTCCGTGACCCCACGGACTCTTCTGTGTTTATCCCTCCCCAAATGAAAGCCTGCCTGGTTTCGCCTGTGCGGCCGTTCAGCAACTGAACTGGTTTTTGCTTTCGATCTGTATCTTCTAATCGTCATATAAGCCCTGATAATTGAATGATTACTTTCATCTCAAGGAATGAGCCATGTCTGTGCATTCTATTTGTCCTGTGCAATATCAAACGGCTACTTCTGTGCGCTTCGATAATTTCTGTTTAATTGTTGTAGGGCGTTTCCGAGGCAGCGTCTTTTTTTCTTGTACTCAATTGTCGTGGGACGTTGTCGGAAGTTTCCTAGGGTATTTTTTATGCAAAAAATATCCTTCTATAACAGTGTGTTAATGGCGCTGGTTGTGCACTGATCAGTCTTTGATTGCTCATGTGTTTCAAATAACTACGATCGCGTAAGTGTTAGCATTCAAGCGTCTATTACTTATTGATGAATTGTTGTGCGACTGACCTTTCAGTGCGCGCGGCATGAAACTATTGATACCGGGTAAATACCGATGACTACGATCCATGATCAGGCAATGAATTACGTCTACCAGCAAGTTCTGCAACGGTTATTGAGCTTCTTCTCCCGTGCAGAGCGGACGGCTTTGCAGCTGTTGATCCAGCGCCTGCTGGTGGCGGCCGGCGGCATGGAACACATCGGATCCTTCAAGGTGCTGGTGATCCAGTCAGGCTCACGGGACAGTTGCTACACGTTGGCATTGCTGCGAGCCGCGCAACTGAGCCTTGCAGGTCGGGCGCCGGCGACCTTTCAATTGCGCGTTGCCTCTTTGCGCTTGAATGGCAACAGCCATGGCGCACTGCAGAACATGCACCGCAGCTACGGCGCGCTGTTTCTCTACGACGATCCTCGGGTCGAGTTATTGATGGTGGATCAGCGACAGGTTGCTCCCTTCGATTTCCAGTCGGTGGTCAGTGAAGCCAGTCGCGAGGCTAATCGCGTCAATCTGCTGATGTCGGGGCATCGCCGAACGTCGAACGAAATCCTCGAATTATGGGATGACGCCTACCTGGCTACAGCGGAGTTCTACAGCCAGATCGCTCGCTGGAACAACGGTGTCGACGCGATGATCGGCGCTGAGCCTCCTCGTCGGCAGACACTGTTTCTGGAAGGACTCAATCGGGCGGCACTCAAAGCCGGGATTGGCGGATTACCGGCGAATCATCGCGGTTTCGAGGCGTTATTTCCGATGCTTGACGGGCTGGGTAGCGACTACTACCGGCATTTTTACACGGAGGGCGAGCAATTGCCGTGGCGTCCGGAAGGGCAGTTCGAGGCGTGTCGTCGCTCCAGCTTCATCGACATCAACGACATGATTGTCGGCAAACTCGAAGAGCGCTGGCCTTTGCTCAGTGACTTCCTCGGATTTCAGGCCGACGACCTGACGCTGCATCAAGGTGATCACGAGTTCGTTGAGCCATTGGTGGCCGCGCACCTGCATGGATTGCACGCGAGTGTCATCGAAGACCAGACCTATGAGAGCGGTGTTGCCGTCTATCTGCAAGACACTCTCGCAACATTGCGCCGCAATCAGGTGCCCGAGCCGGTTTGTGAGCATTTGCTGGCAACCTACGGCAACCTGCTGGATCTTGAACAGCGGCGAATACACGCTGCCAGTCACTTGCAGGAAACCTTCAATCTCAGTGAAAACCAGCTGACGTGTCTGCTGTTTGCGCCCTTTATCGACAGTGGCGCGGGGCTCGAAATATTTCTGCGCAAATGTCATCCGGGCATGCTCGTGGCATTGCCGGATTTGCACCGTGCCATGCAAGGCTTGCATGCCCCGGAACAAGTGATGAAGTGGATGACCGAGGTCAGCGGGCTACCGGTGAAATTGATTGCCCGTTTGTACGCCATGAGCGTAATCCAGATTCCTGAGTCGCTAGAGCAGCAGAACTCGCAGAAACCGGCGACAGCTGTCACGCAAACGGCCGCAAATGAGCGGTCGGCGGAAGGTTGAACGTGATTTCTGCGAGAGTCGCAGTGCAATGGCTCGCGGATCCGCAGCCATGAAATACCGGCGGGAAAATGATTTCGCGTATCAGGCGGTTTATCGATATCTGACCGTGTTGATCAACGCCTCCGTCAGTGGCTGTGCGCTGCGTTTACCTTCATTAAGGCAGTTGGCGGAGCGTTTGAATGTCTCGATCTCGACCATTCAGTACGCCTATTCGTTGCTGGAGAAAGAAGGGCGGGTCTATTCGGTTGCCAAGTCCGGCTATTACGCCCAGGCGTCCGCGCTGATGGCACCAGCTGCCAACGGTAGCGACGTGCTTGAAGCGGTGTATGGCAATGCGCGCCTCCCAGGAATGTGCGTACTGAGTGCAGATGAGCCGGCTTCATTGCAGTCTCTGGACAGTCCGTTGTTGATGCTCGAACGCGAGTTGCTGCGCCAGTACCCTCGCCAGCCACAATCATTGGCGCAGCCCTGTGGTGAACTGGAGCTGCGCACGGTTCTGGCCGCGCGATATACCGTTTCCCCGGTTAACTGCTGGCACGCGGATGACGTGTACATAGGCGCCGACCTGCGTTCGGTACTGGAAATTCTGATCTGCGTACTGCAGTTGCGAGACGTGACGGTGCTAGTGGAGTCACCCTGCGACTGGGTGATCCTGCGACTGTTGGAAGCCGCGCAGGTGAGGGTGATCGAATTGCCGTTGCAGGCTGACGGTCAGCTTGATCCGCAGCAACTGGTGATGCTGCTTCAGTCCGAACGAGTCGGGTTGATCCTGTTGTCTTCGTCATTGAGTTTGCCGCACGGCAGTCTCGGGCCGGACGCCAATCGGCAGTTGATTGCCCAACTGCTCGCCAACCATGGCACCTGGGTGCTGGAGAACGACTGCAGCAGCGAATTGGCCGACGAGCCATATGCCCAGCGCCTGCGCGACTGGCTGGATCCTGATCGGTTGCTGGTGTTTAGCGCTTTCGACAAACTTATCGGGGTCGAAGCGCCCTACGGTTTTGTCTTGTCACGGCAGTGGCGCACCGAGTTGCAACGGCATTTCCTGCTGCGCTCGTTTCGATTGTCGGCGACTCGCCAGAAAGCCCTCGCACGATTGTTTGCGAGTGGCCGCATCGACCAGCATTTGCAGGTGCTGCGACGTTTGCTCAAGGAGCGTCGAACGCAATTGATCCACTTGCTGCGTGAGCGTCTGGGCGATGCGCTGCAGATTGTCGAACCGCAAGGTGGCGCAACCCTATGGCTACGTTCGATACGTCGGGTCGACATGAACGAAGTGTTCCAGCGCCTGCTCAGACAGCAGATCGTTATCGCCCCCGGTGAACTGTTCAGCCTCAACGGCCATTATCCACATCACCTGCGCTTGAGCCCGATCAGTCACAGTGATCACGATCTGCCAGATGTGGTAGGACGGGTCGCCGATGCACTGCGACTGGCCTCGGCGACTGACGTTAAAAAACATCTGAGTTGATCCGGATACATCCCATCGCACTGCGGTCAAACTGCCAGTAAACTGCGCTGTATTTCCTGAACCACTCGATCTCAGAGGTTTTGCATGACACTCAGTCCTTTTGCGGGCAAACCGGCACCGGCAGAATTGTTGGTCGATATCCCGCGACTGGTAACGGCCTACTACACGGGCCAACCTGATGCATCGGTTTCCACTCAGCGAGTGGCGTTCGGTACTTCCGGACACCGCGGCAGTTCCTTCGATTTGAGTTTTAATGAATGGCACGTTCTGGCGATCAGCCAGGCCATCTGCCTGTACCGCGAAGCCCAGGGCATTACCGGCCCGTTGTTCGTCGGCATCGATACCCACGCCTTGTCGACCCCGGCCGGCGCCAGTGCGCTGGAAGTTCTGGCAGCCAACGGTGTGACCGTGATGATCGCCGAGGGTGACGAATACACCCCGACGCCCGCTATCTCGCACGCAATTCTTTGCTACAACCGTGGCCGTACCTCGGGCCTGGCTGACGGCATCGTCATTACGCCGTCGCACAACCCGCCGCAAAGCGGTGGCTACAAATACAACCCAACCAACGGTGGTCCGGCCGATACTCACATCACCAAGTGGATCGAAGCCAAGGCCAACGAACTGCTGGCCAACAAGCTGGCCGGGGTCAAGCGCATCAGCTACGAGCAGGCGCTCAAGGCTGGCACGACCCATCGCCACGATTACCTGAATACCTACGTTGCCGACCTGATCAACGTCATCGATTTCGATGCCATCCGTGACGCCAAATTGCGTCTGGGCGTTGATCCGCTGGGCGGAGCAGGGGTGCGCTACTGGTCGGCCATTGCCGAGCACTATCGTCTAGACCTGGACGTGGTCAACAAGGAAGTCGATTCGACTTTCCGTTTCATGACCGTCGACTGGGACGGCCAGATTCGCATGGACCCATCGTCCAGCCACGCCATGCAGGGCTTGATCGGCTTGAAAGAGCGTTTCGACGTGGCGTTCGCCTGCGACCCGGATCACGACCGCCACGGTATCGTCACGCCGTCCGGTGGTTTGCTGGCGCCGAACAACTATCTGGCCGTGTCGATTGATTACCTGTTCCAGAATCGCCCGCAATGGCGTGCCGACGCTGCCGTCGGTAAAACCGTGGTCAGCAGCGGTCTGATCGATCGCGTTGCCAAACGTCTGGGACGTCGCTTGTATGAAGTGCCGGTCGGTTTCAAATGGTTTGCCGAGGGTTTGTTCGACGGCTCGCTGGGTTTTGGCGGGGAAGAGAGCGCCGGCGCGTCGTTCCTGCGCAAGGACGGTGGTGTCTGGAGCACTGACAAGGACGGTCTGATTCCGGCCTTGCTCGCGGCTGAAATGACTGCCCGCACGGGGCGCGATCCAAGCCAGGCTTATCGCGCGCTGACCGATGAACTGGGCGAGCCGTTCTCGGTGCGTGTCGATGCCAAGGCTAATCCTGAACAAAAAGCCTTGCTGAGCAAACTGTCGCCGGCACAGGTCACTTCCACTGAACTGGCAGGCGAGAAGATCCAAAGCATCCTCAGCCACGCACCGGGTAACGATCAGGCGATTGGTGGCTTGAAAGTGATGACCGAAAACGGCTGGTTCGCAGCGCGTCCATCCGGCACCGAAGACATCTACAAGATCTACGCCGAAAGCTTCGTCAGCGACGACCACCTCAAGCAACTGGTGGCCGAAGCGCAGACGTTAGTGGATGGCGCTATTTCGACCAAATGATCCGAGCCTGCAGATAACCCAGTAGAGAGGGGATAAATCTCCCCAAAATACGGAGTTTGCAAAGCGAAGATAAAAAAGGGGCAACCGTCATGGTTGCCCCTTTTTTGTGGCTCGCGTTCAAACGATCAAGCCAGATCCACCAAAACGATTTCACTGTCTTCAATCGCCGTGACGGTCAGCACCTGCTCATGCGCAACCGCGACACCGTCTCGAGCTTGCGCACGCAAGCCGTTGACTTCAATCACGCCGGTTGCTGGCACCAGATAGGCGCGGCGTCCTTCATCCAGTCGATACTCTGCGGTTTCCCCAGCCTTGATATTCGCAGCCACCAAACGTGCATCGGCCCGAATGCGCAGGCTCTGGTCATCGCCGTCCTTGCCGCTGGCCAATGTCACGAAGCCTTCACGCTCGCCCTTTGGAAACGGTTTTGCACCCCACGAAGGCGGCGCGCCGGTTTCGGTGGGCAGAATCCAGATCTGGAAGATCTTGGTGTCATGCGCTTCCAGGTTGTACTCGCTGTGCGCAATGCCGGTACCGGCACTCATTACCTGCACGTCGCCCGCTTCAGTACGGCCTTTGTTGCCAAGATTGTCCTGGTGAGTAATCGCACCTTCACGGACGTAAGTGATGATTTCCATGTCGCGGTGCGGATGCTGCGGAAAACCGGTACCTGCGGCGATGATGTCGTCGTTCCACACGCGCAGATTGCCCCAGCTCATGCGCTGCGGGTCGTAATACTCGGCGAACGAAAAATGGTGATGAGCATCCAGCCAGCCGTGATGGGCGCCGCCCAGCGAGCTGAAAGGTCTGAGTTCAAGCATGATCGTCTCCTCAAAAGGCTCGTCATGGGGCGCGATGGTTGCACCCGACACGAGACCGTTGGTTTATGACGGCGATCATCTATCAGTTAACCATCGATAAAAAGCGTAAAAAGTGCGGCATTATTATCTAAGTTATTGATGAGAACGCCACTCGAAATCGTCTGGTCTCACCTTCAATTGATCGCCTAAACCAATGACCTGTAAGCATTTCGCTAGAACTCAACGGCAAATACAGACACCATAGCCGCAACAGCCTCACACACTGGAGCCCGTCAGCGTGGCGCAACACACTCCCGATCTTCCCTCCGAGCTTCGCCCTTTGGCCGAGATGCCATGGTTCAAACGCTTGGCCGCGCGCTTTTTTGGCCACGGATTGACGCGATTGCGCGCCCAGCATCGTGCTTCATGGTTGCATGGCCAGGCAGATGGCTTTCGCAGCGGGCACACCGCTGGCGTCGAATATGGTTTTAGAGAAGGCAAGCTCGAAGGTCTGGAAGAGGGTCGGCAAGTCCTGCTGATCCGCGACAGCCGAAGCACCGAGCATCGTCCGCCGAGTGTCGACAATCATCTGTTCGACGATTGGCGGCTGCCGCTGACGGCCGAGCTGAAAAAGCGCATGAAGGCCGATGTCGCGCGTTTGTTGCCTGAGCATGCGCAACCGAGCGTTGCGCAATGGAAAATGATATTCAGCGATACGCCGTCGACCTCGGTGGTGGCTGGCGCCGGTGCCGGCAAATCCACCACGCTGGTGTTGCGCATCCTGCTGTTGACCCATTACCTCGGCTTCGAGCTGGACTCGATGACGGTGGTGACCTTCACTCGCGAGTCGCGCAAGGATTTCGTCAATAAGTTGATCGAGCTGTTCGCACTCTGGGATCAGGCACTCACACTGAAACAGGCGCGCGAGCTGGTGCGAACCTTTCACTCGCGGATCTTACCGATGATTCGCAGCCTGCCCGGATTCGAGCGCTTGCAGGCATTCGAGAACCTTAGCCTGCGGCCACAGGGCGGCGACGAGGAGGTTGATAGCAATCCGTTCGACCTGCGCATCAACGATGCACAACGCCAACAATTGAACGCCTGCTATCACCGGTTATTCAACGAGGACGAGCGTTTCCGCCAGTTGATTCAACCGCTGTCGCGCGCAGGATTGCAGCTCAAGGAACTGGAGCGCGATCATCCTGACGTACAGAAACGCATGGCGGTGACCGAATTGGCAGCCAAGCGCGACGAGGAACTGTGCGATGCCATCGAGGACCTGTGGTTGCGCGCCGGCGCCTGGCCGATCAAAGGCATTGAGCCGAACCGGCAGACCTTTGATATCAATGGGTCGACGTTCCATTGCCACGGGTATATTCCGACACTCGATGCTTGGGTAGTGCTTGGCTTTGATCCCCGGGAGAATCCTCAGGCTTGCCGCCCCAACGCCAAGCTGTCAGTTCGGGCGGAGTGGGCAGTAAAGCGCACCCTGTTTCAAGCTTTCTGTCGTAAGCCATTGATCTGGATGGATAGTTACGAATCATCAAAGCGTGTTTTAGCGACCCTGGCAGGCGATGCCAGCGCGGGGCCCGGGTTCGACTACAAGGTCAAAGGCGAGTTGGCATCGGCGCCTTTGCTCGATTGTTTTGTCGCCGCCGCAGGCTTTATCGAGAATCTAGGGCTGGATGTTCCGGACGCTGTCGGGCGCATGAGTTTTGCCAAGGACGACACGGACCGGTTTTTCTTTGAAGCCCTGAGCCTGTTCTGGCGGGCGTTTGAAGATCATTTGCTGGACCAGAAACCGCCGGTGATGACGTACAACCGCATGTTTGCGCTGTTCAGCGAGCATTCGCCAGAGAATCTCAAGCTGTTGAGTGATGAGCTGCTGCGGCCGATGTCGCACCTGATGGTCGATGAATTTCAGGATGTGTCGCCACAGATCGTCTCGTGGATCCGCGCCAGCCTGACTGAAATCCGCAGTCGTGGACCGGCGATGCACGTTGGTCGGGGAGCGCAGCGCTCGTCGTTGTTATGCGTGGGGGACGACTGGCAGTCCATCTACGGATGGCGGGGCAGTTCGCCGAGTTACTTCATGGAGTTCAACAAGGAATTCCCGTCGCCGAGTACCACGCGGGTGATGCTCAGTGAGAATTATCGCAGTCATCAACACATCATCGACGCGGCCGAGCACATTGTCCGGGCAGCGCCGGCGATTCCCGGCAAGAAGGCCAAGGCCAGCGGCGAGCCGAAGCATTTGCAGCCGGTCAACGTTCTGCAACGCGATGATCAGGACTTGGGGCGGCGCCTTGCCGAACACTACCGCCAAGGTCATTCAATCTTGATGTTGTATCGAAAAAGTAGCGATAAGTCATTGATTGAAGAGCATATTCAAGCAGTAGTTAATGTTGATTCGAGTTTGCCGTACGACGCTCGCAGGCTGAAGCAATTGACTTATCACAGTGCCAAGGGTCTGCAAGCCGATGCAGTGTTTCTGCTAGGTGATTGCCAGCATCTGACCAGTTCGCCTTACAAGAATCAGGTCTACCGCATGGCCGGGCTGGGCAAAAATGGCGACAGCGAACCGTATGACACGGCGCAAAAGGACGAAATCCTGCGCCTGGCTTATGTCGGTATTACCCGCGCTGTCAGTCATTGTTATTGGTATGTCGAGCCGCAGGATACTCAGGCCGTTAACATGCCACGGGCGTCCGACCGGGTAAGCAAAGGCAAAGCGTTCTTCGCCGATCACCGACTGGAAAAGTCTATCGCCTGACCATAAAAAAGCCCGCAAGAATGCGGGCTTTTCGTTTTGAATCAGACGCTTATGCGTAGCTCCTGAGAGACTCTGGAGGTACAAAGGCTTCCAACTCATCCTCCACCGCTTCAATAATTCGCTCGACATCAGCGGCATTCATCACCGTAGCGCACGGTATGCCGGCGATGGCGATCATCGTTTCACCACTGACTCGATCGAACAAACGGGCAATCATGCTGCCCGGCGCATCCATTGTTGCCTCGAAACCCATGGGATGAAAATGCCAGCGCATCAGCTGGCAAGCGTTGGGGAACGTGACTTTGCTTGACCCTTTATTCATGTGTTGCCCGCCTTCTTCATCGAGCGCTTCCGTTTGCTCATGTTAGGTGGGAAGAGCCTTCATTGGCTCAACCGGTGACTGACATTAAAAGTAGCATCTCGATGTGAAATTCCTGTGAGAGTTTTCAGTTCATTTGGCGATTGCTTTGATTTTTTTGATGTATGTCACGCTCGGTGAGCGTCATGGTCAAATGGCCACTATCTATGGGCCATTGCTGCCAGTGTCGAATTTGGGCAAGCTCGACTCTTTTGCGATGAGCATTTTATGCACGCCGAAGACGACGGCCCCGACCAGAGCGAAGCCACGTCCGCCACGGTCATGCGCTACCACTTGAGCTGGAAGCATCGGGATCTGGACAGCGTGATGGCGCTGTATCACGCGGACATTCAATACAACGATTTTTTTCAGAACCGTGTTCTCGGCCTTGAAGAGTTACGCGAGTACGTGCGCGTCAGCATGCCGCGAGAATCCGACGAACTGCTCGAGCATTGCGATCGAATCCGCGTGGATGGCAACACCGCGTTCATTCAATACGAAGTGACTCTGCGTGGCGGTGAGGGGCTGGTGTCATTTCGTTCCAGCGAAGCGATCACGGTCAAGGACGGGCTGATCTGGCGCGTCAATGAATATGCTTCTCTGGTGCGCACACAAAGCAATGGCAGCACCACGGCGAGCCAGCGGCCGGCAGTCAGTCGCCTGGGTTTGTCGCCACGCCAACTGAGTTTCATGGCTGAAGACCTGCAGCAATACTTCGAAAGACAACAAGCCTATCTCGATCCCGAACTCGACCTGCAGCGGGTAGCGAAGGAGTGCGGGTACAGTCGCAATCAGATTTCCTACCTGCTCAATCAGGTGTTGGGGCAAAGTTTCTACCGTTACGTCAATCAGGCGCGCCTGCAGCATTTGCTCCGTTCGCTGGACAATGCCGCGCCACCCGTGCGCATCGATGAGCTGGCGTTCGCCGCCGGGTTCAATTCGTTATCGGCGTTCTACAGCTGCTTCCGCCAGCACACCGGGCAGTCACCGAAGGCTTACGCCAAACAAATTTCTTTGCGGACACGCGCGCAAGACATCGGCTGAGCTCACGCACTAGGATCGACGCCATCGAAGGTTTTCAGTGGCGGAGTCTTGCATGCCGGCGTGGCGCACTATTAGCTTGTGGATGGATCAACTCGATGAGCCGCTGATTGCGCGGCCTGAGCTTGAGCGGGACCTGGACGTCGACGTGGCGATCATCGGTGCCGGCTACACCGGATTGTGGACTGCGTATTACCTGAAGAAACTGGCCCCCGGCCTGAACATTGCCATCGTCGAGGCGCAAACCGCCGGCTTCGGTGCTTCCGGCCGCAATGGCGGCTGGCTGATGGGGAATCTGCTCGGCGAGGATCGGCTGCTGGCCGGTTTGTCGCCAGAGCAGCGCCGAGCCTCGTTCGACCTGCTGCACAGCATTCCCGATGAAGTCGAGGTTGTCCTTGAGCGTGAAGGCATCGCCTGCGACTACCGCAAGGGCGGCGTTCTTTACTGTGCTGCGCGCTATCCGGAACAGGAAGCCACCCTGCGCGACTACTTGAGCAAACTGCACGCCCAAGGCTTGACCGACAACGATTACCGCTGGCTCAGCCCCGAGCAACTGGCGCAGCAGATCCGTGTGGCCAAGCCTTATGGCGGCATTTATGCGCCGCACGTGGCGACCATCCATCCGGCCAAACTGGTGCGCGGTCTGGCGCGGGCCGTGCAGAACATGGGTGTGAAAATCTACGAAAATAGCCCGGTCACCCATTGGCAGTCGGGCAGCCTGCGTACTGCGAAGGCCAGCGTGCGCAGTCACTGGATCGTGCCGGCAGTCGAAGGTTATTCGGTGACCTTGCCGCCGTTGGGTCGCTATCAGTTACCGGTGCAGAGCCTGATCGTCGCCACCGAGCCGTTGTCTGCCGCCACTTGGGATGAAATCGGGCTCAATCGTGGGCAAGCGTTCAGCGAGTTCAGCCGCCAGGTCACGTATGGCCAGCGCAGCGCCGACAATCGCCTGATCTTCGGCGCCCGTGGCGGCTACCAGTTTGCCGGCAAGCTGCGGCACAACTTTGACCTGACCCGCGATGAAGTCGAACTGCGCCGCTATCTGTTCGGCGAGCTGTTCCCGCAACTGAAAAACGTGCAGATCACCCACGCCTGGGGCGGCAACCTCGGCATGTCCCGACACTTCAAACCGCACATGCTCTGCGACCGCGCCAACGGCATTGCATTGTCGGGCGGTTATGGCGGCGAGGGCGTTGGCGCCAGCAATCTCGGCGGCCGTACCTTGGCGGATCTGATTCTGGAGCGTGACAGCGAACTGACTCAACAGCCATGGGTGCTGCCCGACGGCGCGATTCATGCGTTGCGCGCGTGGGAGCCGGAGCCATGCCGCTGGCTCGGTTACAACGCAATCATCAAAAGTTTTGTCCACGAAGACCAGACCCTGGCCAACCCGGCGACCGCGCCATGGCGGCGCAAACTGGCCAGTCAGGTGGCGGGCTTCATGGAAGGTTTCATGCACTAAACGTCGTTTATCGAACAGACAGGTCAGACCATGAGTATTACGCAATTCAAGAACACCGCGACATTGCCACTCGACGAATCCAATCCGGTGGCGGTGCCGCTGGGCGAGCCGGTCGCGGTTGCCTCTACCACCAGCGTCGAGCGCGACGACGGCGTCGAAACCGGCGTCTGGGAATGCACCCCCGGACGCTGGCGCCGGCAGATCACCGCACAGGAATTCTGCCATTTCATTTCCGGGCGCTGCACGTTCACCCCGGACGGCGGGGGTGAAACCCTGCACATACAAGGTGGCGACGCACTGATGTTGCCGGCCAACTCGCTCGGCATCTGGGATATCCAGGAGACCGTGCGCAAAACCTACGTGCTGATTTTCTGATCGCTTGATCCCTTTGATTGCCTGCCAACAAAAAAACCTACACAGGAATCGCCCCATGATCCGAAAGACCCTTGCTCTGGCACCGCTGATGCTTGCCGTTTCCCTCGCTCAGGCGGCGGAAACGGTCAAGGTGTACAACTGGTCCGACTACATCGCGCCAGACACCACGAAGAATTTTCAGAAAGAAACCGGCGTCGGCGTCACGTATGACGTCTACGACAGCAACGAAACCCTCGACGGCAAGTTGATGACCGGCAAATCCGGCTACGACGTGGTCTTTCCGTCCAACCATTTCATGGCCCGGCAGATTCAAGGGGGAGCGCTGAAGAAACTCGACAAGAGCCAGTTGCCGAACTGGAAGAATCTCAATCCAGTGCTGCTCAAGGCCTTGCAGGTCAACGATCCGAACAACGAGCATGGCTTCCCGTATCTATGGGGCAGCACCGGCATTGGCTACAACATCGCGAAAGTCAAAGCGGTGCTGGGCGACAACGCTCCGGTGGATTCCTGGGACTTGATCTTCAAGCCCGAATACATGGAAAAGCTGCAGAAGTGCGGCGTGGCAATTCTCGACAACGGCCCGGAATTGCTCCCGGCGGCGCTCAACTATCTGGGCTTGCCGCCCCACAGCAAAAATCCCGAGGACTATAAGAAGGCCGAAGCCTTATTGATGAAAGTGCGGCCGTACGTCAGCTATTTCCATTCCTCGAAGTACACCAGCGACCTGGCCAACGGCGATATCTGCGTGGCCGTCGGCTTCTCCGGCGACATCCTGCAAGCGGAAAACCGCGCCAAGGAAGCCAAGAACGGTGTCGACATCGGCTACAACATTCCCAAGGAAGGCGCGGCAATCTGGTTCGACATGGTCGCCATGCCCGCCGATGCCCCGGACGAGAAGGCCGGTTATGCGTTCATGAATTACCTCCTGCGCCCGGACGTCATGGCCAGCATCAGCAACTACGTGCACTACGCCAACGGCAACGAGCAAGCCGACAGCCTGATCGATCCGGCAATCAAGAACGACACCAAGGTTTATCCGAGTCCGGAGATGATGGGCAAATTGTTCGCGCTGGAAGCAATGCCGCTAAATATCGACCGCATCCGCACGCGGGTTTGGAACAAGATCCGGACTGGTAGCTGACTCGCTTTTCCCCTGTAGGAGCTGCCGCAGGCTGCGATCTTTTGATCTTGCTTTTGAAAGGCAAAGTCAAAAGATCGCAGCCTCGTTTCACTCGTCAGCTCCTACAGTTTGGGTGAGCCGTTTGGTTGATATCAATACACTGGCATCGCACTAATAAAGTGCAGCAAATTGAGACGCGCCTAACAAAAAACAACTTACCCATATTTAATATTTAAATAGAAAATCGTCAGACAATTAGGCAAGAGCCGCACAACTAAAACATTCTTTCATCGCCACACGCTTTGTTTACGGCAGTTTCCCGAAACACTCCGGTTTGATCTCAAAAAAATCCTTTACGTCAGATTTCAAATTGTGTCAGGTTTCTGATGCCTTCATTGGGCGAGTGATAGGACTATCTCGCCAGAGATTGTCGCTATCGGACAAAAACTGTTCCATTGCTAAACAAGGAAGTGTGTTTATGTCGAAAGTTAAAGCTAATGCTATTGATACCGCCGAACAGGCTTTTTTGCTGTCTGCGGCGCCGCAACCTCTGGCCGCAGCCAGCTCGGCGTTTAACCAGATCGATAGCTTCAGCCACCAATACGATCGTGGCGGCAACCTCACGGTCAATGGCAAACCCTCCTTCTCCGTCGACCAGGCCGCAACCCAGTTGCTGCGCGACGGCGCTGCCTACCAGGACAAGGATGGCAGCGGCAAGATCGAACTCACCTACACGTTCCTGACTTCGGCATCGTCCAGCACGATGTACAAACACGGGATCAGCGGGTTCAGTCAATTCAGTGCACAACAACAAGCCCAAGCCAAGCTCGCCATGCAATCCTGGGCAGACGTGGCCAACGTGACCTTCACCGAGAAAGCCTCAGGTGGTGACGGCCACATGACTTTCGGTAACTACAGCGGTGGCCAGGATGGCGCTGCAGCGTTCGCCTATCTGCCAGGCACCGGTGCTGGTTATGACGGCACCTCGTGGTACCTGATCAACAGTGGCTACACGCAGAACAAGAACCCGGATCTGAACAACTACGGTCGTCAGACCCTGACTCACGAAATCGGTCACTCATTGGGCCTTGCTCACCCTGGCGACTACAACGCCGGCAATGGCAACCCGACTTACAACGATGCGTCCTACGGCCAGGACACCCGCGGTTACAGCATCATGAGTTACTGGAGCGAGAGCAACACCAACCAGAACTTCAGCAAGGGCGGCGTAGAAGCGTATTCCTCCGGCCCGCTGATGGACGATATTGCTGCGATCCAGAAGCTCTACGGTGCCAACACCACCACCCGTACCGGTGACACCACCTACGGCTTCAACTCCAACACTGGTCGTGATTTCCTCAGCGCTTCGTCGTCGAGTGACAAAGTGGTGTTCTCGGTGTGGGACGCGGGCGGCAAGGATACGCTGGACTTCTCGGGCTTCACCCAGAACCAGAAGATCAACCTCAATGACGCCTCGTTCTCCGACGTTGGTGGCATGGTAGGCAACGTGTCCATCGCCAAGGGCGCGATCATCGAGAACGCCATCGGTGGTTCGGGCAACGATCTGCTGATCGGCAACAGCGTAGCCAACGAGCTCAAGGGCGGTGCCGGCAACGACATCCTCTGGGGTGGCGGTGGTGCTGACAAACTGTGGGGCGGTGCGGGTTCGGACACGTTTGTGTTCGCAGCCAGCTCGGACTCCAAGCCAGGTGCGATCGATCAGATCCTCGATTTCGTCAGTGGTCTGGACAAAATCGATCTGACCGGAATCACCAAAGGCGCCGGCCTGCACTTCGTCAATGCCTTCACCGGTGCGGCGGGCGATGCAGTGCTGACTTCGTCGGGCGGCAACAGCCTGCTGTCGGTGGACTTCTCCGGGCATGGCTCGGCTGATTTCCAGGTCAGCACCGTAGGCCAGGCGGCATTCAGCGACATCGTAGCGTGATGTGAAGCAGGAAAGCGGCGCGTGATGCGCCGCTTTCTCTCCTTGCATCGTGTTGCTCTGTAAGCAAGGCTACACGCCGGAGCGAATATTCCCATGATCTACAAAGCTTTTCCCTACAAGGCAATGGCGTGGCTCGCGGCGGCGCTGATCACGATTTCAGGAGAAAACAGCATGGCAAGCAGCCTCAGACTCGAAGAACCCTCGGTGTTGGCCGGCCAGTGGCAGGCAACGTTGTCTACCCGGGATGAAGACCCGCAAGCGCAAAAGCAGCAGGACAAGCCTTCGAATACTTGCCTCGTCGAATTGCTCGCAAACAAGACTTTGGGTCAAGGCGCTGACTGCCTGGGCGCATGGCTTGATGAAGCACCGATCGGCTGGTTTCCCGATCCTGACGGCCTGTCGATCACCGGCAAGGAAGGTTCCAGAATCCAGTTCTTCAGCCGACAACGTGACGGGCTGTACTTGACCACTTTGAAGTCGGGTCTGATGATCACGTTAACGCACACAGTGAAACAGCCTTGATTATCGAATCCGCGACAAAGTTTTAATATAAAGCGCCACAAGCTGGTTATAAGAGACGCCGAATGACAACTGCACCGCTGTTAATTACGCAAGTTGTTATGAAAGTGTAAGCGGGTACTTGCAAGTCATCTTTCGCAGGTAAGCGGAACATTAATTGAGGCCTCGTCCAAGTGTGGCGAGACCGAACATTTCAGGAAGAATCAATGAAGATGGCGAAGGCCCCAGCCACCGCTCCGTTATTCAAGGCTTTGGGTGACTATAAAAGCATCCTGATCAGCGTCGGCTGCTTTACCGCGCTGATTAACGTGCTGATGCTGGTGCCCTCCATCTATATGCTTCAGGTCTATGACCGGGTGCTGTCGTCGCAGAACGAAACGACCCTGGCGATGCTGTCGTTGATGGTCGTCGGCTTCTTTGCCTTCATCGGCATGCTGGAAGTGATCCGCAGCTTTATCGTGATCCGCATCGGCAGCCAGCTGGAGCGCCGCTTCAACCTGCGTGTTTACCAAGCGGCGTTTGAACGCAATCTGTTCAAGGGCGAGGGCAACGCCGGGCAATCCCTGGGCGACCTGACGCACATTCGCCAATTCGTTACTGGGCCGGCGCTGTTCGCGTTCTTCGATGCGCCGTGGTTCCCGGTCTATCTGTTTGTGATCTACCTGTTCAACGTCTGGCTCGGCGTGCTCGCTACCGCGGGCGCACTGTTGCTGATAGGGCTGGCGTGCCTGAACGAATACATGACCAAAAAGCCGTTGGGCGAAGCCGCCGGTTATTCGCAGAAGTCCAGCCAGTTGGCCACCAGCCATTTGCACAACGCCGAAACCATTCAGGCGATGGGCATGCTCGGTTCCCTGCGCAAGCGCTGGTTCCAGGTGCACTCGCGTTTCCTCGGCCTGCAAAATCAGGCCAGTGACACCGGTGCGGTGATCAGCTCTCTCAGCAAAACCCTGCGTCTGTGCCTGCAATCGCTGGTGTTGGGGCTGGGCGCATTGCTGGTGATCAAGGGTGACATGACCGCCGGGATGATGATCGCCGGTTCGATTCTGATGGGTCGTGTCCTGAGCCCGATCGACCAGTTGATAGCGGTGTGGAAACAGTGGAGCGGGGCGAAGCTGGCTTACCGCCGTCTCGATGCACTGCTGCAAGCGTTCCCGCCCAGCGACGACGCCATGGCGCTGCCGCCGCCGAAAGGCCAGATCACCTTCGAACAGGTCAGCGCCGGCCCACCGGGGCAACGTGCGGCGACCCTGCAGATGGTCAATTTCAATCTGAATGCCGGCGAAGTGCTCGGCGTGCTCGGGGCTTCCGGTTCCGGCAAATCGACGCTGGCCCGCGTACTGGTCGGCGTGTGGCCAACTCTCGGCGGCACGGTGCGCCTCGATGGCGCGGACATTCATCGCTGGAACCGCGACCAGCTCGGCCCGTACATCGGTTATCTGCCGCAAGACATCGAACTGTTCAGCGGCAGCATCGCCGAGAACATCGCCCGTTTCAGCGAGGCCGATCCACAGAAGGTCGTTGCCGCCGCGCAACAGGCCGGCGTGCACGAAATGATCCTGCGCCTGCCGCAAGGCTACGACACGCAACTGGGCGAGGACGGCAGTGGCTTGTCCGGCGGCCAGAAGCAGCGCGTGGCCCTGGCGCGTTCAATGTACGGCACGCCGAGCCTGGTAGTGCTGGATGAACCGAACTCCAACCTCGACACCGTCGGCGAAGCAGCGCTGGCCAGTGCCATTGCCGCGCTCAAAGCCCAGGGCACCACGGTGGTGCTGGTGACGCATCGCTCTTCGGTGCTGGCCCAGGCTGATAAATTGCTGGTGCTCAACGACGGGCGTCTGCAAGCCTTCGGCCCGAGTCAGGACGTGCTTAAGGCACTCTCCGGCCAGCAAGAACAACAACGGGAAAAAGCTGCACAGGCACCGGGCGGGCTCAGCATGAGCCGACAGTATCAGCCCTCGACAAGGAATTCGGGTGTATGAGCAGCGCAAGCATGAACACTGAAAACGAAGCGAGCATGGAGCACGCGTACATCACCGAACGCCCGGAACGCGACGCAAAGTTCTTCGCGCGCATGGGCTGGATTCTGGCGATCGTCGGTGCCGGCAGTTTCTTCACCTGGGCGGCACTGGCGCCGCTCGATCAAGGCATTCCGGTGCAAGGCACGGTGGTGGTCTCGGGCAAGCGCAAAGCCGTGCAGTCAATGAGCAGCGGTGTGGTCAGCCGGATTCTGGTGCGCGAAGGCGAAATCGTGAAGCAGGGCCAGCCGTTGTTCCGCCTCGATCAAACGCAAGTCGCCGCCGACGTGCAGTCGCTGCAAGCGCAGTACCGCATGGCCTGGGCCAGCCTCGCGCGTTGGCAGGCCGAGCGCGACAACCTCAAGCAAGTGACCTTTCCGGCAGAGTTGAGCAACGACCCGGACCCGCGCCTGGCACTGGTTCTGGAAGGGCAGCGGCAACTGTTCAGCAGCCGTCGCGAGGCGTTCTATCGTGAGCAAGCAGCATTGCGCGCGAGCATCGAAGGCGCCACCGCGCAACTGGCCGGCATGCGCCGCGCCCGCACCGATCTGAATGCCCAGGCCGACTCGTTGCAACAACAGTTGAGCAACCTGCAACCGCTGGCCGACAACGGTTACATTCCGCGCAACCGCTTGATGGAATACCAGCGTCAACTGTCGCAAGTGCAGCAACAACTGGCGGAAAACACCGGTGAAAGCGGCCGGGTCGAGCAGGGCATCCTCGAGTCGCGCCTGAAGCTGCAACAGCACGGCGAGGAATACCAGAAGGAAGTCCGCACGCAACTGGCCGAGGCGCAACTGAAGAGCGTCACCCTGTCGGAGCAACTGACTTCCGCCGGTTTCGACTTGCAGCACAGCGAAATCATCGCCACCGCTGACGGTGTGGCAGTCAATCTTGGCGTGCACACCGAAGGCGCTGTGGTGCGGCAGGGCGAAACCCTGCTGGAGATCGTCCCGCAAGGCACCACGCTGGAAGTGGAAGGGCACCTGCCGATCAACCTCATCGACAAGGTCGGCTCGCATTTGCCGGTGGACATCCTGTTTACCGCGTTCAACCAGAGCAAAACCCCGCGTGTACCCGGCGAAGTCAGCCTTATTTCCGCCGACCAGATGGTCGATGAGAAAACCGGCGTGCCGTATTACGTGCTGCGCAGCAGCGTCAGTGATCAGGCCATGGAAAAACTCAACGGGCTGGTGATCAAGCCCGGCATGCCGGCAGAAATGTTCGTGCGCACCGGCGAACGTTCACTCCTCAACTATTTGTTCAAACCGCTGCTCGACCGGGCCGGCTCCGCGTTGACCGAGGAATAAGGATGTTCGGCTGTATGAATAAGCTTTCCATACTCGGGGCGGCAATGATGCTGCTCGCGAGTCACTCAGCGGTAGCGGCCATGGGGCCGTTTGAGATTTACGAACAGGCACTGCGCAATGACCCGGTGTTCCTCGGGGCGATCAAGGAGCGTGATGCGGGTCTGGAGAACCGCGCCATTGGCCGTGCCGGCCTGCTGCCGCGCCTCGGTTACACCTATAACAAGGGGCGCAACTCGTCGAAAGCCACTTCCCTGGATGACCGCGCGCGCAACCGCACCGACGACCGCAACTACAGCAGTTACGGCTCGGCCTTGACCCTGCAACAACCGCTGCTTGATTACGAGGCTTATGCCGCGTACCGCAAAGGTGTCGCGCAGTCGCTGTTTGCCGACGAAAACTTCCGTGGCAAAAGCCAGGAATTGCTGGTGCGCGTGCTGGATAACTACACCAAGGCGCTGTTCGCACAGGATCAGATCGACATCGCTCAGGCGAAGAAGAAAGCATACGAGCAGCAGTTCCAGCAGAACGAACACATGTT
The DNA here is from genome assembly GCF_044743175.1 of Pseudomonas sp. NPDC087690. Taxonomy (NCBI): domain Bacteria; kingdom Pseudomonadati; phylum Pseudomonadota; class Gammaproteobacteria; order Pseudomonadales; family Pseudomonadaceae; genus Pseudomonas; species Pseudomonas sp. NPDC087690. The sequence goes on from NZ_JBIUVX010000001.1 coordinate 83,993, forward strand.
CAAGCAGGGCGAGGGCACCCGTACCGACATTCTCGAAGCCGAGTCGCGCTATGAGCTGGCCACTGCCGAAGAGATCGAGGCGCGTAACGAGCAGGATGCCGCGCTGCGTGAATTGGGCGCACTGGTCGGCGCACCGGCGGTGGATATCGGCGATCTGGCGCCACTGGATCAGAACTTCCAGACCTTCGCCCTGCAACCGGCCAATTACGATACCTGGCACGAGATGGCGGTCAGCAACAACCCGAATCTGGCTTCGCAACGTCAAGCCGTGGAAGTTGCGCGCTACGAAGTGGAGCGTAATCGTGCCGGGCATCTGCCGAAAATCAATGCCTATGCCTCGATGCGCCAGAACGAGTCGGAAAGCGGCAACACCTATAACCAGCGCTACGAAACCAACACCATCGGTTTTGAAGTCAGCGTGCCGTTGTATGCCGGTGGCGGTGTGTCGGCGTCCACGCGTCAGGCCAGCCGCAGCATGGAACAGGCGGAGTACGAGCTAGATGGCAAGACGCGCGAGACGTTGATCGAACTGCGTCGGCAGTTCAGCGCCTGCCTGTCCGGAGTGAGCAAATTGCGTGCTTATCAGAAAGCGCTGAGCTCGGCTGAAGCGCTGGTGGTGTCCACCAAGCAGAGCATTCTCGGTGGTGAGCGCACCAACCTCGACGCACTGAACGCCGAGCAGCAACTGTTCACCACGCGCCGCGATCTGGCGCAGGCGCGGTACGACTATCTGATGGCCTGGACCAAGTTGCATTACTACGCCGGGACCTTGAACGAGCAGGATCTGGCGCGGGTGGATGAGGCTTTTGTGGTCGCTCACCAGCCCTCACCCTAACCCTCTCCCAGAGGGAGAGGGGACTGATCGGGGGATATTGCAGACGTACACCGACTTGAACGAGCGTCACCGAATCCAACACCGACCCGGTGTTTCAGGTCGATGCACGACGCAAGACACCTCGGTCAGCTCCCTCTCCCTCGGGAGAGGGCTGGGGTGAGGGAAATGCTCTACCGAATCCATAATCGACGCGGTTTTTCAGGTCGATGTACGACGCAAGACACCTCGGTCAGCTCCTTCTCCCTCGGGGAGAGGGTTGGGGTGAGGGAAATGCTCTACCGAATCCATAATCGACGCGGTGTTTCAGGTCGATGTAAGACGCAAGACACCTCGGTCAGCTCCCTCTCCCTCGGGGAGAGGGCTGGGGTGAGGGGGACAGGCAACACCGCAAAAGAACCTGCATAAAACAATAAAAGTGAGTGGTGAACATGGACGTACGCATCAAGCCGATTTCGGTCGGCACCCTGCTGCTTGTGATTTCTGCAAACCAGGTTCAGGCGCAATACCTGGAAACCGGTAAACCCGGCAACGCCGCCAGTTGGCGCAGTGCCGAATTCCTCCGTGACTGGGGTCTGGAGCGCATGCAGGCCGACCAGGCCTACGCCGCCGGCATCACTGGCAAAGGCGTGAAAATCGGCGCGCTCGATTCCGGTTTCGCTGCCGACCACCCGGAGTTCGCCACGGATCGTTATCACCCGGTACTGGCGAGCGGAAGCTACGTTGACGGCACGCTGTTCAACGTCGATGGCACCCTCAATCCCAACAACGACTCCCACGGCACTCACGTGGTCGGCACCATGGGCGCCTCGCGCGATGGCGGCGGCATGCACGGCGTGGCGTACAACGCGCAGATCTACGTCGGCAACACCAACAAGAACGACAGCTTCCTGTTCGGCCCGAATCCCGATCCACGTTATTTCAAAGCGGTGTACGACGCCTTGGCCGATGCTGGCGTGCGGGCGATCAATAACAGTTGGGGCAGCCAGCCGCCGGATGTCAGCTACCGCACCCTCGCGGATCTTCACGCCGCCTACGCGCAGCACTGGAACCAAGGTACCTGGCTCGACGCCGCTGCCGATGTCTCGCGGCGTGGCGTGATCAACGTGTTCAGCGCCGGCAACAGCGGCTACCCGAATGCCAGCGTGCGCTCGGCGCTACCGTACTTTCAGCCGGATCTGGAAGGTCATTGGCTGGCGGTGTCCGGGCTCGATCAGAGCAATCAGCAGAAGTACAACCAGTGCGGCATCGCCAAGTATTGGTGCATCACCACACCGGGGGCGAAGATCGACAGCACCATTCCCGGCGGCGGTTACGCGATCAAGTCCGGCACCTCAATGTCGGCGCCGCACGCCACCGGCGCTCTGGCGCTGGTGATGGAGCGCTACCCGTACATGAACAATCAGCAGGCGCTGCAAGTGCTGCTGACCACAGCCACGCAACTGCACGGTTCGGTGACCGACGCACCGACAGAACGAGTCGGTTGGGGCGTGGCCAACCTGCAGCGGGCGATGCGCGGCCCGGGGCAATTACTTGGCGCGTTTGACGCGAATCTGCCTGCCGGACAGCGCGATGTCTGGAGCAACGACATCTCGGATAACGCACTGATCCAGCGTCAGCGCGAAGACCTCGCCGAACACAGCGCCTGGCAGCAGACCCTGCAGGCCAAAGGTTGGCAAAACGGCATCCCCAGCGGCGCCAGTCAGCAGGATCAGACCGATTACGCGGTCGGCATGGCCCGTGATGCAGCGGCAGCGACGCGGGTGTATCAAGGCAGCCTGATCAAGTCCGGCGGTGGGCAATTGCTCCTCAGCGGCGACAACACCTACCGCGGCCCGACCACGGTCAACGGCGGTTTGCTCACGGTCAACGGCTCGCTAACCTCGGCGGTGACGGTCAACGCCAGCGGCACCCTCGGCGGTTCCGGGAGCATCGGCGCATTGCTCGCCAACAGCGGCGGTCGCGTGGCGCCGGGCAATTCCATCGGCACCTTGAACGTGGCTGGCGATGTGACTTTCGCAGCGGGTTCGACCTACGCGGTGGAACTGTCGCCCATCGCCAGTGACCGCATCGTCGCCGGCGGCAGCGCGACCATCAGCGGCGCTACCGTCAGCCTGTCACTGGAAAACAGCCCGACGCTGCTGAGTACTGCCCAAGTGCAAAGTCTGCTCGGCCATCAGTACAACATTCTGCAAGCGGCCGGCGGCATTCAGGGCCAGTTCGGCGCGGTGTTGCCCAACTACCTGTTCATCGGCGGCAGCCTCGATTACGCCGCCAGCGGCATTCAACTCAACATCGAACGTAATGCCACATCCTTCGCCAGCATTGGCCAAACCCCGAACCAACGCTCGGTGGCCGCTGCGATCGAAGGGCTGGGCGCCGCTAACCCGGTGTTCGAAAGCCTGCTGCTGTCGTCATCCGCGGCATCCGCGCAACAGGCGTTTCAACAATTGAGCGGAGAAATCTACCCGGCGCTCGGTTCGATGCTGATCAACGACAGTCGCCAATTGCGCGATGCGGTGGACGAGCGTTTGCACAACGCGACGGCGGCGCAAAGCAATGGCTGGGTCAAAGCACTCGGCGCCTGGGGCAGCACCGATTCAAGCCACGACACGGCGGGTTACAGCACTTCGATTGGCGGCTTGCTGGCTGGTGTCGACGGCGCGCTGGATGAGCAGACACGCATTGGTCTGGTGACGGGTTACAGCGACAGTTCGTTGAGCATGGGCTCGGGCACGCATTCTTCGGCCAAGGTCGACAGCTATCACCTCGGCGCCTACGCGGGCCACGACATCGGCGCGTGGCGACTGAGTACTGGCGCGGCGTACAGCTGGCATCGCGGCGACGTCAAACGTGATCTGCAGTACGGCGAGGTCAGCGCCAAACAGAAGGCCAAGGTCGATGCGAGCACCACGCAAGTGTTCGGCGAAGCGGCGTATCAACTCCACCTGCAACCGTTGGCGCTGGAGCCGTTCGTCAACCTCGCCTATGTGCACGTCGACACAGAAGGGTTTACCGAGAAGGGCGATGCCGCCGCGCTGAAAAGCTCGGGCGATCAGCGTGACGCGGTGCTCAGCACCCTCGGCGTACGAGCGATCAAGACCTTCAATCTGTCGCCAGCGCAATCGCTCGATGTCAGCGGCCATCTCGGCTGGCAACACAGCCTCAGCGACATCGATGCCGAGCAACACCTGCGCTTCGCCAGCGGCGCCACGCCTTACCGCGTCGAGAGTTCGGCGCTGGTGCGCGACGCCGCGCTGGTCGGCGTGCAAGCCAGTCTGGCGCTGAGCCGCGACGTACGCGTGAACCTTGATTACAACGGACAACTGGCCAGTCGCGAGAAGCTTCATGGCGTTGGCCTGAGCCTTAACTGGCAGTTCTAAGCAAGATATCCCGGCAATGATCGTTCCCACGCTCTGCGTGGGAATGCCTCTAGGGACGCTCTGCGTCCAGTGACGCGGAGCGTCACGGGCTGCATTCCTTTGCTGCGCGTGGGAACGATCATTGCTCTGCGTGGGAACGATCAGGATTTTTCGCAACATCACTAAGGAAGGTCGCTGGATGAATAACAACAATACCCCCGCGCAAACGGGTGGCCGTTTTGCCATGAAAACCCTGACATTCGCGGTGTTGTGCGCTATCGGCACGGCGCAGGCCGCGCCTTACGTGGAAACCGGACGCAGCGGTGATCCTTCAAGTTGGCGCAGCAACGAGTTTCAGGCCGATTGGGGCCTGAGCGCCATCGGTGCCGATTACGCCTACGCCGCTGGCTACACCGGCAAAGGCGTGAAACTGGGCATCTTCGATCAACCGGTCTACGCCGCGCACCCGGAGTTTTCCGGCAGCAATAAAGTCATCACCCTGGTCACCAGCGGGATCCGCGAATACACCGACCCGTACATTCCGGTGAAAGCGGGCGACGCGTTCCGCTATGACGGTTCGCCCTCGGTCGGCTCCGATGGCAAACTCGGCGCCCACGGTACTCACGTTGGTGGCATCGCCGCCGGCAGTCGTGACGGCGGGCCGATGCACGGCGTGGCATTCGGGGCGCAAATCATCAGCGCCGACAACGGCGACCCGGGCCCGGAAGACGGCATTGTGCGCGGCAACGACGGCGCGGTGTACAAGGCCGGTTGGGATGCTCTGATCGCCAGCGGCGCGCGGATCATCAACAACAGCTGGGGCATCGGCATCACCGACCGCTTCGACCTCGGCGGCAAGGATCCGGCGTACCCGCACTTCACCGTCAATGACGCGCAGTTGCAGTTCAACGAAATCCGCACGTTGCTCGGAACCAAAGCCGGTGGCGCGTATGACGGTGCCATCGCCGCCGCACGCAGCGGTATCGTGACAATCTTCGCCGCCGGCAATGACTACAACCTCAACAATCCGGATGCCATTGCCGGCCTCGGTTATTTTGTCCCGGAGATTGCGCCGAACTGGATCACCGTCGCCGCATTGCAGAAGAACCCTGATCTGGCCAGCGCCAATCCGTACATCATGAGTACGTTTTCCTCGCGTTGCGGCTACACCGCGAGCTTATGCGTCTCGGCGCCGGGCACGAAAATCTACAGCGCAATCATCGAAGGCACCAACGCCGACAACCTGACCACCGGCTACAAAAATTACAACGGCACCTCGATGGCCGCGCCGCACGTGGCCGGCTCCATGGCCGTGCTGATGGAACGCTTCCCGTACATGAGCGGCGATCAGGTCGCCACGGTATTGCGTACCACCGCGACCGACCTCGGCGCACCGGGCATCGACGCCTTGTATGGCTGGGGCATGATCAACCTGCGCAAAGGCATTGATGGCCCGGCCATGTTCGTCACCGAGAAAGACATTCCTGAGGAGTTCCGCATTCAGGGAGCCTATGGCTCCGGCCAGTTTGTCGCGGATTTGCCTGGCATCGGCGCGATCATCGATCAAGGCAAACCGACCGAGCGTCTGTGCAGCGACATCACCTGCGGCCTCGACACCTGGCGCAACGACATTTCCGGCCACGGCGGCTTGACCAAGCAGGGCATCGGTACGCTGGTGATGACCGGCAACAACAGCTACACCGGCCCGACGCTGGTCAATCAGGGCCGACTGGCCATCAACGGTTCGCTGGCCTCGGCGGTCACCGTGAATGACAGCGGCATCCTTGGCGGTAACGGCCGCATCGGCGCACTGTCGGTGAAAAACGGCGGTACGGTGGCGCCGGGCAACTCCATCGGCACCCTGAATGTTGCGGGTGACGTGACCTTCGAGCCGGGTTCGACCTATGCCGTGGAAGTCTCGCCGACCGCCAGCGACAGGATTGTCGCCGATGGCAAGGCAGTGATCGAGGGGGCCACGGTCAGTCTGTCACTGGAAAACAGCCCGACGCTGCTGACCACCACTGAGGTGAAAAGCCTGCTCGGTACGCAGTTCAATATCCTGCAAGCGGCGGGCGGTATCGAAGGGCAATTTGGCCAGGTGCTGCCCGACTACGCCTTTCTCGGCGGCACCCTGGCGTATTCGGCCAGTGGCGTTCAGTTGGAGGTTGGGCGCAATGGCGCGTCGTTCGCCAGTGTCGGTCTGACGCCAAACCAGCGAGCGGTCGGTGCGGCTGCCGAGCGGCTGGGCGCAGGCAATGCGCTGTTCGAAACCCTGCTGCTGTCGCCCAATGCGGCCGTGGCGCAACAAGCGTTCCAGCAGTTATCCGGTGAGATTCATCCGGCGATCGGCACGCTGTTGATCAACGACAGCCGTTACCTGCGCGAGGCAGTCGGCGAACGCCTGCGCGAGCGTGATCTGTTCAACGCCGATGCACCGACTGATGATCGCAGCAATGCCTGGGTCAAGGTGCTGGGTTCGTGGGGCACCAGCGATGGCGGCAATAAAAACGCCGATTCGACCAGCTCCATCGGTGGTCTGCTGGCCGGTGTCGATGGCTTGATTGCTGAAGATACCCGCCTGGGCTTCGTTACTGGTTACAGCGACAGTTCATTGAGCATGGGCAGCGGCACGCATTCGTCAGCCTCGGTTGACAGCTACCACCTCGGTGCGTATCTGGGGCATCAAATCGATGCACTGCGCCTGACCGTTGGCGGCGCCTACAGCTGGCATCGCATCGACGCGAAACGTGATCTGCAGTTCGCTGACGTCAGCGGCAAGCAGAAGACCAAACGCGACGCGAGCACGGCGCAATTGTTCACTGAAGCCGCTTACGATCTGGGCTTGCAACCGATGAACCTTGAGCCGTTCGCCAACCTGTCTTACGTGCACCTGAACACCGACAGCTTTACCGAAAAAGGCGATGCCGCCGCGCTCAAAGGTGGCGAAGACAACCGCGATGTGCTGTTGTCGACGCTCGGCGTACGCGCCAAACGCAGTTTTGCTCTGTCGGACCAGCATCAACTGGAACTGGGGGCGAGCCTGGGCTGGCAGCACAACCTGAGCAGTGTCGACGCTGACAGCCATCTGGCGTTTGCCAATGGCAACAGCGCGTTCACCGTGCAGAGTGTGTCGATGGATCGCGACGCTGCCGTAGTCGGCGTGCGGGCGGGGCTGGCGCTCAACCGCGATGTGCGGGTGAACCTGGATTACAACGGGCTGATCGGCGCGAACGAGAAGGACCACGGGGTGGGCCTGACGCTCGACTGGCAGTTCTAGGCAGCGCCGGCAGTTCCAGACGAAACTGCCGGGTTTTTAAAGGAAGAGAGGGCACAACATGGGATTGTTCGATTACAGGAATGCCGATGGCAAAGCGTTGTACAGCGACGCCATCGCACTCACGCTGTATGCCTACACGCCGACCGGCCAGCCATTGCCGGCGACGGGATGGGCACCCGTTGCCGCGACCGCGCTGGGTTATCAAGGCAAGGTCGGGGCGCAGGGTACGTTCTTCGGTGAGAAGGACGGCTTCACCAGCGCCGAAGCCGAAGTACTTGGCAAATACGACGCCGCCGGCAAGTTGGTTGGCATCGGCGTTGCCTTTCGTGGCACCGGCGGGCTGGGTTATAGCGATACCTTTGGCGACATGAAAAACAACTTGCTGGCAGCGATCGGACCATCGGATTACGCCAGCAACTACGCAAAAAACGCTTTCGACAATCTGCTCAAGGCTGTCGCCGCGTTTGCCATTGCCAACGGCATCGCCGCCAAGGACGTGTTGATCAGCGGCCACAGCCTTGGCGGGCTCGGGGTCAACAGCGTGGCCGAATTAAGCGCGAGCAACTGGGGAGGTTTCTTCAAGGACGCCAACTACATTGCGTTCGCCTCGCCAACCCAGAGCAGCACCGGTAATAACGTGCTGAACATCGGTTACGAGAACGATCCGGTATTTCGCGTGCTCGATGGCACTACGTTCAGCACCGCGTCGATGGGCAAGCACGACAAACCGCATGATTCGACCACCGACAACATCGTCAACTTCAACGACAATTACGCCTCCACCGCACAAAACCTGGTGCCGTTCAGCATCGTCAATCCGCTGAGCTGGTCGGCGCACGGCTCGCTGGGCTATGCCGATGGCCTGAATCGAGTGATCGATTCGAAGTTCTACAACCTCACCGGCAAGGACTCGACGATCATCGTCTCCAACCTGGAAGCGTCGTCCCGAGGCAAGACCTGGGTCGAGGATCTCGGCCGCAGTGGCGAGCCGCACACCGGCAGCACATTCATCATCGGCACCGACAGCAATGACTGGCTCAAGGGGGGCGCGGGCAACGACTTCCTTGAAGGTCGCGCGGGCGATGACCGTTTCCGCGATGACGGCGGTTTCAACATCCTGCTCGGTGGCCAGGGCCACAATACCTTCGAGCTGCAGAAGCCATTGCAGAACTTCAGCTTCGCCAATGACGGCGACGGCACGCTGTACGTGCGCGACGCCTACGGCGGCATCAGCATGACCCGCGACATTGGTGCGCTGGTGAGCAAAGAGTCGGGTTCGTGGTGGGGCAGCAAGGAAATCACCTGGGGTGTGACGGCCAAAGGGCTGACCAATGGCAATGAGCTGACGCAGTACAACCATTCGCTCAGCGGTGATGGCTACGGCAACGCGTTGCATGCGACGGCCGATGGCGACTGGCTGTTCGGTCTCGGTGGCGACGACAGACTGATCAGCGACAAAGGCCACGTGACCTTTGTTGGCGGCGCCGGTAACGATGTGATGACGGCGGTTGGCGGCGGCAACACCTTCCTGTTCAGCGGCGCGTTCGGCTTCGATGCCATCAATGGTTATCAGGGCGGCGACAAACTGGTGTTCATGGGCGTCGAAGGCGCGGGGCAGGGCTACGACTACAAGCAACATGTGGCGCAGACCGGTGGCGATACGGTGCTGAAGATTGGCGACTTTGCCGTGACCCTGATAGGGGTAGGCGTGACTAACCTGTCGGACTCGGCGTTCGTGTTCGCCTGACCAACGCCCCGGTAGGAGCTGCCGCAGGCTGCGATCTTTTGATTGTGTTTTTAAAGATCAAAAGATCGCAGCCTCGTTGCACTCGACAACTCCTACTGGGGGTTTACATGGGGTGTTGAAATGCTCCGGAGCGCTCCGTGAGGGGCGCACTGGCTGTGAGCTATCTCTGAACAATTCCAACAAAGAGAGAGGCAATAGCAATGGGTGTGTATGACTACAAGAATTTCGGCACGGACGATTCCAAGGCGTTGTTCAGCGATGCCATGGCAATCACTCTGTATTCCTACCACAACCTCGATAACGGTTTTGCCAGCGGTTATCAGCACAACGGTTTCGGTATCGGCCTGCCAGCCACACTGGTCACCGCGTTGATTGGCGGTACCGACTCGCAAGGTGTCATCCCGGGCATTCCATGGAATCCCGACTCGGAAAAACTCGCCCTCGATGCGGTTAAAGCGGCCGGCTGGACGCCGATCACCGCCTCGCAACTGGGCTACGAAGGCAAGACCGATGCGCGAGGAACCTTTTTCGGCGAGAAGGCCGGCTACACCAGCGCTCAGGTCGAGATCCTCGGCAAGTACGACGCCCAAGGCCATCTCACCGAGCTTGGCATTGCCTTTCGTGGCACCAGTGGCCCGCGAGAAATCCTCATTGGCGACTCGATCGGCGACGTGATCAACGACCTGCTCGCGGCCTTCGGCCCCAACGACTACGCGAAAAACTACGTTGGCGAAGCGTTTGGCAATCTGCTCAATGACGTGATGGCCTTCGCCAAGGCCAACGGCCTCACCGGCAAGGACATATTGGTCAGCGGCCACAGTCTCGGCGGCCTGGCCGTCAACAGCATGGCCGACTTGAGCGGCGGCAAGTGGGGCGGATTCTTTGCCGACTCCAACTACATCGCCTATGCCTCGCCAACGCAAAGCAGCACCGACAAAGTGCTTAACGTCGGCTATGAAAACGATCCGGTGTTTCGAGCTCTCGACGGCTCGACCTTCACCGGCGCCTCGGTAGGCGTACACGATGCACCGCATGCCTCGACCACTGACAACATCGTCAGTTTCAACGATCACTACGCCTCGACCGCGTGGAATCTGCTGCCGTACTCGATCCTCAACATTCCAACGTGGATTTCACACCTGCCCACCGGTTACGGCGACGGCATGACCCGTGTACTGGATTCGAAGTTCTACGACCTGACCAGCCGCGACTCGACAATCATCGTCGCCAACCTGTCCGATCCGGCGCGAGCCAACACCTGGGTGCAGGATCTCAATCGCAACGCCGAAACCCACAAGGGCAGCACGTTCATCATCGGTAGCGACGGCAACGATCTGATCCAGGGTGGCAGCGCCAATGACTATCTGGAAGGCCGTGCCGGCAACGACACCTTCCGTGACAGTGGCGGCTACAACATCATCCTTGGCGGGCAGGGCAGCAATACCCTGGACTTGCAGCAAGCGGTGGGCAAGTTCGACTTCGCCAACGACGGCGCCGGCAATCTGTACATCCGCGATGCCAACGGCGGGATCAGTATCACCCGCGACATCGGCAGTATTGTCACCAAGGAACCGGGGTTTCTCTGGGGGCTGTTCAAGGATGACGTCACTCACAGCGTCACCGCCAGCGGCCTGAAGGTCGGCAGCAATGTCACGGCGTACGAGTCCAGCGTCAAAGGTAGCGCTGGCGCCGACACGCTGAAGGCGCATGCCGGTGGCGATTGGCTGTTTGGCCTCGACGGTAACGATCACTTGATCGGCAGCACGGGTAATGACGTGTTTGTCGGCGGTACCGGCAATGACCTGATGGAATCGGGGGGCGGGGCGGATACGTTCCTGTTCAACGGCGCGTTCGGCCAGGATCGGGTGGTCGGTTACACGACGAACGACAAACTGGTCTTCCTCGGCGTACAGGGTGTTCTGCCGACTGAGGATTTCCGTGCCCATGCCGCGACCGTTGGGCAGGATACGGTGCTGACGTTTGGCAACGACTCAGTGACACTGGTGGGCGTGTCGCTCAATAGCCTGAGTGCTGACGGTGTCGTGATCGCCTGATGTTGATGGGGTGCCGGTAAGGGCCCTTTCGCGAGCAAGCTCGCTGCCACCCTGGATCTGTGTCGTTTACAGAACCCTGTGGAAGCGAGCCTGCTCGCGAAGAACGATAACGCGGTTTAAAAGTGACTCAACAGCCACTCCCTGACTCAAATCCCTGCCAAACAGGAAATGCGGCCTAAAGCCAGCACGTGCACACACGTTCAATAGCTAGCCGCCATTGAGTACAGGAGATTCAAACGTGAAAGGTTTCAAGGGGTATATCGGCTTCGTCGCACTGGCGCTGTGTTCGGCCAATGTCTGCGCCGATCTGCCTCAAAGCTCGATTCTGAGCCGCTACGGCATCACCACCGACCAACTGCCGAGCCCGCCGAAAACCGAAGCAGTCGAACCGGTCGAAGAGAAAAGCCGCTTTCAGATTCAGCCTGAACAACCGTTCGTGACTCTGCGTCTGGGTGACGGCAAGCAGCCGCAGACCACCGGCAATCTGAGCATTGATCGCATGGCGCAGCAGGATCTGGAACGCTGCCGGCGTTTACAAGGTGAAGTGGTCAAGCGGGGCGGCACGTACATGCCTTGCGATGGCAGCATTCCGGGCATGCCAACCTTCGAATAACACAAACATCCCCTGTAGGAGCTGCCGCAGGCTGCGATCTTTCGCTCGTGATTTACAAGATCCGGATCAAAAGATCGCAGCCTTCGGCAGCTCCTACAGAGATTGCGGGGGTTTCAGTCCTCTTCGCGGACCGTCGCGACTTCATCGGCGCGGACTTTCACCTTGGCCCCGGAAATATCCTCGAACTCATAGAAGCCATCCTTGGTTTTGGTCTTCGGCATGTCCTTGGTCAAATACTGGGTGCCGTTCTGCAAGGTCACCACTGTCTGGGTCGAGCAACCGCCCAGCACGAGCAGCGCGACGACTGCCAAGGGAATGCCCAGCCTGTTGATTTTCATACCCACCTCTACTTCCTCATGCGATGTGAACCCGAGCATTGTCGGTCCTGTAACGCGGTTGGTGCCACTGCGCCGGAAAAAGTTCGATTGCCCGGTTAAAAAATGCCATTGATCCTTTTCCATTTGCACCGGGCAGGGCAGAGCTGGTATCTGTACGCATAACCAGTACTCGTTCGCCATGGCCCTGAATTCCCGTGACTGCCAATCCCCTCGACGACCCGTTCTATTACCTCAACAACTTCCGGCAAGTGCTTGATTGGCTTGAGCTGCGCTATGCCGACGTGATGAGCGAAACCGAGCACGGCTTCATCCGCGATTTCAAGGCATTGCCCAAGACCTCGCAGGGCCTGCTGGTGCGCATGGTGATGCGCAAGGGCGTGCACTTTCGTGTCGGTAAACTCAATTACCCTGAAATCGGTGACATCGCACACGCCGCGCAACCGCTGCTGAATCATGGCTGGCTCGACGAATTCGCGGCGCTGACGATGGCCGAACTGTTCGATGTGCTGCTCAAGGCCGAGGTTCTCCAGGCATTTGGCGCGTTCATCGAGCAACCCAAGGGGCGCAAGGACGATTGGCTGCCGCTGCTCACCGAACAGTTCGCCGATGCCCGTAGCCTGCGCGATTGGGCGCCGTTACTGGCAGAGCGCCTGTTCAGCCTGACCATCATGGACCTGTGCGATCGTCTGCGTCTGATGTTCTTTGGCAATCTTTATCAGGACTGGTCGGAATTCGTCCTCGCTGATCTGGGGATCTTTACCTACGAAAAAGTCGAATTCTGCGCTGATTCGCGCGGCCTGCGCAGCCGCCAGGATGTCGACGCCTGCCTGTTCCTGCATAACTGCCAGTTGCGCTTCGAGGCCGGTGAACCGCTGCAAGCCATTGTCGAGCAAGTCGGCGCCTTGCACTTCGACAACCCCTGGTTGCAACGTCGACGAGGCAAGGTGTTGTTCCAGATTGGCCAGTATTGCGAGCGCATCAGCGAGTTTGCGCTGGCCTTGAGCATCTACCGCGACTGCGCCTATCCAGGCGCGCGATTGCGCATGATCCGCGTGCTGGAACGCTGCGGCGAATACGCCCTTGGCCTGGAACTCGGCACGCTGGCTGAACAGACGCCGCAAAGCGCTGCCGAACAGCAAGGCCTGCAGCGAATAATGCCGCGATTGCGGCGCAAACTCGGCGGGCCGCCACTCAAGCGTACAGCGGCGAAACCGGTCGAACGCCTCGATTTGCAGTTGCTGCGCAGCGATCCTGGGTTGTCGGTGGAGTTTTACGTGCAGGCGCACCTGCATGATGACGACGGCCCGGTGCACTACGTGGAAAACAGCCTGATCAACTCGTTGTTCGGTTTGTTGTGCTGGCCGGCGATCTTCGCGCCGTTGCCCGGTGCATTCTTTCACCCGTTCCAGCGCGGGCCGGTCGATCTGCTCAATGAAGACTTCCAGCCGCGCCGCGCCGAGCTGTTCCAGGCCTGTCTCGACGAGCTCGACGATGGTCGCTACGCCTCGACCATTCGCCAGCGATTCGTCGCCAAATGGGGTATTCAGTCGCCGTTCGTGTTTTGGGGCGCACTCAATGAACAGCTGCTCGAACAGGCGTTGGCCTGCCTGCCGGCTGAACACCTCAAGCACTGGTTCAATCGGCTGTTGCTCGACATCAAGGCCAACCGCGCCGGCATGCCCGATCTGATCCAGTTCTGGCCGCAACACAAAACCTACCGGATGATTGAAGTCAAAGGCCCCGGTGATCGCTTGCAGGACAACCAATTGCGCTGGCTGGAGTTCTGCCACGAACACCAGATGCCGGTGGCCGTGTGCTACGTGCAATGGGCGGAGCAGAGCGCTTGAGCTACAGCATTGCGGTGCGGGCGCTGTGTGAGTTCACCGCCAAGACCGGCGACCTCGACCTGCGTTTCACCCCGTCGCCGACGGCACTCGAAGGCATTGCCGGCCACCGTACCGTGGCCTCGCGGCGCAACGAGAAATACCAAAGCGAAGTGGCCCTGGAAGGCGAGTTTCGCCAGTTGAAGGTCAAGGGCAGGGCGGACGGCTACGATCCGGGGCAAAACTGCCTGGAAGAAGTCAAAACCTACCGGGGCGACCTGAGCAAACAACCGGCCAATCACCGCCGGTTGCACTGGGCGCAAGCGAAAATCTACGGCTGGCTGATGTGCCGCAAACTCGATCTGCAGCGGATCAATCTGGCGCTGGTGTATTTCGACATCGTCAGCGAAAAGGAAACCTGTCTGGTCGAGGCATTCAGCGCTGAGGCCCTGCAAGTGTTTTTCGAGCAACAGTGTGGCGTGTTCCTGCTCTGGGCCGAACAGGAAATGGCCCATCGCGAGGTGCGCAACCTGGCGGCGCAGCAACTGAGCTTTCCTCACGCCGAGTTTCGTTCGGGGCAGCGGCATCTGGCTGAATCGGTGTTCAAGGCGATCAGCACCGGGCGCTGCCTGATGGCCCAGGCACCGACCGGCATCGGCAAAACCCTTGGCACGTTGTTTCCGATGCTCAAGGCGCTGGCGCCGCAGCAACTGGACAAAGTGTTCTTCCTGACCGCCAAGACGCCGGGACGCAAACTGGCGCTCGATGCCAGCCAGGTGCTGTTCGAACAGTCGCCGAACCTGCCCTTGCGGGTTCTGGAAATGGTCGCTCGGGACAAGGCCTGCGAACACCCGGACAAAGCTTGCCATGGCGAATCCTGCCCGTTGGCACAAGGTTTCTACGATCGCTTGCCGGCCGCGCGTGAGGCGGCCAGCCGCATCAGTCTGCTCGATCAGCCCGCCATGCGCGCCGTTGCCGCGCAGCATGCGGTGTGCCCGTATTACTTGAGCCAGGAAATGGCCCGCTGGGCTGACGTGGTGGTCGCCGACTACAACTATTACTTCGATTTCAGTGCACTCCTGTTCGGTCTGGCCCAGCTCAATCAGTGGAAAGTCGCCGTGCTGGCCGATGAGGCGCACAACCTCGTTGAGCGCGGACGGCAGATGTACAGCGCCAGTCTCGATCAGTTCGTCCTTGGCGCCGTGCGTAAAACCGCCCCTGAACCGCTAAAAAAATCCCTGCAACGGCTCAACCGTGAATGGAACACGCTGCATGCTCCGCAACTGGCCGCGTATCAGGCCTACGACAAGGCGCCGGAAAAACTGCTGCAAGCGATCTCCCTGTGTTGCGCGGCCATCGGCGATTACCAGAATGACCATCCACAGGGACTCGACAGCGCATTGCAAAGCTTCTATTTCGAGCTGCTGCAGTTTGCCCGGGTCGCGGAGTTGTTCGATGAGCATTACCTGTTCGATATCAGCAAGCGCGACCTCGAGCGCAAGCGCCCGCTGTCGCAACTGTGCCTGCGCAACGTGGTCCCCGCGGCGTTTATTGGCCCGCGTCTGAAAGCGGCGCGCAGCAGCGTACTGTTTTCCGCCACGCTGAGCCCGCGCAACTATTACGCCGATTTGCTTGGCACACCGGACGATACGGTGTGGGTCGACGTCGAATCGCCGTTCAGCCCGGCGCAGTTGCAGGTGCAGGTGGTCAGCCGGATTTCAACGCGCTTCAATCACCGCCAGGCGTCGCTGGAGCCGATTGTCGAGCTGATCGCCAGGCAGTTCGGCGAGCGTCCGGGCAATTACCTGGCGTTTTTCAGCAGCTTCGACTATCTGCAGCAGGTCGCAACGTTACTGGCCGAGCGGCATCCGCACATCACGGTGTGGCAGCAGTCGCGCGGCATGCTCGAAGGGCAGCGGCAAGCGTTTCTCGACCAGTTCACCGTGCGAAGTCAGGGCGTAGGTTTTGCCGTATTGGGCGGGGCATTCGGCGAAGGTATCGATTTGCCTGGCGCACGCCTGATCGGCGCGTTCATCGCTACGCTCGGTCTGGCGCAACTCAATCCGGTCAATGAACAGTTGAAACGCCGCATGGCGGCAATCTTCGGCGCCGGGTATGACTACACCTACCTGTATCCCGGTGTGCAGAAAGTGGTGCAGGCCGCCGGCCGGGTGATCCGCACACGCGAAGATCGTGGTGTGCTCATGTTGATTGACGACCGCTTTGCCGAGCCGCGGATCCAGCAGTTGCTGCCGCGCTGGTGGTCAATCAAAAACGAGGCGGACGCTTTTCAATTCGCCGGATTAACGCATACTCCAGCACATAACTGTGTGCGGTGAATGTGATGATTGAAAAGAACAAGACCGCGGCGATCGAGGAGATGCGTTTCAGGCTGTTGATCGATGCGGTCGTCGACTATGCGATCTACATGATCGACCCGGATGGCATCATCACCAGCTGGAACTCGGGCGCCAAACGCTTCAAGGGTTACGAAGAGGCGGAAATCCTCGGCGAGCATTTTTCGCGCTTCTATACTGCCGATGATCGCGCTGCCGGTCTGCCGCGACGTGCGCTCGATACCGCGATCCGCGAGGGGCGTTTCGAGGGCGAAGGCTGGCGGGTGCGCAAGGACGGCACCAACTTCTGGTCGCACGTGGTGATCGACCCGATCATTGATCCCGACGGCAAGTTGCTCGGTTTCGCCAAGATCACCCGCGACCTCACCGATCGCAAGATGGCCGAAGAAACCCTCAAGCAAAGCGAACAGCAGTTCCGCTTGCTGGTGCAGGGTGTCACCGACTATGCCATCTACATGCTCAGCCCCGAGGGCCGGGTCAGCAACTGGAACCAGGGCGCCCAGCGCATCAAGGGTTATCTGCCGGAAGAAATCATCGGTCAGCACTTCTCGATTTTCTATACCCCCGAAGACCGCGAACTCGGCGAGCCGCAGCGGGCGCTGGAAATAGCCACTCGTGAAGGCCGCTTTGAGAACAAGAGCTGGCGCATGCGCAAGGACGGCACGCGGTTTCTCGCCCATGTGGTGGTCGATGCGATTCGCGGCGATACCGGCACTTTGCTCGGGTTTGCCAAGATCACCCGCGACATCACCGAAGCGCATCAGGCCCAGCAGGCGCTCGAGAAAACCCGTGAAGCCCTGTTTCAGGCGCAGAAGATGCAGGCCATCGGTCAGCTCAGCGGCGGCATCGCCCATGACTTCAATAATCTGCTGACAGTGATTCTCGGCAATCTGGAAATCGTGCAAAAGCGCATCGGTGACGACGCGAAAATCAGCCGTTTGCTGGAAAATGCCACCCAAGGCGCATTACGTGGCGTGTCGCTGACCCAGCGCATGCTGGCTTTTGCCCGCCGTCAGGAGCTAAAGACCGAGTCCGTCGACATCCCCCAATTGGTGCAAGGCATTACCGGACTGTTGCGCAGTTCCCTGGGGCCGGGCATCCGCGTCGATGCGCGGTTTCCCGAGGATCTGCAACCGGTGCTGGCGGACAGCAATCAACTGGAACTGGCCTTGCTCAATCTGGCGACCAACGCCCGTGACGCCATGCCCGACGGCGGCACGGTGATCATCAGCGCTGAAGCACAAGTGGTGCTCGAACTCGGTCATGCGGATCTGCCGGCCGGGCGTTATGTCTGTCTCAGTCTGATCGACAGCGGGGAGGGCATGGATGCGCAGACGCTGGCCTCGGCCAGAGACCCGTTTTTCACCACAAAAGGCTTGGGCAAAGGCACAGGGCTGGGGCTGTCGATGGTGCACGGGTATATGGAACAACTCGGTGGCCGCTTCGTGCTCAAAAGTGCAAAAGCCCAGGGCACCACGGCTGAACTGTGGATTCCGGTGGCTGTCGAGGGTGTCTCCAGCAAGCCGCTGCATCCGCCGGCAGAGCCGATCACGGTGCCCAGGCTCAGCGTGCTGGTGGTGGATGACGATTCGCTAGTGTTGACCAGCACCAGCCTGCTGCTCGAAGACCTGGGGCATCGAGTGATCAGCGCCACGTCGGGTTCGCAGGCGCTGACGCTGTTCGATCAGGGTGAGGTCATCGACCTGTTGATCACCGACATGGCCATGCCCCATATGAGCGGTGCACAACTGGCCCACGCGGTGCGGGTGCTCAAACCGGATCTGCCGATCATTCTTGCCACCGGCTACGCCGAGCGCCTGGAGGGTTTTGCCGCGCAACTGCCGCGGTTGCCCAAGCCGTTCACGCAGATGAATCTGGTGGCGATCATTGCGCAATCGATGAAGTGAGGCGCCGGTCAATCCGGCTGAACTTGCGCGCAAACGGGGACTTCTAAACGTTTTCCCAACCCCGGAGCGTGCATCTTTTGTCTCGCATACTGACTGAGCCCACCGCTGAAGAAACCCTGACCGAACATGACGCCAAGATGTTCGGCTCACCCAAGGAACGGCTGGATTTCTATCGGCGGGAGATCCAGTACGAAACCAGCATTCTTGCCAACCGCACCGATGCCTATCTGGCGGCGCAGTCGTTCCTGGTGATCGCCTTCGCCTCCTGCATGGCCAACCTCAATCCGGAGTGGGGCAAGTTGTTCACGCTGGTGGTGCCACCGTTTCTGGCGCTGCTCGGGCTGCTCAGTTCCTTGAACGCCTGGCCGGGGATTCGCGCAGCGTACGACATCATCGATCACTGGCATTTCAAGCAGAGCCACTTGCTCCACAGCGAGCCGCTGATGGGCCTGGCGTATGACGAATCGCCGTTGTTCAGTGAGATGGAATCGAGCCACAAGGGTTATCGCAAGTCGCTGCTGTTCTCGGTGCGCACGCCTTGGATCTTTGCGACGTTCTGGGTGTTGCTGGGGAGTTATGCGGTGTTTATTCAGGTGACCAATCCTGGAGGGTGATGGGCAGGTATAGAAAAGCCCGGCTTATGTGGCCGGGCTTTTTCATTCGCTTGGATTTTGTGTTGCCATTCAGATCGATCCCCCTCACCCCAGCCCTCTCCCCCAAGGGGGCGAGGGGGAAGGGAGCAGATCTTCGCTGTAGTCAAAATCTGCGTTCGACTCGGTATCTCAGTGTCGTGGTCAAAATCTGCGTTCAACGCGGTATCTCAAGTCGGCATACCTCAACCATTCACCCCGGTCAGTTCCCTCTCCCTCTGGGAGAGGGCCAGGGTGAGGGGCTTTCAGGGTTCATATCGCAGAGAGCCAATATTTGCACTGCTCAAAATTTGCGTGCAACGCGGTATCTCAAGTCGGCGTACCTCAACCATTCACCCCGGTCAGTTCCCTCTCCCTCTGGGAGAGGGCTAAGGTGAGGGGCTTTTCCGCTTCACTCCACGGTCTCAAGCTCTCGACGCAACGCCACCGAGTTCTGCGAAGACATCGGGATCGGCGGGAAATCTTCATTCAAGACGCACAAATGATCGATGGCATCTTCAAACATCGAATCGGCTTTCTTGCGCAGCGCGCGGTAGCGCTCGAACTGTTCGATGTCCAGATCCTTGACGTCAAGCAGCGCATTGGCCGCTCGGTTGAGCGTGTGGGCGTTATCGAACAATTGACGATTGCGTTCCAGAGCCAGTGCTCTGCAAGCCTTGATTTGCGCAGGAGTCGAGCATTCTTTCATGTTCGTGACCTTATTCTTCAAGGATTCCGTTTCATAGGCGTATCGCCGCAGGGGAACCGAACCTGCCGGGCCCCGCCGGCCACATCTGGCGGGGGGTTATGCTTGTGACTGTCGGCGATTAAGCAAGGATCCATTTTTTTACAGAAAAAAATTCGATTAATCCGTCGATAAAATCCGCGATTAAAAATCACGTTTTTTGTTTCTTGCGCTGTTCATAGCGAGCGAGGATCGGTTGGGTGCTGATCCCGTGAAGCAGGATGCTCAGCGCGACCACCGACAAGGTCAGGTCGGTGCATTGCGTGGCCACCGTGTCGGTCAGCCCGTGATTCAAGGCATAAAACAGATAAAACAGGCTGCCGATCCCGCGAATGCCAAACCAGCCGATCAACAGCCGTTGCCGTCCCTCCAGCAGCGCGCCCCATGGCATCAGCGCGACGCAGGCCGGGCGGATCAGGCAGAACAACACACCGCCCACCAGCAACGCCCGCCAATCCCAATGCGCCACCAGCACGACGCCGAGCAAGGTCACCAGAAACACTTCCATGGCGCGCTCGACCAGACTGCCAAATGACAACATGTCACCCATCATGATCCCCGCGGCAACCTGGCTGCTTTCCAGCCTTTCGGTGTCGCCATGCACCGCGTGTTGCGGTTCGACGTTCTGATGGCCGACCACCGGTTGCACCAGATGCTCGGCAGGCGGCTGGCCGGCGCCGGTGGATTGCACTTCCACCTGACGCAAACCCAGCCCGGCGGCGAACACCGACAGGAAGCCATAACCGCCAATCGCCTCGGCAACCACATAGGCCAGGGCAATCAACGACAACGCCAGATAATCATTGGGGCTGAGGGTGCTGTCGTCATTGCGGATTCGTAGCGAAAGCGTCACGCGCCCGATACCTCGGCCCATCCAGTAACCGGTGAGTAACCCGGCCGGCACCGCCCACAACACACTGCGCAAGACCCAGCCCTGCCATTCGCTGGCGCTGCCATCACCGTGCAGCAACAACAGGCCGAGAATCACGAAGGGGAAGGCGATGCCGTCATTCAATCCTGCTTCGCCCGAGAGCCCGAAACGCACGCTGTCGACATCCCGCGCATCGTTGACCTGGACAAGTGCCGCCAGTACCGGGTCGGTCGGTGCCAGAATCGCGCCGATCAACAGTGCCGGCCCCCACGGCAAGCGCAAGCCAAAATGCAGCAGCAGACAAACACCGATGATGGTCAGCAACATGACTGGCCCGGCCAGGCCAAAAGCAATCCGCCAACGCTTGTCGCGCAAAGGCAAACGTAACTTCAAACCGCAGACAAACAGGGAAAACAGCACCGCGACTTCCGTCA
Organism: Pseudomonas sp. NPDC087690; assembly: GCF_044743175.1. Taxonomy (NCBI): domain Bacteria; kingdom Pseudomonadati; phylum Pseudomonadota; class Gammaproteobacteria; order Pseudomonadales; family Pseudomonadaceae; genus Pseudomonas; species Pseudomonas sp. NPDC087690. The sequence goes on from NZ_JBIUVX010000001.1 coordinate 104,982, forward strand.
GGTGCTCCATCCACAGCGAAGCGTTTTCCAACGACAGTTTCAGCAGATCTAGGCCGCTGGGGCCGATGCCGATCCCCAGCAACAGACACACTGCCGAAGTCGTCACCGGCATCCAGCGCAGATACGAAGAAGTCAGTGCCAACGTCAGCAGCACGGCACCGAGTACGGCAACCCACACAGTAAAACTCATGATTTGCCGCCTTCAGTGATTAATGACGGCCGCCTGCAGAGACCCTTTCGCTCCTGACGCCGCCCCTGTAGGCGTTGCCGCAAGCTGCGATCTTTTGATCTTGTTTTAAAAATCAGAATCAACAGACCGCCGCCTGCGCAAACCCCTGCAGTGCATTTGCTCAAAGCATCGGCTTGCCACCGGTCACGCCATAGCGCTGGCCGGTGATATAACTCGCTTCGTCCGAGGCCAGCAGCACGTAGATCGGCGCGACTTCCACGGGTTGACCGGGGCGGCCGAGCGGGGTGTTGCCACCAAAGTTCTGTACTTCTTCATCGGGCATGGTCGAGACGATCAGCGGCGTCCAGATCGGCCCCGGCGCCACGCAATTCACGCGGATTTCCTTCGGACCGAGCATCTGTGCCAGACCGCCAGTGAAATTGGCAATCGCGCCTTTGGTGGTGGCATAGGCGAGCAGGGTCGGTTTAGGCATGTCCGAGTTCACCGAACTGGTGTTGATGATCGACGCCCCGGCACGCATGTGTTTGATCGCTGCCTGACACAGCCGGAAGATCGCGGTGATGTTGACGTCGAAGGTCATCACCCATTCTTCGTCGGGGATTTCTTCGAAGGTTTCGTGGGTCATCTGAAACGCGGCGTTATTGACCAGCACGTCGATGCGGCCGAAGCGTTCGACGGTTTTGTCGACCAAGGCCTGACAATGGGCCTTTTGTGCGATATCGCCCGGCAGCAGCAGGCATTGACGCCCGGCCTGTTCGACCCAGCGCGCGGTTTCCTTGGCGTCTTCGTGTTCGTTCAAATAGGCGACCGCCACGTCGGCGCCTTCACGGGCGAAAGCAATGGCCACGGCGCGGCCGATGCCGCTGTCGGCGCCGGTGATCAGGGCGATCTTGCCGGCCAGTCGCCCGGAACCGACATAGCTTTGCTCGCCGCAATCGGGATAGGGTTCCATTTTGCGTTGCGAACCGGGAACGGTCTGGGCCTGTGCGGGGAAGGGTGGTTTTGGATAGTCGGTCATCGCGGGTCTCCGAGGTCTCAGGGCTGGTATGGGCGGTTGACCCGGTGTGTTTGCCGTGAGTTCGATCGGATTTACGCCGAAGATTTTGCGTGAACACACATCCCCTGTAGGAGTGAGCCTGCTCGCGATAGCGGTATTTCAGTCAACAATGATGTTGGATTTTAGAACGCTATCGCGAGCAGGCTCACTCCTACAGGGGGATGTGGTGTTTTCAGGTGTTGCGATTAGTCAGGGCGCGTTCCATGCGGGCGATGCCTTCTTCGAGCAACGAGCGTGGGCAGCCGAAGTTCAGGCGCACGAACTGCTGGTGTTGATCGCCGAAGTCCAGACCGGCGCTGAGGCCAACCTTGCCCTGCTCAAGGAAGAACTGCTGCGGATCGGCCAGATCCAGCGCCGAGCAATCCAGCCAGGCCAGATACGTGCCCTGTGGCACATTGATGGTCACGCCCGGCAAGCGGCTGCGCACCGCGTCCACCAGCCAGTCGCGGTTGGCCTGCAGATAGGTTTTCAACTCGGCCAGCCACGGCGCGCCTTCGCTATAAGCCACGCGCGTGGCTTCCATGCCCAGCGGGTTGACGCTGTCGACCATGCCGCAGCGGGCGTGGTTGACGCGCTCACGCAGGGCCGCATCTTGAATGATCATGAACGAGGTCTTCAGGCCGGCGATGTTGTAGGCCTTGCTCGCCGACATCAGGGTGATCGTGCGCTTGGCAATCTCCGCGCTCAACGAGGCGGTCGGAATGTGCACGCGACCGTCGAAACACAATTCGGCGTGGATTTCGTCGGAGATGATCCAGGCGTCCTGCGCCGCACAGATATCCGCCACCGCTTGCAACTCTTCACGGCCAAACACTTTGCCCAGCGGATTGTGCGGATTGCTCAGCAACAGCGCGCCGCCACCGTTCAGCGATTCACGCAGCACGTCCAGCGGCGTCAGGTAAGTGCCGTCAGCTTGCGCGAGGAACTCCAGCTCAACCTTGTTCAAACCCCAGTGGCCCGGCGCGTGGCGCAGTGGCGGGTAGTTCGGCACTTGCACCACGACATTCTGCTGCGGCTGTACCAGCGCTTTCAGAGCCATGTTGAAACCGGACTCGACGCCCGGCAGGAAGATCAGCTCTTGCGGTTTTACCTTCCAGGCGAACTTGGCCCAGAGGTCAGCGACGATGGCTTCACGCAGGTTGTCCTGCGCCACGCTGTAGCCCACCAGCGGATGCAGCAGGCGCTGTTGCAAAGCCTCGATGATGACCGGCGGCGCGGCGAAATCCATATCAGCGACCCACATCGGCAAGACGTCGGCCGAATAGCGGCTCCACTTGGTGCTGCCAGTGTTGTGGCGGTCGAATAGCTGATCAAAATCGAAAGTCATGCGCGGTCTCGTGAAGGCGGGATTGGTCCTGCGGGCATGATAAGCCCATGGCCGTGCAGGAGCACACAAAACCTGTGGGAGCGAGCCTGCTCGCGAAAGCGGTCTGTCAGTCAATATTTGTCTCAACTGACAGGGCCTCTTCGCGAGCAGGCTCGCTCCCACAGGTTTTCCAGTGCATGACCGATTGTCGCCGACGGTCGGTTTTCACACAGATCGTGTGGTCATTGTCTACAGTGAAAAGGTCGGCAGACGTTTGCCGCAACCGTGATTGTCCAGATAAAACCCGGCACCAGTACCGGGTTCCACCTGATCAGGAGTGCACGATGGATCTCAGCCGTCGTCAGTTCTTCAAGGTCGCCGGTATCGGCCTTGCAGGCTCGAGCCTGGGCGCGTTGGGCATGGCCCCGACGCCAGCCTTCGCCGAGCAGGTGCGCCACTTCAAGCTTGCCCACACCCATGAAACCCGCAACACCTGTCCGTATTGCTCGGTCGGCTGCGGTTTGATCATGTACAGCCAGGGCGATACCGCGAAGAACGTCGCGCAAAGCATCATCCACATCGAGGGCGACGCCGACCACCCGGTCAACCGTGGCACCCTCTGCCCGAAAGGCGCAGGCCTGCTTGACTTCATTCACAGCCCCGGCCGTTTGCTCTACCCGCAAACGCGCAAGCCGGGCAGCAGTGAATGGACGCGGATCAGTTGGGACGAAGCGCTCGATCGCATCGCCGACCTGATGAAAACCGACCGCGACGCCAACTTCATCGAGAAAAATGCCAACGGGCAGACGGTGAATCGCTGGCTGAGCACCGGGTTCCTCGCCGCGTCGGCAGCGTCCAACGAAGCCGGTTACATCACTCAGAAGGTGATTCGCAGTCTCGGCATGCTGGGGTTCGATAACCAGGCGCGTGTCTGACACGGCCCGACGGTGGCAAGTCTTGCCCCGACGTACGGCCGTGGAGCCATGACCAATACCTGGACCGATATCGCCAACGCGAATCTGATCCTGGTGATGGGTGGCAACGCCGCAGAAGCGCATCCGTGCGGCTTCAAATGGGTGACCGAGGCCAAGGCGCACAACGCTGCGCGGCTGATCGTCGTCGATCCGCGTTTTACCCGGACCGCTTCGGTGGCCGACTACTACGCGCCGATCCGCACCGGCACCGACATCGCCTTCATGGGCGGCCTGATCAATTACCTGCTGACCGAGGACAAGATCCAGCACGAGTACGTGCGCAATTACACCGATATGTCGTTCATCGTCAGAGCAGGCTACGGCTTCGAAGACGGCATTTTCAGTGGCTACGACGCAGAGAAACGCAGCTATACCGACAAGTCCGGCTGGGGTTACGAGATGGGCGACGACGGCTTTGTCAAAGTCGACCCGACGCTGCAAGACCCGCGCTGCGTCTATCAATTGATGAAGCAGCATTACAGCCGCTACAACATCGACCTCGCCAGCCAGATCTGTGGCATGCCTGTCGATGCCATGCAGAAAATCTGGGAAGAAATCGCCACTTGTTCGATTCCGGGCAAGACCATGACGATTCTCTACGCCCTCGGCTGGACCCAGCACTCGATCGGCGCGCAGATCATCCGCAGCGCGGCGATGGTGCAACTGTTGCTGGGCAACGTCGGCATGCCCGGCGGCGGGGTCAACGCCTTGCGCGGTCACTCCAATATTCAGGGGCTGACCGACCTAGGCTTGCTCTCCAACGCACTGCCGGGCTATCTGACCCTGGGTCAGGACAGCGAGCAGGACTACAACGCCTTCATCCACAAACGTACGCAAGTGCCGCTGCGTCCGGGACAACTGTCGTACTGGCAGAACTACAGCAAATTCCACGTCAGCCTGATGAAGTCGTGGTACGGCGCTAACGCCACGGTCGAGAACAATTGGTGCTATGACCATTTGCCGAAACTCGACATTCCCAACTACGACGTCCTGAAGATGTTCGACCTGATGAGCCAGGGCAAGGTCAACGGCTACTTCTGCCAAGGCTTCAACCCGATCGCTGCGCTGCCGGACAAAAACCGCGTAATGGGCGCGCTGGCCAAGCTGAAATGGCTGGTGGTCATGGACCCGCTGGCCACCGAAACCTCGGAGTTCTGGCACAACGTCGGGCCGTACAACGATGTGAAAAGCGCGGAGATCCAGACCGAAGTCATTCGCCTGCCGACCACTTGTTTTGCCGAAGAGGACGGCTCACTGGTCAACAGCAGCCGCTGGCTGCAATGGCACTGGAAAGGCGCCGACGGTCCGGGCGAAGCGCAGACCGACATCCGCATCATGAGTGAATTGTTCCTGCGCCTGCGCAAGCGTTATCAGGCCGAGGGCGGCAAATTCCCCGATCCGCTGCTGAAACTGACGTGGCCGTACAAGATCGCCGACGAACCTTCGCCGGAGGAGCTGGCCAAGGAAATCAATGGCAGCGCCGTGGCTGATTTCACCGATGCCACCGGTGTCGCGGTGAAGGCCGGCTCGCAACTGGCCGGGTTCGGCTTGCTCAAGGATGACGGCAGCACCGCGTCCGGCTGCTGGATCTTCGCCGGCAGTTGGACCGAGGCCGGCAACCAGATGGCGCGGCGTGACAACAGCGATCCGTTCGGCATGCACCAGCACTTGGGCTGGGCGTGGGCCTGGCCGGCCAATCGGCGGATTCTCTATAACCGCGCTTCGGCGGACGTGTCCGGCAAACCTTGGGACCCGAAAAAACGCCTGGTGTGGTGGAACGGCAAGGCCTGGACCGGCACCGACGTACCGGACTACAAAGCCGACGTGCCGCCGGAAGCCGGGATGAACCCGTTCATCATGAACCCCGAAGGCGTGGCGCGGTTCTTCGCCGTCGACAAGATGAATGAAGGGCCATTCCCCGAGCACTACGAGCCGTTCGAAACACCGATCGGCATCAACCCGCTGCACCCGCAAAACAAGAAAGCCACCAGCAACCCGGCGGCACGGATCTTCGATTCGGTCTGGGAAACCCTCGGCGAGGCCAAGGACTTCCCGTACGCCGGCACCAGTTACCGGCTCACCGAGCATTTCCACTTCTGGAGCAAGCATTGCAAGTTGAACGCAATTGCCCAACCCGAGCAGTTCGTCGAAATCGGCGAAGTGCTGGCGAAAGAGAAGGGCATTGCTGCCGGAGATCGGGTGCGCGTCAGTTGCAAACGCGGGTTTATCGAGGCGGTGGCGGTGGTGACAAAAAGGATCCGGCCGCTGCAGGTCAACGGCCAGGTCGTGCATCAGATCGGCATTCCGCTGCACTGGGGTTTCACCGGCCTGACGCGTCACGGTTACCTGACCAACACCCTGGTGCCGTTCCTCGGCGATGGCAATACACAGACCCCGGAATCCAAGTCATTCCTGGTCAACGTGGAGAAACTGTAAATGGCCAGCCAAGACATCATTGCCCGCTCGGCCACCACCACGGTGCCGCCATCGGTGAGGAATCAGGAAGCGGTGGCCAAGCTGATCGACACCACCAAATGCATCGGTTGCAAGGCCTGCCAGGTTGCCTGCTCGGAATGGAACGAGTTGCGCGACGAGGTCGGCCACAACCACGGCACCTACGACAACCCGCAAGACCTCAGCGCGGACACCTGGACGTTGATGCGTTTCACCGAACATGAAACCGACGCCGGCAACCTCGAGTGGCTGATCCGCAAGGACGGCTGCATGCACTGCGCCGAGCCCGGTTGTCTGGCGGCGTGCCCGAGCCCCGGCGCGATCATCAAACACGCCAACGGCATCGTCGATTTCGATCAGGATCACTGCATCGGTTGTGGATATTGCATCACCGGTTGCCCGTTCAACATTCCGCGCATTTCGCAGAAAGATCACAAGGCCTACAAATGCACCTTGTGTTCGGATCGCGTGGCTGTGGGGCTTGAGCCAGCCTGCGTGAAAACCTGCCCGACGGGTGCCATCGTCTTCGGCACCAAGGAAGACATGAAGGAACACGCCGCCGAACGCATCGTCGACCTGAAAAGCCGTGGCTTCGAAAACGCCGGTCTGTATGACCCCGCAGGTGTTGGCGGCACGCACGTGATGTACGTGTTGCACCACGCTGACACGCCGACCATTTACGCCAATCTGCCGCAGGATCCGGCGATCAGTCCGTTGGTGGGGTTGTGGAAAGGCATCAGCAAACCTCTGGGCCTGTTGGCCATGGGCGCGGCGGTGTTGGCCGGGTTCTTCCATTACGTGCGCATCGGCCCGAACCGGGTCGAAGAAGATGAGCATCCAACGCCAGCCGACACCTCGGTGCACGTCGTCGATCCGGCGGTACACACCTTCGATCCGCGCGGGGAGAACCGGCCATGAGCAACAAGACGATCCTGCGTTATACCGCCAACCAGCGTACCAATCACTGGCTGGTGGCGATCCTGTTTTTCATGGCCGGGCTGTCCGGGCTGGCGTTGTTTCATCCGTCGCTGTTCTGGTTGAGCAACCTGTTTGGCGGCGGGCCGTGGACGCGAATTCTGCATCCGTACATGGGAATAGCGATGTTCGTGTTTTTCCTCGGTCTGGTGCTGAGTTTCTGGCGCGCCAACTTCTTCATCAACAACGACGGTAAATGGCTGCGGCGTATCGATCGGGTGATGGTCAACGACGAGGAAAGCGTGCCGCCGGTAGGCAAATACAACGCCGGGCAGAAGTTGCTGTTCTGGACTTTACTGCTGTGCATGCTCGGTTTGTTGTTCACCGGGCTGGTGATCTGGCGCGCCTGGTTCAGTGCGTATTTCGGCATCACCGTGATTCGCTGGGCGATGCTGTTGCACGCGCTGGCCGGTTTCATTCTGGTGCTGAGCATCATCATTCACATCTACGCGGGGCTGTGGATCAAGGGTTCGGTGGACGCGATGCTGCATGGCTGGGTCAGCCGCGCCTGGGCGAAGAAACACCATGAACTCTGGTATCGCGACGTCACCCGCGATGAACGCCATCCGGACGTGCCGGAGCGACCGATCACCAAAAAGGGCTGACTTTTGCCAACCATTCTGGAACCTGGGGAAATCGAAGCGGCGGCGAGTTCGCCGCCGTTTCTGCATCTGCCGCCGCTTAACCTGTTCACCTTGCGCGCGCAACGGCTGGAGCAACTGGCCGAGGGGCATGCGCTGGCCGAGTATCTGCGCTTGATCGCCGGATTGTGCCGGGTGCAGCAGCAGGTGTTCGATGATCCACCGCTGGTGGCGCCGTTCGATCAGCAACGGATCGAAGCGTGTCAGCAGCATGGTTTGCCGCCGTTCGCGGCGGATACGTTGGTGCGCGAAGAGGGCTGGCAAGCTTATCTCGGCGCTGTTCTGCAGCGTTACCCGCCTTTGGGTCAACCCGCTGTCGTTGCAGCGGTGGACACGCTGCGCGCCGCCAGTTCCGGTCAGTTACGCTCATGGGCCGTGGCGTTGGTCAGCGGTCAATATTCGATGGTGCCGGCGCAACTGGTGCCGTTTCTCGGCGCGGCATTGCAAACGGCGTGGAGCCATTGGCTGCTCAGTGCGCCGGATCTGAAACTCAGACCCGGCGACAGCCTCAGCCAATGCCCGGCCTGCGGTTCATCGGCGATGGCCGGGGTGATCCGCCATCGCGGCAAGCACAACGGTTTGCGTTATCTGGTGTGTTCGCTGTGTGCTTGCGAATGGCATGTGGTGCGGGTCAAGTGTGTGTATTGCGAGTCGAGCAAAGGTCTGGATTATCTGAGTGTCGAGGACGATCGTCACGCGGCGAATCAGGCGCCGTTGCGCGCGGAGGTTTGTCCCGGCTGCAACAGTTATCTGAAACTGGTGTATCTGGAAAACGATGCCGACGCCGAGGCATTGTCAGCGGATCTGAGCAGTTTGCTGCTCGATATGCGTTTGGCTCAGGATGGTTTTCAGCGCCTGGCACCGAATCTGTTGCTGGCTCCGGGAGACGAATGACCGGCAGCGTCTACACTCTTGGGCGATAGCGGTTGTCTCCAGGAGTGACTGATGTCCCTGCGGTTACCTTCCATTGATGGTCTGTTGCGTCATCCGGCGTGTGTGCCTTTGCTCGAACGCCACGGGCGTGAGTCGCTGCTGGCGAGTTTGCGGTGGTTGCTCGATGAATTGCGGCCCGGCGTGGTGAACGGGCACTTGTCTGCGATAGAAATCAGTCCCGAAGTGTTGGCCGGGCGCGTCGGCGAACGCCTGGCGCAACTACAACGCAGCAACGTTCGGCGGGTGTTCAATCTCACCGGCACCGTGCTGCACACCAATCTCGGCCGCGCTTTGTTGCCCGATGAAGCCATCGACGCCGTGCAAATGGCCGCGCGTTATCCGCTTAACCTGGAATTCGATCTGGCCAGCGGCAAACGCGGTGATCGCGACGATCTGATCGAAGGCCTGATCCGCGAACTGACCGGCGCCGAAGCCGTCACCGTGGTCAACAACAATGCCGCCGCCGTGCTGCTGACGCTCAACAGTCTGGGCGCGCGCAAGGAAGGCATCATTTCCCGGGGCGAACTCATCGAGATCGGCGGCGCCTTCCGCATCCCCGACATCATGGCCCGCGCTGGCGTGCGTCTGCATGAAGTCGGCACCACCAATCGCACCCACGCCCGCGACTATGAAGCGGCGATCAGCCCGCGCAGCGGTTTGATCATGCGCGTGCACGCGAGCAACTACAGCATCGAAGGCTTCACCGCCCGCGTACCGACTGCGGAACTGGCCGAGTTGGCCCATCGACATGGTTTGCCGTTGCTAGAGGATCTCGGCAGCGGCAGTCTGCTCGACCTGACTCGTTGGGGCTTGCCGGCAGAACCGACGGTGCGTCAGGCGCTGTTCGATGGCGCGGACATCGTCACCTTCAGCGGCGACAAATTGCTCGGCGGCCCGCAGGCCGGGTTGATCGTCGGGCGCAAAGAGCTGATCGCGAAGATCAAGAAGAACCCACTGAAACGTGCACTGCGCGTGGACAAACTGACCTTGGCGGCGCTGGAAGCGGTGCTCGGTTTGTATCGTGATCCGGATCGTCTCGCTGAGCGCTTACCGAGTTTGCGCCTGCTGACGCGCCCGCAAGCTGACATCTTCGCGCAGGCCCTACGCTTGCGGCCCTTGATGACTGAGTTGTTGGGTGAGCGCTGGCAGGTCAGTGCGGTCGAAGCCTTGGGCATGATCGGCAGCGGCAGCCAACCGGTGGCGCGACTGCCGAGTGCGGCGTTGTGCTGTCGCCCGCAAGTGTCAAAGCGACTGCGCGGGCGTTGTCTGTTGAATCTCGAAGCGGCGTTGCGCGGGTTGCCGATCCCTGTGCTCGGTCGTATTGACGACGACGCGCTGTGGCTCGATTTGCGCCAACTCGATGATGAGCCGGCGTGGCTCGCGCAATTGCCGCACCTGCAGGTCGCCCCGTGATCATCGGCACGGCGGGGCACATCGACCATGGCAAGACGTCGCTGCTGCAAGCCCTGACCGGGCAAACCGGCGACCGTCGCCCGCAGGAACGCGAGCGCGGGATGACCATCGACCTCGGTTATCTATATGCCGAACTTGAGCCGGGCGCCGGACTGAGCGGATTTATCGATGTGCCGGGCCACGAGAAATTCACTCACAACATGCTTGCCGGAGCGCAAGGCATCGATCTGGTGTTGCTGGTAGTCGCAGCGGATGACGGCGTGATGCCGCAGACGCGGGAGCATCTGGCGATTGTCGAATTGCTTGGCATTCCGCGCGCCGTGGTGGCGATCACCAAGTGCGACCGCGCCGAAGCGGGCAGGGTGGAAGAGGTGCAGCGACAAGTGCTCGACCTGCTCGCCCCGGGGCCGTTTGCCGAGGCGCCGATCCTGACCGTGTCGAGTCTGAGCGGGCAGGGCATTGATGGGTTACGCGAGGTGCTGCTGCAGACGCAACGTGAAGTGCTGGAACGCAACCGCGACGGCGGTTTTCGTTTGGCGATTGATCGGGCCTTCAGCGTTTCCGGCGCGGGCATTGTGGTCACCGGAACGGCGTTGTCCGGGGTGGTTTCTGTTGGCGACAAACTCACCCTCGGGCCTTCCGGAAAGTCGGTCCGGGTTCGCGGCTTGCACGCGCAAAATCAGCCCACGGAACAGGCCTTCGCTGGACAACGAGTGGCGTTGAATATCAGCGGTGAACGCCTTGAACTGGCGCAGATTCATCGTGGCCAGTGGTTGCTGGCGGAATGGCTAAATGCACCGACCCAGCGCGTCGACATTGAATTCCGACTGTTGCCCGGCGAACGCACCTTCGAACACTTTCACCCGGTGCATGTGCACCTTGGCACACAGGATGTGATTGCCCGCGTCGCGTTGCTCGAAGGCCCACGATTGAGCGCCGGTGAACGCATGTTCGCGCAATTGCTGATCAACGCGCCGGTGCACGCGGTGAAGGGCGATCGCCTGATCCTGCGAGACTCCAGCGCCCAACGTACTCTCGGCGGCGGGCGCGTACTCGATCCCTTCGCCCCGGCGCGCCAACGCCGCAGCCCCGAGCGTCTGGCGCAACTGCATGCGTTACTGAGCAGCGACAGCCTCGAGCAAGCCTTGCCCGTGCTGTTAAATCACAGCGCCGGCGGCCTCGACCCGCTGCGGCTGGAACGCCAATTCAATCGCCCGCGCTCGAGCTGGTCACTGCCGGAAAACGTAAGGTTGATCGAAAGCCGACAGGGCCCGGTGCTGTTCAACCTGCAGCGCTGGGGCCAGCTGAAATTCAACTTGCTGGAGCAACTGGCGAAGTTTCATGAACTGGAGCCCGACCAGATGGGCCCGGATCGTGATCGACTGCGGCGCTTCAGCGCACTGGCGCTGGAGCGGTCGACATTTGCCAGTCTGCTCGATGAACTACGCGAAGCGGGTGTGATCACCAGCACTGGCCCGTGGCTGCATCTGCCCGATCATCAGGTGCGCCTGAATACCGAAGACGAAAGCCTGTGGCTACAGATGCAGCCGTTGTTTGAAAACGCAGGATTCGATCCGCCGTGGGTACGCGATGTGGCGAAAATGCTCGGTCAGGACGATGCCGTGGTGCGCCTGCTGTTGCGCAAATTGGCGCGGCTGGGATTGATGCACCAGGTTGTGCGCGACCTGTTTGTCAGCGACACGGTGTTGCGGCAGATGGCCGCCGTCTTGTTGAAACTGGCCAAGGAAAATCCGTCGATCCAGGTGACAACCTTCCGCGATGCGCTAGGCTTGGGACGCAAACGCTGTATTCAGTACCTCGAATACTTCGACCGCCTCGGTCTGACCCGACGCCTCGGCGAATCCCGCCAGATCCGCCCCGACAACGCGCTGGCTAACGCCTGCGCACACTGAGTTCAAGGAAGGCAATCGCGCCCGGTGGCGCGGCCGGGCTTCAAACCCGGTTGGGGACGGCATCCGTTCCCGGGCAGGTTCGACTCCGGCTGCCTTCCGCCAATTACCAAAAAGCCAAAGAACGGCTGCCGTTGATTGATCGTTCCCACGCTCCGCGTGGGAATGCAGCCCGGGACGCGCTGCGTCTCATCCAGAGCCGAACGCGGAGCGTCCGTTGAGGCATTCCCACGCAGAGCGTGGGAACGATCAAAGAACCTGTGGGAGCGAGCTTGCTCGCGATGGCGGCTTTCCAGATCGATTAGATTTAGCGGGAGTAAAAAGGGGGCGAATTAGAGATTTCGCTGCGCTTCCATTCGGTCATGCAAGACTCTGATGATCGCAATCCCGTAAGCAGTGATTCGGAAATAAATCATGTGCCGCTCCACGCGACAATGGCGGTAGCCTGCACGTATATCGTCGCAGGCTGGCGCCGTTTTTGGCCGCTCGGCCAACTGCAAGAACGCAGAGGTGAGGGCGTCGATGTAATTATTGCCTTGATCCACGCCCCACTGGCGTGCGGTGTATATCCAGATTGCCTCCAGGTCAGCTTCGGCAGCGGGCGTAAGACGATATTCAGTCATGCTTGGTTAACATTCTCCGCTTGAATGCAACGGGATCGAATGGGCGAGGTTTTCCACTGGACTCACCCTCGCGAAGAGCTGCGCGAATTGTGTCGATCTCAGCGCTACGCTCCTGCTCACGGCGGATAAGATCGCGGATGTATTCGCTATCGTTGGTGTAATGCCCCGCCTCAATCTGCGCTTTGATCCAGTTGTCTTGCTGGTCGGTGACGGTGATGGTTTTGCGTACGGTTCCCATGATTTGGGCCTCCAGACAGATGGGCGACTGCGTGCAAATTATCATACTATTGGTGCGCTATCGAGCACTCAGGCCTGTCGGTCAAGCTATCCAAATCGCGCAGGAATGTTAGGGTTTTGGGTGCCGAATTACATAAACGCTTCTGTTGAAGATGTTAATGAACGAGCGGATTCAAAACCCCAACGGGTACTGCACCACCACATAAACCCGGTCAATATCATCCCCAGCCTGCGCCTCATTGGCCCTATGCGAAACATGCGATAGCTGCACCGACAAATCCTTCGCCGCGCCCGATTGCACGATGTATTTCAGATCAATATCCCGTTCCCAATGCTTGCCGCCATCACCTTGCTGTGGCTGATATTCGCCGCTGTCGGCATCGAACGGGTTGTAGGCGCCGCCCTGTGGCGCGTGGGTACCGTCGATGTGGCTGCCGGTGACGTAGCGGGTCATGAAAGTCAGGCCGGGGATGCCGAAGGCGCCGAGGTCGAGGTCGTAGCGCGCTTGCCAGGAGCGTTCGCCGGCGCCGTTGAAGTCGGCATATTTGATCGAGTTGGCGAGGTAGATCGAGTCGCCGCCGACGAAATCGAACGGTGTGTCGCCATTGACCCGTTGCCAGCCGAGCATCACGCCGTGCGCACCGTAAGTGTATTTTCCGGAGAGGCTGAACGCCGTGTTGTCGATGGCGCCGGCCAAGGCTCGACCGGTGTCGCGGGTGCGGTAGAGGTTGGCGTCCAGCAGAACTCCGGACTGCTTGAAATGCAGATTGCCGTAGTACTGGTGCCAGGTGTCGCTGAGTTCCGAGGCATACAGCGAACCGCCGACGGGGCTGTCGCCGAACAGATCCGCGCCGAGGAAGCTGATCCCGCCGGCTTCGGTGTTGGCGCCGTAGCCATAGAAGTCGCCACGACCGGAGGAACTGTCCTGGTTCTTGAAGGTGGTGAAGTGCCCGGCGACGAGATTCACGTTGTCGATTTCACGGCTGTTTATTAGAAACCCGGTGGCGTATTCCGGTTGCAAACGTTTGTCGGAGGTGTCGAAAACTGGCGTTTCCACGGTCATTTCGCCGAACGCCAGGGTAGTGCGCGACACCTTCAGTTTGAACGCGCCGCCTGCGTCGGAGTAATTCGATTCGCTGCGACCGCTGCTGTCGACCGGTAGCAAGCCGGTGCCGGAATGTCCTTTGCCGCCATCCAGTTTCAGACCGAGAAAAGCGTGAGCATCGACGCCGAAACCGACACTGCCTGGCGTGAAGCCCGAGGTGAAGGTGCCAATGAAGCCTTGCGCCCATTCCTGTTTGTAGTTTTTGCCGGCGGGCGAGGGTGAGCGGTAGTCGTTGCTCAGGAAGAAATTGCGGCTGAGCACTTCGGTTTTCGAATCGTCGAGAAAACCGCTGGCACTGGCGGTTGCCTGCAGACCGCAGAGCAAAGTGAGCAGGCTGAGACGCAAAGGGGCATGGTCGATCATGGTCAGTGGCCAGCAATTGAATTGGCTGAATGATCGAGGGATATCCGCTGACAAGATTGAGCCGATGTGCTGAATTGCACTGACGCCATCGCCAGCAGGGCTGGCTCCCACAGGGTTTTGTGTCGGTCACAAAATTCAGTGGGTAACCCAAATCATTATGGGAGCTGGCTTGCCAGCGATGGCGGTGGGGCAGTCAATGGAGGTGTTGACTGTGCTGCCTCATCGCTGGCAAGCCAGCTCCCACAGGGTTTTGTGTTGACCACTAAAATCATGTGCAGCACTGATCATTGTGGGAGCTGGCTTGCCAGCGAAAGCGGTGGGGCATTCAACATCCATGTCACAGAACCACCGCTTTCGCGAGCAGGCTCGCTCCCACAGGAGATGGAGGGTGGTTTACAGGACGCCGTACTCCCGGGCGGTACGGTCGACAGCGATGCGGGTCTTGTCGATCAGTTCGTCCAGCTCGGCGCGGGTGGCGATCAATGCCGGGGCCATGATCATTCGGCCCAGCGTCGAGCGAATGATCAAACCTTCTTCAAAACCAATCGTGCGGCAACGCCAGGCGATGTCGTTCTCGTTGGCAAAACGCTTGCGCGTCGCCTTGTCTTGCGCAAACTGCAACGCTGCCACCAGCCCCACACCCTGAATCTCGCCCACCAACGGATGGTTGCCGAATACTTCGCGCAGGCAGTTCTGCAGATACGGGCCGGTATCGTTCTTCACCTGAGTGACCACACCTTCATCGCGCAACGCCTTGAGGTTGGCAATGGCCACCGCAGCGGCAACCGGATGGCCGGAGTAGGTGAGGCCGTGAGCAAACACGCCACCTTTCTCGACCAACGCTTCAGCCATGCGCCGCGACAGAATCAAACCGCCCATGGGGATGTAGCCGGAGGTCAGGCCCTTGGCGATCGACAAGGTATCCGGTTCAAAACCGAAGGCCTGATGGGCAAACCATTCGCCGGTGCGGCCAAACCCGCCAATCACTTCGTCCGCGCACAGCAACACATCATATTTGCGGCAGATCCGCTGAATCTCCGGCCAGTAAGTCGCCGGCGGAATGATCATGCCGCCCGCGCCCTGGAACGGTTCGGCAACAAACGCGGCGACCTTGTCGGCACCCAGTTCGAGAATCTTGTCCTCCAGTTGCTGCGCAGCCTTCAGGCCGAATTGCTCCGGTGTCAGATCGCCTTCGTGGGCAAACCAATACGGCTCATCAATGTGCGCAACATCCGGGATAGTGCCGCCCATCTCATGCATGAACTTCATGCCGCCCAGTGCCGTCGCGGCGAGGGTCGAGCCGTGGTAGCCGTTCCAGCGGCCGATCATGATTTTCTTCTCGGGCTGACCCATCACCTGCCAGAACTTGCGCACGGTGCGGATCAGCACTTCGTTGGCTTCGGAGCCGGAGTTGGTGTAGATCGCGTGGCTGTAGTGCTTGGGCAGCAGACTGAAGAGCAGCTCCGACAGCTCGATCACCGCCGGGTGGGTGGTGTGGAAGAACATGTTGTAGTAGGGCAGTTGTTCCAGTTGTTTCGTCGCTGCTGCGGCCAGATCCTTGCGTCCGTATCCGAGATTGGTGCACCACAGACCGGACATTCCATCCAGATAACGATTGCCGTCGTTGTCCCACAGCGCCAGGCGATCACCGCTGACCATCACCCGCGGGCCTTCCTCGTTGAGGGCTTTCTGATCGACGAACGCGTGGATGTGGTGGGCGGCGTCGGCATCCTGATAATCACGGGTACTGCGGGTCGGATCGAATTCGGCGGACATGGCTGATCTCCAGAAATGGGCGAGTGAGTGCGTTCATACCAGCGGAGCACGGCTAATATTTGTCACTTTAAAATATTTTTGTAAAGAAAATATTTGTCGATGAAAAAAGATATCCGTAGGCTGAGCAGCATTGGCAAGGATCATCAGAGGCAACATGAGCGGACTCAGAGAGCGGCAAAAGGAACAGCGCAGGCAAGTGATCGCCGAGGCGGCGCTTGAACTGTTCAAGACCAACGGATTTGCCGCGACGACGCTGGATCAGATCGCCGTGCAGGCCGGGGTGTCCGCGCCGACGGTGGTGAATTATTTCGGCGGCAAGCAGGAAATTTTGCTCGCGTTGCTCAAACAACCCGACGAACAGGCCATGCGCGAGGCGCGGGCAAATCTGGACGATGACAGCGATCCGCTTGAAGCACTGTGCAAGTTCGAGCAGTTGATGACGGATTACCAGTTGCAAGCCATGCCAGCCTCGCTGTGGCGGGAACTGGCGCCGTTTCTGCTCACGGGCGAATTGGCCGAGGCGTTGAGCCCGTGGAATGCGGCAGTGATTGAAGAGACGAAAGCGCTGGTGGAGCACTTCCAACGGGCAGGGAAGGTGCGCGAGTCGATTGATCTCGATGTGGTCGCAACGCTGTTCAATCAATACGCGAACATGGCGTTCATTCGACTGGCAACCCAGGAAACTCCGGACAGAACCGCGCATGCGTTGCACATGCGCGGCGTCCTTAACCTGTTATGTCACGGCATGCTGGTGAGTTGAACACGGGCAAAATCTTTAAAACCGCCATGTGACGCCGCCGCCAACAATGTGCAACGCACTGTTGGGATAGCTGCCCGACAACGTCTGCCCATTGCGTTTGGTCTGCTGCACGTCCATATCGCCGAGCCAGACCAGCGTGTAATTAAGGTTAAGGTCGGTGTCTTCGGCCAGTTTGTAGCTCAGCCCGGTCGCCAGCCGCCAAGTCTCGTTCATCGGGTTGTCGACGGTGCGATCCTTGTCCTTCACGGCAGAACTGTCGTAGCCCACGCCCATGTTCCAGCGCAGTTTCGGGCTGATCTGGTTTTGCGCTCCGATCGACAGGTGCCAAGTGTCCTGGTATTTGCGGTCGATCGCCCGGGACACGTCACCGGCGGCGCTATCCACCGATACGCCGATGTCGGCAAATTCGCTCCAGTCCTGCCAGTTCACCGAGCTCAACAACGTCCACTGCTCGTTCAACTGATGGGCGATGCTCAGGGTCGCGGTCTGCGGAATGTTCATGTCGATTTCGAGTTCGTCGACGTCCAGCCTCGATAACGCCAGATTGAGCAGTGGGTTGCGCACGCCATGCACTGAAGGCGAGTCCTTGAACTCAAGCTTGACCTTGCTGGTGTAAGCCAGACCCACGGTGGTGCGCTCGTTCACCTGATAGCGCAGGCCCAGGTTGATCCCGGTGCCGATGTCGGTGTCTTTGTACTGCAACTTGCCATCCTCCTGGAACGGCGTACCGGGCAGGAAGGCGTTATTGTCGATGGCCATTTTTGTGTAGTAATAGCCATAGACCAGGCGCGGGCCGATGCCCATCGACAGGTCGTCGGTGATCTTGTAGGCGAAGGTCGGCTGCATTGAAATGCCGATCAGCGTCGATTCCTGGCTGAAATAGCGGCCGGCCCAGTCATCGTCGTATTTCACGCTCAGACCGAAGTTGCCATACATGCCGAAGCCGATACTGGCGCGGTCGTTGAGCTCATGGCTGATAAACAGACTGGTGCCCGGCAGGATCGGCAGCGGATTGCCGCCCTCGTTGCCGGAGAAATCGTTGTCGCCGTCGCGATCAAAGCCCAGACCACCGAATATGGCCTGACCGGTCAACGAAACCTGCGTGCCCTTGAGCGCGGCGATACCCGCCGGGTTGCTCATCAGCACGCTGGGATCGGTGGCCAGCGCCGCCGATCCGGCATTGGCCAGCCCCGCGCCTTCCTGTCCCGCTTCATACAGATCAATACCACCTGCCAACGCAGGACCAGATGAGCCCGCCAGCGCGAGAATAATCAGGGAATGCGTAGATTTCATCCCGGCGTCCTTATCAATGAAGATCAGCCTTCAGGTTTAGTCGCGAATTGGCCAGAGCACCAGTCGAGACGATTTGCCCGTTGTGAACTAGGCTCAGGTCGGTTCAACGCTGGCCCAATCAGGAGAGCCGAAATGGAAGACAAACCGCTGATAGCGTTCCAGAGTTCCAGAGCACTGCTGGATGTGCTCATACGTGCCGGTCTGATTACCGTGCTGGTGCTGTTCTGTTTCGACATCTTCCATCCGTTCCTCAATGTGATGCTGTGGGCGCTGATCCTGGCCATCACCTTGTATCCGCTGAATCAGAAGCTCGGCGCCAGGCTCGGTAACCGCTACGGCTGGGCCGCCATCGTACTGGTGCTGCTCGGGCTGTTGATTCTGATGGTGCCGCTGAGTCTGCTCGGCGCTTCCGTGGCTGACTCGGTGAAAGTCGGCATGCACACGCTGGAGGCGGGTTCGTTCGAAATTCCGCCACCACCGGCCAGCGTCGAGACCTGGCCGCTGATCGGTGCGCCGCTCTTCGGCATCTGGCAGCACGCTTCGCAGGATCTGAGCTGGGCTTTCAAGGAGCTGGCGCCGCACCTGAGCAGTTGGGGCAAAGTGCTGCTGCATCAGGCCGCCGGTGTCGGCGCAGGCATCGTGGTGTTTGTCGTCGCGATGATTGTCGCGGGGCTGATCATGACCCACGGCGAAAGCGGTCACCGCACCGCTGTCGCCATCACCACGCGGATCTCCGGCCCGGTGCGCGGCCCGCAGATCGCCGAACTGTGCACCTCGACCATTCGCGCTGTGGCACAAGGGGTGGTGGGTATTGCTTTCATTCAGATGCTGTTGATCGGCGTGGCGCTGGTGATCATGGGCATTCCGGCCGCCGGCATTCTGGCCCTGATGGTGTTGCTGCTAGGCATCATGCAACTGCCGGTGCTGCTGATCACCATACCGGTGGTGATTTATGTCTTTGCCCACGACGGCGTCAGTGCCGGCACCGTCATCTTTACCGTGTGGATGATCGTTGCCGGGCTTTCCGACAACGTGCTCAAACCGATGTTGCTGGGGCGCGGCGTGGCGGTGCCGATGCCGGTGGTGCTGATCGGCGCGTTGGGCGGGATGGTCACCAGTGGCATCATTGGCCTGTTCACCGGGCCGGTGATTCTGGCGGTCGGCTATGAATTGTTCATCGGCTGGGTGTATCAACCCGCCGATGTCAGCCGTGTTGTCGAAGACAGCCCAACGGAAAATCTGCCGTGACACTTATTGATTCGAGGAAATCTGACAACCGTTCATCGCTCAACTACGCTGGCTTACGTATCCCTATCTGACACTTGGGCGTAAGGAAACAGGCGCATGCGAAGCAGGCTGCTGACGGTTTGGATAGTAGTGTTTGCGGCGCTCTGGAGTGGACTCGGCTGGGCGGTCGATGACGCGGCCAAACCGGCCGGCGAGGCGGTTGAGCTGAAGGTGGCCAACCGCAGCATCATGTTGTTTCGCGCAACCATTCTGGGGGAAGCACCGGCCTCGCGGGTCAAACGGGCGAAGATGGTGATCAGCGAGGCGCTGGACGAAAACCCGACGCTGAACATCACCACCGACTCGATCCAGAACAGTTACATGGTGCTGATCGGTGACAAGCGGGCCTTTATCGTTGCGCCGCAGGATGTCGACAGCCTGGCCTATTCGTCGGTGCAACAGGCCGCCGAAGGCGCAGCGGAAAAACTGCGTCAGGTGGTCACTGAAACCCGTGAAGCGCGCAACCTGCAGATGATCCTGCGCTCACTGGGGCTGGCCGCCGTGGCCACGCTGATTTATGTTGCATTGCTGTGGTGCCTGGCGTATCTGCGCCGCAAGCTGCTGGCAAAACTCCCCGCGCTGATGGATCGCCACACCCGGGCGCTGAAAGTCGGACGGGTGCAACTGATCGATTCCAACTTCCTCTATCCCTTGGTCAGCCGTTTGCTCTTGCTGCTGCGCTGGCTGCTGATTTTGCTGTTGACCTATGAATGGCTGGGTTTCGTCCTGTCACGCTTCCCCTATACCCGGCCATGGGGCGAAAGCCTTAACAACTACCTGTTCGAGCTGGCGGGGTATTTGTTGCAAGGTATTGTTGATGCGATTCCCGGATTGGGCGTGGCGCTGGCGATTTTCTTCATTGCCCGTGGCGTGACTGCGTTTACCCGACGCATCCTGAGGCGCATGGCCATGCCCGGCACCTTCAGTTGGCTCAACCACGAAACCCTGCAACCGACTCAGCGCCTGACGGCTTTGGCAATCTGGCTGTTCGCCCTGGCAATGGCTTATCCATATCTGCCCGGCGCCGGCACCGATGCCTTCAAGGGGCTGTCGGTGTTGATCGGCCTGATGATTTCCTTGGGCGCGACCAGTGTCGTCGGGCAGGCCGCAGCCGGTCTGATCCTGACCTACACACGCACCTTGCGTCCCGGCGAGTTCGTCAGGATTGGCGACTACGAAGGCACTGTCACCGAACTGGGCATGTTCACCACACGCATCCGCACGGGGCTGGGTGAAGTGCTGACGCTGCCCAACTCGATGATCACCGGCACCGTCACCAAAAACTACTCGCGCACCGTGCAGGGCCCCGGTTATGTCGTCGATACGGTGGTGACCATCGGCTACGACACACCGTGGCGTCAGGTCGAGGCGATGCTGCTGGAAGCGGCCAAGCGCACCCCCGGCGTGCTGGAAGATCCACCGGCGCAGGTGTTCCAGACCGCGCTGGCGGATTTTTATCCCGAATACCGCCTGGTCGCGCAGGCCATCCCGAGCCAGCCACGTCCGCGCGCGGTGTTGCTGAGCATGCTCCACGCCAATATTCAGGACGTGTTCAACGAGTACGGCGTGCAGATCATGTCGCCGCACTATCTGGGCGACCCGCAACAAGACAAGTGGGTGCCAAGGGACAAGTGGTACACCGCGCCGGCTCAAGAACCGAAGGATCAGTGATCGCTGCTCAAGGGAGTTCGCCCCATGCTCGAATTTATCCTTCACGCCTTGCGCGCCACCCGGAAATCGGCGCGTTGCCGCCAGCGGCGCAGTGGGCGTTTTCCGAGTTCGGCTTGACCGCGTTTGGCGCGGTGGTGGGCTTGCTCGCTGGGCCGGCGGCGTTTGCCGCGATGAAAGAGCAGGGGTTGGCGCTATTGCTGTCCGGCGCGGTGGTAACGATTTTACCGCCGCTGGTGGCGCTGTATTTCGGCCGCTACGTGCTGCGCCTGCACCCGATGATTCTGTTTGGCGCACTGGCCGCGGGTAGACGCGTACGTGGTCATCGGTGGCCATGCGGTGCACCTGATCCTGTGCAACATAGGCCAAACCTCAGGGGGGCGGCGATCAGCCCGGACAGCCGCGCTTCATAGCAGCAGGCGCTGGCTTCGCTGGTTTGCAGGCGCGAGGTGATGTCCGGCTCGTCGAGGGTAATCATGGTTTCGACATCAGCGCGCAGGGGATTTGTGCGCATTGGCGCAGCCCGATACTGGCGTCTAGGCTGGACAGTCAGTCGCCCATTCGGGCGTCACGCCCAACGCAGGGACAGGAGCGGAACCGATGAAAGCCCCAGTCAGTATGGTCTGCCTGATGTTCACGCTGGTTCTCGCGCCGGGGGTCCGTGCCGATGATCCGCCCGCGACACCGGCCACACCCGTAACCGATGCGGCGGACGACACGCCGCTGGTCAACCCGCAGGTGGTCGACAAGCTCATCGACATGGGCGATTACCTGCGCAGCCTGGCGAAATTCCAGGTCGACGCCCAAGTCTCGCGGGACACCGTTCTGGAGTCGGGGCAGAAGATCAAGACCGAGTCGGTCAACACTCTGAAAGTGGTCGGCCATGATCGTCTGTATGCGAAAAGCGAAGGCGATGTGCGCACCCGAGAGTTCTTCTACAACGGCAAAAAACTCACCCAGTATTCGCCCTATCTGCAGTACTACACGACGGTGGACGCACCGGCGACCGTCGCGCAAACCCTGCACATGGTCGAGAACTACTATGGCGTGCAAGTGCCGATGGAGGATCTGTTTCTGTTCGGCAGCGACCAGGCGCAGATCGATGCCTTGAAAGCCGCGCTTTACGTCGGGCCGTCGATCATCAAGGGCCAGCTGTGCGACCACTTGGCGTTCCGCCAGGAGGGCATCGACTGGCAGTTGTGGCTGACCCGCTCGGACAAACCGTTGCCGTGCAAACTGGTGATCACCACCACTGACGACAAGACCTATCCCGAGTACAGCGCGGTCTACCAGTGGAACCTCAAACCGACGATTCCGGACAGCCAGTTCACCTTCAAACCGGGCAAGGGCGATGTGGCGATTGCGATGAAAAAAACCAGCGATCAGGGAGGGCAGTGACATGCACAAGTCAATGACGTGGAGTCTGTTGATCTCGCTGGCCACCGCAATGTTGTTGACCGCAGGTTTGGTCGCTGAGGCGGACGCCCGGGGGCAACGTGCCCAGGGCCATGCCCGCGCCAACGTCAACCGTGCGCCGGCGCCTCATGCGCAACGGGCACAGCGCATCAATGCGCCGCAGCGCGCCAACCATGTGAACGCCGGTAATCGGGTCAATTCGGGCAATCGGGTGAATGCCGGCAACAACGTCGGCAACCGCACCTACGTCAATAACAGCAATCGCAACGTCAACCGTGACGTCAATATCGACAACCATCGCGACGTCGACATTGATGTCGATGGGCATGGTCGTTATGGCTACGACGATCACTATCATCCGATCGCAACGGCCGCCGCCGTGACCGCGACGGTAGCGGTGACAGCGGCAGTGGTGGGCTCGATCTTCACCCCGGCGCAAATGCCCAGCAGTTGCGTGCAGGTGATTCGCTACAACGTCGCCTACATGCAGTGCGGTTCGACCTGGTACCAGCCGCAGTACCAGGGCAGCGATGTGACGTATGTGGTGGTCAACGCGCCGTGATCAGGCTTTCGGTACCCAGGGTTGCATCAGCGCGAGCATGCCGCGACCGCCTCGGCGCAACCCGGTGGCCAGGGCCAGCCACGACAGTTCGGTGACAATCACCTCACTGGCGGGCACCAGTCGGACTTCACCGGAGGTGCCGCCGGCAGGTCCGCCGTCGGGCATGAAGATCGTCAACCAGTCATCGACGCTTTCGACGATCAGGCACGGACGCCAGCCTTCGCCTTCAGCAATGATGCCGACCTTGGAGCCGTCCTCGTTTTCCAGCCCGGCGAATCGTGCGGTGGTGTCCTTGAACAACTGGTAGCCCGGCAAGTTGCTGAGCAACTTGTTTTCCGTGGCTTCCATGGCTCGCGCCGCCACTGAAGTGCGCGCCAGCAACCCGGCAAGAAAACA
Organism: Pseudomonas sp. NPDC087690; assembly: GCF_044743175.1. NCBI lineage: Bacteria > Pseudomonadati > Pseudomonadota > Gammaproteobacteria > Pseudomonadales > Pseudomonadaceae > Pseudomonas > Pseudomonas sp. NPDC087690. Next base: position 128,321 of record NZ_JBIUVX010000001.1, read on the forward strand.
CAGCACGATCAGGCCGATCAATGTCGCCAGACTGATCAGCGTGACGCCGGCCACGTCGTAATCCTTGAACATCGGCAGCAGCTTTTCCACCGGCCCGCGCAGCAGGTGAATGGCTTTTTCGAGCAGCACGACGATCAATACCAACGGCAGGATGAACAACAGACCACCGATGACGGTGGTCTTGATGAACTTGAACATGACGGCTCCTTGAATGACGGGCGATCCGCGTTCAAGGCTAGCTGATGCAGGCGAGGGGGAGGGCAAAGATGAAAAATGGCGAGGGAGTTTGCTCCCTCGCCACGTTGACAGCGCCTTAGTTGATCCGTGGATGCTGTTGCACCAGATCCTTGCGCTTGGCTTCCAGTGCGGCGATTTCTGCGTCGATGTCTTCGATTTTCTGCTCGATGTTGTCGTGGTGTTCTTGCAGCAATTCCTTGGCTTCCTCCAGGTCGGAAGCCGCCGGCGCTGCGCCACGCAGCGGTTTGTTGGCGGTTTCTTTCATGGTTACACCGGTGACAAGGCCGACCACGGCAATCACCATCAGGTAATAGGCCGGCATGTAGAGGTCGTTGGTGCTTTCGACCAGCCAGGCCACGGCGGTCGGGGTCAGGCCGGCGATCAGCACCGAGACGTTGAAGGCACTGGCAAGTGCGCTGTAACGAATGTGGGTCGGGAACATCGCCGGCAGGGTCGAGGCCATCACGCCGATAAAGAAGTTGAGCAGCACGGCGAGGATCAGCAGGCCGGAAAAGATCAGGCCGATACTGCCGCTGTTGATCAACATGAACGCCGGAATGGCAAACAGGAACAGGCCGATGCTGCCGACCACAATGAAGGGCTTACGGCCAATCTTGTCACTGATAAAACCAATCAACGGCTGCACAAACAACATGCCGACCATGATCGCGATGATGATCAACACGCCACGGTTTTCGCTGTAATGCAGGTTGTGCGACAGGTAACTCGGCATGTACGTCAGCAGCATGTAGTAGGTGACGTTGGTCACGGCGACCACGCCGATACAGGTCATCAGGCTGCGCCAGTGCTTGGTCGCGACTTCCTTGAACGAGACTTTCGGGCCGCCGGCGAGGCCTTCGCGGTCACCTTGTTCGAGTTTCTCGACGTGCTGTTGGAAGGCCGGGGTTTCTTCGAGGGCGTGACGCAGATAGAGGCCGATCATGCCCAGCGGCAGGGCGAGGAAGAACGGCAGACGCCAGCCCCACGATTCGAATTGCTCCTCGCCCAGCGTGGTCGAGATCAACACCACCACGCCGGCACCGAGGACGAAACCGGCAATCGAGCCAAAATCCAGCCAGCTGCCGAGGAAGCCGCGTTTGCGGTCCGGCGCATATTCGGCGACGAAGATCGATGCACCGGTGTATTCACCTCCGACCGAGAAGCCTTGAGCCATCTTTGCCAGCAACAGCAGGATCGGTGCCCAGATGCCAATCGAGGCATAGGAGGGAATCAGGCCGATGGCGAAGGTGCTCAGCGACATGATCACGATGGTCGCAGCGAGGACTTTCTGTCGTCCGTACTTGTCGCCCAGGGCACCGAAGAACAGACCGCCCAGCGGCCGGATCAGGAAGGGCACCGAGAATGTCGCCAGTGCGGCGATCATCTGCGTGCCGGGGTCGGCGCCAGGGAAGAACACTTTGCCGAGCACATAGGCGACAAAGCCGTAGACACCAAAGTCGAACCATTCCATGGCGTTGCCCAGCGCGGCGGCGGTGATCGCTTTGCGCATCTTGGCGTCGTCGACGATGGTGATGTCTTTCAAACCGATTGGCTTGACGGTTTTCTTGCGTGATTTCATCCGGGTTTTCTCTTTGCTGATCCATCTTGCCGCGTAGATGCCATCTATTTGATGGCGCGTGCTCTTTGGCTCAGATACATGAGGACACGAAATAATTCAGTGCTTGGCGCTTTTTTTCCCTGAGGAGAGTGTAGGAGCTGTCGCAAGGATTGCCTTGAGCGCGGAACTCTCGGCGTAGGCAAGGGCGATGATGAGGAATATTGCCTGCTCGACATCAAGGAAGCCGTCGGCGCCGCTGCACCTCGAGCCGCCCGATTTGTCCGCGAACTGTTGCCGCAGGACATGAAGCTGGAACTCGATCAGTTGAGTCAGCGCGATGCGATGCTCGCGGCCGGGTATCTGGCGCGGGTCGTCGGCGTCGCGCATGCCCGGCAAATGGATCTGGCTACTCGATCCGAGTGGATGGCGGATCTGCAAACCTGCCGAACCAAACGTCTGGATGCGCCGTCCTGGCTGTGGACCAGTGTCGTGCAACTGGTTGGCAATCACGAAAAAGGCTATCTGGAATACTGCCGGCGTTACGCGCTACAGCATTGACCGCGTTATTGGGCGAGACCCGCCAGCGCAATCCCCAACGGCTGACCCGCACCCGACGCGGCGGCCTTCATTTCATTGCGATAACCGTGCGGGCTGGTGCCCAAGTGCTTCTGGAAGGCGCGACGCATGCGCTCCTCGCGGCCAAAACCCGCTGTTTCGGCAATGCGCTTGATCGGTTCGCTGGTGGTTTTGAGTAATCGGGTAGCGGTCTCCAGCCGCAGGTTCTCCACCGCTTGCGCCGGGGTTTCGCCAGTGGCGGCGACATAGGCGCGGGCGAAGTGACGGGGGCTCATGCCGAACTGCTCTGCCAGCCGTTCGACGCGCAAATCACCGTTCAGATTCGCCGCAATCCACCCGTGCAGCCGGGCCAGACGCACATCCGGATCGGTGCGCAGGGCTTTCGATTGAGCATTCAGCGAAGCGCTGAGCTGCGGTTGTTCGGCATCACGCCACATAAACACCGTGAAATACCGCGCCAGTGCGAGTGCCGTGTGGGCACCGAGATCCTGTTCGACCAGGCCGAGGGCCAAGTCGATGCCTGCCGTGGCGCCTCCGCATGTCCAGAGGTTGCCATCGTGCAGATAAAGCGCGTCGGTGTGGCAGTGCACAGCGGGGTAACGCGCTTGCAGTTCGGCGGCGAATTTCCAGTGCGTCACTACTTGCCGACCATCGAGCAGGCCGGCTGCGGCCAAGGCAAAGGCACCCGTACCGATTGAACAGAGCCGACGGATATCAACGGAGCGGCGCCGCAGCCACGCGCAGGCCTCTTCGTCGGCTTCGAGGGCGGCCATGCCCGGTCCACCGGCGACGATCAGGGTGTCGATCAGCGGGACGATGTCATCGATCTGCTCCAGCGAACAGGTGGTCACGCTGATCCCGGAAATCGACATGACCTGACCGCCTCGCGGCGAGGCAATCAGCAAGCGGTACGGTGGGCTTGCGCTGTACGGCTCACCCAACACTCGCGCAATGGCGGCGAACACTTCCAGCGGCCCGGCGGCATTGAGCAGCAGCAGATCATCAAAGGCCAAAACCACCACGGTGCGTGTGTCCGCTGTGGCAGCAAAGGAGGGGTGTTTGGCATGGAGCGACACGGCGGGCCTCGACATACTGAAATCACTGCACAAATGAGCCTCCGACAATGCCGGTAAAACTTCCTGCTGCCAAGCGTCTGCTGGCGCTCCCCCTAAAAGCGCTGCTGTGCAGCGTTGCCTTGTTGTTCAGCCAAGCGCCGTTCGCCGTTGCCGAACCGTTGAAGGTCGGCGACCAAAGCGGCCTGACTCAAGCCTTGCTGCACGCCGCCGGCGAAGATCAAAACCTTGGCTATGCGCTGTCCTGGCACCCGTTTTTGGCAGGCACCACCATGCTTGAGGCGCTGAGCGCCGGTGCTATCGATGCCGGTGTGGTGGGCAACGCGCCGCCGGTGTTCGCTCAGGCGGGTGGCTTTGATGTGCGCATCATTGGCGTCGCAAGCGGTGCGCAAAACAACAATGCACTGCTGGTACCGGAAGGTTCGGCAGCCAAGCAGGTTTCCGATTTGAAAGGCCAGCGCATCGCCGTGGCCAAGGGCAGCAGCGGGCATTATTTGTTGTTGGCTGCGCTGCAACAAGCGGGCCTCACCCCACGGGAAGTGAACATCGCCTATGTCAGCCCGGTGGATGCGCAAAATGCCTTTGCCAGTGGCAAGCTCGATGGCTGGGCGGTCTGGTATCCGTTCGTTGGTCAGGCCACCTCACGTGGGGCGCGGGTTTTACTGGATGGCAGCGCATGGCCGGAAACCGGGCTGAATTTTACCGTCGCCAGCCTCAAGGCACTGGACGATCCGCAACGGGCAGCATCGTTAGGCGATCTGCTCGCCAGACTGGCCCGAGCCCAAGCGTGGGCCACCGCGAACCCGCAGGCCTGGGCCGAGGTGTTCGCGCAAACCACTCGACTCCCGGTTGCCCTGGTGCAAGAGATGCTCGCCAAACAGGCGCTGCGTTACGTGCCGATCGAACCTTCGGTCATCGCCTCCCAGCAGCATCTGGCCGACCTGTTTGCCAGCGAACACCTGATTCCGCGACCGCTGCAAGTCGAGCAGATCTTCGACGACCGCTTCAACCCGTTACTGCCGCAAAACCCATAACCCATTCAGTTCACCTTGCCGCGTTGCTCGCGGCGCGGATTCATACGCCTGGAGAAAAGTGATGCCTGCTCTCGAAACCACCACCCTCAAACGCCGCAAGACCGGGCTGATCGCAGTCGATCCTGCGCGCAGCGCTGGCGGCTACACGCTGTTCGCCCCGCAAACCGCAGACGGCAACGTGTTCCTTATCGACCTCGATGGCGAAGTCGTCCACCGCTGGAAACTGCCGCAGCGCCCCGGCCGCGACGCAGTGATCCTGCGCAACGGCAACCTCGGCTACAACGGCAACCATCCGCATTCACCCGACCTGTTTCCGGGCTGGTCGGTGTGGCACGGCGGCGCGTTCAGCGAAGTGACGCCGGACGGCGAAGTGGTTTGGGAACACACGGATCTGCTGCATCACCACGATGCGCAATGGCTGGACAACGGCCATCTGCTCTACACCACGGCCGAGCCGTTGAGTGCTGAGCTGGCCCGTCGGGTGGTCGGTGGGATTCCCGGCAGTGAGGCGCCGGGCGGGGTGATCTATGCCGATGTGGTCAAGGAAGTCGATCGTCAGGGCAATGTGGTTTGGGAATGGCGCAGCTGGGAGCATCTGCAACCGGAAGACTATCCGCTGCACGAGGCCTTCGAACGTCACCACTGGCCGATGACCAACGCAGTGACGCCGGGCCGCGACGGCAAGGTGATTCTCAGCCTGCGCAGCGTCTCTTCGGTGATTGCCATCCAACGTGGCAGCGGCGAAGTGCTGTGGCGTTTGGGTCACGATCTGGTGGCACAGCAGCATTGCCCGAGTGAACTGGAAAACGGCAACGTGCTGGTGTTCGACAACGGCATCTTCCGCCCGCACGTGAGCATGCCGCACTCGCGCATTCTCGAAATCAACCCGGCGACGCAACAGATCGAATGGCAGTACGCCGATACGCCCGGCTACGCGTTTTTCACGCCGTTCATGGGCGGCGCGCAGCGTTTGCACAACGGCAATACGCTGGTGACCGAGGCCAACTTTGGCCGCTTGTTCGAAGTCAGCCCGGCGGGAGAAGTGGTCTGGGAATACGTCAATCCGCACTTCGCCAGCTACCCCGATGCCGCCTCCCGCCGTTATCTGCCGGGGGAAAACAACGCGATCTTCCGTGCCCATCGTTATCAGCGCGCCGACCTGCCTTGGCTGCGTGACTGAGCACGCCCGAACCTCCACCGCAACGATCACGCTCACGCAGGCCACGCGCAGCGAAGTATCGACTCCTCTCGAAGAGCGGCTTCAGGCCGCTCCAGGAATCACCGATGAAACTTCTTTATTCGCGCAACGTTAGCGCTGGCGCCCTGGGTTTGTGCTCGTTAATGCCATTACTCCCGGCAACCGCCAGTGATCTGCCCAACAACAATGATGTGCTGCAAACCGTCACCGTCGAATCCCGGCGCCGCAGCGAAGACGCGCAGCAAGTGCCCACGGCGATGAGCGTGCTTGGCGCGCAAACCCTCGAGGAACAACGCCTGTATCGCCTGCAGGATTTGCAGCAGGCGATGCCCAGCGTCAACGTCGCGTTCATGCACGCCCGGCAATCGAGCCTGTCGATTCGCGGCTTGGGTAACAATCCGGCGAGCGATGGCCTGGAAGGCAGCGCCGGGATTTATCTGGACAACGTTTACCTCGGTCGCCCCGGCATGGCGGTGTTCGACCTGCTCGACGTCGAGCAGATCGAACTGCTGCGCGGCCCGCAAGGCACGTTGTTTGGCAAGAACACCACGGCAGGCGTGCTGAACATCACCACGCGCCGGCCGTCATCGACGCCGCAAGGCAGCTTCGCCAGTTCGGTGGGCGAGGACGGTTATTCGCAGAATCAGGCAAGTTTTTCCGGCCCGCTCAACGACACGCTCAGCGGTCGCATCGCCGCCTACAAAACCCACGAAAACGGCTACGTGAAAAACGAATTCGACGGCCACACCCTCGGTGGCGGCGTGCGTCAGGGCGTGCGCGGCCAACTGCTGTTTCAACCCAATGACGATTTCAATCTGCGCTGGCTCGCCGATTATCATGAAGAGGATTCCAGCGCTGGCACGCGCTCGTTGTTCAGCACCGGGCCGACCATCAACGGCTTCAACCGTTATGAGCAACGCGCCGCCGCGGTCGGGGCGACGCTGGTAGACGGGCGTCGGGTCAATCTGGACGCCGATCAGAACGTCACGGTGTTCCAGGGCGGCACGTCACTGGAGGCGAACTGGAATCTGCGCAACGATTACACACTGACCTCGATCAGCGCTTATCGCTGGTGGGATTTCACCCCGCGCAACGACGATGAGTTGAACGTTGATGTGATGCACAACGTCGGGCAATCAGCGCGGGACAAACAATACTCCCAAGAGATCAGGCTGGCCTCGCCGGTTGGCGAACACTTCGATTACGTGCTCGGCGCTTATTACTTCCGCCAGGAAATGAGCAACAAGGTCTTCACCGATTACGGCCCCCTCGCGGACACCTGGAACGGCACCCCGCAAGGCGCGCTGAACAACGTCACCAGCGTCGGCCACGGCGATGTCGACACCGACAGTTTCGCCACGTTTGCCCAAGGCACTTGGCACCTGACCCCGGTTTTGGATTTCAGCCTCGGTGTGCGCGGCACTTATGAACGCAAACTGGCGCAGGTCACGCGCAACGCTCCGGTCGGCGGAGCCGGGGTCAGCGGCGCAGCAGCGGCTGCCAGGGCAGGGCGGAGCGGTGCTTACGATTCCGGGGATCTGAGCCTTTATAGCTTCAGCCCTTCGGCGCTGGCGAGTCTCGCCTGGCATGTCAGCGATGAGGTGCTGGCGTATGCCTCGTTGTCCCACGGCGAGAAATCCGGCGGGGTCAATCTCAGTGTGGCGAGCGCGCCAGTCGCCGGGGCTGATTCGCTGTTGATCGGCAGCGAGCGGGCCAATGACGCCGAACTCGGCATAAAAACCACGCTGCTCGATCAGCGTCTGTTGCTCAATGCCAACCTGTTCTGGACCGTGGTGCACGGCTATCAGACCAACGCTTATGACGACGTCAATCTCACCAGTTACCTGACCAACGCCGGCACCGTGCGCAGCCGCGGTCTGGAACTGGACAGCAGTTGGCGGCCAATCTCGGGGCTGACGATCAACGTCAATGGCTCGTTCAACGACGTGCGCTATCTGTCTTACGACGAGGCGCCGTGCCCGGCGGAAGTCGCGCTGCGCCCAGGCGCGCCGGCCGCTTGCGATTTGAGTGGGCACGCGGTGGTCGGTGCGTCGAAATGGATCTTCAACAGCAATGCCAGTTATCAATGGAACCTGCAAAATGGCCTGCAGCCCTACGTCAATGGCAGTTACGCGTGGCGTTCCCATGCGGTCGGCACCGTCGATGATTCCCGCGAGGCGCAGTTGCCGGGTTATGGTCTGGTCAACCTGTCCGGCGGGGTGCGCGGCGATTGGGGCAAAGGCCAGTGGGACGTGTCGCTGTGGTTGAAAAACGCCTTCGACAAGACCTATTACACCACGCTGTGGAATTCACCCAACGGCGCTTACACCGGGGTGTTGGGCACCCCGCGCACAGTGGGCATGACGGCGCGATATGACTTTTGACCGGAGCAACTGCGGGTTGCCTGCATGAAATTATTTCTGTAGATTTTCATGAAATTATAAAAAGATAATTTCATGAGGTCGCGAATGTTTCAGCAGTCCAGCCAGCACGTCGACAGTTATTACGCTCACAGTTGCGCCGATATTCTGCGCGATCGGCCGGTTCTGGAGGGCGAGCAGAACGCCGATGTGGTGATTATCGGCGCCGGTTTCAGCGGGCTGCACACGGCGCTGCGACTGGCGCTGGCCGGTAAGCGCGTGACCGTGCTCGAGGCCAGCCGTGTGGCGTGGGCGGCCTCGGGGCGTAACGGTGGACAGGCGATTCTCGGCTGGTCGTGCGACATGCCGCCGCTGGAAGCTGCGCTCGGCCATGAACGCGCCAAGCGTTTGTGGGACGGCATGCGCTGGGCGTCTGAAGAACTGCGCGAGTTGCCGGGTCGGCATGGCTTCGATTGCGACTATCGGCCAGGGCACTTGTGGACGTCAGTGATGCCGCGTCGGGTCAGTCTGCTGACCGAATGGCAACGCGAGGCCAGCCACAAATGGGGCCACGATGACTTGCAGTTCATCCCCCGCGAACAATTGTCCGAATGGGTCGCCAGCGATCGCTATCAGGCCGGGTTGTACGACCCGCACGGTGCGCACCTCAATCCGCTGAAACTTGCATTGGGCCTCGCTGCCGCCATCGAACAGGCCGGCGGGCGCATCTACGAACAAAGCAAAGCCTTGAGTTATTCGCGCGAGGGCGCTGGCTTCCGGGTCGTCACTGAACGCGGTTCCGTCCGTGCCGATGTGCTGGTGCTGGCCTGCAACGCTTACCTCGATGAACTCGACCCGCAACTGTCCAGTTGCATTCTGCCGGTGGGAACTTATCAAGTGGCCACGGCGCCACTGACATCCGAGCAAGTGTGCGCATTGCTGCCGAGTAACGTTTGCGTGACCGACAACCAGTTCGTCCTCGATTATTTTCGGCGCACCCCCGATAACCGCTTGTTGTTCGGCGGCGGCTGCACCTATCTGGGCGGCATGCCCAAGGATATCGCTGCGGCAACCCGGCCGTTTCTTCAGCGCGTATTCCCGCAGATCAAAGGCGTCGAGGTGGAATTCGCCTGGGGCGGGCACATCGATCTGACTCTTAAACGCACGCCGGATGTCGGTTGCGAGGGTAACCGTTACTGGCTGCAAGGTTATTCCGGTCATGGCGTGTTGCCGACGCTGGCCGCTGCGCGTGCAGTGTCCGACGCGATTCTCGGCAATACGGACGAATTGGCCTTGTATCAGGGCCTGAGCAATGGTCGTTTCCCCGGCGGCAAACATTTCGCAGCACCGCTGGAGGCGATCGGCAAAGCCTGGTATCGCCTGCGTGACAGCATTTGAAGAGGCCATTTCTGGATACCCGACGATGAACAAGCAAGAAGAAATCGCCGCGCTGGCGATCCTCATCCACGACCTGCGCAAGCACAAGAAGTGGACCCTGAAAGAACTGGCCGACAAGATCGGTCGTTCGGTGGGGTTTCTCTCGCAAGTCGAGCGCGGCTTGTCGCGGCCCACCGTCGCCGATCTGACCGCGATCAGCGAAACCTTCGGCGTACCAACCACCTATTTCTATAGTTTGCCCAAGCCTAAAGAGCTGCCGTGGGTTACCCGCCCGGACGAGCGCCGCACGCTGTATTACGCCAACGGCATCACCGACATTCTGGTGTCGCCGCAGATCCGCGCCTCGTTCTCCATGCTCGAAAGTCATCTGGAAGCCGGTGCGAGCAGCGGCGAGCGCCATCTGACCGACAGCTCGGAGCAGGGCGGTTACGTCCTCGAAGGCGAACTGACGCTGTGGCTGGGCGACGACGAAGACCCGGTCACCCTGAAGGCCGGCGACAGTTTCCAGTTCGACAGCCATACCCGCTGCCGCTACGGCAACCTCACCGAGCAGCTCACCCGAGTGCTCTGGGTCTATACCTGAGAATAATAAAAGGATGAACACGATGGACGCTGTCTGCGCCGGTTTGCTCGCTGAAGTACGTGCGTTTCGCCAACGCTACCCCGAGGTGCGTTATGTCGACCTGATCTCCCTGGACATTCCCGGGCACTTCTACGGCAAACGCTACCCGGTCGACATGCTGGAAAAAGTCGCCGCCGGCAGCGCCCTGAAACTGCCGCAAAACTGCGTATTGCTGGGCGTGCAGGGCGGTTTGTTCGAGATCGGCGATTACTGCTTCCACGACGGTGACCCCGACGCCGTGCGCCGTCTGGTGCCGGGCACACTCAAACCGGTGAGCTGGGAAGCGCAGCCCTTGGGGCAGATGCTGATCACCTCGGACGGCACTGAAAAACCGATCGAATTCGAACCCCGCGAAGTCCTCGCGCAAGTGCTCAATCGGCTAGCGCGCAAAGGCATTCACCCGGTGGTCGCGTTCGAACTGGAGTTCTACCTGTTCGATAAAAAGCTGCGCGACGGCCTGCCGCAATTCCCCCGCGATGAACTGAGCGACGACGCCGACGATCAGCCGAACATGCACATCGAACGTCTGTCACGCTTCGCCCCGGTGCTCGACGAAATGGTCGAAGCCACACGCGCCCAAGGCATCGACGCCACGGTGATCACCGCCGAACTTGGCCCGGGTCAGTTCGAAATCAACTTCGGCCACCTCGACGACGGCCTGCGCGCAGCGGACTGGGCCGCCTTATTCTGCCGCAGCACCCGTGGCGTTGCGCTGAAACACGGCTACCGCGCCAGTTTCATGGCCAAGCCTTATCTGCAGCACCCCGGCAGCGGCATGCATGTGCATGTCAGTCTGTACGATGCCGACGGCAACAACTTGCTGGCGGCCAACGAACAACAAGCGCTGCGCCACGCCGTTGCCGGCTGCCTGGAACTGCTGCCACACAGCATGCCGATCTTCGCCCCGAACCAGAACGCCATGCGCCGCCTCGGCGGCACGGTGAACACCGCGACCAAAGCCAGTTGGGGCTTTGAGGATCGCGATGCGTGCTTGCGGATTCCCGAGTCGGATGAGAAGAACCTACGGGTTGAATATCGACTGGCGGGAGCGGATGCCAACCCTTATTTGGTCCTGGCAGCGATCCTGGTGGGGTTGGAGCATGGGCTGGAGGCGGGCAAGGAACCGATTGCGCCGCTGAACGAAGATCGCAACAGCGGCATTGATTTCCCCAGGGAAATGTTCGAAGCCGTACGCGCGATGCAGCATCAGCCGCAGTTGCGGGCGGGATTGGGCGGGGAGTTTGTGGATGTGTATTGCGAGAATAAACGGCAGGATCATTTGGCGTTCATGCAGGAGATTGGGGCGCGGGAGTATCGGTGGTATTTGTGAGGGGGGGGGAGGGATCTCGCATCAATGCTTATCCAATCTCAGCTTTGGAAAGCTCGGATTGATTACTCCATTCCTGAGCAGTTCACCACCGGAAGGGGTACGAGGCCGGATTCGACTCCAACTCGTCATGTCATAATGATATTGTAAGGGCTGAACGCAAGGCGCAATAACGCCTGGGCTTATCCCAGCGAGAACTACTGCGATGATTCCAGGTTACTCAGAGGAGGAGTTTTGCATGACCGTCCGAGCACCCGTGCGTCTAAATAACGCTAATTCGACTCCGCCACGCCATTTTACCCAACGGATCTTCGGTCAGTTAACTCTGCCGAAAGCTAAAACAATGCTGGAGAAAACCCCGTGAGCGATGCGCAAGGAAAGCTATTTAAAGATTGGCTGATCAACAAGGGAATGGCTCTAAATACCGCTAACAATTATCTGTCTGGGGTTAATACGGTCTCCAAGCATTTTGGCAGCAATGTTCTGCTGACCCACGACCTCGAAGAATTGCAAAAGCTGAACCGCGATTACGGTCCTGCGGGTGAGCACGCCAAAATTGGCTCCAGCAACAGTAATAACGTCCAAAGCGGATTGCGGCAGTGGCTGGAATACCAAAGACACTTTCAACAAGGAGCAATTGAAGGCTATGCCGATAAACGGGTCCTTCAGTTACTGAGCAAGGGAACGGCGGAAGAGCAGGTATGGTTTTGGGCATTAGTAAGGTGTTTCCGCGAGCGATACCCAAAGGCCGATCACTGGACGGTGAACATCAATCCTGCGGACATCCGTATTGGTGTTCGGGAACTGGACAGCCTGAAAGGGAAACCTGTGTTCACACTATATTGGTACGGAGGGGGAATTCGTTGCTCTGTGCGGGGAATTGCCGATCATCGTGCATTGATGGAAGCAAAAGAGCAGGACTGGGAAATTGACTCGACTTACTACCCCGAGTTAGCGGACATGGTCAAATGGCTCGACTCAGTAGACGAAGCACTTGAGGGAAAGCAACTGACCCTGATCGGAATGGGACTAGTACCCCGCAACTATGGTCAAGCCGAACAGGAAGATTCTGAAGTGATGACAAGAGATCAAGTGACAGAGCACGCCCTGAATCAAATTCTATTCGGTCCGCCCGGCACCGGAAAAACCTATGCCACCATTAACCAAGCGCTTGCTATTCTTGCTCCGGAATTTTTAGCGCAAAACAGCGGCAGTGACTCCGAGACGCGCGAACGCTTGAAGAAGGAATTCGATCGGTTCGTGACTGCTGATCGCTTGCGCTTCGTGACCTTTCATCAGAGCTTCAGTTATGAAGATTTTGTAGAGGGGATTCGAGCAGATTCTGACGCAGAAACCGGACAGTTGAGATATCCAATTGAAGCTGGCGTATTCAAGCGTATTTGTGATGACGCGCGAACGCAGCCAGCTACTGACCTAGGTGTTCGAGCCAACCCGGCAATCTGGAAAATTTCCATTGACGGTACAGGAAACTCTCCCAGCAAGAGCTATTGCCTGGCTAACGGCGAAGCACGCATTGGCTGGGGAAAGACCGGCGATCTACGAGAGAATTACGAACAAAATCCCTATTACCGGGACTTGGGTGCGGGTGATAAGGGAACTCTTAATTATTTTTCAGAGCAGATGGCCATAGGGGATATCTTATTGTGTATCCATTCGGCTGAGCAAATCGGTTCGATTGGCGTGGTAACAAGCGAATACCGGTATGAGAAACAGGTACCCACCGGGGTGATTTCGAACTATCAGCATGTACGTTCGGTGCGCTGGCTATATCGCGATATTAATTTACCTATCCTACCGCTCAACGATAGCCGGCAATTCACCCTGAAAACCGTGTATGCCATGAACCGTTTCACTTGGGCAGATTTGCTTTCCTATCTGCAGCAACAAGGAGTGCAGCCAGTGGAGCCGACAGTGGTTGCCTCGAGTACGGACGTTCCGTATGTGCTTATTATTGATGAGATCAACCGAGGTAACGTTTCACGTATCTTCGGTGAGCTGATTACCCTGATCGAACCCTCTAAGCGAGAGGGTGCAGAAGAGGCGCTCAGCCTGAAACTGCCGTATTCGAAAAAGCCTTTCAGCGTGCCCAAGAATGTCTACCTGATCGGCACCATGAACACTGCCGACCGATCACTCGCAGGTTTAGACATTGCTCTACGCCGACGATTTATATTTAAGGAAATGCTACCCCAGCCGGAACTCCTGGATGGTTTACTGGTGGAGGGCGTGGATATTGGCCAACTGCTAAGGGTGATGAACCAGCGCATCGAGGTATTGCTGGATCGCGAGCATTGCCTTGGACACGCCTACTTTATGCCGTTACTGAAAAACCGGAGTCTGGAGAAGTTGGAACTCATCTTCCGTAACCAAGTACTCCCTTTACTACAGGAGTATTTTTTTGAAGATTGGCAGCGCATCCAGTGGGTATTCAATGATCATCGTAAGCCTGAAGACGACTGCTTTGTGCTTCGAAAGAAACTGAATCTCACCTCGTTGTTCGGCGAAAAGGTTCGCGCAGAGGATCAGGTCTGGCGTATTAACGGTCTTGCATTTAACCGTGTCTCTGCTTATGCGGGCGTAATCGAATGCAAAACCCACGCGGGGGAGTCCGTCGAGTCGCGCGAGGGGTTAGAGGTTTGAATGCTCACGTTACCGTCCGTGAGTACGCGAGGCTCACGACAACTGCGGTTCCGCCTGATGATCTCGACTGTGCTCAGATATCTGAGACTGCCTTCGACTGGCTGTGCGAGCTGAGCGCAAGCTTTAGGAAGGGGGGCGCAACCTTACTCCAGGTCGAAGGCCGACGCTCGCTCAAATGGGACAGCTACGTGGGTGTAATTGAAACGCCTTGTGGCACAGTTCTGGAGATATTGCCCAAGCATTTTGAGAAGCATGGCTGCAAAGCCAAAAGTCGAAACCTGCTGCGCAAATTAATTCAAGTGTCCTTATCGCTGAAACCGCGCCAGGTTTCGGAGGCAGGGTTGGAGCTTTTCAATGCCCCGATTACGGAATGGGTAATAAGACAGTTCTTGGGGGAGCTGGAACACCTGGTGAAGCGTGGTATTCGCTTCGACTATCAGCGCGTTGAAGAAGACCAGCGATTTTTGCGTGGCCAACTCAACGTGCTGGCACAGATTCGCCAGCCGCCGGGGCGACAGCATAACTTTCAGGTCCGTCACGATGTGTTCTTACCGGACCGGGTTGAAAACCGTTTGCTTAAACTTGCGTTGGAATTTGTGGCAAAGAGCACTAAGGACGCCGCCAATTGGCGATTAGCGAGTGAGCTGCGCACCATTTTGGCAGAGGTGCCTGTAAGCCGGCAGGTGACACGAGATTTGCGTGCTTGGAGTCGCGATCGCTTGATGGCTCATTACCAATCAATCAAACCTTGGTGCGAGCTGATCCTTAATCAGAAAATGCCAATTGCCGTGAGCGGCGAATGGCGGGGGATGAGCCTGTTATTCCCCATGGAGAAACTTTTTGAGCGCTATATTGAGAACTGGCTGCGAACCCAGTTAAAGCCGATTGCCGAGTTAAAACCTCAGTCGGCTAGCCAATTTCTGTGCGATCACGACAACGCTCGTATGTTCTGCTTGAGGCCGGACTTGCTCATCGATACGCCGGAGCAGCGCTGGATTCTGGACACCAAGTGGAAACGCCTCGATATGTACAGGAGTGAGAAGAATTACGATCTCAGCCAGAGTGATTTTTATCAGCTTTTCGCCTATGGCCATAAATATCGAAATAGCAAAGGTGTACCGAGACTGGTACTGATTTATCCATACTGGTCAGGGTTGCAAGGAGCGTTACCGGTTTTTGATTATGGTGATGGCATGAGTTTGTGGGTACTGCCCTTTGATCTGGATAATGACCGGTTGCTGGACGCGAGCACTGCGGGTATCCCTCTGAAACAAGACACGCTCTACGCAGCGTTGGAGATGAGCGAATAAGCTGTTACCCGCCGGTGGATTACGCACATTTGGGATGGAATCAGTAGCCCCTGCTAAATTAGGATATACATCGGCTAGGGCGCTTGAACACCTTGCTCAAGATGCCCTGTCCGTATAAGCCAACGGCAAGAATCTATATCACCGGGTGAGACTTGCTGCGATCGGAGAGTTGATATAACGCGGAAAACTCAGTCGCTGCCCATGCCTCTTTTGCGCACCCAATTGATCACCAGCAAAACCCCTGCCGCGATCCCTTGCGTCCCGCACATGACCCAGATCAGAGCTGTGTGAAAAAGGAACCAGGAACTCAACCCCAACAGCACTGACAGCACGACCCCCAGCAAAAGCAGTGGCAGGTACCGTACCGTGGGGGCGTCTTCCAGTGCGTCAGCGAAGATGCTCCAGCAGGCCCATTGTGAGTACAGGGCGAGAATCAAT
This sequence comes from Pseudomonas sp. NPDC087690, assembly GCF_044743175.1. Lineage (NCBI taxonomy): Bacteria > Pseudomonadati > Pseudomonadota > Gammaproteobacteria > Pseudomonadales > Pseudomonadaceae > Pseudomonas > Pseudomonas sp. NPDC087690. The sequence continues at coordinate 144,113 of NZ_JBIUVX010000001.1, forward strand.
ACCAACAGAACCCACCACCCGCCTGTTATTGGTTCTGAAGTGAACACGGCGATCAGAAACGCGATGACACTCCACAGGGTAAAAACAAACGTGGTGCTGGCCGGCACGGTGTAGGCGGGAAGGGCTAGGGCGATCTGGATCAGCTTGAGAGTTTGCAGTCGAGTCATCACTACGCGCTCCTTGCGAGAACATTGAACAACGCCGATGGCTTGCGAAGTGACTATAGATCAGCGCTTCACCGGGTGCGTGCTGACGGTGTCACGAGATAAAGCCCGCCGCGCATCATGTGCCACCGCGGCAACAACGCGACCAGACGCCCGTCCGCCAGGCATTCACTGGCGATGAACTCGGGAAGTTCGGCGAGGGCCGAGCCGTCCAGCAAGGCTGGCATAAGCGTCAGCGTTGGTCGCCCGCAGCGGACCGTTAGTGAGCACAGTTGTACACGAGCCAATCACCGGCCGTGTTGAACACACACACACACACACTTTTTCACAAAGACCTCCTATGCACCAATCAATGGCAAAATCCCCCTTTGATCGGTTTGGAGACCCCACATGCTTCGTCTATTCGAACGAAGACTCGACCCTTTCCCTCCTGACGAGGTGCCGCCACCGCCCACCGGTCTGGCGCGGTTCCTCTGGGCTTGTACCCGTGGCGCGCGTGGTTATGTGCTGGCCTTGGCGCTGCTCAGTGCCGCGGTGTCGATTTATGAGGCGTGGCTGTTTTCCTTCCTCGGGCAGGTGGTTGATTTGCTCTCGACCTGGCAGGCCGGCGGGGAAGCGGCGGCGCAGGAGACGCGGGTGTTGTGGGGCATGGGCATTGTCATGGTGCTCAGTGTCGGACTGGTGGCGTTGCGCACCATGGTGCAGCACCAGATTCTGGCGATTAACTTGCCGTTGCGGCTGCGCTGGGATTTCCATCGGTTGATGCTGCGGCAGAGCCTTTCGTTTTTCTCCGACGAGTTTTCCGGGCGAGTCACGACCAAGGTGATGCAGACCGCTTTGGCAGTGCGCGATGTGTTGTTCACGCTGATCGAGATCCTGCCGGGGATCGGTGTGTATTTCATTGCGATCATTGCGCTGGCCGGCGGCTTTGCGCTGAAGCTGATGTTGCCGTTCCTCGCCTGGGTGATTTTGTTCGGGCTGGCGATGTGGTACTTCGTGCCGCGTCTGGGCAAGGTCGGGCAGGAGCAGGCCAATGCGCGGTCGATGATGACCGGGCGGATTTCCGATGCCTACACCAATATCACCACGGTGAAGCTGTTCTCGCACTCCAATCGTGAAGCGCATTTTGCGCGGGCGGCAATGGAGGATTTCAAGCTGACAGGGTTTCGCCAGATGCGTCTGGTCAGCCTGTTCGAGATCGTCAATCAGGCCCTGGTGGTGGCGTTGATCATGTCGGCGGGCGGTTATGCGCTGTGGCTCTGGCATCAGGGCGAGGTCGGCGCCGGTGCGGTGGCGGCCATCACGGCCATGGCGTTGCGCATCAATGGCATGTCGAACTGGATCATGTGGCAGATGACGTCGCTGTTCGAAAGCATCGGCACCCTGCACGACGGCATGGAGACTCTGACCCAGGGCACCAAGGTGCAGGACGCGCCGGATGCCCACGTACTGAAGACGTCCGGAGGCGCGGTGACGTTCGACAACGTCAGCTTCAATTACAACGGCGAACGGCAGGTGCTCGATGGCCTGAACCTGAGCATCCGCCCGGGGGAAAAAATCGGTCTGGTGGGCCGCTCCGGTGCCGGTAAATCCACACTGATCAACTTGCTGCTGCGCTTCTATGACGTCGACCGCGGGGAGATTCGCATCGACGGCCAGAACATCGCGCAAGTAACCCAAGACAGCCTGCGCAGTTGCATCGGCATGGTCACCCAGGATACGTCGCTGCTGCACCGTTCGATTCGCGACAACATTGCCTATGGCCGGCCCGATGCGACCGACGCGCAGATTCGCAGCGCGGCAGCCAGCGCTCAGGCCGATGAGTTCATCAGCCAACTCAGCGACCGCCAGGGCCATACCGGCTACGACACCCTAGTCGGTGAGCGCGGGATCAAGTTGTCCGGTGGCCAGCGTCAGCGTGTGGCGATTGCCCGGGTGATGCTGAAGAATGCGCCGATCCTGCTGCTCGACGAAGCCACCAGCGCGCTGGATTCAGAAGTCGAAGTGGCGATTCAGGAAAGCCTCGACGAGATGATGCAGGGCAAGACCGTGATCGCGATTGCTCACCGCTTGTCGACGATTGCAGCGATGGACCGCCTGATCGTCATGGACGAAGGGCGCATCATCGAACAAGGCACCCACAGCGAACTGCTGGAACGCAACGGCGTGTATGCGCGGCTCTGGCAACATCAGAGCGGCGGGTTCCTCGGTGAGGATCAAGGCGTGGCGGAGGTTCTGGATCAGGCCTGATGTTCGAACACAAAAAAACCGGCATTGCGCCGGTTTTTTTGTGCCTGCAAACCCGAGGGTTTACAGCGACGCTTTCACCTGCAGACCAAACACCAACGCATTGTCGATGTCCTGCCCGGAGAACGCGCCCGGCTCGATGATGTATTGCATGTTCGGACGCAGGGTCAGCCATGGCGTGGCTTGATAGCCGTAGCCGAGCTCGATCAGTTGTTCGGCGCTGTCCAGGTTCGGGAACGCGGCGCCATTGTCCAGCGCGGCGTCTTGCTGCACATCGCGGCTGCGCGGGTTCGGCACGGCGCGACCGTAGCCCAAAGCGACGGTGTCACGCGGGCGACCTTCGAACGGTTTGTACAAAACCACGCCGGTGCCGTACCACTTGCTGAACGGCGAAGCCGCTTCGCTGGCCGCCGAATATTGGCCGAAGGCATGCAGGCTGCGGCCTTCGGACGACTCCGAGCGCCACACGGCTTGATCGACCAACAGATAATGACCACCGCGACCGGAGACTTCTTTACTGCTGCCGATGCGTTTCACGTCGGAGCTGTCGTAGTAGTAACCGACTTTATATTCACCCGGCAGCTCGCCCGCGTGCTTGTACACCAGCTCGATCGGCACCACGGTGCCGGTGGTGTGTTTCGGGCCCAGGTGCCAGGCACGGCTGGAGTTGCCGTTGCTCTCCGGATCGACGTTGAACGCGGCCACGCGCAATTGCCACGACGGCGACAGATCGTATTTCACCCGCACACCCAAGTGCGCGTTGGGGTAGTTGGTCCAGCCGCTGCCACCAGACATGTTCAGCGGGTGACCGCAGAAACCGGCGTTCATGAAGTTGCACAGAATGCCGCTGTCGAGGCCACCGAGGTCATTGCCCATGGCCATGTAACCGAATTTCACGTTGAGCGCCGGGGTGAACAGGCTGCGCTCGTAGCTGAGTTCGGTCAGGCGCGTGTACAAGCCGCCGTAGTTTTCCTGGATCGGCAAACGGTTGCCGACCAAGTCTTCCGAAGCGCTGTTGCCGCGACGGTCATTGATCGTCAGTTGGACTTTACCGGCGTTGTCGAAGCCATACAGTTTGCTCAGATCGAACTGCACGCCGAGCTTGATGTTCTGCGAGTAGCGCGCCGAGCGATGCAGGCCACCGTCAGCGTTGTAGGCTGTTTCGCCGCTGTAATCGCCGGTGAACTTGATGCCTTGTTCATCCATCTGGTGACGCAAGCCACCCCAGTCGCCGGTCAGGGTGCTGCGGCTCAACAGATCGGCATCGTTGTCCGCCAGCGCGGGGAGGGTGGTGGTGCACGCGACGCCCAGCAACAGGCCTTTGAACAGGTCGGAACGGGAAAAACCAACAGCCGATAGCATGTAAATCTTCCTGCGGAAAACATGAGCAATAAGGGGGAAAGCAGCGCGGCACCCGAAGGTGCCGCGCTCGAAGCAAGCGTCCGCGCTTAACGTGGACGCAGTGGTTTACGGCAAGGCGTAAGCCATCACGTAGTCGCCGCGATCGGTCGACTGACGCGCGCCACCGGCGGTGATGACGATGTATTGCTTACCGGTTTTCGGCGAAACATAGGTCATCGGGCCGCCCTGGCTGCCGACTGGCAGGCGTGCTTTCCAGACTTCTTCACCGTTGCCGCTGTTGAACGCGCGCAGGTAGAAGTCCTGGGTGCCGGCGATGAAGATCAAACCACCTTGGGTCGACAGGGTGCCGCCGAGGGTTGGCAGACCAATCTTGATCGGCAAGTGCATGCGGATACCCAGTGGACCGGTGTCTTCAACGGTGCCGACCGGAACCTGCCAGGCGATTTTCTGGGTCTTCATGTCGATCGCCGTCAGCGTGCCGAACGGTGGTGCCTGGCAAGGAATGCCGGCTACCGACAGGAAGCGGTTTTTGTTCACGGCGTAAGGCGTGCCTTTCAGCGGAACGGCGCCCATACCAGTGTTCAGCGCTTCGCCACCGCCAGCGGCCTGGCCTTTGTTCTGCGACGGGATCATTTGAATCCACAGACCCAGGCGCATATCGTTGACGAAAATGAATCCGTGTACCGGGTCAGTGGAGAGGCTGCCCCAGTTCATGCCACCCAGCGAACCCGGGAAGCTCAGCGATTTGTCCATGCCCGGCGCGGTGTACAGGCCGTCGTAGCGCATGCCTTTGAAGTCGATGCGGCAGAGCAATTGGTCGTACGGCGTGGCGCCCCACATGTCCGACTCGGTCAGGTGCTGGGCACCGATTTCTGGCATGCCCACCGATTTCGGCTGAGTCGGGGAGTACGGTTCGTTCGGGATGTTCGCCGCTTTCACCGGGACTTCTTTAACGTCGGTCAGCGGTTTGCCGGTGGCACGGTCGAGCACGTAGATCTGCCCGGCCTTGGTGCCGATGACCAGCGCCGGAATGCTTTTGCCGTCCTTGGTGAAGTCGATCAGGCTCGGCTGCATCGGCAGGTCGAAGTCCCAGAGATCGTTGTGCACGGTCTGGAATACCCAGCGCTCGTCACCGCTGGTGGCGTCCAGCGCGAGGATCGAAGCACCGTAGGTGTGATCGAGTTTGCTGCGCTCGACACCATAGATGTCGGTCGACGAACTGCCCATCGGCAGGAAAACCGTGTTGGTCGCCGGGTCATAGGACATCGGCGCCCAGCTGTTCGGCGTGCTGCGCACATAGGTGCTGCCGTCGGCCGGAGCCTTTTTATCCTGCGGGTTGCCCGGGTCGAACGCCCAGCGCATGGCGCCGGTGATCACGTCGAAACCACGGATCACGCCGCCGGGCATGTCGGTCTGCACGTTGTCAGCTACGCGACCGCCAACCACCACGGTGGTGCCGGCCATCAACGGAGCGGAGGACAGCTGATAGTAGCTGTCCGGCACGTTACCCAGACCGGCCTTCAGATCAACCTGGCCGTTGTTGCCGAAACTCTGGCAGAACTCGCCGGTGTCCGCATCGACCGCGATCAGGCGCGCATCGATGGTGTTGGTCAGCAGACGACGCTGGCAATTGGCGGCCGGCGCAGGCTTGGCTTCGATGATCGACGAGTTGCTCGGCTTAGCAATCGCTTTGGTGGCGTCGAAATAGGCCATGCCACGGCAGCGCTGCCAGACTTTCGACTGCGCGTTGATCGCGTTCTTCCACAGCTCTTTGCCGGTGTCGGCATCCAGCGCAATCAGGTTGTTGTGCGGGGTGCAGATGAACACCTTGTTGCCAACCTGCAGCGGAGTGAGCTGGTCTTCGGCGCCGTTGCCATCGCTCTCGGCGACGTCACCGGTGTGGTAGGTCCACGCGACTTTCAGCTTGTCGACGTTGTTGCGGTTGATCTGGTCCAGCGCGGCGAAGCGGCTGCCACCTTCGGTATTACCGTAGTGCGCCCAGTCTTTTTGCGCCTTGTCCGGCTCGACCGGGGTCAGGCCCGGGCCGGTGCCGGTTGCGGCAACGGTCGGGTGCGCGACGAACATATTGCCGGCCGCGACAACCACGCCGACCGCCAGCACCGCCGCCACGGCGTAAGCGCCGCGACCGGCAACACCGCCGTTGGCACGCTTGAGCAGCGGATAGACCAGTGCGACGACCAGGCCGATCACGCTGAACATGAACAGGCGCGAGAACACCGGCCAGAACACCAGGCCAGCATCGATCACCGCCCAGATCGCGGTGCCCACCAGGAACGCGGCGAACAACCACGCACCGGCAAGCTTGAAGCGCGCGATCAACAGACCGGAAACGGCCATGACCAGGCCACCCAGCAGGAAGTACCACGAGCCTCCCAGGCTGACCAACTTCACGCCGCCCGCAGCCAGCGCCAAGCCGAGCAGGGCGATGACGACGCCCAGCCCGATCAGAATGAATTTTGATATGCCCGAGAGGCGTTGACTCTGCTTCACGTTGAGTGTCCCGTTGAAATGAGGCGCGCATTATATAGTTAGGTAACTACCTAGTTAAATCACAAATTTCAACGTGAAGCGTAGTTCGCGGATTCGACTCGCGCCTGAGGCGGTCTCAGATGCGGAAATGTCTGTCGAAATGCACACAAAAATCACGGTTCTGGCAGATTTGTTGTGAGTTGTGACAGGTGTCTGAGGTCGTGTCCTCAGGCGTAAATCATTTTCTTCGGGTTGTAAATGCGACGAATAACCGCCCAATGGACCGAGACAGAGCGGTCAGCGGATGCGTCGAGCTATATGGATATGCTTTTTTAATCTTGGAATTCGCCGTGTTTTACCGCTCAACTGGCGCCTTTTTGATAGGTGGCTATTGATGTCCGAGCGATGTGAGGTGGTGGTTCTGGGCTTGGGTGCCATGGGCGCGGCCACGGTTTATCAGTTGGCGAAAGCGGGGGTGAATGTCGTCGGCATCGATCGGCATCACCCGCCGCACAACCTCGGCTCCAGCCACGGCGATACGCGCATTACCCGGCTTTCGGTCGGAGAAGGCGCGCAATATGTGCCCATTGTGCGCAACTCACATCGCATCTGGCGTGAACTTGAGGCGCTGACCGGCGAGTCTTTGTTCGAGCAATCGGGCCTGTTGGTGCTGACGTCGAGCGCCGAGTACGATCCTGAAGATCCATCCGACTTCACCTTGCGCACCATCGGCCTGGCGCAGACTTACGGCATCGAGCACGAAGTCCTGTCCGCCGAGCAGATTCGCCAGCGCTTCCCGCAATTCGCCAACGTGCACGACTCGGCCATCGGCTATTTCGAACCGGGTGGCGGCTTTGTGCGCCCGGAGCGCTGCATCGATGTGCAGCTCAAACTGGCCGAGCAACACGGTGCGACGCTCTACAAAGGCGAGACCGTCACCGGGATCAGCTCGAACGAGGAGGGTGTCACGGTCACCACGGACCGGCGCACGCTGTTTGCCAACAAACTGGTGATCAGCGCGGGCAACTGGAACGGCGAGTGGCTCGGTGAGCCGTATGAGAACCTGCTGAGTGTTTACCGGCAAAAGCTGTTCTGGTTCGAACTGGAAGAGAACGCCGGACTGGTCGGCCACTCACCGACGTTCATCTTCACCCACGGCCGCGGCGACGACAAAATCAACTACGGTTTCCCCGCGTTACCCGGCGAAAGCAGCATGAAAATCGCCACCGCGCAGTACCACACCTCAACGTCAGCGCAGGCCATCGACCGTACGGTTTCAGCGGCCGAAGCGCAGGACATGTATGAGCACCAGGTGCACAACCGCATCGCTGGCGTGACCGCGAAAGTCGTCAAGTCCGCCGTCTGTGCCTACACCGTGACCCCGGATCGCCATTTCATCATCGACGAGCATCCGTCGCTGCAACACACCCTGTTCGTCTCGGCCTGCTCCGGGCACGGCTTCAAGCATTCCGCCGCGCTCGGCGAAGCCTTTGCCCAGTGGTGCATGCGCGGCTCGAGCGACCTGGATCTGACCTCTTTCTCCCTGAAACGCTTCGAAGGAAAACTATCGTGAAACGCGTCGCGCTCTCCGTAGCACTGCTGGTCGCCGCCCTGGGCAATGCCTATGCCGAAACCCTGAAAATCGCCGTGGTGCCTGTGCCCCACGCCGAAATCCTCGAGTTTTTGAAACCGGAGCTGGCCAAGGAAGGGGTGACGCTGGATGTCAAAGTCTTCTCGGACTACATCCAGCCCGACCGGCAGACTGATGAAGGCTTGCTCGACGCCAATTACTTCCAGAGCAAACCGTATTACGAGGCCTACAAAAAAGACCGCCCGAGCAGCGATCAAGTGCCGATTGTGGCCGTGCACATCGAACCGTTCGGCGCCTATTCGAAGAAGATCAAAAACATAAGCGAACTCAAGGATGGCGCGACCATTGCCATTCCCAACGACCCGACCAACTCCGGCCGTGCGCTGCTGCTGATCGCCAAACAAGGCCTGATCACCCTGAAGGATCCCGACAACATCATGGCCACGCGCCTGGACATCGTCAGCAACCCCAAGCATCTGAAGTTTCAGGAACTCGAAGCGGCGATGTTGCCGCGGGTGTTGAATCAGGTCGACATGGCGTTGATCAACGCCAACTACGCGCTGGAAGCCAAACTGGTGCCGCACAAAGACGCGCTGTTTATCGAAAGTTCGGAGTCGCCGTACGCCAATTACCTGTACGTGCGTCGCGACAAGGCCAATGCGCCGGCGGTGCAGAAGCTCGGCGCGCTGCTTAATTCACCGCAAGTGAAGCAGTTCATTCTTGAGCGTTATCACGGCGACGTGGTGCCGGCGTTCTGACTCCGTCGGGAGCCGGCAGAAATGCTGACGGCTCCCGACATCTTCAAGCGTTCTCTTCAATCCGGCGCACGTCACCCAAAGAGTCACGCTGCATTGACTGCAGGTTCTTCTCGATGGTTTCGCACAACGCTTCCATCTGAATCTGGTGTTCGCTGTGGCGAAACGGGCTTTGCAGATCGGTGCCGATGCGTTCGATGGCCAGCAGCATGAAGCCGACCACGGTCGAGGCCAGCGGCGTAAACCAACCCAGTGACTCGACCAGGCCGATCGGCACGATCAGGCAGAACAGCGAAATAAACAGTCGTGGGAAATACACGTAAGGGTAGGGCAGCGGCGTATTGGCAATCCGCTCCATGCCGCCCTGGCTGTTGGACAGGTCCACTAATGTCGACTCAAGCCGCGCTAGGCGAATGCTGTCCAGGCGCCCGGCCTTGTATTCCCGAGCCAGCAAGGTCGCTGACCCGGTTAGGATATCGTTGGCAAAGTTATTGGTGGTGCCACTGCGGGCGAATTCATTGGCGGGAATGAAGGCGCGGACCTCCTCAGGACAAGGCTGGCCTTGCAGATGCGCCGCGAGGCAATTCACGTAGGCGACGTGGCGGCGCAACAGGGTCGACTTGACCGGATTGACCTCGCCATCGGGATCATCCAGCAGCGTCAGCACCTGGCGAGCGAAGCTGCGCGAATTGTTGATCATCGAACCCCACAACGTGCGTGCTTCCCACCAGCGGTTGTAAGCGCTGCTGTTGCGGAAACTGATCAGCACGATCAATGCCGAACCCAATAACGTCAGGGGCATCAATGGCAGATTCAGCTTGGCGTTGAGGAACAGCATGAAGTCGACGGTGACGGCGATGTCCCAGAGCAGCAGCCAGAACAACGCCCAGCCGACATAACCCAGAGTCTTGATGATCAAACGGTATTTTCTGACGATGGCTGCTTTCAAACGGAAACCTCGTGGTGAGCGGTAAGCGATAACGCCTTAGCTCGGACGCTGTTTTCGGGGGAAAGGTTCGCTAAATCGCTTCAGCTTTCGTCGCCACGGGCTAATTAGCCCGGAGACGATTGAAGGAAAATGACAGGGACCTTTTCATTAGTCTGGCCATCGGCGTTTCGATATTTTCGTGAATGACATAGGACGCCGCGATCATCAAAGCCACGGTGCCCCACAGCAGCAGGTGCGCATTCACCCCCGGATAGGCCATGTTGAAGATGATGAAACCGATCATTTGATGGAGCAGGTACAGCGGGTAGGTGAGGGCTCCCAGGGACGTCCAGTTCATTTCTCCGATGGCCGCTGTTTTGTTGGTTGCGATCAACAGGAAGGTCATGAAGAACACGATTATCACGCTGCCGATGATCGAGGGATCGTATTGCGTTGCATATTTGCTTTCGATCGACTCGGCCCAGGTAATGGCGGTGAAGGTGGCCAAGGCCAATGCGCCCGCCACCAGGGCGATGCGGGGTTTTGTCATACCCTTTGCCCAGATCAGGTAGAACGTGGCACCGGCGATAAAGTAGGCCGCGTAATCGGTGATGAGTATCGAGCGCAGCTTTTCAAAAGCGAGCACTTCCGCTGTGTCCGACACCAGCAGCCAGAGCACCAGGCAGGGTTCGATTTTGTCTATTTTCTTCAAGGCCAGGAGAATCGAGATCATCAGGTAGAACTTGATCTCTACAAACAGTGACCAATACACGCCGTCGATGGGCGGGACGCCGAGCAGGTCGCCAAGGAACGTCATGTTGATCAGGTATTGATAAAGATCAGCGCTGAATCTGGGCTGCCCGAAAGCCAGTGTGATCAAAAACGTGAGCGTGCAGCACACCCAGAACGCCGGGCACAGGCGCACCACGCGGGAGATGAAAAACACCTGCAGATTGTTGCTCGAAGCGGTCATCAGGATGACAAATCCGCTGATCATGAAAAACAGTTCCACGCCCAGGTAACCGTACTTGGCCACCTCGGCCAGCAGCGGATAGGGCATGACCGACATGTCGCCCCGCGCATAGCCGCGAAACGCGTAGTGAAAAATCACCACGGCGAGGGCTGCGAGGAAACGCAGCAAATCCAGCTCCTTCAGTCGTCGGTTGTTCATGTATGGGCGCTCCGGAGGTGTTAGCGCTGATCGAGAACTGACGACTCTGCCGAGTGAAATTCGACCCAAGGCGCAAGCTATGGCAGCAGGAGGGCGTCGACTGTCCCTGGCTTGTTGTGACGGTTATGGACCGCGTTGCCACATGCGGATGTAGTCGACCTCGAAGGTGGACGGCAGATCAGCGTCATCGACCACGCCGAACCATTTCCACATGGCCTCACTGTCAAAGACGATTTGCATCGGGAAGAAGAAGTGGCGGTTCTTCGATTCCCTGACCAGCACGCCATCGACGTACCAGCGCAGGGTGTCGGGCTGCCAGTCGAAGCCGTAGACATGAAAGTCACTGGCCAGGCGCCAGGGGCTGATCCAGGTGCTGCCGTTGGCGATATGTTCTTTACTGTGCGGCGTTGCCCATAGGTGGGCATTCATATTGTAAGAACGGTCCGAGGCTGCGCCTTTGGTTTTACCGCCAATTTCAAAGATATCGATTTCAGTGGCGTTGTCCGTGAAGCCCGTCCACGCCAGCCAGAACGCGCTCGACGCTGCGGAGTTCATCGGTTTGGCGCGTGCTTCGTAGTAACCGTAGAAACCGCGTTCACGGGTACGGACCATGGCTGAGGTGTAATCCTTGAAGCCAAGCTCGACGTACTTCTGCGGCAAGGTTTCCTTGCGAAAGACAATGTTCAGGTGGCCGTTGCTGACGCTGGCATTGCGTGGGGTGAACAGCGCCGGTTTGCGCCCGAGCGATTCGTTGCCGATGGCATTGTTGACGTGCCATCGCGCGGGGTCGAGGCTGCTGCCGTTGAAGTCGTCGGACAGCGTCGTGTTGAATGCCCAGCGCCCGGCCGCTCAGGCGGGTGTGCGCTATTCACTCGACAATCCGGATGCCTATGCGCAATCGAATCTGTTGGGCTTCCTCAATGTGCTGGAAGCCTGCCGGCACTATCCACCCGCGCACCTGATCTACGCGTCGAGCAGTTCAGTGTACGGCGCCAACAGCAAGCTGCCGTACAGCGTCGATGACGCGGTCGAGCATCCGGTGTCGCTGTATGCCGCCACCAAACGCGCGAATGAATTGCTTGCCGACAGCTACTGCCATCTCTATGGCCTGAAGGCCAGCGGGCTGCGGTTTTTTACCGTCTATGGGCCATGGGGCCGACCGGACATGGCGTTGTTCAAGTTCACTGAAGCGATCCTTCAGGGGCGTCCAATTGATATTTATAACCAGGGCCAGATGGCGCGGGACTTTACATACGTCGATGACGTTGTCGAAAGCATCGTCCGCCTGTGCCCGAAGCCGCCAACGCCCGACAAAGACGCCCAAGGCAGTCACCGGATTTTCAACCTCGGGCGTGGCAGGCCGATCGCGCTGCTGGATTTTGTCGACTGCCTGGAGACGGCATTGGGCATAAATGCTCAGCGCAATTTGTTACCGATGCAGGCAGGCGATGTCGTCAAGACCTGGGCTGATGTTTCGGCGCTGGCAGACTGGATCGGGTTTTCGCCGCAGGTGGAGGTTAAAACCGGTGTGGAGCAGTTTGTACGCTGGTATCGCGAGTATTATCGGGTGTGAGTAATCCGGTGGGGAGTGGCCAGAGCAACTGCCATCTCGGGCGCGACGCCGGGTCGGGCGCCTTAAAAGGCGCCTTTTTTTATGCATTCGCGCTTTTCATCAATAGGCAGCGTCTTCATTTGATCGAAACAACAACCTTGCCCTTGGCGCGTCCCTGCTCGACGTATTTCAGCGCCTCTGCCGCTGATTCAAAGGGGAACGCTTGATCAATCACCGGATTGATGATGCCGGCTTCTACCAGCGCTCTGATGTGTTGCAGTTGGGCGCCGTTGGCGCGCATGAACACGAACGTGTACCTGACGTCTTGCTTGCGTGCCTTGCGCCGAATGCCGAGGCTCAGCAGACGCATGACCTGCTGCAAAGGCCAGGACAAGCCTTGTTCTTTTGCGAATTGCGCGGTGGGTGGCCCGGAGATGGAAATCAGCTGGCCACCGGGCTTGAGTACCTTGAGTGATTTCTCCAGGACATCGGCGCCGACGCTGTTCAACACCACGTCGTAGCCGTGCAGGACATTTTCGAAGTTGTGCTTTTTGTAGTCGATGACCACGTCAGCCCCCAACGCCTTGACCCATTCGACATTTGCGGTGCTGGTGGTTGTGGCGACAAAGGCACCGAGGTGTTTGGCAAGCTGAATGGCAACGCTGCCGACGCCGCCGGAGCCCGCGTGAATCAGCACCTTCTGGCCCTGTTGCAGGCGGGCGGTGTCGACCAGCACTTGCCAGGCAGTCAGTGCCACCAAGGGCAGGGATGCGGCTTGCGCCATGCTGGTGTTGCGTGGTTTCAGGGCGATCGCATTTTCGTCCACGGCGATCCACTCGGCGAAGGTGCCGATTCGCGCTTGCGGCGGGCGAGCGTACACCTCGTCTCCGGGTTTGAAGCGTGTCACTTGCGAGCCGACCTCAGTCACCACGCCTGCCAGATCGTTGCCCAGAATCAATGGAAACGAGTAGGGCAGGATCAGCTTGAATTCGCCTGTGCTGATCTTCGAGTCCAGCACGTTGACACTGCTGGCATGGACCTCGATCAATACGTCGTGAGGACCCACTGCAGGGGCTGGCGCTTCGCCGAGGCGTCCGGGGTGCCTGCCATAGCGATCAATCAGAAAGGCTTTCATCGAGGTGCGGCTCTTGTCGGTTGAAGGGAGGGTAGCCGGGGCGTGGTCAGGCATCGAGGAACGCCTGCGCCTTGGCCACAAAATCAACGTGGTGCTGGAAAATCCCGCCGTGACCGGCATCCTGATAAATCACCAACTCTGCGTTGGGGATACGCCTGGCCAGTTCAAACGAATTGACGCTGGGCACCATGATGTCGGTGTCGCCGTTGACGACCAGCGTTGGTGCCCGCAAGCGTCCAAGGTCTTGCGGCGGCTGTTTGCCCCATGCGGTGATCGCTTTCAACTGGCGCAGGAAAGCGCGGGGCGTCGGGCCTTGGTCGCGATAGGCAAAGCGAACGCCGTTTGCGGTGACGGACTGGTTTGCCGCGTCGATGAATGACGTTGGCGAACCCGAAGGGGGATTTGTCTGTATTGAATTCATGACTACTCCGGATTGCAGGACGGATTCGATGCAATGCCTTGTGCTTGCATCGAATCCGCCGCACATGCTCGCTCCCTGAAGATCAGTCAGGCGTCTGGTAGCGCTGGGCAACCGCTGACTGGCGGATTTGCCCCAGCAGGCCCTGACGCGCGTTCTGCAAATCGTCCCAGCGTTGCGCTTCGTGCAGCGGCGGGATGGTGACCGGTTCGCGACGATCGAAACCGACCAGGGCAGCATCCACCAGATCGCCCACTTCCATGATTTCGCTCAGGGTATTGATGTCGACGCCGGAGCGATCCCAGATTTCCGTGCGCGTGGCCGCCGGCAGCACGGCCTGCACGTAGACGCCCTGAGGCGACAGCTCCAGGCTCAAACCTTGGGACAGGAACAGCACGAATGCCTTGGTCGCACCGTAGACCGTCATGCCGAATTCCGGAGCGAGGCCCACCACCGAGCCGATGTTGATGATCGCACCGTCACCGGCCTTGGCCAGGCGTGGCGCGATGGCGCTGGCGAGCCGCACCAGCGCGGTGGTGTTGAGGGCGACCAGTTGCGCCACTTTGTCCGTGCTTTGCTCGACAAAATGGCCGGACAACGCGGCGCCAGCGTTATTGACGAGGATGCCGATGCGGGCGTCGTCGCGCAGGCGGGTTTCCAGCGTTGTCAGGTCGCCAGGTTGGGTCAGATCCGCCGGGATCACATCGACGGCGACGTCATGCTCGCTGCGCAAGCGCGCGGCCAGTGCATCCAGACGCGCCTGATCGCGGGCGACCAGCACCAGATCGTGACCGCGTTGCGCAAAGCGCTCAGCGTAGACCGCGCCAATGCCGGTGGAGGCGCCAGTGATCAGAACAGTAGGGCGAGTGCTCATGGGTATCTCTCTTTCAGGACGTTAGAAACAGAACGCGTTCAGCTTGCGCTGACGCTCGATTCAGCCAGTGTCGGGTAATCGATGTAGCCTGCCGCGCCGCCGCCATAGAGGGTGGCGGGATTGAACGCGGACAACGGCGCGCCATGTTTCAGGCGCTCCACCAGATCCGGATTGCCAATGAACGGACGACCGAAGGCAATCAGGTCGGCCTGGTCTTCAGTGAGCTTCGACGTCGCCAGATCGAGGTCATAGCCGTTGTTGGCGATGTAGGTGTTTTTGAAGCGCTGGCGCAGGGCGGCGAAATCGAAGGGCGCCACGTCACGCGGGCCGCCGGTCGCGCCTTCGACCACATGCAGGTAAACCACGCCGAGGACGTCGAGTTGTTCGACGAGGTAATCGAATTGCGCCTGCGGATCGCTGCTGGAAACGCCATTGGCCGGCGACACCGGTGACAGGCGCACGCCGGTGCGGTCTGCACCGATCTCACTGACTACCGCCGCCGTCACTTCGAGCAATAGCCGCGCGCGATTTTCAATCGAGCCGCCGTAAGCATCAGTGCGCAGATTGGCGTTGTCCTTGAGGAATTGATCGAGCAGGTAGCCGTTGGCACCGTGAATTTCCACGCCATCGAAGCCCGCGGCGATCGCGTTGGCTGCCGCCTGACGGAAGTCGTTGACGATGCCCGGCAGTTCGCTGCTGTCCAGTGCGCGCGGCTCGGAGACGTCTTCGAAACGGTTGTTGACGAACACTTTGGTAGCGGCGCGCAGCGCAGAAGGGGCCACCGGGGCGGCGCCGTTTTCTTGCAGGTCAACGTGCGAGACGCGGCCGACATGCCACAGTTGCAGAAAGATTTTTCCGCCCTGGGCATGCACCGCATCGGTCACGGTGCGCCAGCCGTCGATCTGTGCCGGCGTGTAGATCCCCGGGGTGTCCTGATAACCCTGGCCCTGTCGAGAGATCTGCGTGGCTTCGCTGATCAGCAAACCGGCGCTGGCACGCTGGCTGTAATAGGTCGCCGCGAATTCGCTGGGGACGAAATCTTGACCAGCGCGATTGCGTGTCAGCGGCGCAAGAACGACGCGGTTCGACAGCGTGAGATTGCCCAGCGTGTATGGGGAGAACAGGGTTTGCTCGGTCATCTGATGTTTCTTCCGTGCCCGTTAATGAAGATCGATGGTGCGAGCAATTAGGATGATGATCGAAATCTAAACTGTCAACGGTTTTGATTATGGCCAACATCTATGTATCATCGGACCCAGGATTTCCCCGGTAACACGAGGTATTGCACGTGAGAGTGACCAAGGCCCAGGCGCAGGCCAATCGAGAGCACATCGTTGAAACCGCCTCAGAGCTGTTCCGTGAGCGCGGCTTTGACGGCGTCGGTGTGGCCGATCTCATGGCAGCCGCCGGTTTTACCCATGGCGGTTTCTACAAACACTTCGGGTCGAAGGCCGACCTGATGGCCGAAGCCTCGGCGTGCAGTCTGGGCAAATCGCTGACCGGCGCTCAGGCACTGGATGTTCCGGGCTTCATCAACGTCTACGTGAACAGAGAGCATCGCGACGGACGTGGCGACGGTTGCACCATGGCCGCGCTGGGCGGCGACGCGGCGCGCCAGTCGGATGAGGTGAGAGCGACGTTTGCCGAGGGCATTGAGCAAACCCTGCAGACACTGGGGGACAAATACCCGACGGCGCCGGAGGCCGAGGCGGGTGAGGGGCGCAAGAAGATGATTGACCTGCTGTCGCGGGCCGTCGGCGCGATTATCCTGTCGCGTGCCTGCCCGGATGATTCCGCGCTGGCAGACGAGATTCTTGAAGTGTGCCGCGCGCAAATGCTCGCTTCGTTGCCGGCCGATAACGCCGACGCAGAGTAGCAGCGCGGCTCACTCTGTCAGCGCTTTGGCCTTGGCAATGGAAAACGCTTGCGGCAGGCTCGCGCCATTCTTCGCCGCAAGAATCTCGGCCATCACGCTAACGGCGATTTCCGCAGGTGTCTTGCTGCCAATGTAGAGGCCGATCGGCCCGTGCAGGCGTTCAAGCGACGCCTCGGTTTCACCAAAATGCTCGATCAGGCGTTCGCGGCGCAGTTGGCTGTTGCGCCGCGAGCCGATCGCACCGATGTAGAACGCCGGACCGTGCAGCGCTTCGAGCAGGGCCAGATCGTCGAGTTTGGGGTCATGACTCAACGCGACGATGCAGGTGCGCAGATCGACCGCGAAGTCGCGGACCACGTCGTCCGGCATGCCGACGATGCGCTCCACGCCATCGACCGCCCAGGTTTCGATGTACTCGGGACGCGGGTCGCACACCGCCACTTTGAAACCGTTGAACAAGGCCATGGTCGCCAGATACTCGGCCAACGCGCCGGCACCGATCATCAACATCCGATAGCCCGGCCCCAGAGTGTTGAGCATCTGCGCGCCATCGAAACTGAATTGTTCCGGCGTCGCGGTCGGTTCGAGCATCACCTGACCGGACTCCAACGCCACACGCCGACGCACCAATTGCCCGGCATCCAGTTGCACCAGCAACGCGTCAAGCGACTGCCACGCCGGGTTGAACTCAAGGATCAGTTCCAGCGTGCCACCGCACGGCAAGCCGAAGCGATGCGCTTCATCGGCACTGACGCCATAGCGCACCACTTGCGGTGCGCTGTCGCTAAAAGCGCTGCCGCCATGGGCCGTGGTGTAGCGATGGATCAGATCATCCTCAATGCAGCCGCCGGACACGCTGCCCACCACGCGACCATCGTCACGCAACGCCATCATCGAACCCGTCGGACGCGGTGAAGAGCCCCAGGTGCGCGCCACCGTAGCGAGCAACACACGCTCGCCAGCGGCAAGCCAGTCCCGCGCTGTGCGCAGGACCAGCAAGTCGATGCTTTCCATCAAAACCTCCTCTTAGCGCATCTGCAGAATGATCGGACTGCTGCTGGCCGGATCAGTATGTTCACGCAGTTTGCCCACCGCCTGCACATCGACCGCACCGCCCTGATTACCCCAAGTGCTGCGCATGAACGTCAGCACTTCGGCGATCTGCTGATCCGACAGCTGTTCACGGAAGGCCGGCATGCGATAGGCATCCGGCACGCCAGCCGCGACGACACGCTGCGAGCCATTGAGGGTGATGTTGATCGCCGAGGCGCTTTCCTTGGCCAGTGCAGAAGTCGCGCCGGCCAGCGGCGGCATCCATTCAGGTTGACCCTTGCCGTCGAGACCGTGGCAGGAAGCACAGCGCGCCACGTAGGTATGAGCACCGGGCGAGTCCAGACGTTGCGCTGCCGAAACCGCTTGGTACTGCCAAGGTGCGCCATCCCGTTCGCGATCCCCGGGAAGCGACTTCAGGTAGTGGGCAATCGCGCTCAAATCATCATCGCTCATGAACTGCGTGGAGTTGTTGAACGCCTCAGTCATCGAGCCGTAGACCACCGCGTGTTTATTGCGACCGGTCTTGAGGAACTGCACGATCTCCGGTTCGCTCCAGCGGCCCAGGCCAGTGTTGTGATCATCACGCAGGCTCGGTGCGTACCAGCCATCGAGCAAAGCACCAGCGAGGTATGGCTTACCGGCCTCATCCAGTGCCTTCTCGTTGAACGCCAAACCGCGCGGCGTATGGCAACTGCCGCAGTGCCCGGCGCCCTGAACGAGGTAAGCGCCACGGTTCCATTGTTCATCCTGCGACGGTTTCGCCGCATACGGCTCGGCGTCGACAAACACGCCATTCCACAGTGCAATCGGCCAGCGCAGGTTCAGCGGAAAAGGAATCACGCTGGGGATGTTCGCCTGTTTCACCGGCGCCACGCCTTTCATGAAGAACGCATACAGCGCGCGCACGTCATCGTCACTGAGCTTGGCGTAGGACGGGTAGGGCATCGCCGGATACAGACGGCGACTGTCGGGCGCCACGCCGTGGCGCACCGCTCGGTCGAAGTCCGCCAGGCTGTAGTGGCCGATGCCGGTCTCCGTGTCCGGGGTGATATTGGTCGCATGGATTGAGCCCAGCGGCGTGGCCATTTCCAGGCCGCCGGCGAATGGCGCGCCACCCGGCACGCTGTGACAGGCCACACAATCACTGAGCCTGGCGACGTATTCGCCACGCGCGACCAGTGCCGGGTCGATATCGGCCACGGCGATCTGATGGGTTTCAAGGCGCGAGACGGGCTCGCGGGTGACATACCAGGCCAGCAGGCCTGCCGCGACCAGGCACGGCAATGCCAGCCAGCCAGCGGTTCTTGCGAATCGGCTGTTGTTCATGGACGCTCCGGCGCTGATCAAGTGAAGGTGTGTCGGCTCATGGGCAGGCTGCGCACCCGCTGACCGGTTAGTGCTGCCACCGCGTTAGCGACGGCGGGCGCGACCGCTGGCAACGGCGGTTCACCGATGCCACCCATTTTTTCCCCGCTCTCGACCACACGCACATGGACCCGAGCCATCCGCGCAGGCGGCAGGATCTGATACAAGTCGTAGTTGCGCGCCCGGGGTTTACCATCAATCCACACGGCTTCTTCCACCAGGGTTTGCGACAGTCCCAGCGCCACGGCGCCATTGACCTGAGCCTCGACGATTGCCGGGTTGACGATGCTGCCCGGGTCAATCGCCTGCCAGATGTCGTGCACCTTGACCTGACCGTTCTCGATGGACACCTCGGCGATCACCGCCGTCTCTGTACCGAATGGCGAAGCCATGGCCACGCCGCGCGCACGTTTGCTGCCATCCTCGGCGGTAAAGGGCCCGCGCTTCCAGCCGCCCGACAGTTCACCGACCGCTTGCAGCAAAGTGGTCAGGCGTTTGTTGTCGCGCAGCAAATGCAGACGCAGGTCGAACGGGTCTTTGCCGCCCTTGTCGGCCAGTTCATCGAGGAACGATTCATAAAAGAAGTCGTTGAGCGAATTGCCCACCGAACGCCAGTAACCGAGCATCGCCGGGCCTTTGGCGTAGATCTGCGCGATGCGTTTGTTGGGGATCGCGTAGGATTTGCCTGACAACCCTTCCAGCGCCGTCGGGTCGAGTTTTTCACCCTGCTTGCCGGCGAGGGCTTCGGTCGGGCCTTCGGTGGCACTGATCGCTTCGATTGCCAGCGGCCAGCCATCACTGTCCAGCGCGGCACGGAAGTTCACCGCAGCCACGGGACGGAGCACGTCACGCAGGAACTCTTCCTCGCGACTCCAGATCAGCTTGACCGGACGGCCAACGGCCTTGGACAGCGCAATCGCCTGCGGATAGGGACTGGCCGAGTCGTAGAGAAAATGCCGGCCGAAGAACCCGCCCAGCAGCGGCGAATGCAAGGTGATGCGCGACGGGTCCAGCCCTGTGCGTTTGGCGATGTCGGCGCGGAACATGTCCGGCGCCTGATTCGGCAACCAGACTTCCAGCGAACTGTCCGGGTTGAATCGGGCCAGTGCCGAAGGAGGTTCCAGTTGGCCGTGGTTCAGGTATTGATTGTGGTAAGTGGCGTCGATCCGCGTCTTGGTTTCCTTGAGAATCGCCGCCACGTCGCCTTCATGTTCATCATCTTTGGCCGGGCCTTTATCTTCAGCAAGGCGCTTGAACCAGCCATCGCTGGAAAAGTCGGCGGGCATCGGCCGCACTTTGCTCTCAGCCGTTGGTTCTTGCCAGTCGACCTGAATCGCCTCGACCGCACGTTTGGCGTGCCACCAGCGCTCGGCGACTACCGCCACGGCACCCGGCAGACGGTGCACGGAATGCACGCCTTTCATTGCCTTGACCTGCTCTTCGTTGCGCAGGTTGCCCACGGTCATGCCCAGGCGCGGGGCATGTTGCACGGCAGCATGGAGCATGTCGTCGACTTTGAGATCAATGCTGTACAGCGCTTTGCCCGTGGATTTGTCGTAGGCATCGAGGCGCTTCACCGGTTTGCCGATCCAGCGGAACTGGCTCGGATCACGCAGTTTCACAGTGGCCGGATCGGGAACCGGCAGATCCATCGCGCGCTCGGCCAGTTCACCGTAAGCCAGCGAGCGCCCCGACTTGGCATGTACAACCTTGCCAGGTTCGGTGCTCAACTCGCTCACCGGCACGCCAAGTTGCTGCGCGCCCGCCTGCAATAACATGGCGCGGGCGAGGGCGCCAAGGCGGCGCATCACCGGGTAACTCATGCGCACCGACATGCTGCCGCCGGTGATGCGCATGCCGTTTTCCAACACCACATAGGCCTCGCCGGGCGGTGCGGCTTCGACCAGAAAGGTCGATGGATCGGCATCCAGCTCTTCACCGACGATTTGCGCCATCGCGGTGAACGTGCCTTGCCCGCCTTCCATGAACGGGCAGAGCAGACGCACGCGGTTGTCCGGGCGGATCTCGAGAAACGCCGGCACCTGCGTGCCGCGTTCGGCCGTCGCCGCTGCAACGGCAGCTTGCACCCGCGTCGCACCCAGCGGCAGGCCGAAACCGAGGACCAGTGCGCCGACGGCGGTACCGGTGAGAAAACGTCTGCGCGATACATTGATCGGCTCGTGCAGATCCAGCACCGAGGCTTGCTGTGAAGGGTCGATTCGAACGTTCATCACGCGTCTCCCTTGCCGGCCAGCTCATGCACGGCAGCATGAATGGCGTTGTAGGTACCGCAGCGGCACAGGTTGACCATCGCCGCTTCGATCTGCGCATCACTCGGTTTGGGGTTTTGCTTGAGCAGCGCGGTGGCGGCCATCACCTGCCCGGACTGGCAGTAACCGCACTGGGCGACCTGCAGATCGACCCAGGTCGCGACCACCCGTTTGCCCACGTCATCGCTTTCGATAGCCTCAATGGTGGTGACCTCGCGGCCAACCACACCGGCCACCGGCGTGACGCACGAGCGCACCACATTGCCGTCCACCAGCACCGAGCAGGCGCCGCATTGCGCCAGCCCGCAGCCGTACTTGGTGCCGGTCATGCCCAGATCATCGCGGATCACCCACAGCAAGGGCGTATCGGCGTCGGCATCGACCTGATAGGTCTTCTGGTTGATTCGTAGTTCCATGGTTCACCCGCTGATCATCGGTTGACGTACATTGTTATGAGCGGTGACACGCGGCGAGGCGGATCACCGTTTTTCGTTCAATTCGCGACTGTGCCAAGCGCTTCTGCCTCGAATGGCTGCCCGCGCAGGAGGGCGATGTCACGACTTGGCGCGGTGCCGAACAGCCGGCCATATTCGCGGCTGAACTGCGAAGGGCTTTCATAGCCCACCGCAAACGCCGCCCGCGACACGTCGAGGCGCTCGACCAGCATCAGCCGCCGCGCTTCGTTGAGCCGCAGCCATTTCTGGTACTGCAGCGGACTCATGCCGGTGAGCTGGCGGAAATGATGGTGAAAGGTCGGCGCGCTCATCTGCACCCGCGCGGCCAGATCGTCGATGCGCAGGGCATCTGCGTAGTTGAGCTTGAGCCAGTCAATCGCCTTGGCGATGCGATAACCCTGACCATCGACGGCCGTGATCTGCCGCAGCCGTGCACCTTGATCGGTATGCAGCAGCCGATAGTGGATCTCGCGCAAAATCAGCGGCGCCAGCACCGGGATCGCCTCGGGTTCGTCGAGCAATGCCAGCAGGCGATCGAGCGCGCCCGCCAACGCCGACGACAGACTGCCAATCGCGGCGCCCGTGCCCGTTGCAGGCTGCCGCTTGGCCGGTAAGCCGCTTTTGGTGATGACCTCGGCGAGCATGCTGACATCCAGCTTCAGTACGAGGCCGACACAGGGCCGCTCGGGGCTGGCAAGCATCACTTCGGAGTTGGCGGGCAGATCCAGCGAGGTCACCAAAAACCGCGAAGGGTCATAGCTGTAACCCTCGCCACCTACCCATAGGCGCTTCTCGCCGCGACCGACGAGAATCAGGCTGGGTTCGATCATGCACACCACCGGCGGCGCTGGTTGGTCGCGACGAAACAGCGACAAGCCGGGTATGGCCGTGGCGAAATCGCCCGGTGCGCTCACGCGCGGGTCTATGTGCAATGCCAAAGGCGATTCCTCGGGCAGAGGGGTAGGGATCATGTGGGGTCACTCCTGTTGACCGAACTCTAATCCGCGCGCGAGACGTTTCCTATCCATCACCCTGCATCGCCAGAGGATCAGGCAAGCATTCAAGAGGAATGCACTAGGGAAGGGGCGGATTGACCGGGAGAATGTGTCTATCTGTTACAGGGGCAGTGCTCGCAAGAGCGACAAAATGCTTGCCCCTGCGCATCACACCCTTACGTTTTTTCGCACCACAGGTCGTTCCAATGACATTTCCTTCTACAGATCCTTCTAAAAGAACAGGCGGCTGGAGCGCGGTGCTGGCCATGTCGCTGGCCGCATTCGCTCTGGTCGCTTCAGAATTCATGCCGGTCAGTCTGCTGACGCCGATTGCGGCAGAACTGCACATCACTGAAGGCCAGGCCGGGCAGGGGATTTCCGTGTCGGGCGCCTTTGCCTTGATCACCAGCCTGTTGATCGCCTCGGTCGCCGCGCGCATCGAACGCAAGAAATTGCTGCTGGGCCTGACCTTGCTGATGATCGTCTCCGGTACGGTCGTCGCGGTCGCGCCGGGTTATCCGTCATTCATGTTTGGGCGTGCCCTGATCGGGATCGCGATTGGTGGTTTCTGGTCATTGTCGGCGGCGACTGCAATGCGTCTGGTGAAGCCTGAACAGGTTTCGCGAGCGCTGGCCATCGTCAATGGCGGTAACGCCTTGGCCACGGTCATCGCCGCTCCGGCGGGGAGCTTTCTTGGCTCGCTGATCGGCTGGCGCGGCGCGTTCTTCTGCGTGGTCCCAGTCGCAGTGCTGGCCGCCGTGTGGCTGCTGATCAGCCTGCCGTCCTTCAAGGTCGAGCGCCAGGCCGGAAGCGGCAACGTTCTGCGGTTGATGAAACAATTGCCAGTGGCCTTGGGCATGGTCGCCGTCAGCGTGTTTTTCATGGGCCAGTTCATGCTGTTCACCTACCTGCGGCCCTTTCTTGAAGGCGTGACGGGCGTCAGTGTTTCAACCTTGTCGTTGATGCTGCTGGGGTTGGGACTGGCCGGTTTTATCGGCACCTTCCTGATCGAAAGATTTATGGGTCGCGGCCTCTACCGCACGTTGACCGTCATCCCGCTGATCATGGCGGCCATCGCGCTGGCGTTGGTCAGCTTCGGCAAATCACCGCTGCTGACCGCCGTGTTGCTCGGACTTTGGGGACTGGTTGCCACGGCCGCGCCGGTCGGCTGGTGGACATGGCTGGCGCAGACGCTGCCGGATGATGCGGAAGCCGGAGGCGGACTGCTGGTAGCCATTGTGCAACTGGCAATCGCGGGAGGCGCAATCATTGGCGGTCTGGCTTTTGACCTGAGCGGTTACAAAGCTACATTCGAGCTTAGCGCTGCGGTGTTGGTCGTCGCGTCTGTGCTGGCCTGGTTGGCGGGGCGCAATGCCACTGAAATTCATCTTGTTGAGTCGGCAGCTCATTCGAACGCTGTTTCCGGCGATCCTGAGACCCGATTTGTCTGATCAAGCAGAAGGCTGCTTAGTGCACCAATGACGGTTGGGTCGCGACCGAGACAGTGAAGACCACGACAAACAGCACGACGACTCCCCAGAACATCACCATGACTGTCAGCATGACGACCCTAAGGCCTTGATAAAGCCTGCGCAGCCAATGGCCTTCGGGTTTTGCGTCTGCGCGGGTTCTGAGTACGCCTTTCAAGTAAAAACCGAGGAGCGCCAACAGCGCGCCATCAATCGCCAGCGCAGGCAGGCCGGCTATGGGGAAAATGCTTTCCCACCGATAGAAAGAAGACCGGCTCAGAAAGACCACATAACAAGTCAGACTGCCGTAGGGCAGTGCTCTCCACCATTTGCCGGCCAGCGCCCCGACCATCAGGCACATGATCACCATGAACGGGCTGAGGAGAATATGGATCATCCATTCCAGTACGTTGGGCAAGTAGTCCGGGGAATGGATGTTGCGCCAGAGGTGTTCCAACATTGATCGGGGTCCTTCCTTCCAGGGAGTCAGTGTTGCTGCGGTGCTTCCATGCTGCTGCACGGTATCGGCGTGTTTTTGGGTTACATAAGGGTTGTTGTGTAAATCAGGGGCTTGCGGACTACGCCGGAGCATGCCCGGGCGCTGGAAGGGTTCAAGGTCGCGCGCAATGGCGTGCCGTCCGTCGTGCGTGAGAAACGGTTGAGCGAACCGATTACGCAACAGTTATTGGCGTTTCGGCATCCTCTAGCGGCCGCTCGCGCCACGGTCATCAACACCTCGCTCTACCGCGGCTCTGTTTTTATCTTTGCGCATCCCCCGATAAGAAAAACCGATACCTGCTTAAGGATTTCCCAGAGGCGGGCGGTATACCTGCGGCTTTACAGTCACCTCCATCGTTCAGCGTGGACGGTCTACTTACAGGCCTTGTCCGTCGGGACTTCTACAAAAATAAGAAGGTGACAGCATGAGTAGTGAAACGGTCGATATCAAAGCATGGATCGACAACCGCAAAGTGGTCCCGTACCAGTGGCTGATTATGGGTTTATGTTTTTTTATCGTGCTTTTCGATGGCTTCGACGTCGCGGTGATGGGGTTTATTGCCCCCTCGCTGATTCAAGAATGGGGATTGTCGAAAGCGGCGTTCGGCCCGGTGATGAGCGCGGGCATGATTGGGCTGGCGATCGGCGCGCTGACCGCTGGCCCTTACGCCGACCGAATCGGCCGCAAGAAGGTGCTCCTGACGGCGGTGACTGGCTTCAGCGTGCTCAGCCTTGCATGCGCCTTTGCACGTAATCCCTACGAGCTGGCTGCCTTGCGTCTGCTGACCGGTGTGGCGCTGGGCGCAGCGTTGCCAAACACCACCACACTGCTTTCCGAGTATTTGCCGGAACGCAATCGGTCACTGTTCATCACGATCATGTTCACCGGATTCAATATGGGTTCGGGGTTGGGCGGATTTCTCGCCGCGTGGTTGATTCCCCATCACGGCTGGCAGTCGGTGTTGCTCGCCGGCGGGATTCTGCCGATGTTGCTGCTGCCGTTGATGTGGCTGTTGCTGCCTGAGTCGGCGCGTTTTCTCGCCGCACGCAACGCGCCCGCCAGCCAGATTGCCAAGGTGCTGAACAAGCTGGGCGGCACGTTCAGCGCAGCGACGAAATTCGTCATCGCCGAACCGCAGGCTCAGCAAAAAGCACCGCTGCGCTTGCTCTTCACCGATCACTATCGTTTCGGCACTCTCGCCTTGTGGGCAACTTACTTCATGGGGTTGCTGGTGATCTACCTGACCATGGGCTGGATGCCGACCCTGCTGCGTGAAGGTGGGCTGTCCATAGAACGGGCCGCGACCATCACCGGACTGTTCCAGATTGGCGGTACTGGCGGCGCCATCGTGGTTGGGTGGGCGATGGACCGGCGCAATCCGAACGCGGTGATTGCCACGTCTTACGCTCTGGGTGGCGCTTTCATTCTGCTGCTGGGCGCCTTCAGCCTTGAATCGGGCCTGCTGGCATTCGGCGTGGTGGCGGCAGGTTTCTGCATGAGCGGCGCGCAAACCGGCCTCAATGCTTTCGCGCCCGGTTACTACTCGACGGACTGCCGCGCCACGGGCGTCAGCTGGATGCTGGGTATCGGCCGCTTCGGGGCTATCTTTGGTTCACTCATCGGTGGCGCGGTGCTCAGCCTCGGGCTGGGGTTGCCGCTGCTGTTTGCCCTGTTGAGCGTGCCTGCCTTTATCGCTGCACTGGCGATCCTGGCCAACGGTCATGCACGGCGCCGAGTCAGTCGGGCCTTGCTGGCGCATTAATCTTTTTCAACAAAGGAACTCGTTATGGCACGCATCATTGGTGGCCTCGCTGTATCTCACACCCCGACCATCGGCTTTGCGGTCGATCACGACAAACAGCATGAGGCCGCCTGGGCGCCGATCTTCCGTGGCTTTGAGCCGATCAAGGTGTGGCTGAAGGAGCAGCAACCGGATGTGCTGTTCTATATCTTCAATGACCACGTGACGTCGTTTTTCTTTGATCAC
The DNA here is from genome assembly GCF_044743175.1 of Pseudomonas sp. NPDC087690. Taxonomy (NCBI): domain Bacteria; kingdom Pseudomonadati; phylum Pseudomonadota; class Gammaproteobacteria; order Pseudomonadales; family Pseudomonadaceae; genus Pseudomonas; species Pseudomonas sp. NPDC087690. The sequence goes on from NZ_JBIUVX010000001.1 coordinate 170,769, forward strand.
TATGGTGCCTTTTCCCTCGGTGTCGATGAGCGTTACGAAGTCGCCGATGAGGGCGGTAATCCACGCGAGTTACCGGGGATCGCTGGCCATGCGGCGCTGTCACGGCACATCGGCGAGAGCCTGGTGGCGGATGAATTCGACATGAGTTTCTTCCGTGACAAGCCGCTCGATCATGGCTTCTTCTCGCCGATGTCGGCGCTGTTGCCGTGCGAGCCGGACTGGCCGGTGGAAATCGTGCCGCTGCAGGTTGGCGTGTTGCAGTTCCCGGTGCCGAGTGCGCGGCGTTGCTACAAGTTGGGTCAGGCGCTGCGCCGGGCGATTGAAAGCTACCCCGAGGACTTGAAAGTGGCCATCGTCGCGACCGGCGGCGTTTCCCACCAGGTGCACGGCGAGCGCTGTGGTTTCAACAACCCGGAGTGGGACCAGCAGTTCATTGACCTGTTGGTCAATGATCCCGAGCGCCTGACCGAAATGACCCACGCCGAGTACGCCGCGCTGGGGGGTATGGAAGGTTCGGAAGTGATCACCTGGCTGATCATGCGCGGCGCGCTGTCGGCCACGGTGAAAAACCTGCACCAGGATTACTACCTGCCTTCGATGACCGGCATTGCCACACTGCTGCTGGAAAACCAGGATCGACCCGTTCCCGTCGACGTCGTTGCGCGGCACTTGCAGCACATGCAGCATCAGTTGGCGGGTATCGAGAAGCTTGAAGGCACCTATCCGTTCACCCTGGAACGCAGCGCCAAGGGCTATCGGTTGAACAAGTTTTTGCACCGCATGATCGAGCCGCATTGGCGTCAGCGTTTCCTCGACCAACCCGAGGCGCTGTTCGATGAAGCAGGGCTGAGCGATGAAGAGCGGGATCTGCTGCGACGCCGCGACTGGCGCGGATTGATTCACTACGGGGCGATTTTTTTCGTGCTGGAAAAGCTCGCTGCCGTGGTTGGGGTGCCGAATCTGCAGATCTACGCGGCGATGCGCGGACAAAGCCTCGATGAATTCATGAAAACCCGTAATCAGCAGGTGCTCTATTCGGTAGCGGGCAAGGCCCCACGCTAACGACACGGCGTCATCGGCGGCTCGTTCCGGGCCGCTTCGCAACACCCTTGAATGACTTCACTGCGCCCGGCTCATGCGGGCGTAGCGGACTGCTTCATCCCAAAAAAACGGATAACAATAACAATGAAAATCACCGCCAATACCCGCGTAGTCTTCACGCTGTCCGTCGTTTGTGCTCTGCCTGTCGAGGCGAGCGACGCAGGCTTTGTGGAAGACGCCAGCGCCAATCTCAACCTGCGCAACTTCTACATCAATCGTAATTTCACCAACCCGGCCAATGCGCAGGGCAAAGCCGAGGAATGGACACAGAATTTCATAACCTGCGCTGGCGCAACTCGAGCATTCGCCGCGATTACAGCAGCAATGAGTTCGACGAGAGTCGCTTGATCATCAGCTATCCGTTGAGCCTGCTTTAAGCGCCTCATTGGCCTGAGTTCGGATCACCCGGCGGATCATCTCCATCAACGCCTGCGCCACCGGTGAGTGCAGGCAGCCGCTGCGGTAGGTCAGACCAATGGCTCTGGCGGTCTGTTTCAGCTCCAGCGGTAAAATGCACAACTCGCCGGACGCGATCTCCTGTTCCAGCTGATGCGCTGAAACGGCCGCGAGCATGTCCGAGCGTAACAACAGTCCGCGAATGATCGCTATGTCGGCGCTTTCCACCACCGGGGAAGGCGCCGGAATGCCGAAACCGGCGAAGCAGTCGTCGAGCATTTTGCGCGCCGGAGAACCGGCGCGCGGCAATACCCACTGCGCGTTAGCGAGATGATCTTGCAGGCCGGTTTTGCCGTAGAGCGGATGATCACGCCGCGCAAGCACGACCATTTCCTCTGTCAGCAGTGACTCACCGACCAAGTCGCTGGCATAAGTCGATGAACGCAGTGCACCCAAAATGAAATCCACATCGCCGGCACGCAACTCGGTCGCCAGCAGGTCGAAGGGACTCTCATTGGTGATCACTTGAATGCCGGGATGCTCTGCCATCAGGCGCACGATGGCCTCGGGCAGGATGCGCGTGCGGCCGAGGGGCAGGGCACCGACGTGCACAACACCGTGCAAGGCACCGCGAAGGGCGGTGATGTCGCTGTCGATATGGCGCAGTTCGTTCAGCGCACGGCGGATTGCAAACAGGATGTCATGACTCGCGCGGGTCGGTTGCAAACCACGCGGCGTGCGCTCGAACAGCGATTGGCCGCAGCCATTTTCCAGCACTTTCAGCGTCGAACTGACCGCAGGCTGACTCAGCCCCAGCAGGTTGGCCACTGTCTGCATATGCTGGGTTTCACAGAGTTTGACGAACACTTGCAGGCGTCGCGCCTGGAACAGATAAAGCGGTTCAACCGCTGCTTTCTCACCTTGGCCGAGCAATGTCGGCACGCTCCCAAGCTCCGCCAATACCCTTCGCGCACGGGGTAGCAAGCGTTCACCGAAATCGGTCAGGCGCATACCGTTGGCGTGGCGCTCGAACAGCATCACGCCCAGCCGTTCTTCGAACTCGGAAATGGAACGGGTGACCACCGATTGCGCCCGGTACAGCGCGATTGACGCCTTGGAGACGCTGCCGTGATCAGCCACGCGGACGAAGGCGCGCACGTGCATCAGGCTCGGCGGTTCAAGGTTTTCCATGGGCAAGGGCTCTGCGGGTCGGCGAATTCGACGACTATGCCGCCGCTATTTTCGAGTGGCAATAAAAAAAACGCATACCTCGAACACTCGAACGCATTACTCCGTCGGTGGGGTGCGATGCGATGCTCTTTCGCAACGCAAGAGGAGAATCCGCAATGATCGATTCAACCAAAAACGCGCTGGTTGTCAGCGCCCACTCAGCCGATTTTGTCTGGCGTGCCGGTGGCGCCATCGCCCTGCATGCACAGCAGGGGTACCACGTTCACATCGTCTGCCTGTCGTTCGGCGAGCGCGGCGAATCCGCCAAGCTGTGGCGCAAGGGCGAGATGAGCGAAGACAAGGTCAAAGCCGCACGTCGCGAAGAGGCTCAGGCCGCCGCCGACATTCTCGGGGCCAGTGTCGAGTTCTTCGATATCGGCGATTACCCGATGCGCGCCGACAAGGAAACCTTGTTCCGTCTTGCCGATGTGTTCCGCCGGGTGCAACCGGAGTTCGTCCTCAGTCACTCGCTCAAGGACCCGTACAACTACGATCACCCGCTGGCCATGAACCTGACCCAGGAGGCGCGCATCATCGCCCAGGCCGAAGGCTATAAACCGGGTGAGAAAATCGTCGGCGCACCGCCGGTCTACAGTTTCGAGCCGCACCAGCCCGAGCAATGCGAATGGCGCCCCGATGTGCTGCTCGACATCACTGATGTCTGGGACAAGAAGTACGCGGCCATCCAGTGCATGGCCGGGCAGGAGCATTTGTGGGAGTACTACACGCGCGTCGCCCAGCAACGCGGTGTGCAAGCCAAGCGTAATGTCGGGATCACCTCAACCCGCAACATCGTCTATGGCGAGGGTTACCAGAGTATTTTTCCGCGCGTCACGGAGAATCTGGGATGAGCGAACATATCGGCAAAACTGGCGTTGTCGTGCGCAATATTCAGCGCGCCGAAGCAGCGCTAATCGATGAGTTGAAACGCTTCGGCGTGGCGACCATTCATGAAGCGCAGGGTCGCAAAGGCCTGTTCGCGACTTCGATCAGACCCATTCAGCAGGGCACAGTGATCACTGGTTCAGCCATCACGGTACTGGTCGCCCCGGGTGACAACTGGATGTTCCATGTGGCCGTCGAACAATGCCGGCCCGGCGATATTCTCGTGGTTGCACCGAGTTCGCCGTGCACCGACGGCTACTTCGGCGACCTTTTGGCCACCTCGCTCAAGGCCCACGGCGTTCGGGCGCTAGTGATTGATGCGGGCGTGCGCGACACCCACACCCTGCGCGAAATGGGCTTCCCGGTCTGGTCCCGTGCGATCAGCGCGCAAGGCACAATTAAAGAAACCCTGGGCTCGGTCAACCTGCCGCTGGTGTGCGGCGGGCAACTGGTGCACCCGGGTGATGTGGTGGTCGCTGATGACGATGGTGTGGTGGTCGTGCGACGCACCGAGCTGCAGCAAGTCGTCGAAGCCAGTCGCGCCCGCGCCGACCTGGAGGAACAGAAGGCCCTGCGCCTGGCCAAGGGCGAACTGGGTCTGGACATCTACAACATGCGCGCGCGCCTGGCGGAAAAGGGTTTGCGTTACGTCGACAGCCTTGAAGAACTGGGAGACTGAGCATGGCGCAGACCCGCATTCCCTGTCTGCTGATGCGCGGCGGTACGTCGAAAGGCGCTTACTTTCTGGCCGACGATTTACCGCACGAGCCTGCGCTGCGAGACCGCGTGCTGCTGGCGGTGATGGGCTCGCCGGATGCGCGGCAGATCGACGGCATTGGCGGCGCTGATTCACTGACCAGCAAAGTGGCGATCATCAGACCGTCGAGCCGCGCGGGTGCCGATGTCGATTACCTTTTCGCCCAGGTACTGGTGGATGAGCCGCGTGTCGATTACGGTCAGAACTGCGGAAACATCCTCGCCGGTGTTGGTCCGTTCGCCATCGAGCGCGGGTTGGTGGCAGTGACAGCCGATGTCACCCCAGTGCGGATCTACATGGAAAACACCGGACAGATCGCCATCGCCCATGTGCCAACGTCTGATGGTGAGGTGCGCTACGACGGCGACGCGCGTATCGACGGCGTGCCGGGGCAGGCCGCACCGCTGATTGTCGAATTCGAGGATGTCGCTGGCGCCAGCTGCGGCGCCATGCTGCCGACCGGCAACGCCCGGGACGTGATCGACGGCGTCGAAGTGACCTGCATCGATAACGGCATGCCCGTGGTGCTGATCAACGCGCAAGAGCTTGGTTGCAGTGGCTATGAGAGTCCCGCGCAACTCGACGTCAATGCTTCACTGAAACAGCGTCTGGAGTACATCCGCCTGCAAGCGGGGCGGCGCATGAACCTGGGTGATGTGAGTCAGCGCAACGTGCCGAAGATGTGCCTGATTGCACCGCCGCAGGTAGGTGGTGCAATCACTACACGCAGTTTCATTCCCCATCGCTGCCACACCAGCATTGGCGTGTTCGGCGCGGTCAGCGTGGCTGCCGCCTGCTTGATCAAAGGCAGTGTGGCGGCGGTCATGGCGGTGGCGGAGGAGGGCGAGGTGAAACGCCTGTCGATCGAACATCCGACGGGCGAGTTCACTGTGGAGTTGCGCTTGCAGGACGAGCGATTGCTCGGGTGCGGACTGATGCGCACGGCTCGGTTGCTGTTTGATGGCCTCGTCTGCATTCCATCATCGGTCTGGAGTGGCAAAGCCGTTGGTCAATCAGGAGAGTGCTTCTCGCAAGTACGCGTAAAGAGCTGAAAAAACGCGCAAGCCATCCACCCATGTGGAGCAGGTCGCGGGTGCCCAGAAACGACAAAGCCCTGAATAGTCAGGGCTTTGTTGTATGCAGTGGAAGCTCGGCGGGTGAGTCGCTTTGATCTGCCAGCCCCTGTGAAAGCTCGTTGATCGATCGCCACCTTCTTTCTGTCGACCATTTTTGTCGAACTCATCGGCTCCCGACACTCGACAGCCACACTCAAGCACCTGATTGTGAGTCCCGGGCTTTGGATACTGGTACCGGCAATGATTGCGACCGGTGCAAGTGGAGTGTTAATGAGTCGGAAACGACAAGGACGACTGGTCGCTTTGAAGAAGAAACGCATGCCATTCATTGCCGCCAATGGCCTGTTGGTTCTGCTGCCGTGCGCCATAGTGCTTAATCAATGGGCGTCGGCGGGAAGCCTGGATACGCGTTTTTACTTCGTGCAGGTAATCGAACTGATCGCAGGGGCCACCAATCTCGCATTAATGGGGATGAATATGCGTGACGGCCTGCGCCTCAGCGGCCGACTGCTGCGGGTTGCACCTCACAGACAGTAAGCTGAATACTTGCTTCCGTTTGTTTTAAAAGCTGGGGCGAAATCTGCCATTCGTGATCAGCTGCTATCGGCCAGAAGCAGCCTGTCATAAGCGAAATGTTTCGGCCCCGGAGCGGTCATTTGCTTTTGCCTATCCAACGTTTTGTATAACCTCGGGAAATTCGTTTCGAACCCCGCATTGCAATATCCAGGTTCCCGATATGCAGACAGACCAAAACAGACTACTCGCCCTCGCATTGCTAGAGATCAAGACTTTACTTGTTGATTATCTGGGTAGCGTTGTAGACGCCCCGACGAATGTTCGCGTGGCGGCGCATATTGCCTATGCACTTCATAACGAGGCGGAGGCTGTTTACACCAATGCTGACTTTGCGCTCGACGACGCATCCCAAAAAATCGCTGCGATCGATCAAATTTTAGGTGCCACTGACGGCGCCGCGCTATTGGGCAGATTTGATGTCGAAACCTAAGTCATTCCAGATAATGCTAAACCAGGATGACTGCTTTTGGCCGATCTCTGCCTGTCGTGAGGGCCGTAATCGGCCCAAAACGGAGCCTCCAAGCAAGAATGTTTGCGTCAGCTACGCTATTCCACCAAGCACGATACTGAAAGCGAGGATTGGGATGACAGTTGGCCGCAGAGATGATCTAGCCTATTCCATCCTGTTAATCACTCCGGTTCTCCTTTACGCCAGTATAGGTGCGAACCCGCTGTATACAGGCAGTGGTTACCTTGTTGCAGTCCCCGCAGCCGTGTTCGTACTGGGCTCGATTTTTCGAACGCCTGCCCTGTTTCTGACTGGTACGACAGCCGCGGCGGTGGCCACACTGTCGATCTACATGAACATCATCGCCAGCCTCGACCACCCCGAAGGGTTGTTTGGGCTCGGGCATGTGTTCTCAATGCCCGGCATGTTGGTTGGTGCATCAGCGTCGGCCTGGCTGTTGAGATACCGCGTGAAAGCAAGTTTGCCGTGGATCGTCGCGGGCATTGGCTTTCTGGGAACTGCCTTGGGATTCATAGTCGCCCAGATGGTTATGTGCAACACCCTGATGTGTTGCGGACCGCTTTCATTTGGGGGTTAACACAGGAACCGAACTTCCCCTTCTGGCTGAAAGCAGGCGGGTATTACCTTGTTTCAGCTACGCCAGGAGGCCAGCTTTCATAGAAAGAGCCGCCTACAGGTATCGGGTTGCCATCCATATGGTATGCGGCCCATGCCAGTAGGTGTGCCATGCGTTCGGCAGCAACTGGCGACAGTCTGCAATATCCTCTGACTTCGTCTAGCCGTACTCGGCAAACATCGAGGTGGCGTCGAACCCCGGAAAATCCGCCAAGATAGAGATAGAACTCGTCGAGAAGGATACCCACGCCTGGAACACCATAGGTGCCGGCCACACCTGGTGCCTCCTCATATATGGCCTTCACATCATGGCCTTCCAAGGTCGCGACAGCGGTTAGTACATCGCAAAAAGTATCTTTCATGCTGTTGCTGACCCAGAGGTCATAGCTGTTGCCGATAATGATGGGCGCGCCCATGAGTCTTACTCTGATTTCGATAATGGAATGCTGAAGAAGAGACGGATTCAGCCATGTCGCCAATTTTCAATAGGCCGTCTCCGCTCCGATTATTATCGTTTTGGGCTGGAAAAGGCCATGCGTGGGCGGCTGCTCTTGGCCGAAATCTGTCTTTAACGACAGCCATCAACTTCACGAGTATCCGCAAATATCAGCTTACGCCCCGGCTGACATCCGGTGATGCTCGAGCAAGAAGTCCACAAACAACCGCACCCGCGCCGGCATCGCCGCGCCACCAACGAACACCGCATGAATCGGTTCCTGGTCTCCGGGGTTCCAGGCCTCCAGCAGCGCAATCAGCTCGCCGCGCTGCAGATCCTCTTTCACGCTGAACTCTCCGATACGGGCAATGCCGGCACCGACTCGGGCGAATTGTGCCAACGCTTCACCACTGCTGCATTCGATGTTGCCGCTGACCTTCAGGGAAAACGCTTTGCCATCGCGGATAAATGGCCAGTTGGGTTCGGCACGCTTGAAATTGAAGCGCAGGCAGTTGTGCTGTAGCAGGTCTTCCGGTTCCTGCGGGACGCCGTGGCGCTGCAGATACTCGGGCGATGCCACCACGACCTGGCCGGTGGTGCCAATCCTGCGTGCGGTCAGCGGGCTGTCGGGCAGATGACCGAAGCGCACCGCGACGTCGGCCTGCCCGCCGAGAATGTCGACCACTTCGTCGCCGAGGGTGAGGTCGACGACGATGTTCGGGTAACACGCGCTGAAGGCTGCGACCAATGGAACGATGGCCAGGCGTCCATGACCAAGGGCGGCACTGACCCGCAATCGCCCCTTGGGCACGCCTTGGTCGGCGATGGCGTCTTCGACCTCGTCCATGTCGGCGAGGATACGCCGGGCGCCGCGCAGGAACGCTTCGCCCTCGGCCGTGAAGGTGATCGCTCGGGTGGTGCGCAACAGCAGGCGAGTGCCAAGCCGTTGCTCGGTACGCGCGATGATCCGGCTGACTGCCGAAGGTGTCAGGCCTAGCGCACGCGCGGCGGCCGACAGACTGCCTTCCTGCGCCACGGTAGTGAACACGCTCATTTCACCTGACCTGCCGTTGAAATCCACTTGTGCCTCCTACGCAAAGGTGATTGCCAAAAACGCTATCTACCGCCTGAAATGGCGGGATCGTAGCATTGGCAGCATAGATGAGGAGCTTTTCATGCGTATCAATCCACCACTTGTTGCACTCGCCATCGGTGCCTTCGGCATCGGCGTTACAGAATTCGCCCCCATGGGCATGTTGCCGGGTATCGCTGCGGATCTGGGCGTTTCCATTCCCGCTGCCGGTTTGCTGGTCAGTGCTTATGCGCTAGGCGTATTGCTCGGCGCACCACTGATGACCCTGACCACCGGCAAGATTCCACGGCGCTATCTGCTGATCGGGCTCATGGCGATTTTCACCCTGGGTAATCTGATGTCAGCGTTGGCCACCGATTACTACAGCCTGATGGTCGCCAGGGTCGTGACCTCACTGAACCACGGTGCTTTTTTTGGCGTTGGCTCCGTCGTCGCCGCTACCCTGGTCGCCCCGGAAAAACGCGCCGGGGCAGTGGCGGCGATGTTCATGGGCCTGACTCTGGCGACCATCGGCGGTGTGCCGCTGGCTGCCTGGTTTGGCGAACTGTTCGGTTGGCGCACGGCGTTCTGGGGGATTACCGGTCTGGGCGTGCTGACCATGGCCGCGTTGTGGTTCGCCTTGCCCAACGTGCGGGCGCCGCAGAGTGTCGGCGTCATGGCGGAAATTCGCGTATTGGGGCGAGGCCCGGTGCTGGCCGCGCTGGCCCTGACCGTGGTCGGCTCGAGCGCGATGTTCACCGTCTTCACCTACATCGCGCCGATCCTCAGCAGCGAGACCCATGCGTCCACCGCCTTCATCACCGCCATGCTGATGCTTTACGGTGTCGGGTTGACGCTGGGGAACATGTGGGGCGGCAAGGCTGCTGACCGCTCGATAGATCGCACCCTGATCGTCTCGTTGAGCGTACTGATTGTCGTCTTGTTGGCGTTCACCGTACTGATGCGATGGCCGCTGCCGGCCGCCGTGGCCATCTTGATCTGGGGTATTGCCAGCTTCGCCCTGGTGCCGCCGCTGCAGATGCGTGTCATGGAAGCGGCGAAGGACGCGCCCAATCTGGCCTCGGCGGTGAACATCGGCGCCTTCAATTTCGGCAATGCGATTGGCGCGGCGCTGGGCGGTGCGGTGATCAGCAGCGGCTTGGGTTATGCGGCGATCTCCCTGGCCGGCGCGGCAATGGCGGGCCTGGGGCTGCTGATGGTTTTGGGGTTTGCGTGGCGTTCCAGAACGGTTGAAGCTGCAGTCGTGTAACACGTTCAACAATGCTCGGCGAGTTGTCAGTATTCGAGAGGATGAGTAAGCTGCCCCCATGAATCAGCCATCCCTATCTGCCTCCTCGCCGAGCACTCGCGGCCCCGCCGAACACGACATTCGTAACCAGATTGTCGCCGCGGCCAACGAGCATTTCAGCCAATACGGCTACGGTAAAACCACGGTTTCCGACCTGGCCAAGGCCATCGGTTTTTCCAAGGCCTACATCTATAAATTCTTCGATTCCAAGCAGGCGATTGGCGAGGCCATTTGCGCCAACTGTCTTGGGCAAATCGCTGCGGCAGTCGAACAAGCGGTTAATACCGAGGCGATTTCAGCCACCGAGCGTTTGCGCAGGTTGGTGAAAACCGTGATCGCTACGGGCGTGGACCTGTTCTTCAATGATCGCAAGCTCTACGACATCGCCGCGTTTTCCGCTTCGGAGCGCTGGAACAGTGCCCAGGTGTACGAGGCGCAGATCAAGGCCTTTATCTTCGACATCGTGCGCCATGGTCGAGAAGCGGGGGAGTTCGAGCGCAAGACCCCGCTGGACGAGACCGTCGAGGCGATCAATCTGGCGCTGCGACCTTTCGTCAATCCGCTGCTGTTGCAACACAATCTGGATTTGATCGAGCAAGCGCCCACGCTGACCACCAATCTCATCCTGCGCAGCCTCATGCCTTGACCCATCGCTGAGCAAGGTTTTCAGGCGATTCGAGTCAAACGACATCCCCTCATTACGTTTCCTGCCCAACGGCACATCAGTGCCGGGAGGGCATTGAATTTAGTCTTAAGTGACCATTGACTGAATAGGTCACATGGATAATATGGTTTCGCTGTAGTGCTAGATGTTCTATTCCAGTGATCTCCATAGAGTCCAATAATGAAAAAAACAATGCTCAAGAGCCCCGTGGGCCTGGCCTTCGTACTTGCGTCTTCCAATTTGTTTGCCGGTGGCTTTGCACTCAACGAACAAAGCATCAGCGGGATGGGCTCCGGTTTTGCCGGGCGCTCTTCTTCAGCCGAAGACGCCAGTACGATCTACGGCAACCCGGCGGGCATGGCGCGGCTTAAACGAGAGCAGGTCAGCGTGGGCGCGGCGACGCTGTTCGCCAAGTCGGATATCAGCCGGACGCGCAGTACGTTCGGCGGCAATGAAGATGGCGACATGGTGCCGACGACCACCGTGCCCATGGGGTATTACGTCAAACCGATTGATGACCACTGGGCATTCGGCGTCGGATTTTATGTACCGTTCGGGCTGATCACCGACTACGGCAGTGGTTATGCCGGGCGCTATTACGCCAACAAGAGCGAAGTCACCACGCTGACTTTCCAGCCGACCATCAGCTACGCCTTTAACGAAAAAGTCTCGATCGGTTTCGGCCCGACCATTAACCGTATCAGCGGCGAGATATCGGGCATGGTCCCCAATCCACTCAGCCCGGGGCGTAATGACGGCAAGCTGAAAAGCACCGGCGATGACACCGCGCTGGGCTTCAACGCCGGCGTGCTGGTGCAGGCAACAGACCGGACCCGCCTGGGGCTGACCTATCACTCCAAAGTCAGTTACCACCTGGATGCGAAAACCAAGGTCACCGATGGCATCTTCAGCGTGCTGGGCGTCAGCGGCCGCAGCTATGACGCATCGCTGGACGTGGACACGCCGGAGTCGGTGGATTTTTCGGTCACGCATCAATTCAATAACGACTGGACGCTTTATCTGGGCAGTACCTGGACGCGCTGGAGCCGCTTCAAGGAGCTGACGATCGAGAACAGTGGCTTGCCGACGTTGCTGAGTGGCCAGTTGGGGACGATCAGCGAAGAGCAGAACTGGCACGACACCTGGGCTCACGCGATCGGTGCGGCCTATCAATTGAATAACCAATGGGTGCTTCGTGCCGGTTTCTCGGTTGATCAGTCACCGGCCAACAACACCAATCGGGGGCCGCGCATTCCGACGGGCGACCGCAAGGTGCTCAGCGTCGGGGCAGGCTGGACGCCCATGGAAAATGTCACGATCGACCTGGCTTATTCCTACCTTTGGGAGGAGAGCGTCGAGGTTAACGACACCTCGGCATCGAGAGGTGCCTACAGTGCCAGATACAAGAACAGTGCGAGCGGGCTGGGGACTTCGGTGAGCTACCGTTTTTAGTCGGGCCTGTCAGTCGATTTGCAGGCCGATATTGCTGATGGTCAGGATGCAGTTATTTCTCATATAGTGACTATTGACGATAATGGTCACAAGACTGAGAATATGATGATCATCCTATTCCTCAGTAAGGGAATCTATGCGCCGGCTCCGACCTTTCCCCATTGCCGCATGCTTGTTGCCTCTCGCCCTGAGCGCCTGTGGCGAATCTTCCAGCGTTGCAGATCCCCGCACACAGGCGCCACTGGTCAGATCCGCTGCCGTTCAAGCATCAGCCGATGTCGCTCGCTCTTTCACCGGAGTGGTCGCGGCGCGTGTTCAGGGCGACCTGGGGTTTCGCGTTTCGGGCAAGGTGCTCGAACGTTTGGTGGATACAGGGCAGGCCGTCAAGCGCGGGCAGCCGCTGATGCGTCTCGACCCGATCGACCTCGGACTGCAAGCGCGGGCGCAGCAGGCGGAGGTCATAGCGGCTCGCGCCCGCGCCAAACAGACAGCCGACGACGAGGCTCGCTATCGCAAACTGGTCGGCGTTGGCGCCATTTCGGCATCAGCCTACGACCAGTACAGAGCCGCCGCGGAGACGGCAAAGGCGCAGCTCAACGCCGCGCAAGCGCAAGCGGACGTAGCGAGTAATGCTTCAGGTTATGCGTTGCTGGTCGCTGATGCGGATGGCGTGGTGGTGGAAACGCTCGCCGAGCCAGGACAAGTGGTCAGCCCGGGACAACCGGTGGTGCGCCTGGCGCGCGCAGGTCAGCGTGAAGCCATCGTGCATTTGCCCGAAACCCTGCGTCCGGCAGCCGGCTCCACCGCACAAGCGAACCTCTACGGGGTCAATTCAGCGGCGGTGACGGCAAAACTGCGGCTGCTTTCGGACTCCGCAGACCGCACGACGCGCACATTCGAAGCGCGCTATGTGCTCGAGGGACCGCTGGCCAACGCACCAATCGGTGCGACCGTGACCCTCAGCATTGCCGACGGCGCCACTCAGACACAGGCGTTACAAGTCCCCATCGCCTCTGTTTACGACCCGGGCAAAGGACCCGGTGTATGGGTGATCGCCGGAACACCGGCAACAGTGACCTGGAGAGCGGTTCAGGTGCTGGGGTTGAGTGATGATTCGGCACGCATCGCCGGCGATCTCACTGCCGGTGAGCAGGTTGTAGCGTTGGGCGCCCATCTGCTGCGCGATGGCGAAGAAGTACGATTGCCGCAGCAGAGCGAAGCCAGCGTTGCCGGGAGTCGCCCATGAGCCAGGGGCGCTTCAACCTTTCGGCCATCGCCGTGCGCGAGCGGGCGATCACGGTGTTCCTGATTTTTCTGATCGCTGTTGCAGGGACGTTGTCGTTCTTTAAGTTGGGACGTGCGGAAGATCCACCGTTTACGGTCAAGCAGTTGACCGTGATTACCGCGTGGCCGGGCGCGACGGCGCAAGAGATGCAGGATCAGGTCGCCGAACCCCTTGAAAAGCGCCTGCAAGAACTCAAGTGGTACGACCGCTCGGAAACCTATACCCGTCCGGGACTGGCGTTCACGATGGTGTCGTTGCTCGATAGCACGCCACCCGCGCAAGTGCAGGAAGAGTTCTATCAGGCACGCAAGAAACTCGACGATGAAGCCATCAGGCTGCCGTCCGGTGTGATCGGTCCGATGGTCAACGATGAGTTTTCCGACGTGACCTTCGCGCTGTTCGCCTTGAAAGCCAAAGGCGAGCCGCAGCGCTTGCTGGTGCGTGATGCGGAAGCCATGCGCCAGCGTCTGCTGCATGTGCCGGGGGTGAAGAAGGTCAACATCATCGGTGAGCAAGCCGAGCGCATCTACGTTTCGTTTTCCCATGACCGCTTGGCGACCCTCGGCTTGTCGCCGCAGGACATCTTCGCCGCGCTGAACGGTCAGAACGTGCTGACGCCCGCCGGCTCCATCGAAACCCATGGGCCTCAGGTGTTTCTGCGTCTGGACGGTGCTTTCGACAATGTGCAGAAAATTCGCGATACGCCGGTCTCCGTGCAGGGGCGCACGCTCAAGCTCTCTGATGTGGCCACGGTTGAACGCGGTTACGAAGATCCTGCCACCTTTTTTGTGCGTAATAACGGCGAAGACGCGCTGCTGCTGGGTGTGGTGATGCGCGAGGGCTGGAACGGTCTGGATCTGGGCAAGGCGCTGGATGCGGAAACCGCGCGGATCAATGCAGAAATACCATTGGGCATGACCCTCGCCAAAGTCACCGACCAGGCAGTCAATATCGACTCGGCGGTCGGCGAGTTCATGGTCAAGTTTTTTGTCGCGCTGCTGGTGGTCATGCTCGTGTGCTTTCTGAGTATGGGCTGGCGAGTAGGCGTGGTGGTCGCCGCAGCTGTGCCGTTGACCCTGGCGATCGTGTTCGTGGTGATGGCCGCCACCGGCAAGAATTTCGATCGCATCACCCTCGGCTCATTGATCCTCGCGCTCGGGCTGTTGGTCGATGACGCGATCATCGCCATTGAAATGATGGTGGTGAAAATGGAGGAGGGCTACGACCGCATCAAAGCGTCCGCGTATGCCTGGAGCCATACGGCGGCGCCGATGCTGTCCGGTACGCTGGTGACCGCAATCGGGTTCTTGCCGAACGGTTTTGCCCAGTCCACTGCCGGCGAGTACACCAGCAACATGTTCTGGATCGTCGGCATCGCGCTGATCGCTTCCTGGGTTGTCGCGGTGGCGTTCACCCCGTATCTGGGCGTGAAGTTGTTGCCGGACATCAAGAAGGTCGAAGGTGGCCACGCGGCGATCTACAACACGCCGAATTACAACCGCTTCCGCCGGCTGCTGACTGCCGTGATCGCGCGAAAATGGCTAGTGGCAGGTACGGTGGTCACGCTGTTTTTCGTCGCCGTGCCAGGCATGGGCCTGGTGAAGAAACAGTTCTTCCCAACCTCCGACCGCCCCGAGGTGATGATCGAGGTGCAAATGCCCTATGGGACTTCGATCGAGCAGACCAGCGCCGCCGCCGCCAAGGTCGAGGCCTGGTTGCACAAACAGGATGAGGCGAAAATCGTCACGGCCTATATCGGCCAGGGTGCGCCGCGTTTCTTTTTGGCGATGGCGCCGGAATTACCCGACCCCTCGTTTGCGAAAATTGTGGTGCTTACAGACAGTCAGGAAGCACGCGAAGCCCTCAAGTTCCGGCTGCGCGAAGCGGTTGCAGAAGGGCTCGCGCCGGAGGCCCGTGTCAGGGCAACACAAATTGTTTTCGGTCCTTATTCGCCGTTCCCGGTTGCCTACCGGGTGATGGGGCCTGATCCGGCGAAGTTGCGCGACATCGCCGAGCAAGTCCGGGGCGTGCTGCAAGACAGCCCGATGATGAGAACCGTGAACACCGATTGGGGACCGCTGACCCCGACATTGCATTTCAGTCTCGATCAGGACCGTCTGCAAGCCGTGGGGTTGACCTCGAATGCGGTCGCCCAGCAATTGCAGTTTCTGCTGAGCGGAGTGCCGATCACCGCGGTGCGCGAGGATATTCGTTCTGTGCAGGTCGTCGGGCGCGCCGCTGGCAATATCAGGCTCGATCCGGCGCAAATCAAGGGTTTCACCTTGGTCGGCGCGACGGGACAACGCATTCCTTTGTCGCAGATCGGCGAGGTCGATGTACGCATGGAAGATCCGATTCTGCGGCGCCGTGACCGCACGCCGACCATCACCGTGCGTGGCGACATTGCCGAAGGCTTGCAGCCACCGGATGTATCGAGTGCGATCATCAAGCAGTTGCAGCCGATCATCGACACGCTGCCGTCCGGTTACCGCATCGAGCAGGCGGGTGCCATCGAGGAGTCCGGCAAGGCGGGCAAGGCGATCCTGCCGTTGCTGCCGATCATGATCGCCTTGACGTTGCTGATCATCATTGTGCAGGTGCGTTCGATCGCGGCGATGATCATGGTCTTCCTCACCTCTCCATTAGGCTTGATTGGCGTGGTGCCGACGCTGCTGATCTTCAATCAGCCGTTTGGCATCAATGCGCTGGTCGGGTTGATTGCGCTGTCGGGGATCCTGATGCGCAATACGCTGATTCTGATCGGGCAGATCCATCACAACACGCTGGAAGGGCTGGACCCGTTCCACGCCGTGGTCGAAGCCACGGTGCAACGTGCGCGACCGGTCCTGCTGACGGCAATGGCGGCGATCCTGGCCTTTATTCCCCTGACACACTCGGTGTTCTGGGGGACGCTGGCTTATACCCTGATCGGCGGCACGTTCGTCGGTACTATCATGACGCTGGTGTTCCTGCCGGCGATGTACTCCATCTGGTTCAAGATTCGCCCTGCTAACAAGGCTCAGACTGAAACAGTCAGATTGGCGTAGCTAAAAAAGCCCTTGATCGAGGCCCGCTTTCGCGGGCCTCTTCGTTCCCACGTCAAAGCGTGGTGATCTGCCCATTGCGATCCAGTTCATACACCTTATTGCCCTGCAATTTCTCCTTCAGCCACCGCTCCGCTTTACCCAGCGGCCGTTGCCGCGCCCAGAGCAAATCCACACCAATCTGCCAGTCGGTATGCGGATACGCCGAGAGCTGCAGTTCCACCAGTTCCCCCTTGGCCAGTTCACGCTGAACAAGCTGCCGGGGCAGGGTGGCCCAACCGAGCCCGGCGCGGACCATTTCCAATAACGCCAGATAGCTTTCCGCCTGCCACAACTGGGTCGAGCGCAGGTATTCGCTGCTCGGCAGTTTGCTCGCGTGGGCGCTGAAGGCCAGGCGCCGGTGGACGTGCAGGTCGTCGAAGCTGACGTTATCGAGTTGCGCCAATGGATGCTCGGGGTGGCAGACGTGCAGCATGATCAGTTTGCCCAGTTGCTGGAACGCCAGTTCCTTGGGGTAGCCGGGCTGCGAGAACGCCACGCCGAGTACCGCTTCGCCGCTGCTGACCAGTTCGCTGACGTCGCCGTACACCGGATGGCGGATGATCAGGTCGACGAAGGGGAACGCGGCTTCGAAGGCTTTGAGCACCGGCATGATCGGGCCGTATGGCGTTTCAATCGCCAGTGTCAGGCTGGTTTCGACGTTGTCCGAAAGGCAATCGGCGTGGGCTTCGAAGGTCATGCAGCGTTCGAGTACGGCTTCGGCCTGCACCAACAATTTGTGGCCGCTGGCGGTGAGAGCAGGGCTACGGTTGCTGCGATCGAACAGGTCGACGCCAAGGTCGGTTTCGAGGTTGGCAATCGCCGCGCTGATGGTCGATTGGGTCTTGCCCAGTTTGCGCCCGGCGGCGGAGAACGATCCGCTTTTGACCACTTGGACGAACATCAACAGTTGATCGAGTGAGAAGCGCAAGCGGTGGACTCCCGGGTCGAAGATGGGGGTTGAAAGCAGGTAACGAATGCCAGATTCGTGCCATCGAAAAAAACGATGGTTGCTAATTTGTTTCATCGTAATAAACGTTCAAATATGCCCTCGCGTCAAACGATCTCCGGGGCGGATCTATCCTTCAAACGCCCCTGAGCGCCCGCGATCTCAACAGATGCCGCACCTTCAGGAGCGTGTGAAATGACCACACAACGCATTCATCCGGTGGACGAAGTTTTGCCACTGCGACAGTTGTTCACGTTTGGCTTGCAGCATGTGCTGGTGATGTACGCGGGAGCAGTGGCGGTGCCGCTGATTCTCGGCAGTGCGATGGGGCTTACCTCGGCGCAGGTGGTATTGCTGATCAATGCCAACCTGTTGACCTCGGGTGTGGCGACGTTGATTCAGACCCTCGGCTTCTGGAAATTCGGCGCGCGGCTGCCGCTGATTCAGGGCTGCTCGTTCATTGCCCTGGCGCCGATGATCATGATCGGCAAGGAATTCGGCCTCAGTCAGATATTCGGTGCAGTGATCGCCGCTGGCTTTATCACCATTGCCCTGGCGCCGGTGTTCAGCCGTTTGCTGCGCTTTTTTCCGCCGGTGGTGATTGGCAGTCTGATCACCATTATCGGCATCTCGCTGATGCCGGCGGCGGCGATCTGGCTGGGCGGCGGCAATCCCGACTCGGCGGATTTCGGCAATCCGGCGAACTTGTTGCTGGGGCTGGCCACGGTCAGCGTGACGCTGGTGATCTATGCCAAATGCAAGGGCTTCCTCGGCAACCTCAGCGTGCTCATTGGCCTGTTCGTCGGCAGCCTGATCGCAGCGGCTTGTGGCATGACTCACTTCAACCGGGTCAGCGAAGCGGCGTGGTTTGAACTGAGTGCGCCGATGGCCTTCGGCGCCCCGGAATTCGCGCCGGTGCCGATTCTGATCATGACCCTGGCGATGCTGGTGATCATGGCCGAGACCACCGGCAACTGCCTGGCGATTGGCAAATTGACCGGCAAACCGACCACGCAACAGACCCTCGGCAACGCATTTCGCGCCGACGGCTTGTCGACCATGCTCGGTGGCTTGTTCAACAGTTTTCCTTACAACGCCTTCACCCAGAACACTGGTTTGATTGCGCTTTCCAACGTCAAAAGCCGCTTCGTCGTGGCCGCTGCCGGGGCAATCATGGTGTTGATGGGTTTGTTCCCGAAACTCGGCGCGCTGATCGCCGCGGTGCCGACGCCGGTGCTCGGTGGCTGCGCGATCGTGATGTTCGGCATGACCACGGTGGCGGGGATTCAGGAACTGTCGCGGGTGCAATTCGAGGGCACGCGCAACGGCATTATCGTCGCCGTATCGGTGAGCGTCGGCGTCCTGCCGATGTCCTTTCCGGCGCTGTTCGAACACGTCGGGCCGACCCTGAAACTGGTGCTCGACAGCGGGATATTCCTCGGAGCGATCACCGCCATCGTCCTCAACATCCTGCTCAACAACGATAAAAAATCGACCGAAACCATCGGCGCTGAACTGGCCGACTGACTTTTGTTTTCCACTGCCCAGGAGTTACCCATGAATCAATTCACTCAGCTCATCCCGGCCGGCGTCAGCGAGCTTGATCTGACGTTGCTGCGCCAGACCATCGCCTTGTCCGAGGCATCGAAGCAACGCGGTCGCCATCCGTTCGCGGCATTGGTGGCCGATCGCAACGGCAAGGTGATTGTCGAAGCGGGGAACAACTCGATGCCGCCGCAAGGTGATCCGACTCAGCACGCGGAGTTGGTGGCGGCCGCCGCTGCGGCAAAACTGCTGTCGCCGCAAGAGCTGGAACTGTGCACGCTGTACACCAGCGCCGAACCTTGCTGCATGTGCGCCGGCGCAGTTTATTGGACCGGGATCGGGCGGGTGGTTTATGCCTTGTCGGAGCATGCGTTGCTGGGGTTGACGGGCGACCACCCGGAGAACCCGACGTTCTCGCTGCCGTGCCGCGAGGTGTTCGCCAAGGGGCAGCGCAAGGTCAGTGTGGTGGGGCCGATGCTGGAGGGGGAGGCGGCTGAACCGCATAAAGGCTTCTGGTCTTAAAGAAGCATCACTTTCTCAACGGAAAAAAGGTGCCCGTCACAGGCACCTTTCAGTTTTATCTAGAGATGAGCAGCACTAAACCAGGTCATCAGGCTGCATCGTCAAAATGATTTTCCCGACGTTTTCGGAAGACTCCATCCGGCGATGCGCATCGGCAGCCCGCGCTAGCGCAAACGTGCTATCGACAACCGGCTCAAGACTGCCGGCACCCTCGAAGCGATCCAGCCAGTGCTCGCGAAAGCGTTTGATCATGGCGTGCTTCTCCGGTTGCGTGCGCGACTTCATCACCGTGCCGATGATTTGCAAGTGGCGGTAAAGAATGTCCTCCAGTGCCACGGTGACGTTGCCGCCACCGCCGAGAATTCCCACCTGAACCAAGCGGCCGCCGCGTGCAAGGGACGCGATGTTGCGGGCGAAGTAGGGCTCACCGATAAAGTCGATGATTACATCGACGCCGCGCCCCTGGGTTTTGTCGGCGATCACTTCAGCGAAGTCCTGCGTCTTGTAATCGATCGCCACGTCAGCGCCCAAATGCTCGACACGCGCCAGCTTGCTACCTTCGGTTGTCGCATACACCGTGGCGCCGGTGGCGTAAGCCAACTGCACCGCAGCAGACCCGACGCCGCCGGCGGCCGCGTGAATCAGCACCGAATCGCCAGCCTTGAGCCGAGCCAGATGCATCATCGCTTCATGGGCTGTGACGAAGACCTCGGGTATGGCTGCCGCGTGTACATAGTCAAGCTGCGCGGGGATGTGCATGGCCATGCGGTAGTCGATGCGGGCCAGCTCGGCGTAGGCACCGCCGCCGACCACGCCCATGACTCGATCTCCGACCTCGAACCCGGTCACCGCGCTACCTTTGCCGATCACTTCGCCGGCGATTTCCAGGCCGATGATCAGCGAGTCACCGAAATTCGGATGGCCGTACCCGCCGGTCCGGTGAGTCAGATCCGCACGGTTCACCCCGGCGGCATAGACACGTACCAGCAGGTCGTCAGGACGGACTTCAGGATCGGCGACCTCGACGAGTTCGAGGACGTCTGGCGCACCAAATTCTCTGATGTTGATGGCTTTCATTCAGTTGTTCTCCGTTTCGCTGAACGTGGCGTTGGCGATAGCAGACGCAGTGATGGCGCCAGGGAAGCCCACATAGAAAGCCAGGTGCGTGATCGCTGCCGCCAGTTCGTCTTGGGTTACACCGTTGCCAGCCGCGCGGCGTAAGTGAGCAGGCAACTCTTCCGAGTGACCAGCGGCAATCAATGCCGCCACGGTGATCAGGCTACGGTCGCGTGGGGACAGCGCCGGGTCACTCCAGATCTGCGGATAAAGCGTCGAGTCGACGAATTGCGACAGCTTTGGCGTGAACGCGCGCGCGGCTTCGCGAGGACTGCTGAAATTGAGCTTGGACATGGGCGAGTTCCTTAAACCTGGCTGATGAATTTGTGGGTGAGATAGTGCTCGATGCCTTCAATGCCACCTTCGGAGCCGTGACCGCTTTCTTTCATGCCGCCGAACGGGAGCTCGGTCGCGACGATGCGATATTGGTTGATCCCGATCATCCCGGCCTCCAATCCGTCGGCGACGTCAATGGCCGTGCGCGCGCTGGAGGTGAACGCGTAGGCCGAAAGTCCGTAGGGCAAGCGGTTGGCTTCTTGCAGCCCATCGGCCAGCTCATCGAACGGCATCAGTACGGCGATGGGGCCGAAGGGTTCTTCGTGCATGACGCGGGCGTTCATCGGCACATCTGCCAGAACGGTGGGCTGGAAGAAGTAGCCCTCGCCTGACAAGGCTTCGCCACCGACCAATACCCGTGCACCTTTCTCGACGGCATCGGCGACCAGTTCTTCCATTTTTGCCAATTGCCTTGGGTTGGCCAAAGGTCCGACCTGAGTATCCGGATGCAGGCCGTCACCGATTCTCAGGGCTTGGGTCGCAGCGACAAAGTGATCGACAAAGGCTTGATAGGCGCCACGCTGGATCAGAAACCGAGTGGATGAAATGCACACCTGCCCGGTGCCGCGAAAGCGGTTGGCGACGCCTTCGACGGCGGCTTTTTCAATGTCGGCATCCTCGAACACCAGCACCGGTCCGTGTCCACCGAGTTCAAGGGTGATGGGCTTCACGCCTTCGGCAGCGCGTGCAGACAGCAGGCGACCGATGGGCACTGAGCCGGTGAAGGTCACTTTGCGAATGATCGGCGAGGCGATCAGATGGCTGGACACTTGATCCGGTACGCCGAAGACCACTTGCAACACACCCTCTGGCCGGTTAGCCGGGACCACACGGCCATCGATACGCCGGGCGCTTTCGGCGAACCATTCGAAATACTCCGCCGCACGGGTCACTTCATCCAGGCTTTCATTCAGCGGCTTGCCTTCCTCCAGGGTCATCTGCGCGGCAATCTGCGGTGCACGTTCGAGGATTAGGTCGGCGGCACGCTTGAGGATCTTGGCGCGTTGGTCAGGCACGGTCTGGCGCCACTGCTCGAAGCTCAGGCGAGTCACTTCCAAGGCGTGATCAAGATCGCCTGCGGTGGCGAGCGGGACGCGGCCGATTTCCCGGCCGGTCGCAGGGTTGACGACAGCAGCGGTATTGCGCCCTTCGGCACTGATCCATTCACCACCGATGAAAAGATAAAGCGGGTCGTAGGAAGTCTTCATGATGCGCCCTTCAGTTGGTTGTCAGAGATTCGTAAGAAACTCGGCGCCGGTTCAGGCAGCCTGTGCAACCAAGTCTATGGAACGAGGGGTCATTGATTTAGACGGGCCAAAGGGAATCATTGTTGTCGCCAGAGGTAATATCGAGCCGCGGGCCGAACGTGTAGCATCCAGAAAAAGTGCGCGCTATCACGGGTAAGCGTCAGATCTACAGGAAGGTCGCGATGGATAAGCTTTCGAACATGTCGGTGTACATAAAGGTTGTCGAGATGGGCAGTTTCACGGCCGTGGCCAATCATCTGGATTCCACCGTCGGTAACGTCTCGCGTGCTGTCTCTGCGCTGGAAAACGTGCTCGATGCGCGCCTGTTGCAACGCTCGACCCGACGCCTGTCGGTCACCGATGCGGGCCGACGCTTCTATGAGCGCTGCACGAAGATTCTGGCTGATCTGGAGAGTGCCGAAGCCGAAGCCAGCAATGCCGCGCTGGAGCCTCGGGGAACACTGCGGGTGCATTGCGTACCCGGGCTGGCTCGGCATCTGGTTACGGGGGCGGTGCTGGAGTACCGCGAGCAATTCCCGGAGGTGACCGTGGATTTATTGCTCTCGCAACGCATGCCAAACCTGTTGGAAGACCAACTGGACGTCTCGATCCTGATCGCCCGCGCGCTCCCTGATTCGGCGTATGTCAGCCAGAAGATCGGTGTCAGCCATTGTGTGCTGGTGGCGTCGCCAGATTACCTGGCCCGGCATGCGCCTCCCGAGACGCCAGAAGACCTGCGTGATCACCAGTGTCTGCTGTTGGGCACCGTCGACTATGTGCGGGATGAGTGGCAGCTGAAGAGCAAGGCCGGGGACGCGACATTTGTCCCGACAGGGCCAAGTTTTAGCGTCAACGATATGGATGCAATGGCGCTGGCCATTCGAGAGGGTGCCGGGATTGGCTTGCTGGCCGGGTTTACGGCCATCGACGATTTGCGTTCCGGCAAGCTAGTGCGGGTTTTGCCTGACTACCATACCTATGAGCGTAACGTGTACGCCGTCTATACCTCTCGGCAGTTTGTCGATGCAAAAATCACCCGGTTTATTGAAACGCTGAAAGATCGGGTTGGCAGTCAGCTGGCCGCCACGGCCAAAGAACTGATCGATTGAAATACTGCGGAGCAAAAAAGCTATTTGCGCCTCGATGAAACAACGCTTCGAGGCGCAATGATCGGCGAACAGCTGACTTAGCCCTGGCTGCAACGGCCCATGACGTTATAGGCCAGTACGTGGCGTTTGCCTTGCGAATCCTGGTAGGTCATGTGCGTCGGTACCACTGCGCAAACATCCGGCACCGGTTCTTCAGAGATGACCTTGGCGACATCCAGATGGGTACCGTAGCGATATTGCTCGACATGTTGGGCCTTTGCAGAACCGTCCTGTGCTGCTACCACAGAGCTGAAGCCCAAGAGTGCGACGATAATCATTGCCGTTTTCATGATGTGATTTCCTAAAGTAAGTGTGATGTTGCTGGCAGGACGAACTTTAGGCTTGAGGGTTTTGCGCAAACAGGCGTGAATCCGGGAAAGACTTTTATCAATTCCGAACACAATCTTGGGGTGTCTGACGCTAGGGCGTTTCACCGGGTCCGGCAAGGCGGAGACAGTAACCGCGATTGAATACCGCACATCCTCGGATGCGCGGCAGACTATCGTTTCGACACTCACGAAACTATCGCGAAAGGAACCTCGCTTTTACAACGCAAACGTAGTCCCCCGAGTATTCACAAACAGCGAATAGATCGAGTGACTGCTGGCCATGAACAACCGATTGCCTTCGCGTCCCCCAAAGCACAAATTCGGGCAACGCTCAGGCAGCGAAATATGCCCGATGGCCTTGCCCTGCGGATTGAACACGCGCACGCCGTCGAGTTTTTCCAGGTCGGCCTTGGGGTCGCCATTGCCGCCCCAGCCGCACCACAGATTGCCCGCTTCGTCGCATTTGATGCCGTCGATGGCGGCATAGTCCAGCCCTTCGATGTGCTTGCGGCGTTCGCCCAGTGTGCCGTCGTCCTTCACGGCAATCGCCCAGATCAAGCGATTGGGCTTGGCGCGACCTTCGACGACGTACAGGGTTTTTTCATCGGGAGAAAAGCACAGGCCATTGGGGCCGTTGAGGTCGTCGATGACCCGCGCAACTTTCTTGCTCTCGCCGTCGATGCGGTACACGGCGTGGGGTTGGCTCGGGGTGATCTTGTGGCCTTCATAGTTGTTGCCGGTCTGGAACGGCGGGTCGGTAAACCAGATCGAGCCGTCACTTTTGCAGACGATGTCGTTGGGCGAGTTGAAGGGCTTGCCGTCGAAGCTGTCGGCCAAAACGGTGATCGTGCCATTGGCTTCGGTGCGCGTGATGCGCCGGCCTTCGCTGGTGGTGGTGGAGCCTTCGCAGACGATCAGACGTCCCTGGCGATCCCGGCACATGCCGTTGGAGAAGTTGGAGTGTTCGCGGTACACGCTGAAGGTGTCGGTGATTTCGTCCCAGCGCATGATGCGATTGTTGGGAATGTCGCTGACCAACAAATAGCGGCCATCACCGACCCAGACCGGTCCTTCGGCCCAGCGCATACCGGTGGCAAGTTTTTCAACACTGGCGTTGAAAATACGCAGCTCCAGGAAGCTGTCGTCGAGGATATGAATCAGCGGGTCAGGGTAGCGCTGACTCAAGGGTTCGGCGGCCTCGGAGATTCGGGCTAGTGCGGTGCTGCCGACGGTGGCGAGCGTGGCGGAAACAGCGAGAGACTTTTTCAGGAAGCTGCGGCGGGTATTGCCTGGCGCTCGGTCGAGGCTTGCAGGCGTGGCGGACAGGGATGAGGCCATGTAGCGATCTCCGTGGTTTTATTTTTTTTCGGGGAGACGTAGTAATACCTTGTGATAGGACATCGTACAAGTTGTTCGTTGCGCGACGCCAATGGGCGTCGGTAGCGGTGGAAAGCCAGTGAGCATCATGACCTCCACCGTAGAATTGGCATGCGATAACTTCGTGTCCTGCGGGCAAGGACAGCTTTTAGTCAACCATCACCTCATCCAGTGCCTGCTCAAGCAGGCTGACCGTGCGCTCGATATTCTGCAGCTTCTCCAGCCCGAACAGACCGAGGCGGAAGGTCTGGAAGTCGGCCGGCTCGTCGCACTGCAACGGCACGCCGGCCGCGATCTGCAGGCCGTGGTGGGCAAATTTCCTGCCGCTCTTGATGTCGGCATCATCGGTGTAGCTCACCACCACGCCAGGCGCCTGAAAGCCGACTGCGGCCACGCTTTTGAAGCCCTTGCCGGTCAACAGCGCACGCACCCGATCACCCAGCGCCTGTTGTTCATCGCGAACCTTGTCGAAGCCGTAGGCTTGCGTCTCTTTCATCACCTCGTTGAAGCGCGCGAGGGAATCGCTGGGCATGGTCGCGTGATAGGCATGTCCACCCTGTTCGTAGGCCTGCATGATCTGCAGCCACTTTTTCAGGTCGCAGGCGAAGCTGCTGCTTTGCGTCTGTTCGATACGCTCAAGCGCCGCAGAACTGAACATCACCAGCGCGCAGCAAGGGGAGGCGCTCCAGCCTTTCTGTGGTGCGCTGATCAGCAGGTCGACGGCGCATTGGTGCATATCCACCCAAATCGTGCCGGAGGCGATGCAGTCCAGCACAAACAGACCACCCACCGCATGCACGGCGTCGCCGACCGCTCGCAGGTACTCGTCGGGCAGAATAATCCCGGATGAAGTTTCAACGTGGGGCGCGAAGACCACTTTCGGTTTCTGTGCGGCGATGGCTGCCAGCACTTCGTCCAGCGGCGGCGGGGCGTAGGCTGCCTGGCGCCCCGGCTCGACCGGCCGGGCTTTGAGAACTTTAGTGTCCGCCGGGATGTTGCCCATATCCAGAATCTGGCTCCAGCGATAACTGAACCAGCCGTTGCGTATCACCAGACATTGCTGGCCAGTGGCGAACTGTCGCGCCACCGCTTCCATGCCGAAGGTGCCGCTGCCCGGAACTACCGCCACCGCTTCGGCGTGGTAGACCTGTTTCAGGGTCGTGGAAATATTCTTCATCACGCCTTGGAAGGACTGCGACATGTGGTTCAGCGAGCGGTCGGTGTAGACCACGGAGTACTCGACCAATCCTTCGGGATCGATGCTCGGATAGAGCTTTGACATGGTGACTCCTTTGGCAGAGAGGTAAATATCATTGGCAAGCAAGTGTAGGCAAAGGGCAGGGAACAGCTCATTGATTCGCGCAAATGAGGTTAGAGTGCTTGGCAATGTCTCAATCGTTGCGTGAACCATGAAGCTGCCGCTGTTTATTTCTCTGGATGGGCCCAAGGGCACCGGCAAAACCACACTGCTGGAGGCCGTTACCGCCGCGCTGCGGGCAGACCAGCATAAAGTCATCCGGCTCTGCGAGAGAAAAAGCGATCCCTACCGCGGCGAAACCATGGCCCTGGTCAACCAACTCGCCAGACATCCTTCGCGGGATCTGGAGTGGGCGGTGTGTCAGCGCCTCGCGGATAGCCGTCGCTGGATTTCTGAGCGGGTGCTGCCCAAACAGCCGCTGGACAGCATCATCCTGATCGACCGCTGGTATCCGTCAGATGCCGCATTTCGCCACAGCGTGCCGTTTGCCGAGATTCTGCAGTTGAACATGCAGCGAGGCGTGCGCGTGCCGGATCTGCACGTCGGCGTTGTCACCGCACCTGATATTTCATGGGCGCGGGCAACGGCACGCTCGCGGGGACTGGGCGGCACGGTGATCCAGAAACACGCAGAGCACGTTGTGTGTAGCGAGATGTTCGAAAAAGCGGTTGCCGATCACGGCTGGGTGTTGTGCCGTAACGAAGGAACCATCGAAGCCGCGACGACTCAGGTAGTTGCAGAGATCTATAAGGTGCTTGGCTGATTGTCGCTGCCCAGGCGCTGGTTGAATTTGAATTTCAGGTTTCTCTGATCTGAGCTAATTGTACTGACGGATCCCACGCCCCCCATGCTTACAAACCTCTGGTATGTCGTTCTCCCATCGTCACAGTTGACTGATGGACTGATGCCGGTTCGATTGCTCGGACAACCGTTCGTGGCGTTCCGCGATGACGCGGGTGTCGCTCACCTGCTCTCGGATATCTGCGTGCATCGCGGCGGCTCGCTGTCCGCCGGCAGCAAAGTGGCCAACAGCGTGCAGTGTCCCTATCACGGCTGGCGGTTTGGCGGTGATGGTGTCTGCACGCAGATACCGGCGCAGCCCGACCTGCGGATTCCCGCCAAGGCCCGCGTCGATGCGTACCCGACGCTGGAGCGCTACGGTTGGATCTGGGCGTTTTTAGGTGATCTGCCGGAGTCTGAGCGTCCACCGTTGCCGACGCTCGACTGGATCGACGATCCCGCCATCCGCGTGGTCTCGGGCCACTTTGACTGGCAGGCCAGTTGGGACCGGATTATCGAAAACGGTCTGGACTTCGCGCACGCACCGTTTGTCCATGGCTCAACCTTCGGCGATCCGGATCATCCCGAGATTGAATCATTCGAGGTCGACAGCGATGCATGGAGCGGTACCGCCCAGATGCTCATGCGCAGGCCAGCACGCAAAGGGCTGCTGCGGCGCAAATCCTCCACCGAGTTTGTCAGTGTGGTCACCGTTCCGGGTTTCCATTTGTCCGGGCCGTGCACAACGCTTGAACTTGAGTTACCCAACGGCTGGCGGATCTACATCGTCTCGGCCCACGTGCCGATTGACGCCAATCGCACGCGCACCTGGTGGATGATGGGCAGAACGTTCCTGCGCTCGCGACTGCTGGATCGTCGGTTCATTGCCAGCAATATCCGCATCTTCGAACAAGACCACGTCGTGCTTAAAAACGTGCGGCCCGAGCGCGTGCCGGACTCCTTTCAGCAGGAGGTGTCGTTGAAATCCGACGCACTGCAGATTGCATTCCGCAAAGACGTGCAGGCACTGGAACAGCGCGGCTGGCGCATCGATGAAGAGCGTCTTGCGCGAACCTTCACCGGGCGCAAGGCCTGCGCAGTGCCCAGCCCTGAACGTGGTCAGATTCGCGCTTGGGCGATCGAGCCGATTCCGCTTCTGGACATCAGCCAAGAAGAGGAATGACTGTTCCTGAGGGCATACATCTTGCTTTGCTAACAAAAACTATTCCGATAGCTAGCAAAGAGAGAGCCTGCAACCATGATCGCAACCTCCAGTCGTGCGGTGATCTGTACGCCTCATGCCGAAGCCAGCGCCGCCGGCCTGCGGATTCTTGAAGCGGGCGGCACGGCCATTGATGCCATGCTCGCGGCCAGTGCCATGCTCGCCGCAGTGTTCCCGCACATGACCGGGCTGGGCGGCGATGCCCTATGGATGATCCACGACAAACAAGTGCGCACCATCGTGGGGATTGGCCAGGCCGGGCAACGTTTGCCGGAGGGCGGAATCATCACCGTGCGCGGTCCGGCATCGGTGGCCAGCACAGCAGGCGCGCTGGCGAGTTGGCAGACCGCCGCCGACATCAGTCGTCACCAGTGGGGCTCACGACTCGGTTGGTCTGATCTGTTGACAGACGCCGCGAGCGTGGCCGATGCCGGTATCGAGGTTTCGCGATCGCAACTGTTCTGGCAAACCCTGCGGCGCCCGCTGATCGAGCAACTGCCGGACCTGCATCGGCTGTGCAAGCGCGATGGGCAGTGGCTGCGCGAGGGCGATACCCTGCGCCAACCCGAACTGGCCAACACCCTGCGGCATCTGGCCAGACATGGCGTCGAGGATTTCTATCACGGCGAACTGGCCGAAGCTTTCGGGGCAGCCTTTGATCGCTTGGGCTGCGGCTTGACGGCGGCCGATCTGGCGGCGACCCGAGCGCCGGAAGTCGCACCGGTCTCGGTACGCTATCGCGCTGGCCGCCTCTACAATGTCGCGCCGCCATCCCAAGGTTTGTACACGTTGCAGGCCATGGCCGCGCTGCAACACAAGCCGCTGGCAGACGTTGGCAACGGCAGCGCGCTTTACTATCACTATCTGGTCGAAGCCATCAAACAAGGCTTGCTGCGGCGCAATGCGCAGCTGTGCGATCCGCTGAGCCAACCGTGGGATTTCGCCGCCAGCCTGGAGGACGCGCAGATTCAGGCGTATGCCGCTGCCATCGATGACCGGCGTGCCGCGCCGTGGAACGAGCCGGGGCGACCTGCCGATACCGTGTGGATGGCCGCGACCGATGCCGAAGGGCGGACGGCCTGCCTGATCCAGAGCCTGTTCCATGACTTCGGTTCGGGCTGCATGCTCGGCGACACCGGTGTGTTGTGGCAGAACCGCGCGGCGGGTTTCAACGCCAACCCCGAACACGTCAACGGCTGGGCGCCCGGCAAGCGTCCGGCGCACACGCTCAATCCTTCCTGCTATCTGGGTGACGATGGCCGCCGCTGGTTCTTCGGCACCCAGGGCGGCGATGGCCAGCCGCAGACGCAAATGGTCCTGGCGACGCAACTGATCGACTTTCAGCAGCCTGTTGACCAGGCGCTGCTGACCCCGCGTTTTCTGCTGGGTCGCAGCTTTTTCGACAGCACGGACAATCTCAAACTGGAAGGCGATATGCGCGCCAGCACCATTGAAGGCCTCGGCCTGCTCGGGCATGCGGTGGAGATCATTCCGGTGCGCAGCCCCATGACCGGCCACGCCGGCATTATCGCTATTGATGCCGAAGGTCGGCGCAGCGCCATGCATGATCCACGGGGCGAGGGCACGGGACTCGGCCAGGTGGACTGACCTTTGCTATGGGCATTTGCCGGGCTCCGGCGGCTGGCGGATAATGCCGGCCATTGCCCGCCAACCGCAGATGTGTGGATTGGCCGGCTTTCTGGACAACAGAGGTAAGGATGGGCTTGAGCACTGTCACCGCCAAACAGCTTGAGGTGCAACGTATCGTCGATGCGCTGTTCAGCGCGATCGCCCAGCATCGACTGCCGCCGGGCACTCGACTGATCGAAGCGCAAATTGTCGAAACCCTGCAAGCCAACCGCAATCACGTGCAGGTAGCGTTGCAGCGTCTGGCGATGCAAAAAGTGGTGACCATCGAAGCCAATCGCGGCGCCATGGTCGCCCAGCCAACGGCACGTGAAGCACGAGATATTTTCAGTGCGCGTCGCGCCATCGAGCGGGCGATTGTCGAGGCGATCACACCGGCAACCATGCGCAAGCAACGGCAGCGCATCGCCACCCACATGAACAACGAACGCAAAGCCACCAACGACACTGATCGCCGCGCCATCGTCCGCGAGCTCAGCGAGTTTCACCTGCTGCTTGGCGAGATCAGTGGCAATGCCGTGCTCAGCGACATCCTCGCCAACCTGATGGTGCGCAGTTCATTGATCGTCGCGCTGTATCAGCGCAATGACGTGCCATCCTGCGCTTCCGATGAGCACCAGGAAATCATCACCGCGCTGGAAAATGGCGATAACGAAAAAGCCGTGGCGGTCATGATCGAGCATCTGGATGAACTGGAAGCGCAGTTGGCGCTGGATGAAAGTGTGCCTGCCGAGTTCAACCTCAAGCAGGCGTTGATTGATTAAGTCGCTTTCATCAACGTTGCCGCCGGCCGGCTGAACGTCTGGCGTCCGCCCTTGAAGCCCATCAGCGGTGCGCTGATTTCGGCGATCACCGCCGCTGGCGAAGGCGCGTCGAACACAATGAAATCGGCGCGGCAACCTGGGCGCACACCGTAATCCTTCAATCTGAGCAGCGCGGCCGACTCGCTGGATACCCACGCCAGGCATTGCAGCAATTCCGCCACCGTACCCATCTGGCTGACGTTGGCGAACAGGTTGGCCTGACGGATCAACGACGCATCGCCATACGGGGTGAACGGGTTGCCGATGTTGTTGGTGGAAACCGAGCACCTCACACCGCACGCGTGAAGATGCGCCAGCGGCGCCAGCCCTCGGGGTTTGTT
Source organism: Pseudomonas sp. NPDC087690 (assembly GCF_044743175.1). Classification (NCBI taxonomy): domain Bacteria; kingdom Pseudomonadati; phylum Pseudomonadota; class Gammaproteobacteria; order Pseudomonadales; family Pseudomonadaceae; genus Pseudomonas; species Pseudomonas sp. NPDC087690. The sequence goes on from NZ_JBIUVX010000001.1 coordinate 201,795, forward strand.
GTGAAACGCCTCGCGGCCCAGCAAAAACAGATCGGTGCTTGGCAGGCAAGTCACCTGCACGCCAGCTTTAGCCAGATGCAGAGCCAGCACCGTCAGTGGCTCACGGGGCAGCGTCGACAGCTTGGTCGCGTGACCGATGGTGACGCGACCACCCCAGCCGTGCAGCTGCGTGCAGCGTGCCACTTCCATGACCGTCATGCCCTCGCTGTTCAGGTCGAAATCCAGGTGCAGGTCCAGGTCGCAGTCGTAGCGCACTGCCAGTTCGAACAGACGCTGGATCTGCCCATGCGGGTCGCTGTCCATGTAGGGGCAGCCGCCAAGTACGGTGGCGCCGCTTTCCAGAGCCTGGCAGAGCAGGGCTTCAGTTCCCGGATTGTTCAGCAGGCCCTCTTGCGGAAATACACAGATTTCCAGGCTGATGGCCCAGGCGTAATCCGCCTGCAAACGGCGAATCGCGTTGAATCCGGTCAGGCCAATCTGCGGGTCCAGTTCGACATGGGTGCGCATGTGCGTCGTGCCTTGCACGATCGCCTTGTCCAGCACCTGCGCACCGCGCTGATAGACATCGTCTTCGGTGAACTCGGCTTTCGCCGCGCGGGTTTGCGCGACGGCTTCGGCCAGCGTGCCTTCCTGCAGATGACAGCGCTGCATGATGCAGGCCTTGTCCAGATGAATATGGCTTTCGATCAGCCCCGGCAGGACCAACCGGCCTTGCAGGTCAAGGGTTTGCCAAGGGCTGACGGTCGCGCTGAAGCGGTCGACAAAGTAGCCGTTCTCGACGAAAAGCTCAGTCACGCGATGATCGCTACCCAGTCGCGCATTGATGATTTTCAGAGCGCTCATGCGCTGGCCCCTTCACCCAGATAAGCGGCTGCCAACGCTTTATCGGCGCGCAGTTCGGTGGAGCCGGCGGCTTTGACAATGGTCCCGGTTTCCAGGACATAAGCGCGATCTGCCACTTGCAGCGCGAGGTTGGCCATTTGATCCACCAGCAGGATGGTCACGCCCTCGTCGCGCAGGGCGGCCAGTGCGTCGTACAACTCGCCGATCATCGCGGGCGACAAACCCAGTGACGGCTCATCGAGCAGAAGAATGCTGGGCTTGGCCATCAGGCCACGACCCACGGCGACCATTTGTTGTTCGCCCCCGGAAAGCAGGCCTGCCGGGTTGTCGATGCGGTCGCGCAGGCGCGGAAAGCGTTTGAGGATGGCTTCGATTTCAGCCTCGGCATCGAAGGACTCGCGGCGCGAATAGCCACCGAGCAACAGGTTGTCGCGCACACTCAGGTGAGGGAAGACCTGACGGCCTTCCGGCACCAGGGCCAGACCTTTGGCGGCGATCGTGCTGGCGCTGGCCAGTTCGATATTTTCGTTGTCCAGCACAATGCTGCCGCTGGTGGCGCGATGCAGACCGGCCAGACACTGCAGGATGCTCGATTTGCCCGCGCCGTTAGCGCCGAGAATTGCCACCAGTTCACCGGGATTGACCAGCAGGTTGACCTTGTCGACCACGGCTGAGGCGCCGTAATCGATCACCAGATCCTGCACGTACAATCGCGCATCGCGGCTGCCGTTCCAGGCTTGCGCGCGCGGTGTGGCTTGATACTCGGTACCGCCCAGATACGCCGCGATGACCTGCGGATTTTGCCGGATTTCAGCCGGCGGCCCCGACGCAATCGGCTTGCCGGCGTCGAGCACCAACAGCTGCTCAGACACCGACATCACCAACGCCATATCGTGCTCGACCAGAATCACTGTCAGGCCAAATTCCGCCAGTTTGCGCAGCAATAAGGCGAGATCATCGGTGTCACGACGACTCAGGCCCGCTGCGGGTTCATCCAGCAACAACACCGCAGGCGCCGTGGCCAGTGCGCGGGCGATTTCCACCAGGCGACGATCGACATGAGGCAGATCCTCGGCAGCAATATTCACTTCGCCGCGATAGCCGACCAAGGCCAGTAAATCCAGGGCCAAGCTGCGTTGCTCGGTGGTGGACAGGCTGAACGGCCAGCCCATGCGTCCCTGCTGCATCGCCACCAGAAGGTTGTCCATGACCGACATTTCGCCGAACAGCAAAGTCGTCTGATAGGTGCGAGCAATCCCGGCCCGGGCGCTCTTCCAGGCAGGCAGCCCCGCCAGCGGTTGTTGCAGTTCGATCTGGCCAATGTCCGGCACATAAAAACCGCTGATCATATTGAGCACAGTGGTTTTACCGGCGCCGTTAGGGCCGATGATGCTGGTGATGCTGCCAGCCGGTGCATGCAGGCTGACGTGTTGCGCCGCCTGCACGCCACCGAAGCGAATGCCGATATCGCTGACGCGCAATCCGCAATTCGGGCCACGGCTGCGTAGATGCGCGGCAATGCGCTGCTGATTTAACTGCGTGGGTGGCAGCAAGCGAACCGGTTTGCTCCAGCGTCGGGCGAGGGCGCCCAGCAGACCGTTGGGTGCGATCCACAGCACCAACAGCAGCAAAGTGGAAAAGATCAGCAAGCGATACTCGGCAAAATCCGACAGCAACTCCGGCACCAGCACAATCAACAGCGCGCCAATCAGCGGCCCGAACAACCGGCCGCTGCCGCCAACAATCACCGCCAGCACAAACAGAATCGACTGCGAAAACGGAAAGGATTCAGGGTTGATGAACATCAGCAGCGGCGCGAGCAAGCCGCCCGCCAGTCCGGTCAAAGCCGCCGACAAGGCAAACGCCAAGGTCTTGCTGATCACCGGATTGAAGCCCAGCGAGCGCGCGGCAATTTCCGAGGCTTTCACCGCGAGCATGGCTTTGCCCCAGCGACTGTGGCTCAGGCGCTGAAAAAAGAGCAGGGCGCCAATCATCAGCGCCGCCGCCAACAAAGCAAGGAAGATTGACGGGTCGAGGCCGGCAAATTCCGGCATCGGGATGCCCATCAAACCGTTGGAGCCACCGGTGACGTCACGCCATTCGATCAGGCTGTGATGCACCACAAAGGCAAACGCAATGGTGATCATCGCCAGATACGGACCGCTAACGCGAAGGGCAGGAATTGCCAACAGCGCGCCAATCACCCCGGCCGCCACACCAGCGATCGGCAGGGCCAGCCATAACGGCCAACCCGCCAAGGTCAGCAGTGCCGAGACATAGGCACCGATCGCATAGAAGGCGATATGGCCAAAGGAAATCTGCCCGCTGAGGCCGATCAGAATATTGAGGCTCACGCCGACCACTGTCGCCAGCGCGCACAGGGTAAAAACCAGCAATGAGTAGCTGTCGAGTGTGAACGCCATGACGCCACACGCGACAGCGAGTAGGGCGATGAGCAGAGTAGGCATGCTTTTCATACTTTCACCAATGCCTGGCTGCCGAACAGACCGTTGGGACGAATCGCCAGCGCGACGATGACCAACGCAAAGGTAAAGATCTGCGTGAAGGCCGAGCCGAAATACATCGTGATCAGCGCTTCCGTCAGACCAAATAACAGGCCAGCCGTGAAGACACCGCCGGCACTGGTGATGCCGCCGAGAATGGCCACGGCAAAGGCTTTGAGGCCGAACAACATGCCCATTTCCGCGTTGACGCTGAACAGCGGCGCAATCAACAAACCGGCCACGGCTGCAAATACCGTGGAAACCGCAAAGGCAATGGCGACCACCCGATTGACGTTGATCCCCATCAGCATTGCTGCGCGGGGATTCTGCACGCAGGCTTCCAGCACTTTGCCCAGCCGGGTGTAACGCCGCACCAGATACAGCGCCAGGGCAATCGCCGCGCCTGCCAGTGGAATCAGCATTTGCAGGGCGCCGACGTTGCTGCCAAACAGCTCGACATTCAGGTTGGCCAGACTGCTTTCAAACTGGCGCGGCTCCTTGCCGAAGGTGAACAGCGCGAGGTTGTCCACCAGAATTCCTCCGGCCACCGTCGCCATCAGCCAGGCCTGTGAGCCACGACTGTGGAAGGGCCGTACCAGCCAGCGTTCAATTGCCAGGCCATAGAGCGCACAGAGCAACAATGTCAGCGGCAGGGCGAGCCACAGCGACCAGCCCCAGTTAATGCAAAAGGTGTAGCCCAGCACCGCGCCGACCATCATGGCGCTGCCTTGGGCAAAATTGACGGTGCGCGAGACGACGTAGGTCAGGTGAAACCCCAACGCCAGCAACGCGTACATGCTGCCGAGGCCAAGCCCGGAGATGATGGCGGCGGTGTACATGGCTTACTCCTCAGGCTTGAGCGGCACGATCTGGTCGTTGACGAAGTGCGTGAACAGGTAATCGTCCGGGCCTAACGCGTCATGCTTTGCTGGGGTAAAGGGTTGCTGGTAGTGCTTGATCAAGCCGGCGTAGTCGCTGATGGCGTAAAAGCCGTCGCGGATCGCCTTGCCGTCGGTACTGCCGGCTTTTGCCATCGCCAGAGCGGCGAGGTGCAGACCGTCGTACGCATTGGCAATGCCGACCGCTGGCGTCACGTCGGCCAGCGTCTTGATCTGCGGGTAAGCCGTTTTCAACGCGGCCAACAAGGCGTCGCCCTTGGCGCTGTTGTGCTCGGTGAACACGTAGGTCTGGATGAAATGCACGCGCGATGCATTCGGCCCGGCCAACTCACCAAAACGACCACCGGCCGGCCCCCAGTGCGAGACGACCGGCACGTCCCAACCCATGCGATCCAAAGACTTCACGACTTGCGCGGAAGGGCTGACGTTACCGACGAGGAGGAGGGTGTCTGCACCGGCGTTTTTCAAGCGGGTCAGTTGTGGCACGACGTCCAGATCGCTGTCCTGAATACGCTCGACACCGGCGCTGGCCATGCCACGTTTTTCCAGGGCGCGCTTGAGGCCAGCCTCGTTGGACTCGCCCCACGGGTTGTTGATGAGGATCATCCCCGGCTTCTTCATGCCGTGGTCGACGCCGTATTTCACCAGGGCTTCATCGACCAGCTCATCGACGGCGGAAACCCGGAATACGTAGTTGTCGGCGGCGCCGTTCTCGGTGATTTTCGTGCCCGCCGCCCAGATGCCCATGAACGGCACTTTCATCTGGTTGACCAATGGCACGATGGCCAGGGAAACCGGCGTATCGAGGCCACCAAACAGCACCGCGACTTTTTCGCGCTGGACCAGTTCACGAGCGGCGAGGATGCCCTTGGACGGGTTGCTTTCATCGTCGCGACGGACCAGTTCCAGCGGGCGCCCGAGCACGCCGCCACTGGCATTGACCTCATTGATGGCCATGGTCAAACCGCGAGTCAGGGCTTCACCGGACTTGGCCGACTGCCCCGAAAGCGCGGCGACCAGACCGATCTTGATCGGCGGCTCGGCCGCTTGCGCGCCACCGGACATGGCCAGGTTGAGCGTGACTGCCGCAGCCACGGGAAACAGCAGACGCTGCAGGTTTTGAAGCCGAGTAGCCATAGTTGATCCTCCTGATTGCTAGCAGTTATAAAATTATTGCTAGCAAGTAGGGTGCCACTCAGTCTGGCTATCAAAACTCCGGCTTTTGCAGCGTTGTGTGGCGAGTTGGCGCTCCAAATGGAGGCGTTCTGCACCACGCGGAAGCGCGTTTATTGCTGCGGCGCTGGCTCACCACTCAAGGCATCGACCATGGGCGGATGCTCCTGCACAGCCTGTCGCAAGTCTTCGGTCACCCGCAGCTCAGCGCCCGTCGGCGAGAACGTTGCCGCCGCTGCGAACGGCGCGGGATTGGCCGGGACCGGGCGTTTGCCACGTCGCCACAGAAAGAAAGTGACCATGCACAGATTGACCAGTGCGAAGACCCAGAACAGACCATTGGCGCCGAAGGAATTCATCACCGGCGAAATCATCATCGGACTGATCGCCGAACCCAGCGAGTTGATCAACAGCAAGCCCTGAATCATCGGCACCAATGCTTCGGCAGGCGCACGGTCGGCGGCATGGCTGACGGCAACCGGGTACAGTGCAAACACGCCGCCACCGAGCAGAAACAGCATCACCGCGAGCATTGTCGCGGACAACGGCAACAGCACGATCACCAGCGATAACACGGTGCACGCCACCGTCAGAATCGTCAGCACCTGCAGGCGATCCTTACGGTCGGACCAACGCCCGACCGGGTATTGCAGAAGCATCGCGCCGAGGATGGTCCAGGCCATCATGCTGCCGACTTCACTGACATTCAGCCCGGCGCGTTGCAGGTATAGCGGCAGCAAGGTGTAGATCGCCGCGATGGTGACACCCGAGCCGAAACAGCCGACCAGCCCGGTCGGCGTCACGCCCAACAGTTGTCGAGGCTTGAGCGGTTCCACCTGATCGAGCAGCGGCGACACGCGCGGCAGGATCACGATCGGCAGCACCGACAACGACGCGAGCATGCCGGCAACCATGAACGGTGCGCTCTCGCTCAACCCGGTGATTTTCCCCAGCGCTGCCTGGCCCAGTACACCGGCGCCGTACAAGACGATCATGTACAACGCGAGCAAGCGCCCGCGAATCTTCGCGTCGCCCGCCAACAGCAGCCAGCTTTCGATCACCAGAAACACGCCGACCGTGGCCCAGCCATTGATCAGGCGCAGCGCGAACCAGCCCCAAGTGTCATAGAACAATCCCTGCAGCAGGATGGTCACGGCGATCAGCGAAGCAAAGCTGCCGTAGGCGCGGATATGGCCGATGCGCAAAATCAAGCGGTCATTGAATACGGCACCCAGGGTCAGCCCGATGAAGTAGGCCGATGAAACGACGCCGATCATCGTCGCTGAAGCACCGGCAGCGTCCAGTCGAAGGGTGGTCAGCGAAGACAGAAAGCCGTTGCCCAGCGCAACAATGAACAGCCCGAGCAGGGGCGCCAGCGCCATGGCCAGCAAACGCGGAGACATAAAAACCTCAAGAGATCGAACAGCGCAACGTGCGCCTCTGCGCATGCGATTGCCAAGCCGGGGTGTGTGGTGCGGGTGCCCGCCGAACGGGCAGGGCGGTTGGGTACGCTGCGGTCACCAGATCCGGCGACTGCGAGAGCGCGCGGGATTCTAAGGCTTGTACGGAATTTTCCAATGGCTGTTTGCTGCGACAGTTGGACGCAGGTCAATCAAGGCTGAGTCATAACGACAGCTCATCGTTTGCAGGGCAAAAATGTTCCTTTATTGATCCTCTTTCGCTGGTTAGCTTGTGCGGTCGAGTTGCCATTTTGTGCCAGGAGTCATGATGCTGATCAAAGGTGAGCGGGCCGCCACAGCGTGTGGTTTGGTGGCGATTGTTTTGTGGAGTACCGCCGCCGGATTGATCAGGGGCGTCAGCGAGCACTTCGGCCCGCTGGGTGGCGCTGCGATGATTTATTCGCTGGGCGCCATGCTATTGCTGGTATTTCTCGGCCGCCCGCGGATTCGTTCGACATCCAGACTCTATCTGCTGCTCGGCAGCGCATTGTTCGTCGCTTATGAGGTGTGCCTGTCGTTGGCGCTGGGTTTCGCCAGTGATCGCCATCAAGCCATCGAACTGGGCGTGGTCAATTATCTGTGGCCGTGCCTGACCGTGGTGCTGGCGATCGTCATGAACGGGCAGAAAACCCGCTGGTTCATCATTCCAGGCTCCGCGCTGGCGATTTTCGGCATCTTGTGGGTGGTCAGTGGCGAGGGGTTGTCGCTGCCGGGGATTGTGCGCAATGTTCAGTCCAACCCGTTGAGCTACAGCCTTGCATTGACCTGTGCGATCACCTTTGCGCTGTATTGCAATGTCACGCGTCGCTATGCCGGCGGGCAGAATCTGGTGGTGCTGTTTTTTGTGCTGACGTCCTTCGTACTGTGGGGGAAGTGGTACGTGAGCCAGGAACTGATTCCGCCATTCACTTGGGAAAATTCCCTGGAGTTGCTGGCTGCCGGAATCGCCATGGCCGGCGGTTACGCGCTGTGGAACATAGGCATTCTGCGGGGGAACCTGACCTTGCTGGCGACCGCGTCCTACTCTGCGCCCGTGCTGTCATCGGCGTTCGCCGCACTGTGGCTGGGCGTCAGTTTGCAGATGCAATTCTGGCAGGGCGCTGTTCTGGTGACGGTGGGCTCGCTACTGTGTTGGCAGGCGACCCGGCAGCACAAGGTTTCCCAGGCAACTCCGATCAAGGTCAGCGTGGGCGAACCCCCTCACTGAAAGAGACCTTAGCGGTCACCCCTTGCCTGATGCTAAATTGCGGCTGTCACAAGTCTCCCGCAGTTGAGTCTCGACAGGCTCAGAGAAATTCAGTGTTGATGCTCTTTTATGTGCAAAAGAAGCTGGCCGAAGCAGGCCAGAAAAACGCCAGTGCAATGGCTGATCAATAGTGGGGACTGAAATTTAGAATGCGCCGCTTAATAGCTCATGGATGTGTTGTTGTCAGTGTTGCGATGCTGTGTTCAGGATGTACCTCCTATGCGACCGTGCCGACAATCAACGAGCGAGCCGGAAATGGAACACAGGAAATCATCTCCAGCTTCAGTTACGAAATAGACTCTCCCTGGAAAAACAGTCGCCTTGGCAAAGACGCCTATGCGCTGACAAAGAACATGATTCCAAATGCACAGGATCTCAGCTCCAGCCCCACAGCCTCGAGCCGCCCTGCACTGGAAATAAAAATCTCGGAATTTTCATTGGGTGGCGCTTGCACGCAAGAGTATTTGACGGGGTTGAGTTTTGGTTTGATTCCGAGTTGGTGTACAAGGCCCGACCTGTTCAAGTTTGAGTTCATTCTGAATAAAGAAAACGGCGTTTGCAGGCAAAAAACCTATTCAGTAAACGCCACAACGGTTTCACATCTCGTGGTGATTCCATTTGCACTGTCGCAGCCCGACAAGCGACCACTGACCCTTTATCAGGCTTCGCTAAAAGATTTCCTTCAAGCAGATCAATGTTCCAAAGGCTTGTGACCAGCGCATCAGGCTTTCAAAAATCTCGCGGCGTAACTGACAAACAACAGCAGCAATACCAGCCCACCCAGTGCGATAACCAGCGAACTGAGGTGCGCAACCATGCCGATAAATGCCGGCCCCATGAGAATGCCGGCATAGCCCATGGAGATGATCGCCGGGATGGCGGTGCGCTGGGGCATGCGCTGTTGCCGGCCCGCCGCGGTAAACAGCACCGGGACAATGTTCGAGCATCCGATACCGACCAAGGCATAGCCCAGCAATGACGCCTGCCAGCTCTCGAACACCAGCGAAACCAGCATACCTGCCGCCGCGCAGATCCCGCCCAGCGCCACCACGCGAACGCCACCCAGTCGGCTGACGATGGCGTCTCCGGTCAGGCGCCCGAGCGTCATCGCCGCTGCAAAACTCGCATAACCCAAGCCTGCATAGCTGGGTTCCATTTCGCGTTGCGAGGCAAGGAAAACCGCGCTCCAGTCGAGCATGGCGCCCTCAGTCAGGAACACAATGAAGCACAGGCAGCCCAACAGGAGCACGATCCCTCGTGGAATTGCCAACAACGGGCCATCTCTCTCGGTACCATAGGGCAGCAAACCTGGCGCAGCCTTGTACAGCGCGGCAAGGATGATTGCCACCAGGCACAGCACGGACAGCAGTGGATTCAGTCCCAGGCTGAGCATCGCCGTCATGGCCCCGGCACCGGCGATGCCACCGACACTGTAGAGCCCGTGGAAACCTGATTGCAGGGTTTCGCCGCTGTTCTTTTCAACAATGATCGACTGGATATTGATTGCGCAATCGAGCATGCCCATGCTCGCGCCGAACCCCAGTACGGCAAGGGCCAGCCCCGGCAGCCAGGTCAGATGGCTGAGCATCGGCAGCACCGAACACAACGCGAGCGTTGAGCAGATGATCACTGGCCGGCAGCCAAAACGTGCGGTCAGGTAACCGGCAAATGGCATGGCGACGATCGAGCCGATACCAAATCCCAGCAACAACAGGCCCAGTCCACCGTCGTCCAGCCCCGTGCGCGCTTTGACTAACGGCACGAGTGGCGCCCAGGCCGACATCACGATGCCGGTGATCAAGAATATGATGCGGGTCGACACGCGTTCGCCGTAGTTTGCATAAGTCGCCACGGATGATGTCGGGGTGTTCATTGAGGCGGACATCCTTATCGGTGTCTCCCGGTTTTTTTGGCTACAAGCCGGAATAACAGCTTTTCGAAGCAAAAGAGTCCCTTCCAGCATCCGTCGGGATGCTGGAAGGGAGGAGGAGTGGAACTGGTGAGGAGAACGGATCAGCCAACAGACTTCAAAGGGATGGGGCCTTTGAGCCGATCCATCATGGTCGCGCAGTACCAGTCATCGAACTGACAAACGCCGGTCTCGGCGGTTTCCGAATAAGGACCCGGTTCGTACGACGGCGATGTCACGCCCCGCTGGGTGCCCTCGACCAGCGTGCGGTCCTGATCGTTGGTGGCAATCCAGACTTTGGTCAGGCGATCGATATCGTAGTCAACGCCTTCCACCGCCGTGCTTGGAACCAGCCACTTGGTGGTGACCAATGTTTCCGTAGCGCTGATCGGCAGCACGCGAAAGCTCAACGCGTGGTCACCGAGGAAGTGATTCCAGGTGGAGGGGTAGTGGAAGTACAGCAGCGCGCCGATGTCCGCTTCAGAAGTCTTGTCCAGGCGCCCGGCAACGGCCGGCTTGCCATCCATGGTGTAGCTGACGGCACCGGATGACAGCGGAATACGGGTCATGCGGAACTGGCCGTTGATATCCATCACCAAACGGCTTGGCAACCCGGCGCTCTCGCACTTGGACCAGTAAGCCGAGAGTTCGGGATCATCTTCGCCACTGACGCCACCCACCGACAGGTTATCGACGAACGAGTGCAGCAGCTCCGGGTGTGAGCCGTCACAGTGGTAGCACTCGCGATTGTTTTCGAAGACCAGTTTCCAGTTGCCTTTCTCGACGATGTTCGACTCGAACGCCACTTTGCAGTTTTCAAGGTAATGCGGCGCGATGAAAGGGCTTACGGCTTTGCGGAATCCTTCGAAGTCCGGAGCCTTGGCGGCCACGCAGACGTAAATGTAGGTATCAACGATCTCGCAGTGAACGCTTTTCAGACTGTATTGGGATTTGTCGAAATCCTGGCCCATGTTGCCGGCGAACAACAGGTTGCCATCCAGCTCGTACGTCCACTTGTGATACGGGCAAACCATCTTCGCCACTTTGCCGTGATCGGCTTCGCAGATTTTCGCGCCACGGTGACGGCAGGCGTTATGGAACGCCCGGACCTCGCCGTCTTTGCCGCGTACCACTGCAACGGGATAGTCCCCGATCTGCAGGGTGAAATACTGCCCCGGTTTGGTGATTTCAAAGGTGTGGCCGGCGAAAATCCAGTCCTTGTGCCAGATCTGCTCAAGATCCTGGCGGTAAACGCTTTCACTGCTGTAAAGAGCGCCGGGCAGCGAGTGCCAGGGTTTGCGTTGTGCGATCAGGTCAAAAACGCTTTCTTTATTGTTCATTTTTATCCTCCCATAGGCGACATGGTTCTCAGCCTATATGGCCTAGGACAGACGCCACAAACGACATTTGCTGTGGGCAATTCATGCGTTGGCGTTATCGATGAGGGCCTCACCGGAGTGGCGGAACGGCGTGAAAAATCGCTTCCAGGGCAGTAATGGCACAGGGCGACTGCGCAATGTGTTGGATCGCCGCTTTCACCGCAGCGCTGCGCTCCACACCCAGGCCGCTGGCGAACAGATCAAATTTCCGCCCCAGCTCTTCAGCGCTGAGGGCCGTTTCGGGATCGCCACGCGCGGCGGTGACCGCACTCACCAGCACGGCACCGTTTTTCAGGGTGATGGTCAGTCGCGAGAGGATTTCGTCGGGGAAGCGAGCGGAGATATCAGCGGCTTCGACGACTTCGATACGGCGGCTCAGTGCCAGAATATCTTCGGCAAAAATCGCCGCCCCGGTGACTTCTTCCGGACCGACCTTGCCCCGGACAATCAGTGCGGCCAGCGGGAAGGCGAGGGCGTACTGCGCCTGGTCGGCATCACTTGGTGTATGGCCCTGCAAACACATCGACTCGTAGAACGTTTCCACGCGAACGGTTTCTATCGAGTCGGCATCGAGCTGTGGATTTTCCCGCTGCAGTTCGAGCATGGCGGTCAGCGCCGGTTGCGCCCAGCGGCAGACTGGCCAGGGTTTGAAGTACTGGCTGTCGATCTCCCAGCGTGTACCGATATCGGTCCAGTATTCAGCGACGGTGACGTCTTCAACCGTTTCTGCCGGTGCACCGGTGATGCCTTCCCGGGCCATGAGCAGGGCGTTCAAACCCGCAAATGCACCTGCGCCGTGGGCATCGCGCAGCATCGTCGGCGCGTGTATCAGGCGCATCATCGGGCAGCGTGCGCTGAAGTACTCGGCGATGCCCAAAGCGTGGCGAAACGTCGGTTCATCCAAGCCCAGCAAGCGCGCGCCAGCGCAGACAACACCGAGCGCGGAAAAACCGCCGGATGCGTGATAAGTCGGCGAGGTCGCCATCAATGCGGAACCGGCCCGCAGCGCCGTTTCATAACCGATGCACAGAGCGGTGAGCAGTTCATGGCCGCTGATCGACTGACCTCGATGATGCAGCGCATCGGCGAGGGCAAGCACCGCAGGAACAACAGTGGCACCGGCGTGGCCCTTGGATTTGAAGTGGCCTTCGTGGGCGTCGAGGCTGTCAGCACTGAAACCTCCGGCCCAGGCTGCGCCGAGTACGTTGACGCGCTGTCCGGCAAAGATCAGACGACTGCTATAAGCGCCCGCCGGGTAATGCAGTTCGGCAAAACGCCGCATGGCGCTGCTGGTGTCATTGCTGGCCGCGCCGGCCATGACGCCGACGATGTCCAGCAAACTGTTCTGCACAATTGCACGAGTCTTGAACGGGGCACCGAGGAAATCAAAGTCGCGACAGAATTCGAAGAGTGACATTCAACAATCCCTTCCTGTGAGTTGAGCCGAGCCGATCATGGTCGGCGCGGCTCAACAATGAGCCAGGGGGAGGGTGCTGCTCTAGCAACATTTTCGTCGGGCTATTGATAACCAAATCAGCCGACGCCTGTGCGGACTGAATTAACGGCGGGGAAACTTCGCCAGAATCCATTCGCGAAAACGCCGCAGCTCGTCTTCGTTTTCGGAGCTTTCGCGACAGCTCAGGTAGTGCCAGCTGTTGCGCAACTGCACCTGTTGCTCGATCGGGCGCACCAGCAAGCCTTGCTGCACCAACCCCGTGACCAGGTGATTCCAGCCCAGCGCAATGCCCTGATGGGTCAAGACCATGCTGATAAGCAGGTTGTAGTCGTTGGCGTTGAAGATCTGCGGGCTGTTCGGCGGACGATCATCGATATCGATGGCCTGAAACGCCAGCCACACGCCCCAGTCGACATGCTCGGCAACTTGCGAGCGGCCGTAGGGACTGAGGTTGAGCAATGCCGAATCACGCACGCCTTCGATCGTCGAAATTTCCGGGTGCTTCTCCAGATACTGCGGGGTGCACACCGGGTAAATCACGTCGTGGCACAACGGGTAGCTTCTATAACCGTCACGGATGCGCGAAATCTTGGTGATGAAGATGTCCGGCTGGACACCGGGTTCCATGGTCAGAAAGTTCTGCGTGGTGATCAAGTTGAGCTCGATGTCCGGGCACTGGGCGAAGAACTCCTGCAGATGATTCGACAGCCACAGCGCGGAAAAGGCCGGCGAGCAACAGACGGTCAGAACCTTCTTGGTCGACTGGCTGCTGCGGATGCGTTCGGCAGCCTGGGCGATGTTGACGAACGAAAGTTGCGCGGCATCGAAGAACACCGCGCCGGCGGCCGTCAGTTCCACCGCACGGCCGACCCGGGTAAACAGTTGCGCGCCCAGGTAGCTTTCCAGCTCACGGATCTGCCGGCTGATCGCGGCTTGGGAAACGCACAGTGCCTCCGCCGCACGGGTGAAGCTTTCGTATTTGGCCGCGGCCACAAATGCCTTCACAGCCCTCAAGGACGGCATTTTCAGCAGGATGGTGTCAGGGTCGACATGCTTGCTCATTCGTACACTCTCCTAACGATACAGCTCCCCAACGAAGCGCGAGGAGGGTAACGGAACCGTCCGCCGTGGGCTATGCCGGCGTCGCTGCGGGGATAGACCCGGTCGCTCAGGGCACGAAAGCGGCTGTTACTCGCCACCGTCGCCATCTCCGATAACCTGACGTTATCAAATTGTCCCTGTAAATGTAGTTGGATTAACCGGGGTGATGCTAATAGATTTGAAACATCCCTTTTTCCTGGGACCTCAAAAATAATAAAAGGAAGCCCGTCGTGAAGACATCTATTCATTACCGCTGCCGCTTACAATTATTTTTGCTCGTTTGCCTGTCGCTTAATGCGAAAGATGCACGATGCGAAGGAGGCAAGGTATGACAAGTTCCGACGAGATCATCTGCGTAAAGAATGTTTTCAAAGTCTTCGGTACGCAGCCAGCACTTGCCATGAAAATGGTTAAAGAAGGCGCGTCAAAAGCTGAAGTGTTTAAAAAGACCGGTCAGGCGATTGGTGTTTTTGATGCCAACTTCTCTGTTCGCCGTGGCGAGATTTTCGTCATCATGGGTTTGTCCGGCTCGGGCAAATCGACCATGGTCCGATTGTTCAACCGGCTGATCGAACCGACGTCCGGGCAGATCTTTCTCAATGGCAAGGAAATCACCGGCCTGGGCGACAAGGACTTGTTGCAAGTTCGCCGCAAGGACATGGGCATGGTTTTCCAGTCGTTTGCTTTGATGCCGCATATGAGTGTCATCGACAACGTCAGCTTCGGCCTGGAAATCAGCGGTGTCAGCGAAAAAGAACGCTATTGCCGCGCGATGGGCGCACTGGAGCAGGTCGGGCTTTCGGGGCAGGAGCTGAGCTTTCCCCACCAACTCTCCGGCGGCATGCAGCAACGCGTCGGTCTGGCCCGCGCGCTGGCCAACGATCCCGCCATTCTGCTGATGGACGAAGCCTTCTCGGCACTTGATCCGATGATTCGCAGCGAGATGCAGGGGGAGCTGATCAAGCTTCAGGCCGAGCAGGACCGCACGATCATTTTCATCTCCCACGATATCGAAGAAGCGGTTCGCATCGGTCACCGCATTGCGATCATGGAAGGCGGGCGCGTGGTGCAAATCGGTACGCCGCGTGAACTTCTGTGCAAGCCGGTGAATAAATATGTGCGTGATTTCTTTAATGGCTTCGACACCAGTCGCATTCTGAAAGCGGGCGATATAGCGCAACAGGATTGCAATGTCGCTTATATCCCTGGCGGGCAAACACCGATTAAAGCGGAAGCGTCTCTGCGCGACATCTTTCATCTTGTTGCTGCCTCGGCAACGCCCATGCCGGTTGTGGATGAAGTTGGGCTTTATAAAGGCTCTATTTCGCAAGGCCATCTTTTGAGCTGCCTGTGTAACAGCTGAACTGCGAATAACCAGAATTGATACGCCGTTTCTGAGTGCGAGGTAGCATCATGTCAGACTTCAACTTTTTAGATCCCTTTCAAAGTCTCAATATTCCTTTGGGATCCTGGGTGGAAACCGCCCTTAAATACTTGGTGCATAACTTCAGGGAAGTGTTTCGCTCGATCCGCTGGCCAGTCGATCAAGTGCTCGACGGTGTCCAGTGGGGATTACTGTCGGTTCCGCCCACGGTATTCATCATCATCGCCGGACTGATCAGTTGGCAGATTGGCGGCAAGCGCATCGCCATCTTCAGCGTCGCAACCCTCACCGGGCTCGGACTGATCGGTGTGTGGAACGATGCAATGGTCACGCTGGCCCTGGTGCTGACATCACTGCTGTTTTGCGCGGTTATCGGCATCCCGCTCGGCATCCTGTGCGCACGCAGTGATCGCACGGAAATGATCATTCGCCCAGTGCTCGACGCCATGCAAACGCTCCCCGCATTCGTCTATCTGGTGCCGGTGGTCATGCTCTTCGGCATCGGCAACGTGCCGGGTGTGATTGTCACCATCATCTTTTCCGTTGCACCGCTGGTGCGGCTGACCAACCTCGGCATTCGTCAGGTTCCGGCCGACAAGGTCGAAGCGGCGCGAGCGTTCGGCTGTACGGCCACGCAAATGCTGATGAAGGTGCAGTTGCAGTTGGCGGCGCCGACGATGATGGCCGGCCTCAATCAGACGCTGATGTTGTCGCTGTCGATGGTGGTGGTCGCCTCGATGATTTCGGTGGGCGGTCTGGGCTTGATGGTGTTGAGCGGCATCGGTCGCCTCGACATGGGCCTGGCCAGCGTCGGCGGTGCCGGGCTGGTGCTGCTCGCGGTATTCCTTGACCGACTGACCCAGGCAATGGGTGAGCGCAGCAGCGATCTGGCCAGCGGTCAGCGCTGGTATGAAAGCGGCCCGGTGGGGCTGGTCATGAAGCTGAAGAAAAAGAAGAACGTTGCACGTCCAGTGACGAATTGAGTTGGCCTGCTCACCCCATTAAAAATTCCAAGCGTGGTGAAACATGAAACTGACAAATCTCAAGAAAAGCGTGGTTGCGAGCCTGGTGGCTTCGGTGTTTGGCACCTTGCTGTGCTCGGCGGTTTACGCGGCCGATGCCAACAAACCCGGTGCCGGTGTTTCGATTACGCCGATCTTCCCGACTATCGCCGAAGAGCGCTTTCGCGGTGAAGTAGTGATCGCTGGCCTCAAGGAACTGGGCTATGACGTCAAACAGCCGAAAGAAGTCGACTACCCGGCGATGTTTCTCGCGCTGTCTTACGGCGATGCGGATTTCACCGTGCATGAATGGGAACACCTGCACCAAGCGTTTTATGAGAAGGCCGGCGGCGATGATGTGATGGTCAAGGTCGGGCAAATCATGAAGGGCGTGCTGCAGGGCTACATGATCGACAAGAAGACCGCCGAGGCTTATCAGATCAAGGATCTGTCAGACCTGAAGAAACCCGAAATCGCCAAACTCTTCGACAGCAACGGTGACGGCAAGGCTGACCTGACAGGCTGCAACCCGGGGTGGGGCTGCGAAATCATGGTTGAGCACCACATGAAAGCCTACGGTCTGGGGCCCACCGTGGTCGACAACCGCGGCTCGTACTTCGCGTTGATGGCGGACACCATTGCGCGCTTTCAGCAAGGCAAGCCCGTGCTGTTCTTCACTTGGGTTCCGCAGTGGATCGCCAGCGTATTGGTGGAAGGGCGTGATGTGGTCTGGTTGCCGGTGCCGTTCACCTCGCTGCCGGATGGCAAGGAAAGCAAGGACACTTTCCATGATGGCAAGAACCTCGGTTTCCCGGTGGACACGGTCAATGCCGTCATGAACAAAGAGTTCGCCGAGAAGAACCCGGTGGCGCGCAAATTCCTCTCTGAAGTCAGCATCCCTACAGCCGCTGAAAGTGCGCAAAACCTGCGCATGCAGAACGGTGAAAAGTCGCTGGCCGACATCAAGCGGCATGCCGCGGAATGGATCAAGGCCAATCAGCAAGCCTATGACGGCTGGTTGAGTGACGCCCGAGCGGCAGCGAAGTAATCGGTGCAACTACGGGTTGGCGGCGGGCCGTGCCAGTCGCCAAACCAACGGGTTGTCGTTTCAAGTGAAGGTGAGCGGGTGACGCAAGATGGAAACGTTCCAGAGTCCGTTGAAACAACAGAACACCGGATTTCGCCAATCCACCGTGATGTCGGGCCATGAACGTGTGGTGCGGGTGGCGTTTATCCTGCTCGATCATTTTTCGTTGACGACGCTTTCAACGTCGATGGATGCCCTGGCCACTGGAAACCTGATCAACGGCGAGACGATTTACGAGGTATCCACTTACTCCGTTCAGGGCGGGCTGGTTGAAAGTGATATCGGCGTGTCGCTGGCCTCGCAAAGGCTGGTCGCAGAAGGCTTCAGTCATGATGCAGTGATTGTCGTCGGAGGCCAGCGTGTGAGGCTTGCCACGCAGCCAGTGCTGCGCCGAGTGCTGAAGAAGTCCGCGAGCAAAGGGATCGTCGCCGGTTGCTGGAATGCCGCGTTTTATCTGGCTGATGCCGGTTTGCTAGAGACTGGGGACTTTGCTTGTCACAGCGACAGTTGCGGCCTGATTCATGAATATTTCCCGCAGTTGAACGTTTCGACTCGCGAGTTTGTTTGCACACAGCGCCGAGCCACTTGCGCCAACGCTCATTCGGCGCTGGATATGACCCTGGCGATCATGCAGGAACTGGGCGCGCGCAACGATGCGGCACTGGTCGATGAAATAAAACGGGTTCACCAACCTGGACAAGCTCACCCGAAGTTTGCGGCAAACGCCGACAGCCTTCGCTGCTCTTCGATTCCAAAGCCTTTGAATATCGCGCTCGACTTGATGGAAAAGAACATTGAGGAACCGCTGGAAATCGATGTAATCGCCAGCCAGGTCGGCGTGTCACGCCGGCAACTGGAAAGAAGGTTTGCCCGTTACCTGAATGCGGCACCGAATCGCTACTACCTGGAGCTGCGTTTGACTCGGGCTCGGCAATTGATTGTGCAAAGTGACCGCTCGTTGACGGATGTGGCACTGGCCACCGGGTTTGTCAGTTATCCGCACTTCTATAAACGCTTCAAGGACCTGTTCGGCTTACCGCCCATGACCTTCAGGGATTATTACTACGCCAACGACTATGCCAGTAGCGGACGTTATGCCGTGGCGGCCAATTTTTAGAACAAACAGTTAATCGTCACTGTTTGCGCAAGTGCCAGTTTTGCAAGTTTCCGGATCAACGCCACTGCGTGCGTTTGCTTTGTGCCGCGTGCGTTTTGCAACTTCAACGATTAACGGTTCAACACTATGAAAGTCAGTTCATTACCCGCCGATGATGATAGTTGTGGCTGGTTTCACTTGAGCAAGCCACGCAGTCCCGAGCCGGCTCACCGCGGGCACCGTTCAGCCCGCTGGGTGATCATCGGTGCCGGCTTCACGGGTCTGGCGTGCGCGCGGCAACTGGCGTTGAATTTTCCCGACGACGAAGTGCTGCTCATCGAAGCGCAGGAAGTCGGACTGGGCCCGTCGGGGCGTAATGCCGGTTTTGCCATTGATCTTCCCCATGATATTGGCGCTGAGGATTACATCGGTGACATCGCGCTTGCACGCACCAGTTTGAAACT
The DNA here is from genome assembly GCF_044743175.1 of Pseudomonas sp. NPDC087690. Taxonomy (NCBI): domain Bacteria; kingdom Pseudomonadati; phylum Pseudomonadota; class Gammaproteobacteria; order Pseudomonadales; family Pseudomonadaceae; genus Pseudomonas; species Pseudomonas sp. NPDC087690. The sequence goes on from NZ_JBIUVX010000001.1 coordinate 220,797, forward strand.
CAATCTGGCCGGCCAATCGATACTTCGCGAGCTGGTCGATCAATACCGTATCGAATGCCAGATGAGAGCTTGCGGCAAATATCAGGCGGCGGTAGAGACCCGCGGTATTGCCGTCCTCGATGCCTATCGCCGGGGCCTGGAAAAACTCGATCAGCCTTTTCAAATGATTGATGCCGATGAGTTGCCCGAACACTTGGGCACGCGCTTTTACCGCAAGGCATTGTTCACCCCGGGGGCGGTGCTACTGCAACCGTCCGGGCTGGTGAAAGGCCTCGCCGACAATCTGCCATCGAACGTCACGCTGTATGAGCGCACGCCGATTCTGGAAGTGGAGTACGGCGCCAAGACTGTCCTCAAGCACGCTCACGGCAGCATCACTGCCGACAAGCTGATTCTGGCGAACAACTCGTTCGGCATGCGTTTCGGTTTCCTGCAAGGGCGCATGTTGCCGATCTACACCTACGCCAGCATCACGCGGCCGCTGACTGAAGAGGAACAGGCGCGCCTTGGCGGTAAACCGTTCTGGGGCGCCATTCCGGCGGATCCGTTCGGCACCACGGTGCGCCGCACCCCGGATAACCGCCTGCTGATCCGCAACAGTTTCACCTTCAACCCGGATGGTCGCAGCAACAGCAAATACAACGAACGTTTCGTGCGCCGGCACAAGGCGTCATTCGATCAGCGTTTCCCGATGTTGCCGGACGTGACGTTCGACTACACCTGGGGCGGCGCCTTGGCCATGTCCCGCAACCACAACGGCTTTTTCGGTGAACTGGCGCCCAATGTTTATGGCGCGCTCGGATGCAACGGTCTGGGCGTCACGCGCGGAACCGTCACCGGCAAGTTGCTCGCGGACTGGCTGGCGGGGCAGCGCGACCCACTGATTGATTTCCTGTTGCAGGCGCCAGGGCCCAACAGCAACCCGCCAGAACCGTTTCTTTCGCTGGGGGTGAACATGAACCTCAAGTGGGGGCAGTACCGCGCCGGGAGAGAAAGCTGAGTCTGCGTTGACTAGTCGCTGAAGCCTCGTCGCTTTGCTGCCGTCCTGAAGGCTTGCGCCGCCAATAACCACGGTCTGCCCGGCATGCCGTCGGGCGCACGGATTGAACATTGAACCACTGGAGAAAACGCTATGAACTTTGACGGAATTTTTACCCCTGCCATTACCCCGTTGTCCGCTGATGACCAGATCGACTATTCGGCGTTCTCCGAGGTGCTCGAATACCTGATCGAATCCAAGGTTCACGGCATCGTTATCGGCGGCTCCACCGGCGAGTATTACGCGCACACCGCCGAGGAGCGCGTGGCCGTGGCCGAGCGTGCCAAGGATGTAATTCGTGGGCGCTTGCCGCTGGTCATCGGCACTGGCGGCATTCGTACCGAAGACTCGGTGTACTTCGCCGAAAAAGCCAAGTCCCTCGAAGCGGACGCCATTTTGGTCGGTTCACCACCGTATGCCTTGCCGACGCAGAAGGAAATTGCCGCTCACGTGCTCGCCGTGGACAAGGCCGCCGGGCTGCCGATCATGTTGTACAACTATCCGTCGCGGATGGGCGTGGCGATGGGCGACGAGTTTTTCCAAGCGATTGCCGGCTGCAAGAACATCGCCGCCATCAAGGAAAGTTCGGGCGAGATGAGTCGCCTGCACCGTCTGGCTCATGCCCATCCGTCGATCCAGTTGTCTTGTGGCTGGGATGATCAGGCTTTGGAGTTCTTCGCCTGGGGCGCGCGCAGTTGGGTGTGCGCCGGCTCGAACTTCATCCCGCGTGAACACATTGCGCTCTACGAAGCCTGTGTCCTGGAGAAGAACTTCGATAAGGGCCGGCGGATCATGTCGGCGATGCTGCCGTTGATGGATTTCCTCGAGAGCGGCAAGTTCGTGCAATCGATCAAACATGGCAGCGAACTTAGCGGCCTGCGTGCCGGCGGGGTCCGTGCGCCACTGCAAGCGCTGGAGCCTTCCGAGAAGCAAACGCTGGAAGGCGTGATCAAAACCCTGCAGAACAACGTCGCGCGTATCGTCGAGGAGGCTTGAAATGGCAGACCTGCTGAGCAAAGAGCAATACCTCGAACTGACTGCGAAACTCGAGTTTCGCAATCAAGCGTTCATCAATGGGCAGTTCTGCGCCGCCAGATCGGGCAAGACATTCACCACAACCAACCCGGCTACCGATCAGGTGCTGACTGAGATTGCCGCGTGCAATGCCGACGATGTCGATGCAGCGGTAGCGGCGGCCAAGGAGGCCTTCGCCGACGCACGCTGGCATTCACTGGCGCCGTCGGCACGCAAATCGGTATTGCTGCGCTTTGCTCAGTTGCTGGAGGACAACGCCCACGAACTGGCGGTGCTCGAAAGCCTGGACAGTGGCAAGCCGATTCGTGAATGTCAGAACATCGACGTGCCGGAAACGATTCATACGTTGCGCTGGCACGCTGAGCTGATCGACAAGATCTACGACGCTACGGCGCCCGTCGGCTCGGGTGCAGTGACCATGGTGGTGCGCGAGCCGATCGGGGTTGTCGGCTTGGTGCTGCCGTGGAACTTCCCGCTGCTGATGCTCGCCTGGAAAATCGGCCCGTCGCTGGCAGCAGGTTGCTCGATCGTGGTCAAACCGGCCAAGGAAACCACCTTGAGCACTTTGCGCGTCGCCGAACTGGCGCATCAGGCGGGGATTCCCGCCGGTGTCTTCAACGTCGTGCCCGGGGGAGGGAAGGAGGCGGGCGAGCCGTTGGGGCGTCATCCTGACGTGGCCATGGTCAGCTTCACCGGTTCAACCGACACCGGGCGGCTGTTTCTCAAATACTCCAGCGAATCGAACCTCAAACGTATCGTGCTGGAATGTGGCGGCAAGAACCCGGCCGTGGTGATGAATGATGTCGAAGACATCGATGTCGTCGCTCAGCATGTAGTAAACGGCGCGTTCTGGAACATGGGTGAAAACTGCTCGGCCTCGTCGCGGCTGATCGTGCACGCCGACATCAAGGATGAACTGTTGCAGCGTGTGCAGGTGCATCTGGGCGATTGGAAAATGGGCGACCCACTCGATCCTGAGAACCGCTTGGGTTCGATGATCAGCAAAGCGCATTTCGAGAAAGTCCGTTCTTACCTTGACGTTGCCCGCGACGAGAACCTCAGCGTGTTGGTGGGCGGCAAGACCGCCAAAGACATCTTCGTCGAACCGACCATCGTTGATGGCGTGAGCCGCGATAGCCGTCTGTTCCAGGAAGAGATCTTCGGCCCGGTGCTGAGCGTCACCACGTTCCAGACCGTCGACGAAGCCATTGAACTGGCCAACGACACGGCCTACGGCCTGGCGGCATCGGCTTACACCGGCAACCTGCGCCATGCGCTGAAACTCTCGCGCGGGATCCGTGCCGGGATTGTCACGGTGAACTGCTTTGGCGAAGGCGACGCCTCTACGCCATTCGGCGGCTACAAGGAATCGGGGTTCGGCGGGCGCGACAAGTCGATCTGGGCGCACGACCAATACACCGAAATCAAAACCATCTGGATTGACGCATCCTGACAGCAACTTCGCCGCAAGAAGCCGGATCGCCCCGACCACTGGATTGAGTGGCGGGGCGATTGCCCCATACCGTTAACCAATCCATGAACTGGAATTGTTGGTGACCACATCAGCAGAAAGCTTTCAGTCATCCGCTTTTCGTCAGACATTTTGAACCTAACTCGAAACCGCTGGCTCAACCGGGAAATATTCGGGGTGGGCGAAATGAACGCGTTCAAGAACCAACTGACATTCGCACAAGAAACCAGATTACTCGCTTTGGCTGCCTGGCAACGTGCACTGGAAAACCTTGAACTGCGCATGGATTGCCCAGACGCCTATCACGACGAACTGGTGCGCAAGTCGGATGAAATGGATCGTTTGGGCCTGCTGAGCTGGGATGAGTGGCGCGACCTGCGCAGAGAAGCAGACGTCGCCTACCTGCGCGCAGTCGCTGGAGACGATTACCATTGAGGTTATCCAGGTCATGTCCATCGCCGTGCACAAGCGGGCGAAAAGCAAGAGTCTTGATGAGATGTCGATCATCCGGACGTGAGGAGTCGCGAGCGTCCGATTCGCGAAGACAGGGTCAATCTGTTGAAGATCTGGCGTTTCGGGCGCATTGGCGGGTACCTGTACTCGGTGGCGGTGAACACCGTCACCGAGATTTTCGGCATGTCGCTGACTGCCCGTCAGTTATGAAACCTTGATCACCACTTTACCGAAGGCGCCACGGGCCAAATGCTCGAACGCCTTGTGCGCCTCGTCGAAGGCATAGGTTTGATCGATCACTGGGCGTATTGCGTGTTTGTTCAGGAATTCGTTCATGCGATCGAACGATGAGCGAGGAGCCACCGCGATACCGCGGATTGTGGTCTGGCGGAAGATCAGCGGCATCAGACTCAACGTGGTCGTTTGTCCGGTCAGAAAGCCGATTTGGGCGATTTTCCCGGCAGCCTTGGTGGCCAGGATGGACTGGTTCAGCCCTTCACCTCCTGCGACATCCAGCAGCAGGTCAACGCCTTTGCCGTCGGTGAGCTTCAACACTTCCTCTTCCCAGCGCGGGAAGGTCCGATAGTTAACGCCGGCCACTGCGCCAAGCTGTTTCACTCGCTCAAGATTGGTCTCGCTGCTGGACGTCACAATAACCTTGGCGCCAAGGGCTGTTGCCAATTGCACAGCGAAGATCGATACGCCGCCGGTGCCTTGCACCAGGACGGTCTGGCCCGGCTGGATCTGGCCGTAATCCACTAGCGAGTACCACGCCGTCAGCGCTGCGATCGGCAGGGTCGAGGCCTCTTCGTCGGACATGTTGTCCGGCGCACGAACTGCACTTTGCTCGTGAATGATCATGTATTCGGCCAGGCCACCCGGCAGCGGCATGCCGAAGCAGTAGGCAGGCTCGTCCGGCCCCGGCTCACCGTCAATCCAGCGTGAGTACAGGTGCGAGTTGACGCGGTCGCCCACCTTGAATCGGCTGACGCCTTCACCCACAGCGATGACCGTGCCTGCCGCGTCGCTGACCGGAATCAGCGGCTTGGGCACCAGATGGGGTTCATAAAAACCATCAACGATGGCCTTGTCGCGGAAGTTGAGCGAAACCGCGCCGATCTTGACCAGTAGCTCGCCGGCCTTGGGTTCAGGCGTAGGGGTGTCGCTGAGTGCGAGGTGGTCGAGGCCGAAATCATGCAGAAGCCAGGCTTTCATGGAAGTTGTCTCCAGTGGGTGAGTTCGAGGACATTGTTCCCGGGTAGGGCGTATCGATAAATGCCCGGCACAGCACAGGATTGTTAATTCCTAAAGCAACAATTGCGCAAATACCTGATAGGGTGGCGGCAACAAAATAATCGTCAGAGGACGTTATGGAGCTGCTTCAGTCCTTGCAGGTGTTTGCCCGATTGGCCGAGCTCAGCAGTTTTACCCGGGTAGCCGATGCGATGCAGATCGGCCGGCCGCAGGTGACTCGTGCCATTCAGGAACTTGAAACCTCGATCGGCGTCCGCCTGTTTCAGCGCACCACCCGGACAGTGAGACTGACTTCCGAGGGCGAGCAATTCTACGCGCGCGTCAAAACCATTCTCGGGGAGATTTCCGATGTCACCGCGATGTTCTCGACGCCGGATTCAATCTTGCGTGGTCGATTACGCGTCGATATCCCCACTGCTTTTTCGCAGCCAGGGCTGATCGAGAGCTTACGAGCATTTTCCACTCGCTATCCCTCAATCGAACTGGCCCTGGGGGTGACAGACAGAACGGTCGATCTGGTCGCCGAGGGTGTGGACTGCGCGTTGCGCATCGGCGAGCTACCCAGTTCAAGTCTCATCGCCCGGCGCATTGGCATGGCCACCATGGTCACCTGTGCGGCGCCGCGATACCTGGAAGAGTACGGTGAGCCTGAAACCCTGGAAGATCTCGGCATGCACCGCGGCGTTACCTTTCTTTCGGGGCAGAACCAGCGCCCGCTGGCCTGGCAATTCGTGGAGGGCGGCCGCGAGCAATCACACATCTGCCGCCAAGGGATCACCGTCAACGAGTCCAATGCCTATGTCGAATGTGGCGTTGCGGGCTTCGGCATTCTCCAGGCACCTGGCATCGCTTTGGATCGTTTTCTGGCAAACGGATCATTGGTTGAGGTGCTGCGCAACTTTCGTCCGCATCCACGCCCCGTCTCAGTGTTGTACCCCAGCCGTACGCACCTGGCCCCGCAGGTTGAAGCGTTCGTCGAGTGGATTGGCGAACAGTTTCCAACGCTTTATGGACGCTGGCTGGCGCAGGACAGAGCGGGGTAGGACATTCAGCCTCAGCGGTTTTCTGCCTGTTGAAGAACAGTGAATAACCGCCGGCGGAAACCTTCACACCCCGGCTTTGACCTCAGCCTTGACGACCGACTTACGGTACGTCAGCAAAACGATGCCGGTGACCACGATCACCCCACCGAGAATCTGTCCGTTGCTGAGCATTTGGTCCAGCACGATCCAGCCCATCAGCAGCGTTGCCAATGGCTCGATGTTCATGACCGGCGCATTGCGCGGCATGTCGAGGCGAGGCACGGAAATGAACAGGACGATAAAACCGGTGCCGTACAGCACCACCAAGGTGGCGAGGGCCAGCCATCCGGTCGAGGTGGCGGGCAGGTTCAATCCGCCGGGAAGGGCGCCCGTCAGCCCTGCCAGGTTGACGCTGCTGAACACGATGAAAATGGTCAGCAGACTGCGCACCGAGCCGCGTACCTGAGACAGTTTGTGGTCGGTGATCCACAGCGCGCAGGCGAACACGCTGGCGGCGCAGAACGCGAGCGCGACGCCCGTCAGCCATTGCGCACTGACCTCTGTCGTGGTCGAAAGACGCCCGGGCACGTCCAGCACAAACACCAGGCCCAGTAGAATCAAGCCCATTAACGTCGCAGTGCGTGCGCTCGGTCGCTGGCCACCCAGCGCCCAAGTGAGCAATGCCAGCAGAATAGGGAATACGTTTGCCACCAGCAGGGCCAGCGCCACCGGCACCCGTGCGACAGCAGAGTAAAGGCACAGACTCTGCGCAGTGATCAGCAACCCCAGCAACAGTTGCCAGCGCCAGGCACCCGCCGGCAAGCGCGGGCTTTGTCGTTGCCACAGCACCAGAATCGCGAGCACCAGCAAGGTCCCGCCGGACCGCATCAAAATCGCCAGCAGCACACCCGCACCATCATCAAATGCGACTCGCGCCGCCACATGATTGCCGGCAAACGCACAGCCCATGCACAACAGAATGATCACCGCCAGATAACGGGGGTAGGGCGGCGGTACGGTTTGCGTAGCGGTAGGGCGAGGCATGGCAGATCTCAGGATTGTTAGCCGTTCGAACGACTTGGTTTTTATTAGGTTGTCGTACAACCAGCCCGTTTTATCGCATTCGGCGACGTCGGGCAATAGACCTGAAAGCGCACAGCTACGCATATGTTCGGCTTTATGCTGGATTTTTCGCGCCTTTGATTGAGTGTGGAGATCGTATGACTTGATAGAGCTGGGGCCCATCGGCCCCTGCTTCCAGGGATTTACACATTCATGAGAGGCGGGTCGTCTGCTTCTGCTCAGGCATGAAATGGATAATCGATGTAGCCACGCTGATCCCCGCCGAAAAAGCTGCCAGGGTCCGGCGTGTTGAGTGTCAGGCCATCGTGCAGTCGACGCGGCAAATCAGGGTTGGCCAGGAATGGGCGGCCAAACGCGATGATGTCGGCACGATCGGCAATCAGCGCCTGTTCGGCAGATTGCGCATCGTAGCCGCCCGCCAGGATCAGCACGCCGTTCCAGGTTTTGCGCAACTGGGCAATGATCGCGTCCCAGCGCGGGTCGAAATTTTCATCTTTGACTGTGCCGACCATCGCTGGCTCGACCAGGTGTAGATAGGCCAGGTTCCATTGGTTGAGCGCCTCGACCAAGTGGCCGAAGGTGGCTTCCGGGGTGTCATCGCCCATGCCCATGAAACGGCCCATCGGCGTCAGGCGTACGCCGACCCGCTCGGCGCCAACTTCTTCAGCCACGGCCGCGACCACTTCCAGCAGAAACCGCGCGCGATTCTCCACGCTGCCGCCATAGGCATCGTCACGCTGGTTGCTGTTGCTGTTAAGAAACTGATCGAGCAGGTAACCGTTACCGGCATGAATCTCTACACCGTCCATGCCCGCCTGCAGCGCGTTGCGCGCGGCCAAGCGGTAGTCTTCGACGATACCGGCGATTTCCGCGGTTTCCAGCGCGCGTGGCACCGGCACATCACCCCAGACGCCGTTACCGTTGTCGTCGACGATAAACGTCTTGCCCGGCACCGGCAGCGCGCTGGGTGCAACCGGCAGGCCGGCATCAGGTTGGAAACTGGGGTGGGACACCCGGCCAACGTGCCACAGCTGCATGAAGATCAACCCGCCAGCCTCATGCACCGCCGCGCTGACGTCACGCCACGCCCGCACCTGCTCAGGGCTGTAGATGCCCGGCGTCCAGGCGTAACCCTGAGCCTGCCGGGAGATTTGCGTGGCCTCGGTGATGATCAGCGCAGCACTGGCCCGTTGGCGGTAGTACTCGGCGTTCATCGGCGTTGGCACATCGCCTGGTTGGCCGGCGCGTGAGCGCGTTAACGGCGCCATGGCCACGCGATGGGCGAGGGTGTAAGGACCGAGTGCGAGGGGTTGGAACAGACGACGGGTCATGGGTAGCTCCAGATTTCAATAAGGGGAATTCAAGCGCGGCAGCGGCGCCGCGAGCCAGTGCCGCTAACTTAACCGCGCTCAGCGGGGCTGATAATCGGTGGCCGGCGCTACGCTGTTTTGCGCAGGGCGCAACGGCACCCGTGCTCATCAGCGATGAACACGGGCGTGGCTCAGGCGGGCTGGTTTGAGCGTGTGAGTGGCAGGTTCAGCCAGCGCCGGCCGGTGGCGTTGGCGACGGCGTTACCAAGGGCGGCGGCCATCGGCCCCTGGACAATTTCAGCGGCACCGAGGAACGGTTCTCCCGGTTGGTCGAGCAAATGCACATCGACTTTTTTCGGCAGTTGCGTGAAGCGCAGAATCGGATAACCGCTCCAGTCGTAGCTGCGAATGCCCCCCGCGTCGTAGGCGACTTTTTCGTACAGGGTCCAACTCGCGGACTGCATGATGCCGCCCTCGACCTGATTGCGCAGGCCGTCGGGGCTGACGATCTGGCCGACATCCACCGCCGTCACCACGTGATCGATGCGAATCTCGCCGGTCTGCGGATGCACCCGCAGCTTCACCGCGATGGCGCAGTAACCCATGATGTTTTTGTAGCGGGCGAAGGCGAAACCGATACCGGCACCGGGCTCGCTGCTTTTTTGCGGCCAAGCGATCTCATCACGCACACGTTCTACCACCGCGCGAGCACGCGGGTCGCTGAGGTGGGCCAGACGCAACGCGACCGCGTCGATGCCGGCCCTGATCGCCAGTTCGTCGATACTCGCCTCGATGGCGAAGATGTTGATGTGCGCTCCCAGCGAACGCATGGCCGAGGTGCGAAAAGGCATTTCGGTGACAAAGGTCATGTTGATGCGCGTCGAGTTGAGGTCGTACAGCGGCACCGCGTTGCGGTCACCATCGCCTTCGGGCTGGGCGATCGGCACGGAGGGCGCTGAGGTGAAGGGCCGCGCAAGCAAGCGTGCCGGCAGCAGACGCCCGGCGTTGACGATGCGTTCGTTGTGCGGTGTGGTCCAGAGTTCGTAGGCCCAGTCCTGCAGCCGACCCTGGCTGAGGCCCGCGTCGACTTCGGTGACCATCGCCGAGCTATACGGCTCCCAAAGATTTTCCTGTTCGCGCATCCATTGCACGCGCACCGGCGTACCGGGCACACGCAGAGCAATCAATGCAGCATCGGCCGCGGCATCATCGGCACCGTTATGCCCATAGCAACCTGAGCCTTCGGTATGAATACAGCGCACCCGCTCAGGTGGCAGACCGAGCATTTCGGCAATGCCGGCGCGCAGCGGATAAACACCTTGGGTGTGGGTCCAGACCGTGAGATTGCCGTCCTTGAACCAGGCCACCGCGCAAGACGGGCCGATCGAGCCGTGCATCAAATACTGCTTGGTGACCCGCGCCTGAAAACGCGTTTCGGCCGCGCCGCTCGGCGTGCCGCTGTTGCTGATCGGATAGCGCCGTGAGGGCAGGCGTTTGAGCAGACCATGAATCTCGGCCGCCTCTGGAATCGCTTCGCCCTCGCTCCATTGCGTCACCTCGCTGGCCCTGCGCATGGCTTTGATCGCTTGCCACTCATCACCGGCGGCCACCGCCAGATAGTTGCCGTCGCGGATCACCTTGACCACGCCAGCCAACGCCTCGATGGACTCCGCATCGAATGCTTGTAGCGTGCAGCCCGGACGCGGCGGGCGGATCACCCGCGCATGCAGCATGCCCGGCAGGCGCATGTCCTGGACGAACGCCGCGCCGCCGCTGACCTTCGCCGGGATGTCGAGGCGCGGCAACGAATGGCCGATCAGTTTGAAGTCAGCGGCGGCCATCGCCGGTGATTGAGCCTTGGCGTATTGGTGCACATCGACATGCTTGACCGCGTCGGCGTAACTCATCCGCTGAGCGGCCGGGCCTTCGATCACACCGTTGTGAGTGCTGAGCAGTGCAGCATCAACCTGCCAACGGCGCGCGGCGGCATCGACGAGCATTTCACGCACCTGCGCGGCGGCGTTATACAACGCGGTACCGCTGTCGAAAATGCTGTGGCTGCCGGCGGTGTAGCCTTCGTTGGGTGTCAGCGCGGTGTCGGCGGTGAGCAGGTTGATCGCGGATGCCGGTACCTGCAAACGCTCGGCGGCGATTTGCAGCAACGCGGTTTTCACCCCGGTACCCAACTCGACCTTGCCGGTGTAGACGGTGATGCCGTCAGCGCCGATGCGGATCCAGGCGTCGAGAAACGGGTTGGTGCGCAGGCTTCCGGGCAGGTCAGGCGCGAGGACCACGGTGCCGAGCGTATCGACTTCCGTATCCGCCAACACACGCCGCGCCACCGGCATCAAGGTAAACGCCATCAGCAACGCGCCGCCGCGCAGGAAGGCGCGTCGGCTCGGGTTCAAACCGTTCGACTCGCTCATGTCAGGCTCCCGTTGTGCCCGGCCACCTGTTTGATCGCCTCGATGATCCGCAAGTGCGTACCGCAGCGGCACAGGTTGCCGGCCATGTGCTCGCGAATGGTCGCGTCATCAGGGTGGCGATTACGCTCAAGCAACGCCTGCGCGCGCATCAGCATGCCGGCAATGCAGTAGCCGCATTGCGCAGCCTGTTTCTCGATGAACGCAGCTTGCAGAGGGCCGGGTTTTTCCGCGCTGCCGAGGCTTTCCACGGTGCGGATTTTTTTGCCTTCGAGGCCGGCGCAGGGCGTCAGGCAGGCGAACACTGGTCGATCATCGACGATCACCGTGCAGGCGCCGCATTGACCGAGACCGCAGCCGTATTTGGCGCCGTTGAGGTTCAAGTGATTGCGCAGCGCATACAGCAATGGCATGTCCGGCTCCAGCTCAAGCGGTTGCGCGGCTCCGTTGACGTTGAGGGTGATCTGGCTCATTTCGTCTCCTGACGTAACGCTTCAATAGTGGAAGAGAGGTCGGCCCACGGCTGATCAGGGCTGGCTTGCTGACGCAGATACGCGGCCAGTGCACCGAGTTGCGCGTTGTCCAGGCTGGCGGCGAACGCAGGCATCACCGGGCCGGGCGACCCGGCTGTGGCGGGCAACCCTTCGAGCACGGTTTTGAGAAAGTTGCGCGAACTGGCCGCTTGCAACGCCGAGGTGTTTTGCAGGCCCGGGCGACCACCGATGGTGCGCATTGGCGCCGCCGCACCATGGCAACCGGCGCAGGCGCTGCTGAAGAGCAGGGCGCCGGTCGAGTGGTCTGCCGGTTCATTGGCAGGCGTCTTCGGTGGCGTCTCTGTCACCGAAGGCGGGTTTTCCAGACTGAGCACATATTCGGCAATCGCCTCGGCTTCACTGGCGGGCAGGCGCGCCAGACTCAAGCTGACCGGACGCATCGGCCCGGCGGGTGTGCCGTGGCCATCAACGATTTCGGCGCGCAGATAGCTCACCAGTTGCTCACGACGCCACGGGTTGCTGCGTTGGCCCATACCGACCAACGCGGGCGCTTGCCAGCCATCGACGCTGCCGCCCTGCAAGTATTCCGAGGATTTTTCCGCGCCGATCAGGTTCAGCGGCGAATGGCAGCCAGCGCAATGGCCCGGGCCGTCGACCAGATAACGCCCTCGATTCCACGCCTCGCTACGCCCCGCCAGCGGCGTCAGTGGCTCACCGTGCAGGAACAGCAGGTTCCAGAACGCCACCAACGGGCGAATGTTCATCGGAAAGTTCATCTGGTTCTGCTCGGCCGGCGCGTGCACGGCGGGGCCGCTCATCAAGTAGGCGTAGGCGTCGGCGATGTCTGCTGCGCTCATGCGCCGGTAGTGCACGTAGGGGAACGCCGGATAGAGCAAGTGACCATCGCGAGCAACGCCCTGACGCATCGCCCGCTCGAAGGCCGGCAGTGACCATTGGCCGATACCGGTTTCTACGTCCGGGGTGATGTTGGTGCTGTACAACGTGCCGAACGGCGTTACCAGCGGCAGCCCGCCGGCCAGATATTCGCCACCGGGGCGGGTATGGCAGACCGCACAATCACCGGCCTCGACCACCCGCGCTCCGCGTTGCAACTGCGCAGTATCGAACAACGTCGGGCGCTCGATCGGCGCAATCGCCGGGCGCCACATCAGCCAAATGGCGCCGATCAGGCCGAGCACGGCGACGACGGCCACGCTGATCCATAGCGTTCTGGACTTCAGAAATGAGCTGTTCATGGGACGGAGAAAAACGCGGCAGGCAATGGCAGAACGGATGGGATACGGGTCATGACAACGCTCCTTGTAACAGCCGGGGAAGGGCGCCGATGGGGACGACGGCGCCAAGGGCCAAAGCGTAGAGAAACCGTCTGCGCGGGAGAATCAGCGGCGCACGCAATAGCGCGTTGCGCGAGAAGCAACGCCTGCGCCGTTGCGCAGGACGCATCAGTGCATTGCCCGCCGTGTGGATTCTGTGGATCGCCACAGGGCCGTAGCCTTGGCAGCACTTTCCTGAACTCAATGAGGTGTCATCATGCTCACGGGCAATCCGGCCGTTGCGGCGAATGCCGAACAGCCAACTTCTCTTTCCGGCCTGATGGTCGCGTTCCTGGCATTCTGCTGTGGCGCGGTCGTGGCCAATCTTTATTACGCACAGCCAATCGTCGAACTGATTGCGCCGCAGATCGGCCTGTCCAGCGCGAATGCCAGCCTGATCGTTTCGCTGACGCAGTTTGGTTACGCGCTGGGCCTGTTGCTGCTGGTGCCGCTGGCCGACCTGATGGAAAACCGCCGTCTGGTGGTCGGGTTCACCCTGGCGGCGAGCGTCACGCTGTTGTGCGCCGGCCTGACTCATTCGCCGTCGATGTTCCTGCTGTTGTCTTTGCTCATCGGTTTGACGTCGGTGGCGGTGCAGATCCTCGTGCCGCTGTCGGCACACCTGGCGCCCGAGGCCAGCCGTGGCCGCGTTGTCGGCAATATCATGAGCGGTTTGTTGCTAGGCATTCTGTTATCGCGGCCACTGTCGAGCCTGTTGGTTGAAGTGTTCGGCTGGCGCGGGGTGTTTTACAGCGCATCAGCCCTGATGGCCGTCATCGCTCTGATTACCGCTGTGGCACTGCCGCGTCGGCTGCCTTCGCATAAAGCCACCTATGCTGCGCTGATCGGTTCGGTGTTTGCCTTGGCCCGGCGCTATCCGCTGTTGCGTCAGCGCTCGCTGTATCAAGGCCTGCTGTTTGCCAGTTTCAGCCTGTTCTGGACCCTCGCACCGATTGAGCTGATGCGTCACCACGGCTTCACTCAGGCCCACGTGGCGATCTTCGCGCTGGTCGGTGCGGTGGGTGCGATTGCGGCGCCGATTGCCGGGCGTCTGGCCGATGCCGGGCATGGTCGTCGCGGCACGCTGGTCGCATTGCTGCTGGCGCCGGTTTCGCTGTTGATCGCCGCGCTTCCGGGCAGCGGCTATGTCTGGCTGGTGGTGTGCGCGGTGCTGCTGGATTTCGCCGTGCAATTGAACATGGTGCTCGGCCAGCGTGAAGTGTACGCCCTCGATCCCCACAGCCGTGCGCGTCTGAACGCCGTGTACATGACCAGCATTTTCGTCGGCGGCGCGGTGGGGTCGCTGGTCGCCAGTCCGCTGTACGAGCATTTCGGCTGGAGCCTTTCCGCCGTCGCGGTGGCGCTGCTGCCAGCGCTGGCGCTCGGCTTGTTCCTGAGTCGCAAGGCCGATGTCTGAACAGCCGGCAATTGTGTTCAAGCACGACGGTACAAGACGTCGGGGGAACAGTGATGCACAATCATCCGCGTTCCCTTTCGACCGGACCCCGCTTATGGACAAGTTGCTGGCACTGAAGATGTTTGTGGAAACCGTGCGCTGCGGGGGCTATTCCTCGGCAGCGCGCAAACTCGGGATATCAACGTCGTCAGTGACACGGCAAGTGGCCGGGCTGGAACACGAGTTGGGCGCGAGCCTGCTCAATCGCACCACGCGCAACACCAGCGTGACCGTTGCCGGCCAGACCTATTTCGAAAAAGCCGTGGCGATTCTCGACGCGATCGACGAAGCCGATGCGGTCGTCGCCGATCGTGGCGCCGAAGCGCAGGGCCGTCTGCGCATCAGCGTGCCGGTGGAGTTCGGGCGGCGTCTGATTGCACCGCACCTGAGCCGTTTGCTTGAACGGCATCCGGGGCTGGAGATCAGTCTGTCGCTGAGCGATCAGGTCAGCGACCTGCTCAGCGAGCAGATCGATGTTTCGGTGCGGCTCGGATCGTCGGTGGTCAGTGAAGACATCGTCAGCAAACGCGTGGGGCAGTTTGAACGCTGGGTGGTGGCCAGTCCGGCGTATCTGGCACGTAGCGCGGCGCTCTGTCATCCACGGGATTTGCTGGAGCACCAATGCCTGCGTTTCGATTACGGCGGCACCCACCAGCACTGGACCTTTCAGAATGAAGACGCGCCCATTCAGCTCAACGTTCACGGGCGCCTGCAAAGCAACAACGCCGACATCCTGCGCGAAGCCGCCATC
Source organism: Pseudomonas sp. NPDC087690 (assembly GCF_044743175.1). Lineage (NCBI taxonomy): Bacteria > Pseudomonadati > Pseudomonadota > Gammaproteobacteria > Pseudomonadales > Pseudomonadaceae > Pseudomonas > Pseudomonas sp. NPDC087690. The sequence continues at coordinate 235,922 of NZ_JBIUVX010000001.1, forward strand.
GGCGGCGGCGGGGTGACACTGCTGGCTGACTGGCTGGTGCGCGACGACGTGGCAGCCGGCCGGTTGACCCGATTGCTTGAGCAGTACGAGGTCAATCCCGGCAGTGCCAGCACCTGCATCAACGCCTTGTATTTACCCAATCACCGTGGGTCCAGCCGGATCAATGTGTTTATCGATTTCCTGATGGAAATTCTCAGTCCGGCTGCCGTGACCACGCCCGCCGCGTGATCCCTGCGGCTCAACGGCGCCCGGTCCGCGTACTCACATCCACCCAAACCGCCAACACCAGAATGCTGCCCTTGACGATCATCTGCCAGTAGCTGTCGACATCGAGCATGGACATGCCGTTGTCCAGACTGGTAATGACCAGCGCGCCGAGGAGGGCGCCGTACACCGTGCCGGAGCCGCCGCGCATCGAGGTGCCGCCGATGAAGCAGGCGGCGATGGCATCGAGTTCGCCCATGCTCCCGGCCGAAGGCGAACCGGCGGCCAGGCGCGCGGTGTTGACCACGCCGGCGAGGGCGCACATCACGCCCATGATCCCGAAAATCCACAGCTTCACCGCCTGCACATTGATCCCGGACAGGCGCGTCGCTTCCATATTGCTGCCCACCGCATAGACGCGCCGACCGAACACGGTCTGACTGGTCACGTAGCTGAACACACCCAGCAAAACCAGCAGCAACAAGACCGGCACCGGAATGCCGTCGTAGCTGTTCAGCGTCTGGACGAAGCCGGCGAGCACGGCGCCGATCACCAATACACGGATGACGTCACGCACCAACGAATGCGCCGCGAGGCCGTGCAGGGCGCGATTGCGTCGTTGTTTCCAGGTGAGGAACACGGTCAGTGCGAACAACAAAATACCCAGACCGGTGCCGATCGCGTGGGGCAGGTAACCCTGGCCAATGTAAACCAGCTCCGGCGATACCGGCGCGATGGTGGTGCCGCCGGTAATCCCCAGCAAAATCCCGCGAAAAGCCAGCATGCCGCCCAGGCCGACAATGAACGAGGGGATGCGCAGGTAAGCCGTCATGTAGCCGTTGGCGAGGCCGATCATCAGCCCGCACAGGGCGACCAGACTGAGGTTGGCCAACAGCGGGATGTGATAGACCACATCGAGAATGGCCGCGAGGCCGCCGAGCAGGCCGAGCAATGAACCGACTGACAAATCGATCTCGCCGCTGATGATCACCAGCACCATGCCGCAGGCGAGAATGCCGGTAATCGACATTTGCCGCAGCAGATTGGACAGGTTGCGCGGGGTGAGGAATCCGCCCTCGGTCTGCCAGCTGAAGAACAGCCAGATCAGCACCACGGCAAACACCAGCGCGAGCATTTTGTAGCGGGTGAACAGTTGTTTGACCTGATTCATTTACGCGGATTTCCGATCATTATTGTTATGGCTGCCAGGCTGGCTGAGGGCGGCGGCGAGCACCTGTTCCTGGGTGAGTTCATGGTTGATGAAGTCGCCGCGCAACTGACCTTCGCCAATCACCAGCACGCGGTCGGAAACACCCAGCACTTCGGCCAGCTCCGACGAGACCATGATGATCGACACACCTGCTGCGGCCAGCGCGCCCATCAACTTGTAGATTTCGTATTTGGCGCCGACGTCCACGCCTCGGGTCGGCTCATCGAGAATCAGCACTCGGGGTTTGGCCAGCAGCATCTTCGCCAGTACGGCTTTTTGTTGATTGCCACCCGACAGACTGGTGATCGGCAGGAACGAACTCGCCGTCTTGAGGTGCAGGCGTGAGATTTCCCTATCGATGCTGCCCAGTTCGGCTTCGGCGTCGATGCGGGTCAGTTTTGAGTAACTGTCCAGCACGGCGAGGGTGATGTTCTGGCCGACGCCCAGGTCGGGAATGATGCCTTGGCGCTTGCGGTCCTCCGGCACCAGGCACAGGCCGGCGCGGATAGACTTGAGCGGCGTGCGCGTGTCGATGGCTTGCCCGTCGAGCCAGACTTCGCCCTCATAGCGGCCGGGGTAAGCGCCGAACAGTGCGGTCACCAGTTCGGTGCGGCCGGCACCGACCAGCCCGGCAATGCCGAGGATTTCGCCGCGCTTGAGCACGAAGGAAATGTCGTCGACCCGTTTGCGCGTGGGGTTGTCGACGTCGTAGCAGGTGATGTGGCGGGCCTCGAAAATCACTTCGCCAATGTCGTGTGGCTCGCCGGGGTAGAGGTTGCTCATTTCCCGCCCGACCATCTGCGTGATGATTTGCGTAATATCCATGTCGGCCATGGCGGTGGTGGCGATGTGTTTGCCGTCGCGGATCACCGAAATGGTGTCGCACACGGCGGCCACTTCATCGAGCTTGTGCGAGATGTAGACGCAGGCTACGCCCTTGGCTTTGAGGTCGCGGATGATGTCCAGCAACACTTCGATTTCCGAACGGCTCAAGGCCGAGGAGGGCTCGTCGAGGATCAGCAGGCGGGCCTTTTTGTTCAGAGCCTTGGCGATTTCCACCAGTTGCTGATAGCCGCCGCCGTACTGCGAAACCGGCAGCGAAACGTTCATGTCCGGGACTTTCAATTCTCGCATCAGCGCTTCGGCGCGGTGGATCATCGCCGGGTAATTCATGCGCCCGCCGGGCAGCGTCAGTTCGTGGCCCATGAAAATGTTTTCGGCCACCGACAGGTCGGGCACCAGCGTCAGTTCCTGGTGAATGATGACGATACCGGCGGCTTCCGTTTCGCTGATCGATTGCGCCTTCAGCGGTTGCCCGTCCCAGAGGATTTCACCGTCCCACGTGCCGTGGGGATAGACCGCCGAGAGGATCTTCATCAGCGTGGATTTGCCGGCGCCATTCTCGCCGCACAGGCCAACGCACTCGCCGGGTCGGACCTTGATGTCGATGCCGTTGAGTGCTTTGACACCGCCGAAGGTTTTGACGATACCGTTCATTTGCAGCAGATAGTCGGACATGGACAGGGCTCGCATATCAAAGACTCACACACCACTGAACCTGTGTGGGAGCGAGCCTGCTCGCGAAAGCGTCAGTTCAGACAATGCTTCGTTGACTGAACCACCGCATTCGCGAGCAGGCTCGCTCCCACAAGGGTTTTTCGCATTACCGGAGATCACTTCCCGGCAATTTGCGCCTTGGTGTAGAAGCCGTCCTGTTCGAGCAGGTCGATGTTGTCCTTGGTCAGCGGGGTTGGCGTGAGCAGGATGGTGTCGACTTTTTTGCTGCCGTTGTCGTACTGCGAGCTGAAGGCAGGTTTTTCGTTGCGCGCCAGTTGCACCGAGAGCTTGGCTGCTTCGCTGGCGATGAGTTTCAGCGGTTTGTACACGGTCATGGTTTGCGTGCCGGCGATCACGCGCTTGACTGCAGCAAGGTCAGCGTCCTGCCCGGAAATCGGCACCTTGCCGGCCAACTGCTGCGCCGCCAGTGCCTGGATCGCGCCACCGGCCGTGGCGTCGTTCGAGGCGACGATGCCGTCGATTTTGTTGTCGTTGCGGGTCAGGGCGTTTTCAACAATGCTCAGCGCTTCGGTCGGGTTCCATTCCTTCACCCACTGTTGGCCGACGATCTTGATATCGCCCTTGTCGATGGCTGGTTGCAGCACTTTCATCTGGCCTTCACGCAGGATCTTGGCGTTGTTGTCGGTGGGCGCACCACCGAGCAGGAAGTAATTGCCCTTGGGCGCGGCATTCAGCACGCCGCTGGCCTGCATCTCGCCGACTTTTTCGTTATCGAAGGAAATGTAGGCGTCGACATCAGCGTTGAGAATCAGTCGATCGTAGGAGACGACTTTGATCCCGGCTTTCTTCGCTTCGGCCACCGCGTTGGTCAGCACCGTGGCGTTGAACGGCACGATGACGATGACATCGACGCCCCGGGAAATCAGGTTTTCGATCTGGGAAATCTGTTTTTGCTCGTTGGCATCCGCCGACTGCACGAAGACCTTGGCGTCCATTTTTTCTGCCGCCGCAACGAAGTAGTCACGGTCACGCGACCAGCGTTCCAGGCGCAGGTCATCAATGGAGAAACCGATTTTCGGGTGGGCAGCGTCAGCCATCACCGGCAGTGACAACAGCGCCAGGGCAGTGGCCAATAGCGTGCGTTTTACGTTCTTCATAGTGGGGCGTCCTTTTATTGTTGTTGGAAAGACACGGCCTGACGATGAGTATCGGGCTGGTAAAACTGTAGAGAATCCGCAGGCGCCGCAGGCACAGATTTGTCGTAGAAATGTCACCGCGAGAATGCGCCCGCAGACTCCCTGTGTGATCAGCGATAGATAAAGCGGTTGACGATGTTCTCGAGCATTTCCTGGCGGCCGCTGACGGCTTGCGGGTTCATCTCGTTGGTGAACGCGTGCTCGGCCAACGACTCAAGGTTGAAGTCACCGGCCATCACCGCTTGCCCGAACGGCTGCTGCCAACCGGCGTAGCGTTGATCCTTGAGCCGTTGCAGTTCGTCGTTCTGCACCATGGCTGCTGCGCGCTCCAAAGACAGGGCGAGCACGTCCATCGCGCCGACGTGGCCATAGAACAGATCGATCTGATCGAGGCTTTGCCGGCGCACCTTGGAGTCGAAGTTGAAGCCGCCATTCTTGAAGCCGCCAGCCTTGAGGATTTCATAGGTGGCCAGGGTCATTTCTTCGACGCTGTTGGGGAACTGATCGGTGTCCCAGCCGTTTTGCGGATCACCCCGGTTGGCGTCGATACTGCCGAAAATCCCCAGCGAGACGGCTGTCGCGATCTCGTGATGGAAGCTATGCCCGGCGAGAGTCGCGTGGTTGGCCTCGATGTTGACCTTGATTTCGTGCTCCAGCCCGAACTGCTGAAGAAAGCCGAACACGGTGGCGCTGTCGTAATCGTATTGGTGCTTGGTCGGCTCCTGTGGTTTCGGCTCGATCAGCAGGTCGCCGGTGAAACCGATCTTGTACTTGTGTTCGACCACCATGCGCATAAAGCGGCTGAGTTGTTCGCGCTCTCGTTTCAAGTCCGTGTTGAGCAGGGTTTCATAGCCTTCGCGACCGCCCCACAACACATAGTTGGCGCCTTTCAGGCGCTGGGTTGCGTTCATGGCGCTGAACACCTGCGCTGCGGCGCAGGCGAACACTTCCGGGTCCGGGTTGCTCGCGGCGCCGGCAGCGAAACGCGGGTTGCTGAAGCAATTAGCGGTGCCCCACAGCAGCTTGATGCCGCTGGCTTCCTGATGTTGCTCCAGGTGATCAACCATTTGTGCGAAGTGGTTGCGGTACTCCTTCAGCGAACTGCCTTCCGGGGCGACATCGGTGTCATGGAAGCAGTAATAGTCGATACCCAATTTGGAGAAGAATTCGAAGGCGGCTGCCGCTTTGCCGATCGCCAATTCCATCGGTTCGCCGGCATGTTGCCAAGGCCGTTTGAACGTCCCCGCGCCGAACACATCGGAACCCGGCCAGACGAACGTGTGCCAGTAACAGGCAGCCATGCGCAGGTGTTCGCGCATGGGTTTGCCGAGGATGAGTTTGTCGGCGTCGTAGTGACGAAAGGAGAGGGGGGAATCGCTGTCCGGGCCTTCGTAGCGAATCGCATCGACATCGGGGAAATACTGCATGGACCTTGTCCTTGTTGTTCTTGGCGGTGTCTCGATACTAGCAACGGCCCTGTGCCCGCTGATTATGAAAAACATCAACACCGAGTGCGATTTTGCGTATTGAGCTTCGTCGGCCACGCGCCTAGTCTGTGCCAATCGCCTCCGTGACCAGAGGCCCGGAACAAGCATAAAAACAATGAAAACAGTCCCGCCTGTTCACCGCATCGCCCTGTTGTTCAACGGCAGCAAGATCTACGACCGTGGGATCATCAGCGGCATCGGCAACTACCTGAGCAGCACCCGTGCTTCCTGGGATCTGTTCCTGGAGGAGGATTTTCTCTGTCGTCTGAAAGGCATCGAGCGCTGGCAGGGTGACGGGATCATTGCCGACTTCGACGATCCGCTTATTGGTGAGGCGCTGGCCGATATCCAGATGCCGGTGGTCGCGGTAGGGGGCTCGTACGAGGATAAACGCGCCTACCCGAAAGCGATTCCCTACGTCGCCACCGATAACAACGCGCTGATGACCCTCGCTTACACGCACTTGATCGAGGCTGGACTGCAACGTTTTGCCTGCTTCAGCCTGCCGGAAGCGCAGGCGAATCGTTGGGCGCAGGAGCGCGAAAAAGCCTTTCGCAAACTGATGAAACGCGACGGCCTGCACGGCGAAATCTATCGCGGCATGGGCACCAGCGCACCGCTCTGGGACAGCGCCGTCGAACAACTGATCGCCTGGCTGCAAAGCCTGCCCAAGCCGATCGGCATCATCGCCGTCAGCGACGCCCGCGCGCGCCAATTGCTGCAAGCCTGCCTGACCGCCGGCATTGCCGTGCCGGAGCAGGTGGCATTGATCGGCATCGACAACGACCCGCTGACTCGCAGCCTGACCCGCGTGCCGCTGAGTTCGGTCATCCAGGGCACGGAAACCATGGGTCGTACCGCTGCGCAATTGCTTCACCAGATGCTGCACGGCATGCCATCTAACGGCACACAGATCCTGATTCCTCCGGATGCGGTCAACGTGCAGGTCTCGAGTTTGCACCAGCCATTGGGCAATCCCTACGTCATGCAAGCGCTACTGTTTATTCGCCAATATGCTTGCCAAGGCATTAAAACAGCACAGGTCGCGGCTTATGTCGGTGTGTCGCGTTCGTCACTTGAAGCGCATTTTCGTGCTGAGCGAGGGTGTAGCGTGCATGACGAGATTTTGCGTTTCAAATTGGCGGCGGCGACCAAGGGCCTGACGAGTACCGATTCGGTGATTGCCGACGTTGCGCGCAGTTGTGGGTTTAAATCTGCGCAGTATCTGCACACGGTGTTTCGGCGGGAGTTGGGTTGTACGCCTCGGGAGTATCAGCAGGCTCCGCCTAAATCTCATTGCTAAAAAAGCAATAGTCATTTGCGATTCCGGCGGATTGTTGCCGTCTATATCAGAAGTTAGCATCAATCCATTGCTGCAACTCATCAGGCCTTTGGCGCCAGTTCGGACAGTCCACATCGTTAGCCTGTCACTGCGCTGGTCGTCGTCTCAGTTGATCAACCTTGGAAAATTCTGATGTCGAAACTCTTCGAAGCACTTCGCCTGGGCGACACCACGCTCAAAAACCGCATCGTCATGGCGCCGCTGACCCGATCGCGTGCACCCAATGATGCTGCCGATGAACGCGTGGCGCTGTATTACGCGCAACGCGCTACCGCAGGCTTGATCGTCAGCGAAGGCACGCCGATTTCCCGTGAGGGGCAGGGCTATCTGTTCAATCCCGGGATCTTCACTGCCGAGCAGATTGCTGGATGGCGTCTGACCACCGACTCGGTGCATGCCGTGGGCGGCAAGATGTTTGCGCAGATATGGCACGTCGGCCGCGTCTCGCATCCGTCGATCCAGGAGGGTGGGAAACTGCCGGTGAGCGCCACGTCGAAGCAAGCTGTCGGCGCGACAGCATTCGGTTACGACGCTGACGGCAAGCCGGCACTGGTCGAGCCGCCGGCGCCCCGTCAACTGGAAACGGCTGAGGTTTCGCGCATCGTCGGTGAATTCGCCCAGGCTGCGCAAAACGCAATCGAGGCGGGTTTTGATGGCGTGGAAATTCACGGTGCCAATGGCTATCTGTTCGAGCAGTTCATGAATCCGCTGGTCAATGATCGAACCGATCAGTACTCGGCCGATCGACTGGAAAATCGTCTGCGCTTCACACTGGAAGTGATCGATGCTGTAGTCGCGCGGATTGGCGCGGGTCGGGTCGGTATCCGTATTTCGCCGTATGGTCAGCTGTTCGATATGCCGCTGTACGAGCAAATCGATGAAACCTACACCACGCTGGCTGCGGAGATTGGTGCGCGGCAATTGGCGTATGTTCATGTGATGGATCAGTCCGGTTTTCCTGCTCCAGGTACTGAGGGTGGTGGCGGCGGGCCGAAGGCAACTTTCCTTGAGTTGCTGTCGACCATCAAGTCGAAATTGCCGGCCACAGCGCTGATTCTGGCGGGCGGCATGTCGCGCCAGCGTGCGGACGATCTGATCAATGACGGCATCATCGACCTCGCCGCATTTGGCACCGCTTACATCAGCAACCCTGATCTGGTGGCGCGGCTGCAGCACAACTGGCCTCTGACCGAAGCCAAACGCGAAACCTTCTACGGCGGCGGGGCCGAGGGTTATGTCGATTACCCGCCCTATAAAGGCTAAGTAGCCGCTGAAGCACTGGCAGCCGTCACCGATATTCGGGACGGCTGCTTTTTCATGTCGGGTGCAAACAGGCCTGCAAGGATGTTGCGAGAGGACAAGCAGGCGAAGTTCTGTTTTAGTGCAAACCAACTGTTCTTGATGATCGGAAACCTTATGCACCTCAAAGCGCACCGGTACTTCGCCATGGTCGCCGTGACTGGCAGTTTCTCGGCGACGGCTCGTCACTTCCAAGTGCCGGCGTCTTCCGTTTCGCGCTTCATCGCGGCGCTTGAGCGAGAGGTGGGTCAGCAGCTTCTTTATCGAAACACCCGCGCAGTGAAACTGACAGATGCAGGCGAGCGCTATTACCTGCAGATCCGCGAAGTGCTGGAATTGCTCGATGCCGCCGATGAGGAAATAGCCGGCAAGGGTGGCGAGGTTCGTGGACTTGTACGGATCAACGCGCCAGTCGCGTTCGGCAGTCTGCACATCGTCAAACTGTTGAACGGTCTGTATGACAAGTATCCCGAGCTGACGGTCGAGTTGACGGTCACCGACGCCTTTATCGACCCGGTTCAGGAGGGCGCCGACCTCATCTTTCGGGTCGGGCACCTGGGCGACTCTGGCTTGATCGGCCGGAAAATCTGCGATCAACACTATGTTCTGTGCGCCAGTGCGGGATACATAGCAAAGCATGGCCAACCCGTGTCGCCGGCGGATCTGCAGAATCACGCCTGCCTGGTCTACAAGGGAACCGGCGGGGCGCAGCGCTGGTATTTCAGAAAGCCTGGCAGCGACAAACCCGAGATTATCGACGTCCATGGTCCGCTTAGAAGTAACAATGGGCAGGTGTTGGTGGAGGCCGCGCTGGCGGGCAGGGGGATCGTGTTTTTTCCGTCCTGGCTCTTTAGTCGCGAGAGCTTCATAAACCAGCAGCTCATTCGGCTGTTACCTGATTGGCAGGGATCGGTGGAGCAAACGCCTAGCCAGATCCATCTGCTTTCCCCTGAGAATCGCCTGCGGTCTCAGAAGGTCCGTGTGGTGTGGGACTACTTCATCAAAGCGATCGGCGCGCCTCCTTATTGGGATGATCTCAGTGATTGTTGAGGTAGAAACAGGCAGGGAATGAGCTATCTTGTCGAACTGCCGATTCGATCAACATTCCAGGGACGCCAATGCTCAGTTCACTCATATCAAATGGCCAGGCACAAACGCCTGATCAATTAGAACTGAGGGTCCCTTGGTGGAGTTTCACGAAAACAGTCCTGGCTGCGACAGCCCTGTCGTTGGTCCGAGACGGGCTGATCGGACTGGACGACCAGATTCCTGATGACCCTTTCACCTTACGTCAGCTCTTGCGGCATGAAGCAGGACTGGCCGATTACGGCGAACTTGCGGAGTATCACGCAGCCGTTACCAACGGTGAATCTGCCTGGTCGGCGGACGAAATGATGCAGCGCCTTGACGGCACTTCACTTCGATACAGTCCCGGATCCAGTTGGCGTTACTCAAATGTTGGCTACTTGCTCGTTGGCAGACTGATTGAACGGCTAACTGAACTGACGCTTGATGAGGCGGTACTTCAACGGGCGATTTCACCTCTGGGCCTGTCGAACGTTCGCTTTGCTAAAACGCGAGCTGACTTACAAGCGACCCATCCCGAATGCACCTTGAATTATGACCCTGCGTGGGTTTATCACGGCCTGTTGGTCGGCCCGGTTTCGCAAGCAGCGCTATTTCTCGATCGCCTCCTCAGCGCCGACTTGCTAACCACAGACTTGCTCCAGCAAATGCAGGCACCGCGAACATTGGGCGGCCCGATCCCCGGACGCCCATGGATCACTCCGGGCTATGGCCTTGGTGTGATGCAGGGGGCGATTGGCAGCGGGCATTCCCTCTGCGGGCACACTGGTTGCGGACCAGGCAGTGTCATCGCGGTCTACCGTATCGGCGACGCCGACGCATCAGCTTGTTGTGCAGTTTTTGAGGCAGGCGTAAATGAAGGCGCTGTCGAGGCCCGCGTTGTTGAGCGACTGATGCAAGTACTGCAGCACAGGGATGAAAACATCTGAAAACGGCAGTAGGCCGACAACGACGGCTTTGGGAACAGGTTACCGAGACACCGGGTTTGTGCAAAATCGACCGGGTTAGTGTAAGTGGACGTCGGTGATCTTCTGAATTGAGAATTCACCAACGTTAGAACGGGGGTTATAGGTTATTTGGGTTCACTAGATATGAGAAGCTTTTGCATTAGTTTTGAGAGTTAGCTCCAAACGAGTCTTCAGAATCGAGGCGTAGCGCTGGCAATAGGTCGGATAGCTGATGCGCTACCGCGCTTCAGGATCATCCAAGCGTGTATAAATCGGCAGAGCAGTGCTGGCTTTTTGCTAGTGAGCGGTGCGGCTGTGCGCTAGAGTGGCGGTGCCGTTGTCACCTTCAAAAGGATGTGTTTGATTCATGCGCGCCGCTTCGTCCATCGCCAAAGACAATTTCAAACTCGTTGAATCGACCCTCAAGGATGCCACTGAAGAGATGGCATTAGCCGTGCGACAAGCACAGGACAGACGTGATCGATTGCCGCTGGTGCAATCCACGACTGAGGTCACCGCACTCGACAATTACCTGCGGCCAGCCACGCAAGCGATGCAGCGGGCCGAACAACACCTTCTGGCCATCGAGGCTGAAAGCCGTTGGGGCAAGCCCATCGCGAAGTTTCAGGCTAAGAGGGTGGTTGCTGCGGCTGCGCAGTTTCTGGCCGAGCAGCAAGGCATCGCCGCGAGTGTCAGCGAAACGGCGCTTCGCGCGCGACAGGTCGCTATGCACAATGACCACGTTGCCGAAGTGGCGCGGCAGCGCAAGCAACTCGGTCAGACGATTGATCATGGTACACAGTGGCTGACGTCGAGCAGAAATCTACAAGCACAGTTGAGCCTGTTGAAACAGACGCTGTGGCGCCATGGCTGGGTTAGCGCTAACACCGCGGCGGTGCTTGAGCAAATGCATCATCAACTGGTGCAACACGACGTCTTTACGGCGTTCGAGGAAGGCAAAAAGCTGATTTTTCAGGTGATGCCTGCCCCGCAGACACTCGCAGAATGGGGGGGAGAAGCCCAAAGCTTTCTGAAGCAAGCGCGCAGCGAAGGCGCGGTAGGGTTCACGGCATTGGCCTCTTTCGGCGCCATCGTGAGCGATGCCACAGCGCTGGTACTGGCAGGTTGCACCTCGTCTGTTCGAAAAGCCGTGCTGCAAGACCAGGAACCGGTGGATCGCTGGTACCACCTAGCGGACCAATTAACCCGCCCTGAACAGGTCGTGCACTGGCTGCAATGGGCGGTGTACTGGGCCTGTTTTCAAACCGCTCAACGGTTTGCCAAGGACATGTCACTGGCCGAGGCGCACGAGGAGCATTCTACAGGCGCCTTTCTGCACAGCTTCCGCTCGGAAGTTGAGCGATGGGCGGGTCCGAAGATCGACGCCATGGGTTTTCCGCAGGTGACGTCTTTCATGGGAACGCTGGCGTTGGGTGGAACTGCGGCCGAAGCCCGCCTGGGGGCGGATTTCGGCATTATCGTGGAAATTAATGTCGGCGGGCTGGTAGTGCGTAAGGTCGCCTTGGTACAGGGCAAGGTCAGCAAAAACGGTATAGCGGACATTGGCAGCCCACCCAGCGGCCCGCTAAAGCTCACCCAGTTACAAAAACTGAATGACCCTCAGCGAGACTTTTATGTGTTTTACCACCGTGGATTGCGCCAAGCGAGTGTCCCCTGGCCGACGCTGAACCGTGTGAGCACATTGGTCTCGCCGGCCACTGATTTCAAAGCTGGGTCCATCAAGGTTCCGACCCGCGAACGCGGTTGGGACTGGCCCGCTTTCATTGCTTTTGGTTTGTGCAGCGATACCAGTGGTGTAGGGCGCCTGCTCAAAGACGATGAAGACGCTCTGGATGTTCTGAGCGGTGGCCATCGCCAGCTTCTCCCCAGTCGACTGATCGTGGTAGCAGCGGGGGGCGGGGACTACAGCCTGGATCTTCAGCAGCGAGTACATCAGCATTACGCCGATCTTGGTACCAACTATCAACGCGCCATGGAGAAGGATGACGGGCCTGAAATGAGAGGGCCAAGCTGACAGTTTGGGCTCACACGGAGCATACCCGACTGATTTCAGACTCATTAAACCGCCGGACTTGGGCGATCAGGGGCGAACCTGAGCATCTCAACCGGCAGACGCCACCGCGGGAACAGGGAGAGCGCCTTGGGCGTGAAGATCAGCTTCGACAATGAATTGGCCGTTGCCAGCATCCCGCTGGCCGGTTGGGCTCCGCCGCTGGTCGAGTACCTGGCACGTTACTTTGATGTGCGCGAGGGCATACTTCGGCTGGATTATGCTCACTTGTCTGCCGAGAACACCCGCGTTGAGTGGGATTGGCTGGTAACGTCGACCACCGAACGCGAGAACTTTACGGTCAAGTTCGATCACGCTGCACGGCAGGGTGCCATAACACTGACCCTTGCCATCCTCGGGCACGGCTCCACCGGGATCCAAGGTTCATCGTCCATCTTGGACAAGGATGCCTACGGGGGGGCAGGAGCGGCCTTCAGGATGGACGCGCTTGAAGTCGAATCTCGGGCCTTGCGCGAAATTATCACGGCGGCGATCGCGCCCCGTGAGATATGGGTGCGTTGGCTGCTTGATGCTCAATCCTCTGATCGGTCTCGGTTTTTGGACGATCGGGAGATCATCGCGGCCCTGGTGGCCAGTGTATCGGCGGATGATTGCTTCGGTGGCCTTCAACTGGTCGCCCCCGGTCAGGGTGAAAATGGCTGGGCTTTCGAGCAACTGGTCGAACAGCATTGGCAGTATATACGCGCCTGTCTGGAGGCCAGTGTCGATTCAGGCTCCAATGTGCCTGATGTCGTCTTCTTGCTGTATGCGCATTCACCGAAGGTGCAGGCGTCACGATGGGCCTGCGAGCTGGTTCTTAATCGAGTCGATCCAAGAGCGTTTCCTCGACTGGTCCAGCATTGCCACACGATCGTGGCGGACGACGTGCGCAGTCTGTTCCTGCGCTGGCATTTCCATCCCCATACAAAAAAGAAAAACGACGTCAGGGAATGCGTCGGCCAAGCCTACTCGACGCTGGCTAGGTTAATGACGGACGCCATGCCTTCGGACCTTGCGCTTGCCGCAGTTTGGCACGAGGTCGGAGACCCGCCGCGCGCCGGACAGCAAAGCGTTGCCGCAAGCCTCAAAGAGTTGCCATCCGGGGGGTGGGACCGCGAGGCGTTGTGGAGCCAACTGGGACCTGCCGCTCGCGAGGCCTGGCGACAGGATCTTTTCGACCAAGTGACGGGGGAGCCGGAGCTGGCTAAAGGTTTGCTCCATTTTGCCTGCCTTTGGCTCGAGCAGACGGCGTTCGGAGAAATCGAGCCGGTGCTTCTGCGATTGATGGATGACGAGGAACACCTGGCTTTTGCGGACTGGCTCGCCAGCGCCGATCCGAGGCAGTTGCAATTGAGGGCGAAGGGGCTGATACGGTCCAAGCAGCGGGCACTGGATCTGGACGGTCCAGTGGATCAAAGCGAGGACGCCACTGCGCTGCCCAGTGTCGGCGCCCGAACCTGGTTAGGCGACCCGTCCGTGGAGCGCGTCATCCATAGGGCGCTCAGCCAGATCGAGGAAAAGTTTTGCCGCGAGTATTCGGCGAGTTGGGGAGAGGACGAGGAAGCTCATACTGCGCGCCTCCTGACCCTGACCCAGGAGGCCGCTAGCAACGCCAGCCGCCAGTTGCGCCAGCTCTCGTCCACGACGCGGGCGACGTACCCGACCCTGTCGGTGACGGTGCGTCAGCCCAGCAAGCGGGAAGAAGGGGCTAGCACGGCTGCCGGTGTCCCTCTGGCGGCGGACGTGCTGTTCCTGACCCGTATTGTCGACGAGGACAAAACGGTGATCCAGCGGGCCACTCTTGTGCAAGTGAAAAAGCGCAGCGGCACTGGGTCGGGGAAGGCTTTCAGTTCGACGATAGGCATCGACCTGCGGCAATGCGAGGACATGCTCACTCAGTCAGAGCACGCCTATTACCTCTTTGCGACACCGGCTTCGCTGCGCCCAACGCTCTGGGTTGCCCCGGCCCGGCTGGTCAGAAACTTGACCCAACTGCACACGAGCAAAGCCTCGATCGTGGCGATGCAGGTGCGAGACGCTAGCTGCTCCTATGCGGATTTCTTCCTGCACGAACTGGTCGGTCTGTGGGCAGGCGACGAACTGGAGGGCATCGTCGCCGTCGCCAATGGTGATCCCCGACTTGGAAGAACGCCTCGCCACATCGTCGACATCGAGGTTCGCCGCCAACCGAATGGATAGGCCCGGCAGTGAGCCGTAGTGCCATTACATTCCGCCCCGACTCCCATAGGCCGAAAAGAACGCGGGTTGGTGATGGAAATATCCATTTGTCACAATATTCATTTTGGAGCCACCGTCGCTAAGCACTGTGTACTGAGCTCTTGATGAAGGAAATAACATACCAAACTGAGCTCACGCGAGCGAGTGTCCGTGCTCGGTTGCACTGCAATCAGACGCCCGCTGCTTGTTGAATATCTTGTGAATGGCGCTGCTGGCGGTGAGGCGGCCTTAAGGATGCTCGAACTGTCGATGAAGAGTCGCCCCAATTAAGCCTTCTCCGGGCATTAAAAAATGCTAAAGCACTTTTCCGTTCTGGGCTCCGTGGACGACTGCTTTCGGCCATTAGCGGACGTTTGCAAGCGACCAATACCAGACAAAAGCGGGCTTTCGCAAATGGTTGCTTAAACTCTGGGCTAACCGACTCTACACGAAATTTGAATCTACCCGCTGATGCTGGCATAAAGGGGCCACTATAAGTCCCAGCTACGATCCCCTTTGCATGTCTTGGGGGGCGAATCCGAGAGTCCCACTTCGTGCTAGCCGATAGGTTGGCCAAAGCCCTTTCGAGCAGTTCGGACCTTCACCTAGTCGAAACGGAATTCTTGCCAGTGATAAATTTCCATACTGAGCAACCAGCTACTCAAGACGTTTTCCCTGGTGGCAGCCATGAGAAAGTTGCAGGAGCCATGCACCGCTATATCTCCAGTACCGGATCATCCAAAGTGATAGGGTTAGACGGAGAGTTTGGTTCGGGCAAGAGCACAATCCTGAATATGCTTGGCGGGAAACTTAAAGACTCCGATCCGAAATGTCGCGTTTGGTTTTTTGACTGCGAGCAAAATTACCAAGGCTCCATAAAAAGTAATTTTATCGAGCTATTCACTGATGTTTTACTGAAGGACGTAAGAAGTGAGGCATCTGCCCGCGATTTAAGAACTGCAAGGGACAAAGCTCTGGGCAGGCTTTTCACCTATCGCAAGAAAACGACTAGTCGTGTCAGCGCTTGGGCGTTAGCACTCCTGACCAGTTTATTTTTCTCTGCAAACTCTTTCAGGGAAATTTTTGCATTAAGCCGTGGTGCAGAAAGTGCTGAAGCTTTACTTTTGTGGGTGCATTCAATTTCATTTTTGAGCCCTGGACTTGTTCTTTTGGGAGCCCAGTTTGCTCACCGTAAGATGAAAGAAGGTGATCAAAGGTGGAGCTTGCTCAGCCTATTCAAAGGTTCGAGCGATGATTACATAAATGAAAAAATTGAGGTTGCTAAGGAGGTCACCCCACTTGACCTAAAACGGACGTTAAACGACCAATTACTGGTAGTTTCTGAATATCAGTACGTCGTAATATTAGACAACCTTGATCGTCTACCCAAAGACAGTCTGAGAGCGGTATGGAGTGATCTGGAGATTTTCACTTCTGTAGCATCTGCCGCTAATCTCACTGTCATCGTCCCATTTTGCTCCACTAAGGTGGCGACGTACCTTAAAGCTGATGGGGATCGCCAATACGATGCAAAAGACTTCATTGCCAAAAAGTTTCCAATCGTCTTCCGCGCCCCTCCGGTGATAGCATCAGGCTGGAAAGGAGGTTTTCGCCATCTCTGGATGTATAGTTTTCAGGGAGAGTATTTGGATGTCGTGGAGCACTGTGCTTCTTTGCTTCAACGCCATACGCCGATGCTGAATAGTTTGGTAACACCACGGCTGCAGAAGAAGTTCATCAACGATATCGCGACGACTTCCTTGGTCGTTGGTGATCAGACTAGCTTGCTTAGCATCGCAGCGTATCTATTGCTATGTAAATACAACGATTACCCGCTCGATGAAATTTTTCGGGTAAACGGATTCTCGCTAGAATATGAACAGCAGATTGGAAAATCAGCAGCAGCGAGCGTTGCAGATACGAAACGTCTTCTCGCCTCGATTGTAGGAGAGGGCACAGAGGATGGTTGGCAGATCGAGTTTTTGCAGATCCATTTTCTCACGTCGAGCGACATTGCAATTGCTGAACTGCTTGATGGTCCTCTAGCAGAAGCTATAGCAGCAAACGACAGTGAAAAATTTATTGCGTTAACCCCTCTTTTTGGGTTCGGCGATGCCTTTAGGCGGCTGGTTGCAAAACGTCAGCCACTCACTGCGTTTCTACCTACAATACATATAGCTCATGCGAAAAGCGGTGGAGAATGGATTGCAAATGTGCTCAGTGCGCTAAATGTAGCCAAGCTACCAATAGCGAACGACGAGCATCCTTCCACTCCAGCGTTTTATGATGCTGCGAAATACTGTATTAGGCTGGGGCTGGATAGTTCGCTATTGAAACCATTTGGCAACAAGCTTGAGAAGTTTGTTTTTGAAGGATTGGACTCTCCCTTTGACGCCGAAAAAATAAATGAGTTGCGCGAATCTCTAAGCGAATTGGATATGTATCTCAATGCCTTAGACTTGGCTTGCGAACCGCACGCGCTCGACAATGCTGAATGCTTCATGCATCTACTTCCGGTTATGAGCGAATTTCAGGTAATTAGGCCTATCAATTTCTCTTTGACAAAAGCCGGACTCCATAGCGCCAATCGCCAGATGGCTTCTTGTGAAGCACAAACATTTGATGTAACACCTCTACCTCTTTCAACGGTGCCCTCTGCGCTTGTCTGGGCATACGGGCGAAGGAAGCTTGGTACCGGGATCTTTGGAGGTCTCAGTACGGCAGAAGTCGCTATTTTGATCACAGCCTGCGGTAACGACAGTGAAAATGTCAGTGCGGTATTAGGATTGGCCTTAGCGGAGAAGATCGACGCTGCGACTGTTGCTGCGGTTCAGAGCCTACTGGCAGTCGCTGATACCCCATTTGTCCGAGCGGTAGCTGCAATAGTGCTCATCCGACACGGAGCGGCAGCTAGTTTTGCCCAGATTGAGGATTTGGAGGAGACTCTTAAATCCGAACTCTTCCAAGCGCTGGGTTATGCCACCCTCACCTCGAAACTGCTATTAGCAATTTTCGACACGGAAGAGGGCGGAGCTGAGATTGTCCCTTATCTCGCAGACATGATAAAGAACGATAAAATCAGTCATTTGGAGCATGGCTGGGTAATCCGTAACTTCAGTGCTTTGATGGATAGCGTGGTAGATAGCGAGTTCGCTGCCGAAGATTTGCTTCATTGGCTAAATGGTTGGGACGTACGACTTGAGCCGGCTGGTAAAAAAGTGGTTGAAGCGGACCTAAAATTTGTGGATATGGTTTTTCAACCTAATGCTGTTATTTTTCCTGTCTTTAAAAATACGGCACTCACGCATATGAACTCAGTAGAGCGAACAGAGGAGGAGTGGTCCGCAGTTCTCCAACAAGCCTCGCCTCAGCATGTCAGCATACTCAGGTATATTGCCGCACAAAAAATTCCGATGGATAATTCAGCTAATATTACTGGGGCGATCATTAAGCTATTCAACGACGTTGGCTCAGCCACGACAGGTGTAGTACTTAATAATCCTCAACTTGCCATTATTGATGTTCTAATGGAAACGCTAGATGCGCAACAGAAAAGCACAATTGGTATTAGATTGCGCCCGTTGCTATTCGACGAATCAGTTGAACCCAAAAATCTAGCGAAAATTTTAGCTCGATACGGAAAGTTAATCCCAGATCTTCAGCCTTCAAACTCGGGTGACATCGGCCGTATTGTGCTCTTTTTACAGTTCGCTTACGATCATCCTGCAATCGCGAATGATCTGGTTGCGTTCTTTAATAGCAGGGCGGAGCAGATTGCTAATTTCAAATACTCTAAGCCGCTTAGGGACGCTATGGGCGGCGCAGTCAAACAACTTTCAGAACGCGCACCAGATCTGTACAAACGATTTGCCGAGACGAGGGGGTTCATTGGTTTGTTTAAGAGGTAATAACGAATGAGCCGTTACAGGCGGCTCAACGCAATTCGGCCATGCGAATGTGGAAAGCATCGTCGATAATAGTTTGATCCGAGACTCTAAAATTTCGGAACACCATTTCGAGCATCTAAAACTCCCGAATGATCATCGCTTTGGTATGGAATTTAACCTGAATAGCTCATGGATGGATAGCCTAGTGATTTCAAAAAAAATTATAAAATTTCGTAGATGTCTGGAAAAAAATAAGATTTTCTTTGAAATATTTTCATCTTTTCTCATCGGTGGTGCTTCGTTGGTAGTGTCGTACTCTGCCTTGAGCATAAATGACAAGATGTTAGCCGCAACTGAGGTTTCGGCGCTCCCGCACCTTTCAATAGGCTCACGTGCTCGCATTGATAAAGAAACTCAAAAGTACGCTGAAGAGGAACTATTTATATCAAATAATGGCGCGCCACTTTCCAATCTTGACTGGAGGACTAAGACATTCATTGTTGTTGAAAGCGCCGCCCTGCAGCGACCGTATATTTTATTGCCAGTCAATGGGTACTATTTTACTCAATTCAGCACTTCCAATGTTGTTGGAGAGCTTTCCTCTAAGCTTGGTCATAATAATATGCAGAAATTCGCCTCTTTCTACAGTGAGGTTGTTGATCATAATAATTTGCAGTTAAATCCCTTGGATTACTATTTTGTAAGGATAGTCACCGTGAGTAGGGTTGAGTACTTAGACCGGCTTGGTCAGCGCGGTGTTGTCTATTTTCGTGATAACACAAAAATCTCAGAGACGTCAGCTAGGCCGCTTTGGGATTACGAGGCTATCGGACGAATGCAGGATATCGACAGCTTAAGGTTTGAAGAATTGAAAGCTGCTGCCTCAGCCCCCAACGCATTGATGCTAGATGAGTTACCTTAGCCCTTAACTTGATTGTTGTTTGCATCTAATTGAATAGAAAGCCAGTTGCTTTTGACTGACGCTTGCGACCGGCAGCTTATAGCCGATTACTGCCATTCGCGAGCAGCTGCAATCGGCCAATTGCGGTCATTCAGGAAGACAGCAATCGACCCAGAGCAGTCATTTCGAGGGAGGGGAGCTAGTCAGAAGCGAGTTGCTCAGTAGGCCGCGTGGGGCATCGGATTCAGTAGTCGAAGGATTGAGAACCTTCTTTATCGCTTCACGCACCTGGCGTTGTCCTTCGGTGCATTTCTTCTTAAACTCTTTAGCCTCGGAAGCCTTCTTTCTTAAAGCAGAAGCTAATCTTTCATGGCTGTACTCAGAGTGAGGCTCAAACTTGACTGCACGCTCTAAGTATTCACACGCCTCAGTGGGCATGTCTTTATTAATCAGTAAGTTACCAATGTTAGCGGTTATCCACTGCGAAGAACTCTCTGCATTCATTAGCTTTTCTGCTCTACGATAGGAATATAGCGCTTCATCGTATAAGTCGAGTTGAAGACAGGAGTTTCCAAGATATCCCCAATATTCAATTGAGCTGGGGTCCTCATATGTCAGGCGATCGAGTAGGTGGGCCGCAATATGATCTTGGCCAAGCTCCTGAGCCAAGCGGGCGTACTTGAATCGAAGCCCCTTGTGGCTTGGATGCTTCGCGTAGCAACGCAGAACAACTGATAAAGCTTCGTTCGTGTTTTCCTCTCGCTCAAGGGTCTCAGCCAAACGGATGGCTACTTCTGGAAAATCATCCGGTCCAACACGCTGCAGTTCAGCGATTGCACTAGCACTGCCAGTTTCATCCGAATGACACAGCGCAAGTGCCATCGCAATTTCAGAATCCTTCGGCCTTTGTTCCTGGACGGCAGTCAAGAGTTCGATTGCTTTGCTGGCATTGCCTTCCCAGCGAAGGAATGTTGCGACAATGGATTGAACACCTGAGAACTCAAAGTTCTCGTTGGCGTAGTTTATTAACGCATCGATGTTGTCATCATTCCTTAGCTTGAACTCGCAATAAAGAATCCAAGCTTTTCTGGTGAGCGCCGCTTCACCCGACATGCTCTCTACTTCGCTCTGGAGCGTAGCCTTGGCTTGATCATACTTTTCTTCTACAAAGTCGAATAACCAATCGCGTCTTTCCGGATCCTCTACTATGCCGCCTTCTGTGCTTTCCTCTACGATAATTCGGCCAGGAGCAATGCCGAGCTTCTTCATCTGAAGTCGGATTTGGTAGCACACAGAGCCGGTTGCCGCCTGCATGCTGCCATCTTCGCGTGTTGACTCATATCTACCAGGCGTAACTCCTAAAAGATCAGTAGGGATATGTAGGTCACCATCCGATGGCAGAATGAAAAATACTCGCTCTCGTCCTAGTTTGCCGATGAATAGACCAAACTCAAAAAGTACATTGTCCCTAACTGCAGGTGCAGTTACATTTCTAATCCGAACTAAATCATCCGGTGAAAAAACGAATATAGCGAAGTCACTTTCCGAGAGGATTTTAGTCAGACTCTCCATCGTAGTCTGAGATAACTCAAAAACGCCTTGGTCCCAGATGGTGACTTCCGCTTCGTGCAATAAGTTCTGCTGTACCGGATAAGCGACACTGAGTCCCTCAACGGATGAGCCGATGAAGACACGAGGTTTTGACATCGTTGCTCCTATGGATGAAATCCCTTATCTGCTGGGCTCTGGATGAACTCAGATTAGCGCGACGGCGAGGAAAAACAATCCAGAAGGTGACACAGATGTAGATTGCGAAGTGAGCGTCTTACGATCCTACTTCAATCCTTGAGCGAAGCAGCATTCTTCGACGTCTGCTTTTGGCCGAAAGCGGCCATAGGCAAGATATTGGGTGAACATTGATAATCACAGGAGTTTTGGAGCAAGAGTTTCTCCTTCACCCCCACATTCAGGAAAACACAAACCTATGATTTTCCTAGAGAAAATCGGTTATTTTGGCGTCTGAAAAAGGCCATATTGGCCTGAGATGGACTGGGGTTCAATTTTGGTGCACAAATAGAGCTTACTGAATGAGTGATTTGCTTTCGCCGGCGATGTGATGAACTAGGCTTTTCCGAACCCGACTCAAAGGACGAATACCATGTCATATAAATCAGACTCAAACATTGCCACGGCAGATGCTCTGACACTCCTGCTGCACAACCAGCATGCGCTGGGGGCAGCGATAGAGGAGGTCACAAAATGGCTTTCACAGAATGGCGTACAGAGTGTTGCAGAGAGTGCATTCATGGCCATTGAGACATTGGATACAAATGCAAATGCGATTACAGACGCTATTACGCGACTCCGGCGGCTTTAGGGAGCCGTCTTGATAGGCTGCAATCGGCCAAAATCGGACGGTCGTTATCAGCCCTTTATCTCAGATGTCAGCTGGGCGTTATAGTGCTTGGAAATGGGATGTCGTTAATCCGGCTGGTTCCAGATTTCAACGGCTTTGGGAGCTGGACAGCGCGGTCGTGGCAATCCAGCGCTAGCTATGCTTCTTTTCTTGATCTATTCGGTGAGAAATCAGTATGGGCAACGCCGCGCGAGCAGAGCATGATTCAAAGGGAGCTCGGGATTTTCGTCATGCCAGCCTAAGGCCAGCCCACCTGATTACCGAACGACTGGATATCAACAGAAGACCGATTCCAATCACCGACCTTGCTCAATAGAAAATTGCAGCAACATCTACACTGAGCTGGTACAACTCGAGATGTTGGGGTGGAGTCCCCGAGGGGTCAATACTCTCCGGGGATAATGACCGCTGCGTTATTAGCGCGAACCTCGTCCAGTGATTCCGACTCCAGATTCAGCGACACGTCCACTTCAGCAGCGCCGATCTCCGGTATATTCAGCGCGATACGCGCTTCGCGGTTAATAATGTCCAGAGAAAACTGCGCGGCAATGCCTGCCCCCTGAGTGGCGATCAGCTTTTTGAACGAATCCTGCAGGGCCTTTAGTTCATCCACCCAGTCCCGGGGTGTCGATTTGGGCGAATTTTGCGAACCGTAGGTGGGGTGCGACGATGGGGTTCTAGGATTGGTGCCGTAGAAGGCAAAATAGGCACCCTGCGTACAGATCGCCCGAGCATAGGTTTTGGCCTGCAGATAATCAGCCTGGAATTCGGGTGACTCCTCCTCGCCACGATGAATGGCCGCCATGGTCTCCACCAGTAACTTCGCGCCCAGGGTGAATACAGGCAATCCGTTTTCCAGCGCCTGTTTGATACGGGCACGTATCAGCGTTTCATCCGAGACTTCATCCTGGAGCATAAAGGCTGCAGAAACGATGGCGGCGTCCGATAGGTGAGGAAATGAGGTCACTAGGTTTTCCATCCAGTCCCGACGCTGGTCCAAGAGGCGCAATTTAAGCAATACATAAGCGCCTGCCACGGCACCCACAGGGTCCTGATATTTAGCTTGCAACATCTGATCGGCGGTTTGCCATGCGTCGGCGAGGCTGCTGACTTGCTCCATGGCGCCGCGCGCCAGGTAGGACATAATCAGTTCGTTGTCCGCGTTGCGGCGTCCGATGGTGATATCCATCGAATTACCGATTTCCTTGTCACTGGGGGTCAGCGCCACACGAACCTCCCCAGCAGGTGGCAATGAAATGATTCGCCAGGCAACGTCTTCGCCGCCAATTTGCAGCAAGTGTGGCTGGTTGGGCACATCGAACCAGAATTGCTGGATATTGCCTTGTTTTTCCGTTTTCGACGGTTGGAGGTCGGCATCTATCCACTGCCCATTGTCCAGGGTCCAGACCAACATCCAGACCTGTCCGACTCCTCGAAGTGGTGCTGCGGGCGAGAATTCGACCTGCACCGTGGCGTTGAGGTGATCCAGAGAGCGAAACGGCCTGAGCCAATCCAGCCAATCGCTTGGGCTGTTGGTACTTTGCAAAAGAGTCACATGGCCTTGGCCGTTCTGCAGTTCAGCAACCTCCTGTATCTGCTTGCCGTTTGGCAGTTTCGCCAGTACGTAAACCCGCCCGGATTCCGTAACGCACCCATCGCGCAGTTCTATCCTGGCCGGTTGGGCGGGGGAGGCGGTGCCTTTGCCCAAGCGCTCCCCACGGGTTGAAAACACTTCGAAAGGTAACGTCAGGAGCCGTGAATCACTCTCCTGGCCTGCGACAAAAACGGTCAATATGTTCATGTTGTTTCACACGCTTTTGGCTGTGAGATTGTCACGAAAAATCACCCTGCTCATGTAGCGGTGTTTCGGCGTGACTTGATAACCGTCCTGATTGAATTCAGCGCCATAATGCCATTCACCTCGCGGCACTCTGAACGATGCAGGACCATCGATGAGTGTCTTGAGTTGACGAGGTGTCACCGCGTTCTCAAGGTACGCTTGGGATATCTCGCGCAGCACCGCTGGATCTATGTCCATTTCAACCAGTACGTCTGGAATTCGATCGAGGACATTCAACGCGATCAGGTGCGTTCCCTCGCTTTCAAAGGCGACATGCTGTTGCAGGTTGGGTTGCAGGAGCAGTAGGTGATTCAATAATGCGGCCGTCGCCATTTGTAGTTCCGAAGGTCTGACATCGAATACGCCTGGGGTGCTGTCGCGCTCTTCCCCGCAGTATCCACGCAGAGCCTGGAGCAGCGCTTGGGTGAAATAGGTCACACCTTCGTCGGGCGTGTAAGCCAAGCGGTTGGCGGAAGTGGAACGTAGAATTGCTGAACCGGCGCAAGTGATCTTGCCTTTTTTGGTGCCCTCGGTAAGTCCCCGGGGAATGTCCAGTTGGTCCAGGACATCGTCACTGAATTCCCGGCAAGCATCGATCACATAAACGATCCGCGCGCTCGTCGCGCGGATCGTTGCCTGATGGGTATTGGAGACGTGGAAGGTGTTGGCCCATGTGACACCGTCTTCACCGAAGTCATCAGCGATAAGAAATTGATTAACACCATCACTGACCCCATGCCCGCAGAAATAAAACACGCCGACACTCTCGGGGTTGGCTCCCAGTCGTTCATGCCACTGTCTGTAAGCCCTGCGGATATTGGCTAGCGTGGGTCGCTCGCAAGCAACATTGCCTCCTGCCGGGGTTAGAATGTTGATTGAAGGAGAGACCAGAGCCATGAGTGATCCCAGCGGTGCGTCTGGGTTAGAAAATGCTTCGTGAGGTGGTTTTTCCATACCGGCAGGCATGGCGTGTACTCCGCCCAGATACCAATTCACCATCTCCTGAACAGAGGTATGCGGTGAATCCAGCGGTTGCACACTCGAATAGTCCGTTTGTCCCATGGCCGGATATTCTCCGCAACCGACGAGTAAAACGTGGGTTGCCGTCGACTCGGGTTTGTCTTTTACCGCTTGCGAAAGAAATAGAGGTTCCATGTCATTTGCCCTTCAGGCATACGGCAAGTCGTTTATAGAAACTGGGCCTGGCGAAATAACCACCATGTGCTTCCAGGAGCCCGTAACCGGTATCGAACTTGTAATCCTTCACGCCATTGAAAACTCCTTCTGCCCGGAAGGAAAAGATGTCGTTCGTGTCGAAGATGTTGACCCACTTTTCGACATTTGCTGGCGTGTTCAAAAGGTCCTTAGGAGGGTTGGCAGGCACGCCTTGCTGGCTTGCGCGGTAGAGCGTCATTTCTTCAAACACAGCAATCTGCGAGCCAATCGTGGCAAAGAGATCGACTTTGATGTTCGTATCAAAGTACGTGAGAATGTCGTAAAGAATGACGCCGCCTAGGCTGTGGCCAATGATGATCAGTTTGTCATCGCCCGGCTTGCGATCTTCATCGGCTTTCCGCAAAGCGTCCATGACCACGTTGACAATGGCGCCCGGTGCATTGGCTCCTTGATGTGAGTTGAGGTAGACGAAGATATCGCCCAGAAACCGAGTCGCCTTGGTATGTAACGATTCGCGAGCCCGGGCCAGGGCCAGGGCAGTGACCGCGTCGTTGGGTGCCGAGCCCAGCCGATTGACAGCTTCGCCCAGTGAAGCCCACCAGTCTTTGAACCCCATTGTCTGAACCGCCAACGCACCCTGCGCGCTTAGCAGTGGGGCAATTTCCTGATTGAGCTTGTCGATGAACTGTCGATTGGTCAGTGGCGGCTGCTGGATTGCCCAAGCCGGGATATTTGCTGCATATTTGCGCGACGCCTCATAACGCTTGAGTACTTCCCGATACTCTTCTTTGGTTTGGGCGACGATTGAAGCCGCATCCCACACTAGGTCCACCGCTTTTGCAAAACCCTTGTCTTGCCGGCTGATATCGCCCAGTACCACGGGCTTTCCGCCGTTTTGTGTCTGTACTTCCTGTATCCACAGTTCGTATTCAGCAGCCTGTAAACCGGTGAGTTTGAGGCTCAGCGCCTTGACGATGGTTTTGCTCGACGGAAGCGATGCCTGATTCCAACGGAACTTCACGCCGTCACCACCCCAGTAAGGGAAGGAAACGCTCAGTACCTTCGTATCAATACCCAAGTCAGGTGCCAGGATGCTGCGCAGGGATTGCTCGATTCGAGCACGGGACGGTTCGTAGTCCACGTCCTCCTTTCGATTATTGACCCCGTGGACAAAAACAATCGGCATGTTGTCACTTCCTTGAGTCGAGGGTGTTTAAAGCACAGGCTATGGGTGAAGCTATAGTCGAACCTCAGCGTTTTGGTAGCCAAGGTCGATATTTTTTGAAAAAGGCAGGATGAACGGATCAGAGTGATTCAGGGTTTAAACACTCTTATCGGTTCGGTCACCACAAACACATATACCTATCGTTTTGTAGGCACTTGGCGCAGTCGAGCAGAGATTTCGGGATGATCGTGCGGGCGTTGGTCAGGGTGTAGCTGTAGGTGAGGAAACGCCCGTGCTGTTGTAAGACCAATGCGGTTCCTCGCCGCGGCCGTACCCACTGCTCGTGGTAAAGACTCTGGCCTCTATGAGATCACTGCTGAATCAGGCGTTGGCGGATGTCGAGCGGAAACTGCAATTTCGGCGTCAGGCAAGTCCATCGGCACGTGAAGTTACGATAATTGCAACGTGGCTTTTGCTTAAAAGTTAGGATGAATATTGGCGGAGAAACATCTCTCTTTTCGGACCTGAAATATGATGTTTTGTATTGTTAATTAAACTGCACGTGCGATTCTCACAGCCTGCCAAAGCAGTTCTTGTTTCGCCGTTTTATATCAAGAAGTCATATACTGAATCTAAGGTCGACTGAAAAATTCAGACGCGGAGGCGCGATCATAAAATTCAGGTCCTGCGGGGAAAGTGTTTTTCTGTATACAATGCGCACTCAAAAGACAGGTTATTAAACCAGTGGGCAATTTAAATATTTTGCTTAGCTCATGTAGTAGAACGTATCGATCAGCGAACTTTTCGGTTGAGGACCGATCTATGACGTCAGGAAGCTGTAGTTGAAAGGCACGAGTTGGATCAAGGTTTTTTAACCACCCTTGACTAAGTAAACCATTAACTGAGGACAGTGGACACTTTAGGAAAGCAGCTGCTTCGTCCTTGGTAAGTCCATCCGTGCTAGCGGAGCGTTCAGCGCCGGATGAATTTTCGGCATTCATCTTACGTATGATTTCGCATCGTGGCGGACGAGTAAAGTGAGAAGGGGTCTGCTGCTCCATCCAGCCTCGAACTGCAAAGTTATGAGCTTTAATTACCAGCTTCATGTCGTCAAATATTGCCGTCCTTGCATTATTGCGATCGATTGTTGCGAATCGGCAACAGTCGTCCAAGCATGGCTTGCTGTCGGTGCGCAGACGGTTTAATGCACGATCCGCAAGCCAGGCGACGGTGAAGTCGCCATAATTGTCCCAGGGAGCCCTATGTAATGACTTAATAAATCCCGGATATTTGTTCACCTGCGCGGCGACGGTCCTATCGATGTGATTGATAACCTTCAAAGGCAAATCACAGCAGTTATGATTATCATCATGCTGCCGAGCACCCCAGAGAGACGCGCAGACCTTGGCAATGGTGTACTTGTTCCGTATCTCTTCTACTACTTCCGGTGACTGGAACGGATCGAGCAAGCAGGGCACAAAATTGGATTGGGCTTGGTCGGCTGTTCTCCGCTCGAATCCACATACGCAGTGGAACAGTTTGGCACTGTGCCAGCTCTCTGTACGCATGCATTTAGGGCACCGGATGACAAGCTTCGAGCCGTGAACCGGGCACACTCCTATGTCAGCGACATCGTGAAATACAAGCGACTTTGAAGATTCAATACATACGGGGCAATACAAATAATTATCTGGGCAAGCTTTGCGAAGCAGGTAGACATTGTTCGCCTTGATAAAATTCGCACTGTCTTTCGCTACGCTGTAAAAAGCCTTGCGCAAGTCGTCGGCCAGGGATGGCGCTTGTTCAGAGACGAGTTTCAGCACAGGGGAGTGCTGACCGAGCGTGTCAATCCATCGACTCGGGCTGATAGCAAAATACCCGAACATGTTTCTCACCGTGCCGAACCCATTGTAATGCGCCATACGCATCAACAAACTTTTGGGCCCCTCAAACTCGGTCGGTTTAGGAAGATAACAAAGTTCTCGCATATCTCTTTCTCAGCGCTGCATGCAATTCTCGACTAGAGAGACGGAACGGGTTGTGGGGTCGACAGAAATCGAGATCGTCCGCGGCGCAGGCGAAGTCCTCAAGGGTGAGCGTGTCGCCCTCGCGCGCCAAGGCGTGAGTCAGGCTGTCATTCAGCAGGATGTTTAGATGGCGCAAGCTGCCGTTGGTGGCTAAGCAGAGTCCCGCGAACAGCAGATCTTCGGTAAGGAGAACTCGTTCAGCAAAGCCCGCAGGTTGAATGACTTTGAGCTCGATCAATTCAATGACTTTCCGAAATTGCGCAGTCGCCGCCTTATCGGTGAAGTTGAAATACCTGAGGTGGGCGCGATAGGGATATCGATCGCTCAGTTCTGCGATAGTGTCGATCAGCGTTTCAATTGTTGGCAGTCCTGCGAGCACGATAGGGATGGTTGCTTGGTTGAGGATCTGATTCACCCATCGGCATACCATTTTTTTTGTTGCGGCCGCGCCCTGATCAAGGATTCGATGAAATTCGTCCAGAATAATCAGCCGTGTCTGCATGGTGATCAGACGTTGCAGGATGAGCCGATTCAGAGACGCACTGCCCATTTGTTCAAGGCGGCCACGGTTCTCAAGACCCAGTTTCGTCAGGAGCTCTATCGACAAGGTTTTGATGGTGGCTTGGGGAGGCACTTCGACAAGCAGGCAGTGTTTTATGCAGCTGTGGCTGCAGTCAGTATCGTATTCTGTATCAATATTGAGCTCCCGTTCGATGCCCTCGCATAAGGTGGATTTGCCAACCCCCGTGTCGCCGATCAACATCATTGACGCAGCCGCGTGGCGATCTCTGGTCGTGGTCATGCTTTTTCGGGCAAGTTGATGGGCATGAGCAAAGCTGGGGTGCCATACCACACACTGCTTGAGCGCCTCGAGCACCTTGGCTTGGCGTTGCGAATTGGTGGTCATATGCCATCCACCCGCCACGGGCTTGTAATGTCCTCCGCCCAAGGTTCTTCAGCATTCGCGGCTGCCATGTCGGGGTAGGATACTTCAGTCCTTTCATGAGTTTTGTGGGCATTCTTACGCTTGCTTGCCATGAATCTATCGTGATCCTCGCTCATGCGTTGACGCAAATGCCGCAACGCGAGGTGCGCATCACTGTCATCGAACTGCTTGCCGTCAGCCGAAAGCTTGGCTTGGACTAGACGATGGTCAGAGAGGGTCAGCCCTTCCTGGTAGGCTCTCTTTGTTCCACTGGCGGGCACCATGTCGCGTGGTGTGTCGGGGGCCGCGACCCAAATCACTCCGAGGTCAGTCGGATCGTAGTAACAAATCGCTTTTTGATTCTTGTGAAGTTTGGCCTTCACTGCTCCCAGACCGGGGCCGGTCCACATCAGGTTGAAGAAAGCGGCGCGATTGCCACTGAGTGCGGAATATGCGATTCCGCGATACAGCTGGTCCAGCGCCTCAGAGGAAAATTTTCTCGGTGGCAACTGGTTGTGCATCGCGCGCTCCCAGGCCACCCGAGGCGGCATATTCAGCGTCTCATGCTTGGTATTGTGGTAGATGTCCTCCAGCCATTCGCGAAAATAATCCACCAGATTTTCTATGGTGTAACAGGCGTGGCGCGCCGCATCGTAATCCCGACACGCCTGCGGATTTGAGAAAGTTGTGCCGTACTGCTCATGTACCCACGACGCGAATGTCCTGAACAAACGCTCAATGCGCGGGCGGGTATTGGGGCTTCCGGGCGGTGGCAACGTCCACTTGATGTCCAGGCGATCAAGAACAGTGTGTACCATGCTGTTGGTATTCTCAGGCCCCCCGTCGCTGACCAGGTGTATCATTGCTCCGCGCTGGTATTCCTCTCCGGGAACGGCTTCAAACGCCATGCGAAGCGCTCTTAATGTCTTTTCCGCACAGGGGTACGTCAGCGAAAGTTCCCAGCCAATGACCATTTCCGAGTGCAAGTCGATGATGGCGGTGAGGTAGGCAATCGGGCCCAGGACGTTGTGCTGGTCATCAACGATCATCAGATCCACAGGGTAAGTGTCAATCTCACAGACATCCAGCGGTGCACTGGGCCGACTCTGCTCACAGCTAAACTGGTGCCTTTTGTAGGCGGCTTCGGCCCCAAGGTGCGCACGATCCGAGTGGTAGCCGGTGCGTTTGGCGATGGCGCGTACCACCGTTGAGCGGCAGGGTCGGCGTAATAGCGGCTGCAGGGACACGGCACGTTGTCGATTGAGCAATAACACGTGGCCGTCCAGCAATTGAAAGACACGTTGTACGGTAATGCGCTCGTCGCGCGCCATGTATTCGTCGTCAATGAGTGCCTTGAGCTTGATCTGAATCTCCGCGGCGAGTTTGCGTCCGCGGGGCATCGGGCTCGGCAGTTTGTACAAAGAAAACTCATCGTTGCCGTGAGCTCGGTACCGCGCAACCCAGCGGCAAAGCGTCGAGTAGCCCGGAGCATGACTGTCCTGGGTTTCGCTCGCTATCCGTTGGATGATGGCCTTAGTGGGCTTCTCGGGCAGCTGGTTGTGCAGTTCGCTCAGTGTGGTGCGGATGTAGCGAAACTTGCGTTTCGCCTCGATCACTTTCGGATCATCAGGAAAGGCAAAAGCGATGGCGTTGGAACCATGCCCAGGCTTGTCGGCAAACAAGGTGATGTTGCGACGCTTGAGATCGCTCAGGAACGAACCGAGGGCGATGCCTATAACGCGCAGGTGGGTAAGCGTCGACAGCGTGACCAGTTCGTCATCGATCTCTATGACTTCATAGACGAGGCCGTCGATCAGGTACTGAGCCCCCGTTACCGGCAGCGGTCGTTCATTAGCCACGGTCTTCAACCGTGCATGGGCCCTGGATAAGCATATCCAGGTCTAGGGCCTGGCTCAGGTCAGCCACAAGTTGCCCTGAAAATAGGCAACCGCAGAGCGCGGCGAGGCAGGGCGACGGAAGGGCGTGCAATAGCTCCCTGACAGTCGCCGGCCAAACCAACCCGGTCAAGTGCCTCAGACAAGCCGCGTATTCATCAGGGGTGGTGTCCTGACTGCGCAGGTACAGTTTCTGCAGCGTGGCAAAGCTCGGCGTGTGCACGGTGGTTTCAGCTATACGGGAAAATTGCCAGCCCCGCTCCCGGCACAATGCGTCAAAGGCGGACCGGGTGGCGCCTTGCTGCGCGGTCATGCCTGTAAGGCTTGTTTGTACTGTGCAATAGCACCCACCGCCATCATCATTCTCCACCAGGAAATGCGGGGCATAGCGAAATTTGCTCGTACCTTCCGTCCACTTGAACACGTGGGGCTGCGCCCAATATCGTCGCACGTGCACGTCCTGTTCCAGCCATACGCAAAAGTCAGCCTGCAAACGCGTCCCACAGCGAAGCGACCGTCGGTTTTTTTGAGAAGGAAAGGTCGTGGAGAAGTTTCGGTGGCCGGGGTTTGGCCAAACAATAGCAGGGAGGGGGTCACAGGGCATGGTGCAGATGCTGGCAAACATTTTCAGCCTCCTGAAGAAGCAAATGTCTGGATGGATGGCACTGTTGATATTATTTGACGGTTCGTTCTACGACGCCAGCCGACTTTATTAACCTGAGCACATCCCTTGCCGCTCTATTGCGTACGTTTCAGCCTTACAGAGGTTTGTGCATTCACCACGTAGATAAAGACGACCACCCAACTTTCGGCGAACTTCCTCGGATAGGTCCATCATGAGATACGCAGTGATGGCACATTCAGAGGCGCTTGTGCGATGTCGTATATCAAACCTGTTCGTCGACTGCGGGCCAGTTTCTTTGGCCACGCGTTGACTGTTGCCGCCGGCTGCGCGGCCACCGGGCCCGGACTTTCTCGCTGGGGAGACGCGTGGTGGGCGAAGCGAAGAGGGCGTGCGATGCCTGAGACGTTGAATCACAAGTGGCCCGACTACCTCACGGGCAGTTTTCCAAGGCAAGCGTTGCGCACGGCGCTGATTGAGGATTTTCCCTGCCTGCAGAGCGTGCTGGACGATCCACTCTGGCCATTATTGCAGCGCCTGGTTCATCCGCACGAAGACACTGGTTGTTGGGCTGCACAACTGCGTCTCAACCAATGTCCGTTTCGCTACTTTTCCGCTGCGCGCTTGATGCGCCTTTGCGGGATACCGGATTGGCGAAGGCTGGCAGGACTGCTTGCATTGATGGGCAGCGAGCGTCCATGTGACGCCCGTGCCCAGTCGTGGTTGCGTGCCGTATTCACTCATTACGTACTCTGTGTATGTCTTGATCTGCCTGGGCAGGCCGATCCACTGGGCCTCTACCGGATCCTGGAGGCGGCGAACCGTCTGGATAAGTTTGGCCCCTTGAGTGCCTGGCCAAATTCTCCGGAAGGCTTCCAGCGCAAGCTGTACCATTTGAAAAGGCTCAGGGCGCGTTTACAAGCCAGGGGATGGATGGTTGGATGGGCCTTCAGGGAGCGTTTGCTGTTTTGGCATCTATTGTGGGACCGACCCATGTTGGCCCGATTGCTCAGTAGTGCTGCGGTCGAACTCACCCGACGTGATCTCATCAGCCACACACGTCACAGGTTTCGCCAAGCCCAACGTGATCGTGTCAGCTTCACGGAGGTTTCGCCGGAGGCCTTGAGCTGGTGCGATCCCGCGCGAGGCAATACGCTGCCTTACGGGTGGAACCTATCGTGGGGCGGATTCAGCTCAGTCCGCTCAGGCAGGTTCGGCAATGATCCAGCCAAGTGATGAGGACATCTATGCCGCGGCCGATGCGGTTCTGGCCTGCGGCCGCAGTGCCACTGCCGAGCGCGTGCGCGCACACTTGGGGTGCGGGGACCCACAGCGTATTGGAGCGCTCCTCGATCGATGGTGGATCTGTCTGCTCGATCGCCTCCAGAGGAATACGCTGCCCGCCCCGATCAACCATGCCTTAAGCATGTTGTGGGAGCAAGCGACAGCGCAGGGGCGCCAGGAGGCTGAGCAGGCTTTTTCGGCACAGCGACAAGTCGGGGTCGAGAAGGCCCACAACATGGAGAAATCCTTCGCGAAGCGGCGTCAACAGCTTGAGGGGTTACTGGCCAAGGAACGGCGAGTATTCACCAATCAGCGCCAACGCTTACTGGACCGCAACGAGCGGCTGCGCGAGCAGCTTCGACAGTCACGCACAATCATCAAGGAAGCGAAGGTTGCCGTGCGGTTTGCGGAGCAAGAACTCAACAAGATGCAGCGGCATTTAGGTCTTTACGAAGTAATCGATGCGCAGCGCCGCCGGCATGCCCATAAGCAGACGCTGGAGTTTGATGCGATGACGCAGGAACTGTGTCGTCTTTTCACCTATGGTGCCGATCCCTCCGCAATATCCGCATCCGCATCCGCATCCGCATCCGCGACAAAGGACGCCGATTGTAATCTGTGGCGTGACTTTGCGCCGCTGTTGGAAGCGGCCCAGCACAGGCTGACGCCGTGGCTGGATGAGTTGCGCCGCCAGTTAAGCGTGGCGCCTGTCCAGGCGCTCGAGCCAGATGACTATCAGCGAGCCCGAAGCTTTGCTCAGGCGCAGGTGCTCAAGCAACTTCTCGACGAACTCCGCCTGCAGGCCGTTGGCTACAGCGCCGCAGTTGATGAGCTTTTTTTTCAACTCATGCCGCTGTACCTGCAGGCCAGGCAAACACTCAAGGATTGACGCGTCTGATTTCCGTGCCGTAGCCGGCGGACGTGCTAACAACACGGATGCGTGGGGTTGCTGGTGGCTCGGTCTTGCACTGCACGCTTGAAAACGTGGTTTGTCCGGTTGCCGCCTTCGCCTGTAGGCAAAGGATGTCGGGTTACTCGGGGCCGGGGGACACCTCCTGATCGTCGTCCTCCAGCAGTCGGGTGGCCCGGCTGGACAGCAAGGCGCCGGCCTGGAAATAGCCCATGACGGTGTTAACGCTGCGGTGTTCGGTCATTGCCATCACTTCACCTAACGGGACACCTTGGCGACCGGCTTCGGTGACGAAACCAGAGCGCAAGCTGTGCGCCGCCCAATCGCCCTCTAGACCGGCCAGCTTCGCCCGGCGCTTGATCATCCGGGCCACCGCATCCCCCGACAGGGCGGTCTCGGTTATCTGGCCATACTTGCGTATCCGGCGGAAAATCGGCCCGGTAGAGCAGGGCGCAGCCTTGAGCCAGGTATCCAGGGCACGTGCCGCGGCGCCACGCAACGGTTTTTCGCGGACCTGACCGCTGGTCTCGGTTTTGGTCGCGCCGAGCGCATACAGCCAGGTTTCTTCATCCAGGCGGCGCAAGTCTTCTATTCTTAAGGTCACCACTTCAGACCTTCGACGCCCGCCGCCACTCCATGCAAGTAACAGCAGGGCTTTGTCACGAAGGCCGCGTAGCCCATCGCTGCAAGTCGCCAGCAGCGCCTGCAGGGGTTCGCGAGTAAGGGCGGTTTTCTTACGGACGCGAATGCCTTGACGAACCTGAGCCTTGCCTGCCTCCCTGAGCAACGCGGCGACCGCGGGTGCGGCGCAGGGGTTGTCCCATTGCTGGAGTTTGTGCCACTTGCCCAGGACGGCCAAGCGATGGCTGACGGTGCTGAAGGCCAGTGGTCCGGGTTTGCCTTTAACCCCAGCCTTGCACAGGGCCAGGTCGGACTCGATGGGCAGCAGATGGTGCCAGGTCCCGTCAGCGGCGGGGCGCGCCAGATGGTCAACGATGAACTGCACAACGACCGGCACGGGGATGGCGTCATCGCCGAACACCCTGTCGTAGCGAAGCTGCAGCCAGGCTTGCCAATAATTCAAGGCGCTGCGGTAACTGCGCAGCGTGTTCTCGGCGGTACCGGCGGCAATAAAAGCCTCCGCGGCGGCCTGGGTGCTATGCGCCAGCACCGTGGGGTCTAAACGCGTTTTTTTGGCTGAAATCGGCTGAGCCGTTTTATTTAATACGTCCACCGTATTTTCCTATGTGCCTTAGGTCGGATAACATTTAATTATCAGATCTAATATATACGGAGGCAGGTCATGGCAGTAGGGGTGCCGGAAAATGAAGTGTTTGCGGCTGCGGATGCGGTGCTTGGCCGCGGCGAACGACCGACTGTGGAGCGGGTGCGCCTAGAACTGGGGCGAGGTAGCCCGGCGCGAGTCGGTGGACTGCTGGATATTTGGTGGGCACGTTTGGCCGAACGCTTGAACGGCGAGACCCGTTTGCCAACCTTACCTAGCGAGGTGTCACAAGCCTTCGTTTCTGTGTGGCAGCAGGCTACACATCTTGCACAAGGCGCGGCAGAGCTGACCCTAACTGAGCAGCGGCAAGTGTTGGATCTTGAGCGTGAACGACTCGCAGTAGTCGAGGATCAAGCTCGACAGGATGTGGCGAAGGGACGACAGCAGATGACAGAAGCGGTGGTGGGGCGTCAGGCCGCCGAACTGCGTCTGGCTGACCTGGAACTGCTACTGTCCCAACGTCAGACACAGATCGATGACCTGCAGCAGCAACGGGAGAGTTTGGCGCACGAGCGCCGCGAGGCCCAGCAGCACAACCTGGAATTGCAGCAGGAACTGCAGGCGTTACGACTCAAGGCCGAGCAGGAGCGTGTCGCGCAAGAAACCTATGTGCGCGGCGTTGAGGATCGGGCTCACCGCGAGATTGATCGTGCGCGAGAGGAGGGTAAGGCTGTTGCAAATCAGGTAAAAGCCGCCAGCCGAAAGAGTGACGATCTGCAGCGAAAACTGGAGTCGGCCCAGAGCGAGCTCAGCCAAGTGCAGCAGCGCGCCGCGGCTCAGTTGGCAAGAGCAGAAACCTTGGAGCAGCAGTTGATTCAGACTCGTAAGCTGCCCGAGACCAAGCGTAAGCCAAGAGCACCAAAAAACTCGGCGCTTGCCAAAACCTAAAAGCATCTTTCTTCACAAATGGCGGCTAACGGCCAGAGGCGGACGTTGGCTAACGACACGCTAGCGGCAAAAAAGGACTGTAGTAGCTAGTGTTAGACAAACCAGGCGACTAGAATTCGGACCCATCAAGAATAATCTGCCACCCGGCTCAAGAATTAACGAGGATTCCAGTAAGGCAGCTAATGAATGAATAAATGTCGTCTCTGCGGCCTAATCAAGCCGCTATTGGACTCGCACTCCATACCAAACTCATATTTCAAAGCCATCTTCAGAAAAAATAACGGGAAAGGAGTTTTACTCAGCGCACACGACGATCCAAACCACAAGTCCAGCAACAGCGGAGACTGGAAACTGCTTTGCAAAGAATGCGAGCAAGAAATAAATACTGGCTGCGAAAAATACGTAATAAACAAGTTCAGATACAAAAGAGGCGCAATAGAGTCGAGTCACTCTATTAGATTTAGCAATGTGGATTGCGCCAAGATTGTGAGATTCTGCGTTGCAATTCTCTGGCGCGCTTCCATATCCCCAGCAGATTTATTTCGTGGCTTCAAGTTGGATGGCCAATTAGAATCCATATTCAAAAACTATCTCAAAAGCAACTCAAACAATATCGATGAAAAGCTCTTCTCGATTTATATTTATAAATTATTCGACCCCAAAGATGTCCTTAATAAATTTGATAGCTCCTTTATTATGGCTCCCGTAACCCATAATAGAAAAGATTTCGATCTGCACCAGTTTGTGGTTGAAGGATTTCTTTTCAATATATCCACCCCTAGCCTTAGGCACAAAGACAGGAATAACATCAACTTAATAAAGTCAAATCACGATTTTATTATCTCTCCTCGAAGGTCTTGGTTCGAAGAAAAGGAATTGGTAAAGTTTCTCGCAGCAAGTGTCCATCGAGAGCAATCCAAGCGTGAATTAGAAGCTTTAAAATCGAACTAGTTGCTTATATTGCATCGAGAGTTAAGTAGACTCTCCATAGCCGATCAAGTTTGATCTTGTGGTTTTTGCTCATCAAACCCACCACATCACCAGACCGAAACTACAGATACTGCTTGGTCGTCTCCCTGCCGTATATGGACGAGATCAGCATCATGACTTTAACCAACGGTAGAGACAAATCAAGAGATATTTGCACTCCTGGCCGCTCTCTGCCGGTCACGATGGGCGAGAGCTGACCAGAAGCGATCTCGACCGTCCGCTTCCGTCAAAAGCGGCCATTTGCAAGCGGCCGCTTTTGACCCGAAGTTGCCGGCCAAGTGTTCACGGCCTTACTGTCAGGTCCCAATAAGGTGTCACCGACCTGGCCCCATAAGCATGGGGGGTGTTCTGCGATTCTGCACGGTCATGGCTTTTGCAAGTGGCGTAAGAAAACTAAGGGTATACGCCGCAAGGCTTCAATGATGAGGTGCTGTATTTGCTTGATGTCTACGAAGGTGAGTGGTGGTGTTCGAGAACCTGTCGACTACTGCTATTTTGGCTCCGATAAGCTCTGCTCAGTCGCTTCGCCATCCGCACTCAGTGCGCGAGCCTTATTTGCAGTTTCGATCCGCTCCAAACCTTCCGGCTGAGCTACATCAATCAAAACTCCTATCTCTTTAAAGTTATTCTTCTGTTGGCTAAGTCTCTTTTCGGCCTCTTTGGTAATTTTGACCTCTGGGTGAGTTAAAAGCAGGAGATTAACTTGAAAAGTTGGGCTTCTACTTGAGTTGGCAGCATGGTTATCTATCATGTCAGCAGAAACTGTTTTCCCGCTTTTTACATCAATTCTGATTTGGAGTTTTCCGTTCTCAGCGGCATTATCGAGAAACTCTAGGTTTTCTGGTTCGGTCGCGGTCATTGTGACGATCAATTCTTTTACTTCTTTGACACTTCCCCTCACGTCGATATCATGCCCGCCGTCTGGACAATTGGTGACGGATGGTCTCGTGACTTCCAAAGTTACGGTATTTTGAGCAAGCGTTGATAGCGCGGAAAGACATCTGTGCTCTGCTTTTCTTGCAATGTCGGCAGTCACTACAGCCGAGGCGGGGCCGATAACCAAGGTATTGTTGTCTGTAGTATTTTCTGGAGCCTCATTATTTTTAGCTGAACACATTTCTATCACCCTAGTTTCAGAACTGCATCAGGCTCGTTGACGTACTTTGTCTGCATCTCACTAAAAATATCAATGATGCTGATCAGAATTCGAAATCTTCCAATGGCCACTGACGTCGGATCCAATTCATTCTGGCTAGGAAGAATGTTAAATAAAGTAAGGTCCGAGCCTTTCAGTCGGGGGGATGCCGTATCAACTCCTAGATTTCGCAAATCATGCTCATGCTTAATCAAATCGTCGAACAAGCCTCGCAGCACGCTGATGATTTTAGGGATGTCAGTTCTGGCAAAGTGGTCTATTTCAAAAAAATCTTCTTTGGTACTGTCGTAATAAATCTTGCACTTCTGAGTAGGAAATTTTTCCCTGATAGCATTCAGCATTGAAGGGGGGATTTCCTCACACCTCGCAGTGCGCAAATCCTCTTCGATTAGATCATCACCATTACGATGATAGATCACCAAGTTTAAACTTGTAGACATTTACACTCCTTGTCTGTCAGCGAGATGAGTAGCACTGACAGAGAGTATATCCAAGAGTACCAGATCGCTAGAAGTAAAAATCGTTGATCAGACCGAAAGCGATTCCTAGTGTCGCCAGCAATTGGCCGAAAGCAATCGTTCGGGACAGACCGCTTCTGACCGAAAGTTGTCGTACCAGGTAGACCGCTTTCGGCCAGGAGCCGACTCTGCACCGTCCCCTACTCGATGAGAGGTAATTACAGCCGCTCATCAGTCCTACCGAGCTTGGTACAGGACTATTTTTGATGCCACAATGGCATCACTCCTCAATCCTAGGGTGATCTACCGTATGCGGAATGCATTAGCCGTACTAAGCACATTGTTTCTCAGTGCTTGCAGCGCGATGTCAATTGAGGAACTTAGAGAGACGACCCCGGCAGTTACACTAACCACTGACCGCTCTTCAGAGGATTTTTCTGCATGTGTCGTGGGAGCGTTCAACGAAAATGCTCGCGGATTCGAGATGATTCGGTTCGACGGCGCGAAGAGCTACCGTCGAGGCAATCGGACTACTATATCTGCGGATACAGGGACTCCGATGTATTTCCTTGATGTGACCCCAAGAAGCGATGGTGCTCCGGGGTCCAACGTTCAGGAGCGGCACGCCATCCCTGAACGTGACGCAGGGGGATACCTACAGCGCTTTCAAGGCCTAACAAGAAGCTGCTTAACTTGAAGAGATCGCATGTAGAGATTTGGTTCGGCCGCTACCGGCCAAAAGCGGTCATCGTATCTCTCTATATAGTGCTTCTCATAGGTTGGTAATCTAGTATCAGAAGGACTAAACCGCCCCCGATTGAGGCTACGTCACGACATGAATGAATGCGCAAATTTGATAGTGCATGCAGTCATCAAGCGAACACTGTGGTGTGAGACAAATGACAGTCGAATCATTCTGCCTCAGGACGACCTGCTAAAAAGAACCGAATCTCTCGTCATACTTGGTGAAGCGGGCATCGGAAAATCTCACCTGCTTGACTGGCTTGCAGCATCTCCAAATTACTCGCATTGCACCGCCCGCCAGCTGATCAACCGCCATGATCCGAATACACTACTAGGCGATGCCCAAATCCTAGTCATTGATGCACTCGATGAGGTAAGCAGCCAGAAGGATGGAGACGGGGTGGATCTTGTCCTTCGTCAACTCGGTAAGCTGGGGTACCCGCGCTTTATTCTTGCGTGCCGGGTGGCGGATTGGCGTAGCGCGACGGGTGTAGAGGCTATTCGCGAACAGTACTCTGAAAAGCCTCTAGAGCTACACATTGACCCGTTCACCGACGATGACGCTTCCGCCTTTCTCGGCGCCACACTTGGTTTAGCGGCAGCCAAAGGCGTGATTGAGCATTTCAACGCACGAGGGCTCAATGGATTGCTCGGCAACCCGCAAACTCTCGAGCTAATTGCTCGTGTTGCTGGGTCAGGGACGCTACCTGAAACGCGTAGCGAGCTTTTCGAGCGCGCCATTGAGGTTTTACGTGTCGAACATCGTGACACCAAGACCAGAAGTCAGCCAGGGAAGGAATCTGGCCTTGATGCTGCAGGCGCTGCATGCGCTGGTTTGATCCTAACTGGCAGTGAGGCCATTGTCCGGACTTCCGCAGCGAACGCTACCGAAGGTGAATTGCAACTGTCCGATGTATCTCTTCTTCCTGAAGGAAATGTCGTTGAAGCCATGTTAGGCACTCGCTTATTCAAAGCTAACGGCGTTGATCGCTTCACCTATCTTCACCGCCGGATTGGGGAGTACCTAGGGGCTCAATGGCTCTCGAAACAGGCCAATACCCCACAAAAACGCAGACGCCTCCTCTCAGTGTTTCATAACCGCGGTCTTGTGCCTTCAAGCCTACGGGGTATTCACGCCTGGCTTGCCTTAGACCCGGCTCTTACCAAAGCTGTGATCACCGCAGACCCAATGGGATTGATTGAGTATGGCGATGCAGATGTACTCACGGCGGATCAAGCTCGCTTGCTTATCAGCTCTCTGGAGCTTCTGGCAGAAGATAATCCGCGCTTTCGAGACTGGGGGCCGTATGCATTACTTGGTTTCAAGCATCCAGTGATCATCGAAGACATACGGCGATTGATCTCAACGCCTGATACGTCGTTTAACCTCAGCCTCCTGCTGCTCGAAGCAGTCAGGGGGAGTGGAATAGCATCAGCCCTGACGGATGATCTGCGAAAGATCCTCCTTGACCCGCAAGCATTTTTTGCGTGTAGGAAAATTGCTGGCGAAATTCTCGTCGAGGTTGATGACGAGACTGTCTGGCCAAACGTCCTTTACACCTTGAGCGGTTATGCAGATGAGCTGTCTGTTCGGCTGGCAATCGAAATGGCCGATGAAGTCGGCTACGAGCAATTTGATGCCAAATTGATTGTCGACCTCGTGATTTCCTATGCAACGAGTGGTAGCCGTACGGTTGGAGTATTGATGCGCTTGGAGAGGCACCTTCCAGATGGTCAGATAAAAGATGTCCTCGATCTCTTAGCTGTATCAGTTAAGAGTCTTGATGATAGGAATGAACACCCAGGGAACGACGTGTTGACCGACCTAGCTTATCATCTGATTGTTCGCGTCGTAGAGGCTGGCGGTGTCACTGCACAACAACTCTGGTCTTGGCTGGAACCTTTCCATACCCGTGATGGATATCAACGCGATGTTCATAAGAAATTACACGAGCTCATTCAGAGCGACGACAATTTGCGGCGGTCCGTTCAACGATTAGTGTTTTTAGAGCTGCTCAGTGATCACAATCCTTTTCAGCAATCTTGGCGGCTCAGCGAACGGTCGACCGGCTTTATACCGTCAGACACGGATGTAATTGCGCTACTTAATCGGCTCGACCCCAAAGATAATGGCGACGAACGCTGGCGCGATTTGGTCCAGCTTTCACGGCATGATGGTGAAGCAGGCGCGCAGGTACGTGCCGCTGCCCGAATTTTTGCTGCTCGCAGCCCTGATCTTTTGCAGTGGCTTGAAAAACTCGCAGACAAGACAATTCCCGAGTGGCAGATCAAACAGATCGAGAGCGAACGCAAGCGTCGCGTCGAGCAAGCGGTCCGTCATGCAGAGCACCGAAATCATTTTTCTTTTCACATTGAGCAAATGCGCTCTGGAGATTGGGGGGCTCTAGTCAACCCTGCTAAAGCTTATCTGAGCCTCTTCAACGACATTGAAGAAGCACCCGCTCATACGAGGATCGGACAGTGGCTTGGAGATGATATTGCTGAGGTAGCGCACGCTGGGTTCGAAACATTTCTAATGCTCAATTCTCCCGAACCTACTGCGCAGCAGATTGCAGAGAGCATTGCAGAAGGGAAGCATTACGAAGCAGCGTACATTATCGTTGCCGCACTCGCCGAGCGCCATCGTAAAGAAGTAGGGTTCGATGATCTTACTGATGAGCGCTTAATGGCTGGACTGTTTGAGCTTCGCCATAGCCGCATCGATGATCATGCAGGAATCTTGGGGCTCACTGAAGCTGTCGAGGCTTCGATCCAGATTCGCGGTGGCTGGCAAGGAGCAATGAAGCTCTACCATGAACCGCAATTACTGCTACGGCGCGAATATGTAGATGGTCTCTACTCGCTGATGCACGACCAAAGTAATATCACCATGACTACCCAACTCGCTGCAGAGTGGCTGGAGCGATTTCCAGACTTACCGATAGGTCCAGAAATAGAGCTGGTTGATAGGCTCATCCGCTCCGGCCGGTTTGACGAGTTACGCCGAATCTTAGCGCTTCGATGTGCGTCGATGGACGAAGAGCGCCGTCGTACTTGGGTTGCGATTGGCGTTATTGTTGATTTCCACGCTAGTGTTACGCAGCTTGGTGCTAGGCCGATCGAACCTGAACTGCTCTGGCACATACGAAATCGAATCAGCAATCGCAACAATGATGACACCGATGTCCACCTTAATGCTGCGCAAAGCGAGTGGATGATCAATACGTTTCGACCGCTTTGGCCAATGGTGCATCGCCCGAGTGGGACTTCGTCAGGCAATGCAAATTCTTGGGATGCAAGCAGTTTCATCGTCCAACTAATCCGTCGCCTTGGCAATGACACCAGCGATGAAGCAATCGATGCACTGGCCCGACTAAGGGACACACCTGTTGATGGTTATTCTGAAGAGGTCAAGGTTGTTATTGCTGAACAGAAGCGCATCCGCGTCGAAGCGACCTATGTTTCTCCCACGCTTGCTGTTATCAACGCGATCACACGAAATCTTGCCCCTGTGTCCCTTGTGGACCTACAAACTCTTGTAATTGAAGAGCTTGCCATCGCCCAAGCGAAGATACGGAGCGACGATGCTGAGTCCTGGCGCGGATTTTATAACGATAAAAGTAATCCGTTCGTTGAGGAGCGTTGCCGTGATCACCTTCTAGGTCTTCTCAGACAAGGGGCGTCGGGATTCGCTTTTGATCCGGAAACACATGTTGCCGCTGACAAGGAAGTTGATATCACTTGTTCCGCTGGCACACTTCGAATTCCGATTGAGATTAAAGGGCAATGGCACTCCGAGCTCTGGACAGGATCAGATAGACAGCTTGATGCGCTTTACACTCCAGATTGGCGAGCGGAAGGGTATGGTATTTATCTCGTTCTCTGGTTTGGAGAACAAGAACAAGCTACCAAGAGGTTGAAAAGTCCAGGTCGACACGACCCCCTCCCCAAAACTGCCGATGAACTGAAACAAATGCTCATTGCGAAGAGCAGGTCTGCACGAGAAAGCAGAGTCGCCGTTTTTGTTTTAGATCTTGTGCGAAGCATTCCCTGTTAGAAGTAAAGCTGATGGCAGTAATATTGACGATCGTAAGATAACGGCCTATTTCTACTGAGCTGCTTTGGAGCATCGCAAACAATTCATCCAAGTGCATTTTCGAAAGACCGCAACCAGTCAACCGAACCTCTG
Source organism: Pseudomonas sp. NPDC087690 (assembly GCF_044743175.1). NCBI lineage: Bacteria > Pseudomonadati > Pseudomonadota > Gammaproteobacteria > Pseudomonadales > Pseudomonadaceae > Pseudomonas > Pseudomonas sp. NPDC087690. Next base: position 279,257 of record NZ_JBIUVX010000001.1, read on the forward strand.
GTAACGAATGTCTGCTTATGGCCGATAGTGGCCTGTCCACACGCAACCTCAAGGCCGCTTGCGGAAGAACAAGGTGATCTGGCCGACCTCCACGCCGAACTTGCTCATGAACGAGCGATTTATCAGAGTGTTTTTGTCCATCAGGTACATCCAGTCGTCCAGATGAACCTCGTACTCCTTGCCATCCACCGGAAGGTTCAGCACATATTTCCAGCGCAATGCGTTGCCTGCCACCTCGCCAAGCGCATCGCCCACCACGTCGCCAGAGGTTCCGCGCCATTGGCCAGGACCAGCAGGGGTTAGCGTCCACACGCGTTTTTGCGTAGTACCGTCGCTGTAGGTAAACGCTTCATCGAGGATCAGTCTGCGGCCTTCGGAGTGACCATTGATCACCACATGAATGCGCTTCGTGACCTCGCCTGAGCGCTTTTGAAACATGCCCCACGCTTCGACCCGGCCCTCGAAGAATTCGCGCAACTCAAGCGTGGGCGATTCGTGGCTGTAGGTCTGCACATCCACCTGGCTGCAGCTTGCTAGGCCAATGCATAACAGCAGTAACCATCTCTTGAGCATGCGTACTTCCTCCAAGGTCTACGGGCTTGCCCAGCCATGCTGACTAAGGCTTGGTCGGGTCTGCCGGACGCCAGATCAGTTTGCTGGTGTCATACCCCTGTTGCTGAGCAATCTTCAGCAGCTGCTCGCGGTTGACGCCGTTAATTTCAGAGGCGCGTGAAAGCACCCACAGATATTCCCGGTTCGGGTGGCCGACCAGTGCGAACTGGTAGAACGGGTCGTGGTAAAGGACCCAATACTCGCCCTTGGTTATTCCTGGCGCGATGCGGCTGAACCAGTTATCAAACTGCACCCACAGTTTGTCTGTCTTGCCTGGCTGCTGCGATTCGGCGATTCCGCGTACCTCTTTCCATTCGCCATCCTGTTCCCTGCAACGATTGGTGACGTCAATGCGGCCATCATCACGCAGACCGTAATGCGCTTCTGACTGCTGGCAATTGCGCTGGAAGAGCATAGGCAACCTGGCCTGCTCGTACCAGGTGCCCTGGTATTTCTGCAGGTCGACTTGCATGGTGGTGGGAGGGGGCTCCTCGCGCGAGCCTGCGCACCCGGCGAGTGCCACACCCAAACAGGAAAGCAGAACGATCTTGCGTATCGACATAGAGACCTCCAGGTTGTCAGGAGAAACGCACATGTCATTGGAGGTAGGTGAGCGTGAAAAGTGCTATCGATTTGCAGTCGATACGATGGCCCGCTCATGCAGGCTGCCGTGCGCTTTCAACGACCTCTTACCTGGCCATTACCGTCCACAGCTGATCAACCTTCGTCGTGTAGCTCTGACTCATCAACTCCCGGCGCATCGCCCAATCAGGCGCCGCCGGCACGCTGGCCAGGCGAAGAACTCCCTTTCCCCAACGGCCATTAATTTCATCGAGGACGGTCATCACTTTGTCCGCCGTAACGGGCTGGGAATGTGCAAACAGGTCATCCGTGAATTCACCGGGCTGGCGCAAATCCATCAGCAGAACTTCCGCTTTGCTGTATTTGAAGCCTGGTCGGAAGAGGCGATTGATCGCTTCGGTCGCAGCCTTGGTCATAAGTCGAACGTCGTTTGTCGGGTAGGGGAGTTCGACGAGTGCGCCGTTCGCGTACTTCGCTTCTTCGGGATTGAACATGCCTGTCCTGATACTCACGCGGATCTTCTTGCACAGCGAGTTTTGCGCCCTGAGCTTTTCCGCCGCGCGCTGGGTGTAGGTGGCGACGGCCTCCTTGATCGGCTCGATCTGCGTGAGCCGGGTGCCGAACATCCGGCTACAGCAAATCTCTTGCTTGGGTAGGTCAGCTTCACCCAGTTCCAGGCAGGAGGTGCCGGCAAGCTCGCGAGCGGTCTTTTCGATTACCACGCTGAATTTCTGGCGAAGCATCCACGGATCGGCTTTCGCCAAGTCCATGGCGGTCTTGATGCCCATCGTTTCCAGGTGCGCCTTCATGCGCTTGCCAATGCCCCAGACCTCGCCGACATCGGTGTTGCGCAGCGTCCAGTCGCGTTTGAACGGGTCGCACAGATCCACCACACCACCGGTGATATCCAACAGCCGCTTGGCGGTATGATTGGCGAGCTTCGCCAGCGTCTTGGTGCGGGCAATACCCACCCCGACTGGAACCCCCGTGCGCTTGAAAAGAGTGGAACGCATATGCCGCCCAAAAGCAGACAGATCGCCTGGGACGCCGATCAGATCGGCAAACGCCTCGTCAATGCTGTAGACCTCGAGCGCTGGCACCATCGATTCGATGATCGTCATGACGCGTTCGCTCATGTCGCCATACAGTGCGTAGTTACTGCTGAAGGCCACGACTCCATGCCGGCGAAGGTGATCTTTTATTTGAAAGTACGGCTGGCCCATTTTCACGAAAGGCTTGGCGTCGTAGCTGCGCGCGATCACGCAGCCGTCATTGTTGGACAGCACCACAATAGGTGTCTTTGCCAGGTCGGGTCTGAACACTCGCTCGCAGCTCGCGTAGAAGCTGTTGCAGTCAATTAGGGCAAAGACTGGCTCAAGTGTTTTCATGATTGCGCACGCTGTATTTCACCACACCCCAGATCACCAACTCATCGCCCTCCATGACATGCCTTGCCGGGTATTTTGAATTCTCTGATAAAAGCATCACGGCGTTCTCGCGCAGAAGCAGACGCTTGCAGAAGGGCTCGGAATTGAGTGCTGCGATGACAATATCGCCGCTGACCGCATCGATGCTTCGATCAACCACCACCAGATCACCCGAATAGATGCCGGCGCCCTGCATGCTGTCGCCATCAATTCTCACCAGGTACACGTGCGGCGCGCGGATATCGAACAGTTCATCGAGGGAAATGTGTTTTTCGATGTGATCAGCCGCAGGGGAGGGGAAACCCGCCGGCACCCTGGATGAATAGAAGGGAAGCTTTATGCCGCCAGACGCGAGAGGGCCGAGGATGGTGATGCTCATGATGCAAGCCTTAAGAGGTTAACTGTACGTATATACAGTTAACGATTTGCTTCGCTTGCGGTCAATCTCATAGGTACGACAATTCGACGGGTGACACCCTGTGCGGACGCTACTCGATCTGCGAATCGATGGACCACTGTACCAAGGAGCTTGCGCTAGAGCAGATGGTGATACTTTGGCCATTAGGGCGGTACAACATTGCGCCTTCTACGATTGCCCGAGCTCGATCCGAGACGTGTTTAACCAACCTTGGCGGGTGTGAGGTGCCGACATTTGGAACGCCCCCCTGTGCCCGTAAGTCTACCTGTCTCTGCTTATTGGTAAGGTACAGCGCAATGGGTAAGACAATCACCGTCGATCAACTCGCTACCACCGACCTGAGATCAATCAACGAGATATGGCTCGGCCAGACTCATACCCAGCTATGCCTATGGCGTGGTGAACAAGTCTTCACCCACGAAATGATGAGCGAGGGCACCCACTATCAGAACGTCCGACGCCTGTGCTTGCAATTGGTCGACCCTGACGATCAAGCCGCCGTTGCCAGCGTTGAGTTGATCGTGCGCGAACAGCTAAAAAGGATGGGCAAGGAGGGCGAGTTTTATCCGGCTGAGGAGGCGGATACTCATCAATAAGAAAGGGAGCAATCGGCCATGCACAGGGAATCAACTCTGGGCCTATTGTCGCGTGGAAACAGATATTAATATCGGCTGTCCGGGTGAGAGACCTCAGGCGCTACTCCTTGTAAGTGCGGGCTGTGATTTATCGTGTAACCTTCTTGTATCACTCACATCGAGAATTTCTTATGTCTAAACTCGCCGAATTCCGTCAGCTCGAAAAACACCTCGCCGAACAACTCCAAGCGCTTGAGGCGCTCAAGGGTGATGCTGGTCTCAAGAAAGAAATTGAATTCGAAACCAAACTGCGTGATTTGCTCGGGAAATATGGCTACAGCCTTAAGGACGTGGTCAACCTTCTTGATCCGCAAGCAGGTCGTCGCGCTCCAGCCGCCGAGTCCAAAACTGGTAGTCGCAAGCCTCGTCAGTTGAAGGTCTACAAAAATCCGCACACCGGCGAAGTTGTTGAAACCAAGGGTGGTAATCACAAGACGTTGAAAGACTGGAAAGCTAAACATGGTTCTGCGACTGTCGAGTCTTGGTTGGCCAAGTGATTTTGGTTTAAATACAAAAGGGCCTGACAAGGCCTTTTTTAGTAATTCGTTTTTTAGTCAACTTGGGGGTGACTTCGTAGCTCTATTCAGGTTGTAGGCGCGGCGTCTTCTGCCCAGTACGTTGGCAGGGCGGGCGTTTGTATTAGGTGTCTAGAGAGAGCTCACTGACGTGAAGCAATCTCGTCCAGGTGCTGCAGCAGTGCCAGAGGATCCTCGTAGACTCGGAGTGCACCTGCACGTTCAAGCTCTCCTGTGTCATAACCACCTGAAAGCAGCCCTATACCGGTGGCCTTGCAGCGTCGTGCGGCAAGCATGTCCCAGATGGCGTCGCCGATCACCAGGCAATCTTCGATGGGTACATTGAGTTTGCTTGCAGCGGCGAGGAAAAGGTCTGGATCGGGCTTGCCATACTTGACGTCATCACGGGTGATGAGATTCACCTCCGAGATATTCAAGCCCAATGCCTTCAGATTTATCGCCGCAGTGTCCATGCCACCGCTGGTCGCAATACACCATTTGAGCTGATCGCGGTTCAGAGTATCGAGAAGCTCGATAGCGCCAGGCAGAGCGCTTATCTGACCCTGCAGATCCTTGTAGGCTTTATCATGTTTATCGCTGAGTCTTTTAGCCTGGTCTGGTTTGATTTCCAGGCCGGTCTCACGGGCTAGCATCTTGAGCATCAGCCCGCCGCTCATACCGATTTTTCTGTGAATTCGCCACATGGCCAACGGTATGTCTTCTGAGTCGAGCGCAGTTTTCCACGCAAAGACATTCTGGTAAACGCTATCAGTCAACGTGCCATCCAGATCAAATAAGAATGAGGTTTGCTGGCGCATACGTGACACCTCCATTAAGCAAATTTCAGGTAGTAGATATCGCGTATTCGAAATATCGGTCGCACCGAGTACCAAGGGTGCTGACGTTAATCCTTGAGTCTTTCCAAGTCGGCTGGGCCGGGTTCCACACGTGGTTCGTCGCCAAGGAACTCATCTTCCCTAACCACTCGTTCATCATCCGTTAAGCCTGTTTCTGACACGTCCGAGACGAGAGCAGAATCTTTCAGTGCTTTGCTTTTTTTTGATGAAACGGAGCTTTTTTCAGTCATAAGATTTCTCCTCGCCCCTTGAAATTCGAGGCGCTCAATTTTTCGAAAACATATGCTCTGAGTCGTTCCGTCTTTCGCAAATCTCAAAGCGGAGCAACCGCAGCGCATGAATGCCACTGCGGTTTCCATCGCCTTACTTCCGCCTTGAGCCAAGGGTTAATCAGACGCATGAAGCAATCTGAACCATTCAGCATAAGGGGAGTTAGTGACCCGGAATCGATTGAAATCAGGACTGCCATCAACCCACCAAACAGGGCCCCGCTCACCAAGCGCTACTTTGGCCAGTTGTACTTTTTCCCGAGCGCGCTTCATCTGCGATTCGTCTTCCGCATCCTTTGCTTTCTTCACCTCCCGTCGAGCTGCCATGAGTGCATCGACGAGACGCTGGCGCACGTCCTCTTGCAATGATGGATTGGAACAGCGCCACAGCTGCCCTTTGACAACGAAGTAACGACCGTCAGGTGTTACTGAATGCATTCCTCACCTCCGATCTTCAAAGGCCGCTTCTCCAGATACTTCATGATGAAGTCCTCAGATTCGCTGGTGTTGCGATAGAGGATGGGGTCTCGCGCAACGTTCCATCGAGATGACTGAAAGGCTGAATGACAGGTTGGCGACGGTCGGTAACCCAATAAATCGAACACTCGAAATACCAACCCTCTCAAAGCTACATGCCCCCACCATTGAGGGTACTGAGAGGTGTCTATGAATCACGATCCTAAGCTTCAAGGCGGTATGGGTGAGGACGACCCAATGCCCACGTCACCCGATCCATTGAGCCCGGGGCGCACTGAGGTTGACCCGATGAAGGAGGATGGCATTGACGAACTGCCGGATAACGAGGGTGAGCGTCCGCTTGATGACGACCTCGGGCTAGACCCTGAGCGTGTGCGGGAGGAGACGGATAATGCGGTGATGGATACTCAGCAGGATCCACGCTGACGGGGTGACAGCACGCTTGCTGATTGGCACGCGGAGGTCGCAGTATCAACGATGACTGGCACGTTCAAGCCATAGTGCGGAGCACATCACATAAAGACACTGATCTCTTTGTTCGGCACAAAAAAAGACCCGCGATGGGGGCACGGGTCGGGAAACTTAAACTTAAGGAGCTGTCACAACCGTACACCCGCCAATGTGAAATTATCGTGATGGGAGTAGCGCGGTTGTTTCGGTGGAAAAATCAGACAGCGTTGCTGGCAGAACCTAGGGTATCAAGCGCATCTCGCGTAGTTTGTCGAACACGTCGAAAAATGCCTGATCGCTTGCTTGATACGCAGTGAAGCCCATTGCACGGCTTTTCGACATATCCGTGACTACTTCGATGGGTCGGCCGAGATCTGCATTGGTGTGCCATGGGGACACCAGGCGACCAATATCGGATTCTTTCAAACCGTGTTCCGCAACCATTTGCGTCCATGCTGCCTGGTCGTTATCCATCTGCTTCTCGAGCGGCGAAAGTGAAGCGGGATAATCGGCAGCAGGCAAGTCGAAGTAGTCGGCAATTCGGCTCCACATCCATTTCCAACGGAATACATCGCCATTAGTGACATTGAATGCCTGATTGGCCGCAGCCGGCGCGGTGGCCGCCCACAGTTGTTGTTTCGCCAACTGCCGGGCGTCCGTCATATCGGTAAGGCTGTCCCACTGCACTTTTGATCCTGGAAACACGAAAGGACGATTGGTCTGTTTGCAAATCGAGGCATAGACGGCGAGGGTGGTTGCCATGTTCATCGCATTACCCACAGCAACCCCGGTGACGGTATGCGGGCGATGAACGCTCCAGGTGAAGCCGTCCTTTTCAGCAGCGGCGAAGAGTTCGTCCTCCTGGGCATAGTAGAAATTCTCGACATCCAGCCGACCCTGCTCTTCGCGAAACGGTGTCTGCGGAAGGCTGCCCTTACCATAGGCTTCGAATGGGCCGAGGTAGTGTTTCAGGCCAGTCACCAGTGCTACGTGCTTGACACTCTTGGCTGGGCGAATGGCGTCGAGCACATTGCGAACCATGGCGGCATTGACACGAATGTTCTCGGCCTCCGTGGCTTGCCGTGACCATGTGGTAATGAACACGTGAGTGGGTTTCAAATCCGCAAGCGCATGCTCCAGCGAGGCAGGATCCTGAAGGTCCGCCGCGACAGGAATCACGCCTTGCGCTTGCGAAGGGTGCCTCGAGAGCGCGGCGACCTGCCATTTGTTGTCGATGAGTAACTGGGTGATGGCGCTGCCGACGATACCGCTGGCGCCCACGACCAAAGCTGTCTGGGTCATACGTTTCTCCTGGATTTAGATCTGGGAGTACACGACAGCAACAGAGGTTCAACCTGAACCGAATCCGCATTAGCCTGGCGAGCTGCGCTCAGTGACAGAGTGGTAACTGGCCGGCATCTTGCTTTATGGTTGGCGCCAAATAAAAAGCGAGTTGCACACCGTGAAATTCCATCAAATCAGAGCCTTGGTCGCGATCAATCAGTGCGGCAGCATCAATGAAGCCTCGCAGATGCTGCATGTCACCCAGCCTGCGTTGAGCCGTTCCATCAAGGATCTGGAGCGCGAATTGGGCCTGACCCTGCTGCAGCGTTCCTACAAAGGCATGTCGTTGACTGACGAAGGCCGGCGGATCATCCGGCATGCGCACATGGCGGTCGAGAGCATGCGGCGCCTGCAGATCGAGGCCGATAATATCCACGACATGGCCGTGGGGGAGGTGGCTGTCGGCGTCACGTCACTGACCGCCATGCTGCCGGGTTTTGAGAAGTGCATCAGTGCCTATCAGGCGAAAAACCCACGGGTGCGGATCAAACTGATCGAGCTGCGCCCCAGCTATATTGTCCAGCGCTTGCGCGATGGGAGCCTGGACTTTGCCCTGACGTCTCAACAGAACACTCAACGCTTGAATCTTGATTGGGAAGCCCTGCACCGGATCAAAGGGACCGTGATATGCAGTCCGAACAATCCGTTGCGGCATTCACCCTCGTTGCGGCAATTACAGTACGCCAACTGGATCAGCCTGGACGAGGTAGACGACCGATCTTCGCAGTTCTACCAAATGTTCGAGGTCAACGATATTCACCCGCCGCAGAAGGTGATCGAGTGCGCCTCGCTGTTCCTGGCCTTGCGCCTGGTGGAGAATGCCGACGCGTTCATGACGCTGAGCAATCTCGCGCTGGGCAGTGCACTGCCGCCGGGACGGGTACCGGAACTGGTCCTCGTTGAAGTCGAAGAGGTCATCCCCGAATACCCGATTTATCTGGTGTGCGTTGACCGCCATTCACTGACGTCGCCGGCGAGAGATCTGTTTTACGGGCTCAAATCCAAGCTGGCCGCTGAGTCATCGGCAGAGCCGGCTTACTAGAAGTGGTAGTACATGCCGACGGCCAGGTTGCTGGGGTCGTCGCCAGTTTGCTCGAGGGGGATTCCCGCATAGCTGATGGCGGATTCCGGGCGGTTATCGATCATGGCAACACGACCGTAGATGGCCCAGTTCTTCTTCAGGAAGTGGTCGTAGCCGAGCATGATCCCGATAGCATCCTTGTCGCCGAATTCGATGTCGCGCTTGACCAGTGCCATGCGCGCCACATCGGCTTTGCCGACGGGCGCAGAAAGGCCCAACGTCCATGCGCTCATGCTCGGCGTCGCGTGGTAGTCGACGTCCTGGCGCTGCCAGGTGACATTGGCAGACAGCGGCCCGAAGTCATAAAACGCCGAAGCGCTTTTGAAATAGTTGTGGGTCTGCCGCTGACGGTCGCCGTCGTCCCACGGATCGCTCAAGTAATCATTGAATGACCCCAGCAATATCCATCGCGCATTGCTGTACTGAACACTCATGCCTTTGCCGCGCACAGTTTTTCCGGAGCTGGCGGTATCGTTCAGTCCCAGGCTGACGGCGGTGGCCACGCTGAAACCGGCGAATTTGGGCGTGGTGTAGGCGAGGGTGTGCTTGGGGCGCATATCCAGATAATAGGCACCGCGCCCGGCCGGCGGGCTGGTCAGGTAGGTATAGGGCGAACCGTAGGTGGCCAGGAACGGATCAGCAAACGTCGGCGTGCCCATGCCATAGGTTTTGCCGAACTCCAACTTGCCGTACTCCCGCGAACGCAGCGCCGCTACCGCCAGACGTAGCGTACCGACCTGCTTCCAGTGCTCGTCCAGCGCTTGGCCATTGAGGTTGAAACCTTCCTCGACGTCGAACTCCAGCACCGTGTCCGGGTTGAGTGCCTTGCGCATGTAAAGCCCGAGCTTATTGGTCCAGGCACCACCGCCCGCGAGTTTGCTACCGGAGTGATGGCCCGAGTCCTGGTAATTTACAAAAGCATCGAGCGTGCCGTAGACACTCAGCTTGTCGCTGTAACCCTTATCGACGTTGTAATAGCCAAATCCTGGCGCTACTCGAGCAATGGCAGGAAATCCCTCAGCCTGGCTGCACGTCGGCGCCCCGAGCCCCAACAGCAAAGCGGTCAATGAACAATTGCGCGCGGCGGACATAACCATTTCAGACGCTCCGTAGACGTGATGGCTGATGGATCGCAGCCTCCACGAAAATAAAAACCGGCGGAAATGGTCAATTTTGCATGGGTATGCCTACTGGTTAATTTGCTGGGGAATGACCGATGCAATGAGGGCGGCAGGCGTGTGCAAAGATCACAAAAAGAAGCCCGATTACTTCGATTTGGCGACTGCATGCGTCTGAATAATGGAAGCCATTGGTGCGATACCCGTCATCAAGCCCTCACGCGGCACCGTTGTAGGGCGCATTCAAAGGACGTGACGCAATCAAGTTAACCATTGGTTAATTGCCTGCAAAAAGCGCAAGTGATTCGTCTTCGGAGTTCCCCGATAGTTGGTCTCGCATAACGCCAATAAGAAATCGGAGCGTGCCATGACGACCCTGCATTCGGACACTTCCCTGGCCAACGGAGGAACGATGCGTTCCAATCCGGCCACATCCAACTCAAGAAAAGCCACGGTAGCGTGCGCCCTGGGCAATGCCCTGGAGATGTACGACTTCACGATCTACAGCTTTTTTGCCGTGATCATCGCCAAGAACTTTTTCCCCGCGCAGTCGCCGATAGCCTCATTGCTGATGTCGCTGACGGCGTTCGGGGTAGGCTTTCTGATGCGTCCGGTCGGGGCAATGGTGATTGGCCGTTTCGCCGATAGAAAAGGGCGCAAGGCCGCGCTAACGCTGACTATTGCACTGATGACACTGGGTACGGCGCTGATCGCATTCGCTCCCACTTATCAGCAAGCCGGGGTGTTGGGCACTGTTCTGCTGGTCATCGGCCGACTGACTCAAGGTTTTTCCGCTGGCGGCGAAATCGGCACCGCCTCGGTGTTGATGATGGAGTCCTCGTCGACGAACCATCGATGCAGCAATGTCAGCTGGCAGGCTGCGAGTCAGGGTTACGCGGCGCTGGTCGGGGCCGGGATCGGTCTTCTCCTCAGCAGTGTCATGACCACGCCCGACCTTGAAGCATGGGGTTGGCGTATCCCTTTCGTCATCGGCCTGCTGATTGGCCCGGTCGGCTGGTACATCCGCCGCTGCCTGCCAGAAACCCTTGAACAGACCACGATCAGCGCCACCCCTTCAACCGTGCGCAAACCCGGCTGGCGCGAGGTCATTGATTTGCGCAACACGGCACTCGCCACCGGCCTGATGGCGAGCGCAACCATTGGCATGTACCTGTTCATTTTCTACATGCCGGCGTACCTGGTCAGCGCGCTGCATTATCCGCAGCGCAGCGCCTTGGCGATTGCCTGCGTTGCAGCCGCGTGCCTGGCGATCATCACCCCAATTGCAGGACGTTACGCCGACCGCCACGGCCTGCGCAAAAAACTGCTGGTCTGGACGATGACCTTACCGGTTATCGCAGCATGGCCCGCACTTTGGCTGTTGTCGCATACCACTGACTTGTACGTCGCGATGTTGATCGTCGCACTGCTGGTACTGCCAGGCTGCGTGGGCTCCGGGGCGTTTTTCGCGATGATCATGGAAGCCTTCGCCAAGCCACACCGAGCCCTCGGCACGTCGGTGAGTTACAGCTTCGGCGTCACCTTGTTCGGCGGCTTCTCACCGTTGATCGCTACATGGCTGACCTCGGCACTCGACACACCCACAGCCCCGGCGTTCTACCTGCTTGTCGGCGGTGTGATCAGCCTGTGCTGTTTGAAACTGTTCCCGGAAAATATTGGACGAGACTGACCCATGCGCAACCAACAAAACCAATCAGCGTTAAGCGACACCGAACTGCAAAGCTTCATCGCCTTGCGCCGACAAATCCATGCAGCGCCTGAACTGGGCGGCGAAACCCCGAACACCGCGGAACTGGTCGCCGCCAAACTGACGCAATGGGGCTATCAGGTGCATCGCGGTATCGGAGGACATGGCCTGGTCGGCGTCCTGAAAAGAGGCGAGGGCACACGCCGTATCGGACTGCGCGCCGACATGGACGCGCTGCCCATGCAGGAAAAAAACACCTTTGCGCATGCCAGCCAGATTGCCGATCGCATGCATGCCTGCGGGCATGACGGGCACACCGCGATCCTGCTCGCGGCGGCTTATCGGCTCGCAACCCATGGCGAATTCAACGGCACCCTTAATCTGATTTTTCAACCGGATGAGGAGGGCTTGTGTGGGGCCAAGGCGATGATCGACGACGGCCTGTTTCAGCGTTTTCCCTGCGATGCGATTTTCGCTCTGCATAACATGCCCGGTTACCCCTTGGGCACGGCCGTGGTTCAGGCAGGCCCGACCATGGCATCCTCGGAACGTGTGTCGCTGCGTATCACCGGCCAAGGTGGGCACGGCGCTATGCCAGAGAAGTCGGTTGATCCACTACCCGTGGTGGCCAGCCTGATCAATGCGATCCAGACCATCAAGTCGCGCAATCTCGGCCCGGAAGAGTACGCGGTCATCAGTATTTGCATGCTCCAGGCCGGGAGTGTCTACAACATCATTCCTGACGAGGCCCGCATGCTGATCAGTGTGCGTACCGACACCCCGCAGACTCAGCAAAAGATCAATCAGCGACTGGAACAAATCGTTCGCGGTCACGAGCAATCGTTCGGCGTGAGCATTGACCTGGAATTCACTCCGTTAGCCCCGGCACTAATCAATGACGAGACCGAAACGCAACGAGTGCGCGAAAGCCTTGAACCACTTTTTGAACCTGGCCACCTGCAAAGCCGCGGACCGAAGGTCATGGCCACCGAGGACTTCGCCTGGATGCTCACAGAAGTGCCGGGGTGCTATTTCTTACTGGGTAATGGTGAGGGCGAGTTTCACGGCTGCTCCGTGCACAACCCGCACTACGACTTCAATGATGAGCTGATCCGGTTGGGCGCCGATTGCTGGGTAAAACTGGTGGAAGATTTTCTCGTCTGACCACTCTGATCAGCCTCAAAACATTGTTCAAGGAAAATTCATGTTCCAGAAAAGCCTGTCCCTCGCTGATTTCGATCCAATATTGGCCGCCGCTATTACCGACGAGTCCCGACGTCAGGAGCGACACATTGAGCTGATTGCTTCGGAGAACTATGCCAGCCCGCAGGTGATGCAGGCGCAAGGCACCTTGTTGACCAATAAGTACGCCGAAGGCTATCCCGGAAAACGCTACTACGGTGGTTGCGCCCACGTCGATGTCATCGAACAACTGGCGATTGATCGGGCCAAACAGCTGTTCGGTGCAGATTATGCCAACGTCCAGCCACACTCAGGCTCGTCGGCCAACAGTGCCGTTTACCTTGCACTTATGAAGCCCGGCGACACGTTGCTAGGTATGAGCCTGGCGCACGGCGGCCACCTGACTCACGGTGCCAAGGTGTCTGCTTCCGGCAAGCTCTACCACGCCGTACAGTACGGCACTGATGCTGGCGGATTGATTGACTATGACGAAGTCGAGCGCCTGGCCGTCGAGCATCAACCCCGCATGATCGTCGCGGGTTTCTCGGCGTATTCACGCACGCTCGACTTCCCACGCTTTCGGGCCATTGCCGATAAAGTCGGGGCGTTGCTGATGGTTGATATGGCACACGTGGCGGGGCTGGTGGCGGCGGGGTTGTACCCGAGTCCGTTGCCTTACGCTGATGTGGTGACCAGCACCACGCACAAAACGCTGCGCGGCCCACGCGGAGGGCTGATCCTGGCCAGAAGCAATCCCGAACTTGAGAAAAAACTCGACTCGGCAGTGTTCCCCGGTAGTCAGGGCGGGCCGTTGATGCAAGTTATCGCCGCTAAGGCCGTGTGCTTCAAGGAAGCGGCGCTGCCGGCCTTCAAGACCTACCAGGCAAGTGTCATCGAGAACGCCCAAGTCATGGCGCAAACCTTTATCGAGCGGGGTTATGACGTCGTCTCCGGAGGTACCGACAACCACCTGTTTCTGCTCAGCCTGATTCGCCAGGGCATTACCGGCAAGGACGCCGACGCTGCGCTGGAACGCTGCGGCATCACGGTCAACAAAAACGCAGTGCCGAATGATCCCCAGTCGCCGTTCGTGACTTCCGGGCTGCGGATAGGCACGGCGGCGGTGACGACGCGAGGCTTTACGGGGGAGGAGTGCCGGACGCTCGCCGGTTGGATCTGCGATGTGCTTGACCACTTGGGTGATGCTGACGTCGAAGCGCACGTCGCTCGGCAGGTCGCGAAGTTGTGCCAACAGTTCCCGGTTTACCAATCTACTCGCGATTGAGGATCACCTGAGGCTCGAAACCTTGAGTCCGACGGGTAAACCGATAAGCAAGTCGAATGATGGTAAGTCCCCAATGCTCAGGACGACTTTCGGTTTACCCAATGGTTGACGCAAATGCAGAAAAAAAGAGCGGCAGCCGAGACGAGCATCGAGTTGGATAAACCCCGGGCAAAAGCTTCGGGCGCGGTGCTGCTGATCAGTCCGCCAAACACCGCTACGCCGATGACTCCACCCAATTGACGTGCTGAAGCCATTAATCCAGAGGCCATGCCGGCGTCCTGCTGAGAGACTGCTGACAACATTGAATTGGTAATCGAGGGAACGGACGAGGCGCTGCCGATGCCTACGATCATCAAGGCGACGTTCAAGTACCAGAGCGATGTCTGTGCAGTGACTTGGGACAGAGCCAGGAAACCGACGATCTGAATAAGAAATCCGGTCGTGATGATTTTTGCGGCGCTCACGCGTTTGGCAATCCGGGAGGACACCATCGTAGAGAAGGTCAACACTGCGGTCAGTGGAATAAATGCCAGTCCCGTGCGGAAGGCATCGTAGTGCAGGAACAACTGAAAGTAGATGCTGAACACGAAGACCGTGCCGTAAAACGTCAGGTTGATCGCTGCCCCTGCCAGAGCGGTGGTGGCGAGGATCCTGTTTTTGGCCAATCGGGCTGGAAGCATCGGATGCTTGATCCGTCGCTCGATGAGCACGAAGGCCACTGCACACACGCCGGCGAGCAACAGGATTGAAAGGGTTTCAGTGCTCCAGCCGATAGCACCTGACTCAGTCAGTGCATAGGTCAGAGACGCCAGACAGGCAGCAATACAGATTTGGCCCAGCGCATCCACTTTCTGATCAGTACGAGGCGACTGCGGGGCATGACGCAGGATCAATACCACCGCGAGAATGCCAATCGGTACGTTAAGCAGGAAAATGCTGCGCCAGCCGAGTGACTCAATCAACAATCCACCGATCACTGGACCGGCAGCCAAGGCGATGCCGCCGCACGCGCCCCACATTGCCACGGCCGAACGCCGTTTTTCAGGGTCTTGAAAACTGACTCTGATCAACGTCAAGGAGGTTGGAACCAGCAGGGCGGCCCCGATACCTTGAACGATGCGCATACCAATGAGCATCGCCATGCTGTTTGACAGTCCGCAGCCAATCGAGGCGACTGTAAAAATTACAAACCCCACCGCGAAGATTGTCTTGGCGCCGAACTTGTCACCCCATGCACCGCCGAGAATCAGCAAGGCAGAAAAAGCCAGTGCATAGCTGTTGATCACCCATTGGAGGCCAGTGAGATTGGTGTCGAATGCTGCCTTCAACGTTCCGAGCCCAACGTTGACGACGCTGACGTCAAGCTGGACAACCAAGAAGCCGAGACAGGCTGCAATTTGAATCGCAGCTAAGGAAGTTTTGGGCATATCAGGTTCGCATCAAGAGGAATGGGCCTGAAAGTAACGGTTGACGTGACATGCGTAAATACTAGAATTTGCAGACTATCAATGCATATCTGCATGGCTTATGAACTGGGAAGATCTACGCTATTTCTTGGCGATCGCACGGGCTGGAAGTCTTTCAGGGGCTGCCAGGGCTTTGCGTGTCAATCAGGCAACCGTCAGTCGGCGCCTCGCTGCGTTGGAGTCTGAACTCAATGTTCGGCTTGTTGACAGGCTCACGCGTGAATCACCGTTGACGGCTATCGGGCAGCAGTTATTGGATGATGTCGTCGAAATCGACTCGAGGGCTTTTGCAATCGCGCGCAAGTGCATGACCGCCAGTTCTACAGTGCGATCGAAAGTAACGATCTCGGCGCCGCCTATCTTGTCGAGGCACTTCCTGACGCCGAATGTGGCAATGCTGTGTCGCATGGATCCGCCAGTGCAACTCTCAATTCTTAGCGACTCCCATGTTGTTTCACTGTCCAGGCTTGAGGCTGATCTGGCACTGCGGCTTGCATCGCCGATCGAGGACACGGACATCGTCCGCAAAGTCGGGCTCATGAAGTTTGGTCTCTATGCCGCGCCTGACTATCACAACATCCATGATGAGCACGCTTGGGAATTTGTCGGTTACAACGATCCAGACTTCGACTTTGCGCACAAACGTTGGCTCTACGAAATCATCGGATCCAGGCGCGTCGCCTGTGAGGTGACCGACTTGAGTCAGCAGTACGACGCGGCGTGCACCGGCATTGCGGTTGCGGGATTACCTTGCTTCATCGGCGATCCGGATCCTCGGCTGATCAGACTGGAAAGCGATCTGCCGATGCTCGATCTCGATATCTGGGTGGCCATGCACCCTGATCGGCGAAACGACACGGTGATACGCAGGACCGCCGATGCAATCGTGAAGTTACTGGCGCCCTGTGGTTTGGGATTGGCCACCAGTACTCGATGATCCTGTTTCGCTTGATGCCCAGCCTGATACTCAGTGGTTGATGGCCGTAATGATTGCCAGACAGCGTTGAATCATTGGGCTGATGTCACCAGCCCGACGGCTCAAAATGATCGGCGAAACCGCTTCGGAATCCTGAATAGGCGCGTAGGTGAGGTCCGCACGATGTTGCTGCTGAACAGACGCGGGTACCAGCGTGATGCCCAATCCGGCCGCCACCAGGCCCAGGGCTGTCTGCAGTTCGTTGGCCCATTGGGAAACCCGCACACCCATCCCGTGATTCGCAAACAACGCCAGAACATGATCGGCGTAGCTGGGTCTCGGGTTGGCCGGGTACAGCACGAAGGACTCGTGCGACAGGCGTTCCAGCGTAATGGTTTCACCCTGCAAACGGTGCCCGGTCGGCAGTACCGCGACCAGCGGGTCTTCATAAAGCACTTGCTGATGGATGGCGCCATCGTCGAAATGAATACGACCAAAACCTATGTCGATACGGCCGCTTTTCAGTGCCTCGATTTGCTGAAGCGTGGTCATTTCCTGCAAGCCAAGCTCAAGGTCTGAATCGCGGCGTAATTCTCGAATGAGTTCAGGCAGCAGCGCATAGAGGGTAGACGGCGCGAAGCCTATACCAAGCCATTGCCGCTGCCCTTCACCTATGCGTCGAGTGTTCTCGCAAAGCTGTTCAAGCTGCTTGAGCAGCATGCCGCTGTGCTCATGGAAGTAGCGGCCCGCTTCGGTCAATTGCACCGGACGCGTGCGCTCCAGCAGCGCGGTACCTAAATGCTCTTCGAGTTGCTGAATCTGCCGGCTGAGCGGTGGCTGGGCGATATTCAGACGCTCGGCGGCACGGGTGAAATTGAGCGTTTCAGCCACCGCTTGAAAGTAGCGGATATGTCTGAGTTCCACGATACCTCCGAGGTATGAAGAGAGACAAAATGAATATTGGACGCAGTGGATGCGTTGCGCGGATTCTAAGTTACATCAAACAAGATTCCGTGGGTATCGATGCATAGGCATCAAGACCCACATCTGAACCTCCGCACAATGGAACCAGAAATGAACGTAACCCGGATCGAGCGCCTTGAGACGATCATCGTCGACTTGCCCACCATTCGCCCGCACAAGTTGGCCATGCACACCATGCAGGGGCAAACCCTGGTCATCCTCCGCCTGCTTTGCAGTGATGGTATCGAGGGCATTGGCGAAGCCACGACGATCGGTGGACTGGCCTACGGCAATGAGAGTCCGGAGAGCATCAAGACCAACCTCGACAGCTATTTCGCGCCGTTGCTGATTGGCCAGGATGCCGAGAACATCAATGCCGCGATGCAGCGTCTGGACAAGGCCATTAAAGGCAATACGTTTGCCCGGTCCGCAGTCGAAACGGCATTGCTGGACGCCCAAGGCAAGCGTTTAGGTCTGCCTGTAAGCGAACTCCTGGGCGGGCGCGTGCGCGATGCACTCGAAGTGGCCTGGACACTGGCCAGTGGTGACACCGCCAAAGACATCCAGGAAGCCGAGCAGATGCTCGAGCTGCGTCGTCACCGCATTTTCAAACTGAAGATTGGCGCCAATGCGCTGGAGCGAGATCTTGCTCACGTGGTCGCGATCAAGAAAGCCCTTGGCGACCGCGCCAGTGTCAGGGTCGACGTGAACCAATACTGGAGCGAATCTCAAGCGATCAAGGGATGCCAGCTCTTGGGAGAGAACGGCATCGATCTGATCGAGCAGCCCATCTCCCGGATCAATCGTGGCGGACAAATTCGTCTCAACCAGCGCAGCCCGGCGCCGATCATGGCCGACGAATCCATTGAATGTGTCGAGGATGCATTCAGCCTCGCCGCCGATGGCGCGGCGAGTATTTTCGCCCTCAAAATCGCCAAGAACGGTGGCCCTCGCGCTGTCCTGCGCACCGCCCATATCGCCCAGGCGGCCGGCATTGCGCTGTATGGCGGCACGATGCTGGAGGGCACCGTCGGCACGCTGGCGTCGGCCCATGCCTTCATCACGCTTGAGCAATTGCAGTGGCAAACCGAACTGTTCGGGCCGCTGCTGCTGACCGAAGAAATTGTCACCGAAGCGCCAGTCTACCGCGACTTTCACTTGCATGTTCCGACCACACCAGGCCTGGGGCTGACGCTCGATGAAGATCGCCTGGCCCGCTTCCGTCGCCGCTAAACCTTGTTATCAGGAGATAAGAAAGATGCTCTTCCACGTAAAAATGACGGTGAAGCTTCCCGTGGACATGGACCCACAGAAAGCCGCGCGTTTGAAAGCCGACGAAAAGGAACTGGCGCAGCGTTTACAGAGTGAAGGCAAATGGCGGCACCTCTGGCGTATCGCTGGTCACTACGCCAATTTCAGCGTTTTTGACGTCGAAAGCGTTGAGGCTTTGCATGACACGCTCATGCAATTGCCGCTGTTCCCGTACATGGATATCGAAGTGACCGGGCTCTGCCGCCATCCTTCATCGATCCACGAAGACGATCGTTAAGCGTTGCTCCTTGCGACTTTGAACATAATAAAAAGATGGGAACATAATCATGACTGTCAGAATTTCCAGCTCTGATGAGATCCAGGCATTTTTCAAACAAGCTGCTGGTTTGGACAATGATCAAGGCAACGTGCGAGTCAAACAGATCCTGCTGCGTATATTGCAAGACAGCGCGCGTTTGATCGAAGACCTGCAGATTACCGATGACGAATTCTGGAGCGCAATCGACTACCTGAATCGCCTGGGCGGTCGCGGTGAAGCCGCTCTGCTCATGGCCGGACTTGGCCTTGAGCACTTCCTCGACTTGCTCAACGATGCCCGCGATGAACAGGCTGGCCACACCGGCGGCACGCCTCGCACCATCGAAGGCCCGCTGTATGTCGCCGGTGCTCCGCTGTGTGAAGGCGAAGCGCGTATGGACGATGGCAGTGAAGAGGGCGTCGCCACAACGCTGTTCATCGAAGGCCAGGTCGTCGACCTGCAAGGCCAGCCTGTCGCGGGCGCTATCGTCGACTTGTGGCAGGCCAATACCAAGGGCAACTACTCCTACTTCGATAAATCCCAATCGGCGTACAACTTGCGTCGGCGCATCGTTACGGATGCCGAGGGCCGCTATCGTGCGCGCAGTATCGTCCCGTCCGGGTATGGCTGCGATCCTCAGGGCCCGACTCAGGAATGCCTGAATCTGTTGGGTCGCCACGGTCAGCGTCCTGCGCATATTCACTATTTCATTTCAGCACCCGGTTACCGCCACCTGACCACTCAAATCAATCTGTCAGGCGAAAAGTACCTGTGGGACGACTTCGCCTACGCCACGCGAGAAGGCTTGATCGGTGAAGTGCGCTTCATTGATGACGCTCAATCGAGTGCCAAACGTGGTGTAGAAGGGCGTTTCGCCGAGCTGTCTTTCGACTTCCAATTGCAACCGGCAGAGGCCGTAACGCAAGAGCAGCGAAGCTTGCGCCCGCGCGTGCTTCAGGACTGACGCAAGGGAAGGGTGGCAACTCCACGCAAGTTGCCACCTGACTTTCTTCCAGGTGCACACAGTGATGTGAAAGGCATTGAAGGGAACTCGCAGCCTGCAAAAGTAATAATAAAAATAAGAAAGGCTACCTATGAACAGTTATTCCAAGCCCTTGTTGTGCTCGTCTCTTTTGTGTGGCGTATCACTTGCCATGGCGCAAGAAGCAACACAATTGAAGTTGCCGCCCGTCAGCACCATTGCGTGGGCCGACAACCCACTGTACCTCGCCGATGAAAAAATTCGTCGCAACGATCCGTTAGGTTCTATCCGCTACATTCCCTTGTCCGGTGATGCACGGGACTATCTCGCTATCGGTGGCGAAGTCAGATACCAGTATCAGGACTATCAACATGCCTTGCTGGGTGTGGGCGGGAAAGCCAATCCAAACAGCATGCTGCAACAGCGTCTGAGACTCAGCGCAGATCTCAATTTGAGTAATGGTCTGCGGGTATTTACCGAGCTGGGTGATAACCGCGAGTTTTTCTCCGAGCGGGTGAGTCGATTCAATCGCGACAAGACCGATCTGCAGCAAATGTTCGTCGAATATTCCATGGGAGATGATTCCTATGGAGTCTTTAACGTTCGGGGCGGACGTTTCGTGATGCCTATGGGCAGTGTGCGCCTTGCCGGACTTCGCGAGGGTGCCAACGTCCGCTACACCTATGACGGTGTGAAGCTGGGCTGGCAAACCCCGGGCAAGACCCGCTGGGAGCTGTTCTCGGTCAGTCCGACGCAGATCGATCCGCTCAAGTTCGATGACCAGCGCGATAAACATCAGGATTTTTCCGGGGTATACGGCACGGCAGTCTGGAGCCCTCTGGACAGCAATATTGATGTTTTCGCTTATACCTTCGGTCGCGACAATGCGGTCTACACCAGTGTCGCCGGCAATGAGCGGCGCAACAGTTACGGCGTACGGTTTTATCGCCAATCCACGCCGTGGGATTACGACATTGAAGCCGTGGTGCAGGGTGGCAACAGCGGCGGCCAGGACATCCGCGCCTGGGGACTGATGACGCAGGCGGGTTACACCTTCAAAGATGTACCGCTAACGCCTCGCTTGGGGTTTCGAGCCAACGCGTTCAGCGGCGACGACGATCCGAACGACAACACCCTCGGCGACTTCGTTGCGCCAGCGCTTGCATCAGGTCTGGTGTACACCGATGCCAATTGGTTTACCGCGACCAACATGATCAATGTCGCCCCCGTGGCATCGCTCAAATTGACCCAGGACGTGAAGCTCGAAGCGAACGTCGATGTCCTGATGCGTGAAAGCACCAGGGACGGCATCTATTACCTCCCGACCGCTGCTCCCTACGCGCCGAACCAGGGAAATGCGCGGCACGTCGCAACCAATACCAACTTCATCGTCGACTGGCGCGTGAACCGGTTCACGACCGTTCACGCCATGTATACCCATGTCCAGGCCGGGGCGGCCCTGGAGGATATCGGCGGTAAAGACACTGACTACTTCGGTATCTACACCCAGTTCGTTTTCTGATCCTTTGGCGATTCTTTGCCTGCTGAACAATAACAACGGAGTCCGCAATGTTCGTTAAACGCAAACCATCGATGATCTGTGCCGTTGCCCTGGCAGGAGGCATGAGCCTGCTTTCGCAACCCTACAGCCATGCAGCCTCGATAGAAAAAGACAGTCGCCCGAACATCGTGCTGATCGTGGCCGATGATATGGGCTATTCGGATCTGAGTGCGTTTGGCAGTGAAATTCAGACACCCAACCTGGACGCCATTGCGAAGGCAGGGGTGACGTTCAGCAATTACCACACGGCCCCGACATGCTCACCGACGCGCTCAATGCTCATGAGCGGCACCGACAATCACATCGCCGGTGTTGGCACCATGGCCGAACTGGTACTTCCCGAGCAGGCAGGCAAACGCGGTTACGAGGGCTATCTGACCGATCGCGTTGTGGCCTTTCCGAAGCTGCTTCAGGCCAACGGTTATCGCACGATGATGGTGGGTAAATGGCACCTTGGAAAAACGCCGGAACTGGGGCCAAAAGCGCGAGGTTTTGACCAGTCCTTTGCGCTTCTCGAGGGCTCTGCCGACCATTTCACGCAAGGGGGCACCACCGACAGGAATCCCAAGGCGAGTTATCGATTGAATGGGGAAAATATCGACCTCCCGAAAAACTTCGATTACTCGTCGGATTACTTCACGCGCTCGGCCATTGAGCAGATTGGAGCGGCTACCGACAAGCCGTTCTTCGCCTATCTGGCGTACACCGCACCGCACTGGCCACTGCAGGTACCCACGGCGTACCTCGAGCGCTATCGCGGCCTCTACGACAAAGGCTATGCAAACATCGCCGAAGCACGCCTGAAACGGATGAAGGACAGAGGACTCGTCGCACAGGATGTACAGATCAATCCCGGCCCCGGCGTATGGCCCACCTGGGAAAAGCTGTCACCCCGCGAGAGGGCGTTAGAGTCGCGACGAATGGAAGTTTATGCGGCAATGATCACTAATCTGGACGACAACGTCGGCAAGTTGGTCAAACACCTCAAAGATACCGGACAGTATGACAATACAGTGTTCGTGTTCTTTTCCGATAACGGCGCAGAAGGCAGTAATCCGGAGGACGTCACGCCGAACAACGCGAAGTGGATTGCCGAAAACTTTGACAACTCACTGGACAACATTGGCAAGCCGGGATCATTCAGTGGGTACGGTCCAAACTGGGCACGTGTCAGCTCGACGCCCTTCAGGATGTACAAGGCTTTTACCTATGAAGGAGGCATTCGTACCGCAGCGTTCATCGCCGGGCCGGGTATGCGACACGGGGAAGTTTCAGACGCTTATATGAGTGTGAAAGACCTTGCTCCCACGTTCCTGGAACTGGCTCGTGTCGAACACCCATCAACGCGCGATACCAGCGTTGAGAAAATGCAGGGAACGTCTGCGCTGAGCTTTCTGAAAGCGGCCAGCCCTGCCATTCACCCGGAAGATCAGATGCAGTGCACCGAATTGTTCGGTCGAGTTTCACTGCTGCAAGGCAAATGGAAAATGACCTTCAGCAATACGCCTTGGGGGGCGGGCAAATGGGAACTCTTCGACATTCGCAAGGACCCGACCGAGCGCGCAGATCTCGCGGATCAGAATCCTCAGATTACCCGAACCTTGCTGAATCAATGGCAAGAGTGCCAAGCGCGTAACGGTATTACATGGGATGAACAACTCGCGACGAAAATCCGTTTCGGCAACGAGATCAAGCACTATGAAACAGTCGATTGATGCGCGCTGCGAAGAGGATCACGCCGTTGTCAGACTTGCCAACTGGCGCCGGCTGAAGGGCGGGGCGTTTCTGATGGGGTCGGATCGTCATTACCCGGAAGAAGCACCAGCCCATTGGGAGCAGGTCGAGGGTTTTGAGATTCAAGACACGCCGGTCACCAATGTCATGTTTGCCGAATTCATCGCGTGCACCGGTTATGTCACGCAGGCCGAGCGTCACCTGTGCCCCGAAGACTACCCCGGTGTGCCGCCCGCGCAGCTTCAACCTGCATCGCTGGTATTCATACCGCCAACCAGCCCTGTGCTTCGGGATGATGTGAGCCGCTGGTGGTCGTTGGTTCCGGGAGCTGATTGGTCTCACCCGCAGGGACCCGGTTCGAATCTACGCAATATGGACAATCACCCGGTGGTGCACGTCGGGCTCGAAGATGCCATGGCTTATGCCCAATGGGCAGGTTGCGACCTACCTACCGAGCAGGAGTGGGAATACGCCGCCTGGGGTGGGCATCAGGCAAGCGAGTTCGTTTGGGGGCATGAGTTGGCGCCTAATGGCCAGCACCAGGCAAACACCTGGCAGGGCGCCTTTCCCCACGAGAATCTCGAAGCCGACGGCTTCGCCGGTACGTCTCCGGTAAGAACCTTTCCCGGCAATGGATTCGACCTGTTCGACATGATTGGCAATGTCTGGGAGTGGACGACTTCGGTCTTCCAGCCCACCCATGACGCGCCCCAAAAGTCATGTTGCACAAACGCGAAAATATCGGCGGGGATGAAGGTGCTCAAAGGTGGATCACACCTGTGTGCGCCTAACTATTGCCAGCGCTACCGTGCGCCAGCTCGATCGCCACAATCCGTCGATACCACCAGTTCTCACATCGGCTTCAGGTGTGTCAGGCGATGACTGAACAACAACAAAAAACGAGCGATGCCATGCGTAAAATCGATGCTTCAGCCCTGATCGACGGGGCCCGTTTCAATGCTTTTCATGCGCGAGTGCTGTTCTGGTGCGCGTTGATCATCATCTTTGATGGCTACGACCTGGTGATCTACGGTGTGGTGCTGCCGTCCTTGATGGCCGAGTGGGATCTGACTGCGTTGCAGGCTGGCGCACTCGGTAGTTGTGCACTCGTCGGTATGATGCTGGGCGCACTGTTTTTCGGTTCGCTCTCGGACAGGATCGGCCGACGCAAAACCATCATGATGTGTGTGTTGCTGTTCAGCGGAGTAACAGCGCTGAACGGCTTTGCCTCCACGCCCGAAACCTTTGCGTTATGTCGCTTCATCGCCGGTTTGGGAATAGGTGGGGTCATGCCGAATGTCGTTGCCCTGATGAATGAGTACGCGCCTCGTAAATCACGCAGTACGCTGGTCGCCATCATGTTCAGTGGGTACTCGCTGGGCGGGATGCTTTCGGCAGGGCTCGGGATGATCTTCATCCCCTTGTGGGGGTGGCAAGCGGTGTTCTATGTCGCATTGATTCCATTGTTGCTGACGCCGTTGCTGATCAAGCAACTGCCAGAGTCAATGGATTTTCTTCTGCGCAGCGGGCAAATCGAACGGGCCAAATTTTTGGTCGCCAAGGCGACGCCTGCCTATGCGCCTGAACCCGATGACCTACTGATCCATAACGTTTCGCAGGGAACGAAAGCCTCGATGGGAGAACTGTTTCGTGATGGGCGAACGATCAGTACGCTCGCTTTGTGGGTAGCGTTTTTCTGCTGCCTGTTAATGGTTTACGCATTGAGTTCCTGGTTGCCCAAGATCATGAGCAGCGCTGGATACGGGCTCAATTCAAGCCTGGCGTTTCTGTTTGTGCTCAACACGGGAGCTATCGTAGGCGCCATCGGTGGCGGATGGCTGGGTGATCGAGTCGGCATCGCCAAAGTGCTGTTGTTTTTCTTCGTCTGCGGAGCATTGTCCTTAAGTCTGTTGGCCGTGAAGGCTCCCTTGATGATGCTCTACTTGCTCATTGCGATTGCCGGAGCCTGCACAATCGGCACTCAGATTCTGGCGAACGCCTGCGCCGTTCAATATTACCCGCCACATGTCCGTTCCACCGGTTTGGGGTGGGCGATGGGGATAGGCCGCATAGGGGCAATCATCGGGCCCGTGCTTGGCGGTGTATTACACGGATCAAGCTTGCCACTGCAGGCCAGTTTCCTGGTATTTGCCGTTCCGGGCGTCATTGGTGCAGCGGCTATCCTGATATTTCTCAAGCGTCGAACGGTACAGTCGCACGAAGAAATCCGGCTACAACCCAGTGAATAATCATCGGGCCCGGTTCGCGCCGAGCCTAATGAGCGCTGTCCGGATGATTGCCAGGTTCGTCGTCGGTGGAGGGCAACCGCCAACGGTAGTGCAATGACGCCAGCC
Source organism: Pseudomonas sp. NPDC087690 (assembly GCF_044743175.1). Lineage (NCBI taxonomy): Bacteria > Pseudomonadati > Pseudomonadota > Gammaproteobacteria > Pseudomonadales > Pseudomonadaceae > Pseudomonas > Pseudomonas sp. NPDC087690. The sequence continues at coordinate 304,763 of NZ_JBIUVX010000001.1, forward strand.
GCAGCAGGGTGCATCCTGCTGCGGTCAGCCACGAGCCCATCACGGAATCGGTGCCGTTGTAACTCAGCAAAACCTCTACTCCTGCGCCAGCCAACGCGGCAGACGCGTAGATTTCCCGCTGCAGAATGCTGGGCACGCGTGACAGCAGAATATCCCTGAGCACGCCGCCACCGACGGCGCTAACCATCCCCAGTAATATCGCGACCTCAGCACCGGCGTGGACGGCCAGTGCCTTTTTCGCGCCGGCCACTGCAAACAGTCCCAGGCCAATGGAATCGAACAGTTGCACAGGGGATTTCATTCGGCAAACCATTGGGTAAGCACACACCACCCACGCTGAAGCTATCAGCGACACGATCAGATAGCGCCAACTCGACAGCCCGGCCGGCGGCAGTGTGCCGAGACACAGATCCCGCAGAATCCCGCCACCACAGGCAACGATGAACGTGATGGTCGCAATGCCAAACAGATCAAGGCGCTGCTGCCGTGCGGCAATGGCACCGCTCACGCCAAATGCAAACGTGCCGAGCAGATCGATGACGGTGTAGATCAGGTGGGTGTCCATGCCTGGTTACTCAGCGTTGCCGAACCAGGCGAATGCTGCGCAAAGCATCGATTCGAGCCCTGTGCGCAATGTCGGGTGCAGCAAAGGTGCGAACTGCGGCGAGTGATTGCTCGGGATGCTGTTGATTTTTCCCGTGGCTTTGGCCTGTTCGTAGATCTGCGGGTCTGTGCAACCCACGAACCAGAACACGTACGGCACCTTCCACGCACGGCCGAATACACTGAAATCCTCACTCGCTGCGGCGGGCGCCGTTTCATACGCTCTGTCGCCAAACCAGGCGCCAAAGGCATCCGCCAAACGGCTGGATGCGTGCGCATCATTGACCGTCAACGGATAGCGGTTGATGGTGGTGATCTCGGGATCGCGCGGTGCATTGGAGGCCGAGCATTCAGCGCAGCAGATGCGTTTGATCGCGCCCAGCATGTGCTCGCGTACGTCTTCGTCGTAAGTGCGCATGTTGAGTTTCAACGTGGCGTTGTCCGGGATGATGTTTTCCTTGGTGCCCGCTTGCAGCGAGCCAACCGTCAGCACGGCCTGATCGAGCGGAGAAATTTCTCTGGATACGATGGTCTGCAGGCGCAGCACTGTGGATGCCGCCATGATCACCGGATCAACCGACGTTTGTGGCTGCGAGCCATGAGCTCCGCGCCCGAACATCTTGATTTTTAGGCTGTCACCGGCCGAAAGGATGGTGCCGCTGCGGTGACCCACAGTGCCGGCTGCCCCCACCATGACATGCTGACCGAGAATGATGTCCGGCTTGGGGAAGAGATTGAGCATGCCGTCATCAATCATGTTTTGAGCGCCGACACCCACTTCTTCGCCCGGCTGGAAAACAGCCAAAAGCGTCCCGCTCCAAGTGCTGCGATTCTCGGACAGAACCCGAGCCACTCCCATCAGCCAGGTGACGTGCATGTCATGTCCACAGGAGTGGCAAACAGAAACTTCAACACCGTCTTCGTCGCGGGTGACCACATCGCTGGCATAGGGCAGGCCTGTAGCCTCGGCCATAGGCAATGCGTCCATGTCAGCGCGCAGCATGACCACCGGACCGTCACCGTTACGCAGCACACCGACAACACCGGTCACGCCGATTTCGCGCGTCACCTCGTACCCATAACGCTCCAGGTAGTCGGCGGCGATTTTCGCGGTGCGATACTCGTACATCGACAGTTCAGGATGACGGTGCAAGTCCTTGTAGACGTCCTCCAGTTCAGGCAACAAGGCATCAAGATCCGGAATCAACTTTTTCAGGGACGACATGGGGTACTCCTTAGGTAAAAGAGGGCAGCAAAAAGAGGGGAGAGAGGTGGTGTCAGGAAGGCGGAAGCAGGCTTTCCATCAGTTTTGAAAGCAGACTATCCAGTGCCACGCGCTCTTTGGGCGAGAGCGCAGACACCAGTTGATCTTCAAGTTCGGAGCCGACGACAGTGGAGTCGTCAGCGATCTGCGAGCCCGCGGCAGTGGTACGCAATCCAACACTGCGGCGGTCGACCGGGTGAGGGGAGCGCGATATCAGATCACGCGATTCGAGCAGTGCAAGAGTCTTGGAGAGCAGTGTCTTTTCCAGCAAGGCCCGTGCTGAAACTTCTTTCGGGGTGATATCAGGGCACGCCTGAATCAAGCGCAGAACCCGCAATTCACGGACATCCAGATTCCAGTGCTGGAGGTAGACGGCATTCGCCCGTTCCATCAGCAGGGCACTGGCCAAATCAAGCTTGAAATTCAGAAAGTCGGAATACATGGCGGGCTCCAGTCGTATGGCTGAAGTATAGAGATATAGTTGAATTATTCAACTATATTTTCAGTGACTGGTTACAGCGGTGTGGAGGTCAAGCGTGAGTATCAGTCGCCGGACAGTGCATATCGCTGTCCGGCGCAGGGTTGAAGCCCTGTCACTTGATCAGCGGCACACCACTGAGCGATTGCAGATCTTCAAAGCTGATATCAGCCAGAATCTCCCTGACCTGCAAGCCCTCAGGCGTGACGTCGAGGATGGCCAAGTCAGTATAAATCCTCGTCACACAGCCAATGCCGGTCAGCGGGTAGGTGCATTGCGGCACCAACTTGCTTTCGCCTGTCTTGGTCAGGTGATCCATCATGACGAACACTTGGCGTGCGCCAGTCGCGAGGTCCATGGCGCCGCCCACGGCCGGAATGGAACCTTCAGCACCGGTGTGCCAGTTGGCCAGGTCACCGTTGACCGAGACCTGAAAAGCACCCAGAACTGCGATATCGATGTGTCCTCCACGCATCATTGAAAAGGAGTCGGCGTGATGAAAGTAGGCACCACCGGCCAGCAGCGTCACGTGTTGTTTGCCGGCATTGATCAGATCATCGTCTTCCTCTCCCGGCGCAGGACTCGGGCCCATGCCCAACACACCGTTTTCACTGTGCAGGAACACTTCCTTGTCACCCAGATAATTGGCCACCAGCGTCGGCACACCGATGCCGAGATTCACATAAGAGCCTTCAAGAATATCGTCGGCCACACGCTGGGCCATTTCGCTACGCGAAAGTTTATTCATAGCTGTCATGGCGAACCTCAATTGACGTTGGTTTTAGCAAGACGGGCGAGCGGCACGGCGACCACGCGCTGAACGAAGATCCCCGGTGTGACAATGTGCTCGGGGTCCAGCTCGCCCAACTCGACGATCTGGTTGACCTGAGCGATGGCTGTCGTCGCTGCCATGGCCATGATCGGCCCAAAATTGCGTGCAGCCTTGCGATAGGTGAGGTTGCCCCAGCGGTCTCCTTTCTCTGCCTTGATCAGTGCCACATCGGCGCGCAACGGCATTTCCAGCACGTAGTTGCGGCCGTCGATCACCCGCGTCTCCTTGCCTTCAGCCAGTAGCGTTCCATAGCCTGTTGGCGAATAAAACGCACCGATGCCTGAACCGGCGGCGCGAATGCGTTCAGCCAGGTTGCCCTGCGGGACGACTTCAAGCTGTACCTTTCCTGCAAGGTAAAGTTCGTCGAATACATAGGAATCGGACTGGCGTGGAAACGAACAGATGACCTTGGCAACCCGCCCAGCCTTGAGCAAGGCGGCGAGACCGATTTCACCATTGCCGGCGTTGTTGCTGATAATGGTCAGGTCGCGGGCGCCCGAGGCGATCACACCATCCACAAGTTCGGATGGCATGCCGGCGGTACCAAAACCACCGACCATGATGGTCGAGCCATCGGCTATCCCATCAAGTGCGGCAGCGATGGATTCAAACGTTTTGTTGATCAAGGCGTTCTCCTTTTATTCATCTTGATTGAACAGACCAATCAGCATGCGAACCACAGGGCTGGCGGCGCCTGCAGCGATATGCGTAGCGTGCCAAACAATGAGTAAAGGAGGGTGTCCGAGCAGGCGATGTCGTGCGATTAGCGAACGCAACCGTGAGTGATGCGAGGGGTAAAAAGACACTGCAAAAAACACCCGGACAGGCGTCACCATTCATCTGCCTGACGATGTCTGTTCGGGTGTTTAGCGGGCGCGTCAGTTGGACTTGGCGGTGCCTTTCAATTTCGCGACTTGCGTCGCCAGTACGTCCATCAAGTCAGGGGACAAGCAGTCGTAAGGTTCGAGACCTATTGATCGCAGACGTGCGCGGATCGCCTTCATGTTTTCGGGTGGCGTGCCGCTCTCGATAATGGACGAAACGAAGGCGGCGAACCCTGGAGCAGACCAACCGGTTTGCGGGGACAATTCGGTATGAACGAAGTCCAGACCATAAAACGCGTGATCCTTGTTCTCGATACGTCCGTACAGGTGTGCATGACACGCCTTGCAGGCATGGCGCTGAATAACCGCCGTATCGTCAACGATGGCGAGCTTCTCCGCGTTTGCGGTGACGCTGACATTCGCCCGTGGCACGACCGCGATCACGGCGAATTTGGCACCCTCCGGTTTCCAGCATTTACTGCAACCACAAGCGTGGTTATGAAGTGTCTGAGCATCGATGGCAATTTCGACTTTATCGGTTGGGCACAGGCATTGCAGCGTGCCTCCGGCAAAGTTCGTGGCGGCAGGGGATAGACCACGATCCAGGGAAGGATGAAGTTTTATCTCGGTCACAAGGTATCTCCAGATCGATAACGAGCATGGGAAGGCGACAGGGCCTTGCGGCCCTGAGCCTTACTTCAGTACTTGATGACAGTACGGATCGACTTGCCTTCATGCATCAGGTCGAACGCTTCATTGATGCGCTCCAACGGCATGGTGTGCGTCACAAAAGGCGCGAGCTCGATTTCACCTTTCATCGCGTCCTCAACCATTTTTGGCAGTTGAGTGCGACCTTTGACGCCGCCGAAAGCGGAGCCTTTCCAGGTACGCCCGGTGACGAGCTGGAACGGGCGGGTCGAAATTTCCTGCCCAGCGCCTGCTACACCGATGACGATCGATTGGCCCCAGCCACGGTGCGCACTTTCCAGCGCGGCGCGCATGACATGCACGTTACCGATGCATTCGAACGAGTGGTCGACACCCCATCCGGTCGCTTCGATGATGACTTGCTGGATAGGCTTATCGTGATCCTTCGGGTTGATGCAGTCAGTGGCGCCGAAAGACCGGGCGAGCTCAAATTTGCCAGGGTTGGTGTCGACGGCAATGATGCGTCCGGCTTTGGCCTGACGGGCACCTTGAATCACGGCGAGCCCGATACCACCGAGTCCGAATACCGCGACGGTGTCTCCCGGTTGCACCTTGGCTGTGTTGTGCACGGCACCAATGCCGGTGGTGACACCGCAGCCAAGCAGGCATACATGCTCATGATTGGCCTGCGGATTGATCTTTGCGACGGAGACTTCAGCCACCACGGTGTACTCGCTGAACGTCGAGCAACCCATGTAGTGGTAGAGCGGTTGACCATTGTAGGAAAACCGAGTGGTGCCATCCGGCATCACGCCTTTGCCTTGTGTTTCACGGACGGCGACGCACAGGTTGGTTTTGCCAGACTTGCAGAACAGGCACTCGCCACATTCGGCGGTATACAGTGGAATAACATGATCGCCGGGCTTGAGGCTGGTAACGCCTTCACCGACCTCAACCACCACGCCCGCACCTTCGTGCCCCAACACAACAGGGAACAGTCCCTCTGGATCATCACCCGACAGCGTGAAGGCATCGGTATGGCACACACCGGTGTCGGTAATCTTAATCAGCACTTCGCCAGCGCGTGGCGGCGCAACGTCGATCTCGACAATTTGCAGCGGCTTGCCGGGTTCAAATGCAACTGCAGCACGGGATTTCATAAAGCTTTATCTCCAAGTGGTAATACTTTCAGGCCGAGGCGTTGGTCTGGATCGAAGAGGCGTGCAAGTGATTACTTGAGCTCAGTACCCAGCAGTGCGCGTCTCGATCGATGAGTTTTCGCCAAGCGTGGCGAAAGCGGGCGGAGCGTCTCCATCAGCACCATTTGTACTGCAACGGAGTAACCGGCCAAGGGCGTCAATTACGAGAATCGGGTTACCGGAAAGCTTAGGCGTTCATCAGAAAAACAAACACGTCCTTTCTGTTTGGTGACTACGGTCGATTTGTTTCTAATCAACCGAGCGCTGACGGCTCACGGGGAAATGCTCAATCTATCTGGTGATTTACCGCACTCAGCGGGTTGGCCAGCAGGAAAGTCAGCTGATGAGTAAAGTGCTGAAGCGTGACCTCGTTTCGCGTAAAAAAATGTACAGAACCGACTCTGTGTTCCTCGATCAATTCGGCCTTCTTGAGCAATGACAAGTGCTGGGACACCGTCGATTGTGCCAGCCCGCAACGCAGGGCAATCTGGCCAGCGCACACGCCGAATTCGCGACCGTAGGCCTGCTGAGGGAAATACCGAATCGCGTCTTTCAGCCAGCCAAGTATCTTTCGTCTCAGCGGGTGTGCGATCGCATGCAGGATCAATTGAGGGGAAGGCGAAGGAGAAGCGAGCATCGCTTGCTGATCAGTATTGGACATGTCTGATCCTCGATTTCATAGCGCTGGCAAGCCTCATGTCGAGGCCTGCACAGACAGTGCACACGACATCCGACTGGCATCAGTCGAGCAGGTCGGCAATGGATTCGGCGGCAATCTGATACGAGCGGCAACGTGCCGCGGGGTCATAAATCCTCGCATCGATGATCACTTCATCCACCTGAGTGGTAGCGATGAACTGGCGCAGCCAACTGCCGACATCGTCCACGTCACCCACTGCAGTGCAAGACATGGCTTGGGCCAGGCTCTGTCGATCATAGGCGGAGATCCGCTCCATATAGCCTTCTTCCGGACGCGGTAATGGGCCTGCCTTGCCTGCGTATAAATTGCAGACCCATTGCCGGTGAGAGCTCGCGATGTAGTCAGCCTCGGCCCGGGAGGGGGCCGCGAAGACATTTGCCCCCGCGATGACATAGGGGCGCTGCAAGGCGGCTGACGGGCGGAACGTGCTGCGGTAATGGGTAATCGCTTCCATGAGAAAATGCGGGGCAAAATGTGAAGCGAATGCGTATGGCAGCCCCAGTTTTGCCGCGAGGTCAGCACTGTTGATACTGGAGCCCAGCAGCCAGAGCGGGGTGTCGTGTTGGCCCGGGATTGCCCGCACCGGCTGTTTGCCGTTGTCCGCCAGATAGTCCTGGACTTGTCGCAGGTCTTGCGCGAAGTCGCGTTCGGAGGCATCACCGCGCAGTGCCCGAATTGCCGGCCCGGCAGATCCCGGTGCTCTGCCAATGCCAAGATCGATACGCCCCGCAAATAACGTTTCCAACGTTCCGAACTGCTCCGCAACTACGAGAGGAGAGTGATTGGGCAGCATGATCCCGCCAGAGCCTACGCGCAGGGTGCGTGTTGCTGCCGCCAGATGCTGAATCAGCAGGGTGGTAGCCGAGGAGGAGATACCCGGCAGGTCGTGATGCTCGGCGATCCAGTAGCGTTTATAACCGTGAGCTTCCACGTGTTGCGCCAGCGCAACCGCATCATCAAGGGTGTCAGCGAAGGTTTTGTCTTCGCCAATCATCATCAGATCCAGTACAGAGAGGGCTGTCATTGCAGGCTCCATTTCAATTCGGGTTCACAAGGTGATGCGGTCTTACTTCAATGGGAAGTTCGCCCATTGCGGATGGGCTTCAAGGCGTCGATCAATATCGCGCAGCGTTGCGAGGCAGCGCTGGAGTTTCAGGTAGATGTCGCCACCATAATCCCAGCCGAGCACGCCAATGCTGCCGGTGTAGCCAATGCGATTCAGCGCTGCGATCAACGCGAAGTTGTCCATCTCGCCACGATCGACCGGTTCCATCGTGGCCACGCCGCCCCAGCCCAGTTGTGAAAGCGCGCTACCGGACGTCACCACTTGCATAAGCCATGGCTTCATTGCCAAGAGGCGTGCTTCAAGCGCTCCCTCCTGGCTGGCGTACCAGTGATAACCATTGAACGAGGCACCCAGGCGCGGGTGAGCAAACAGTTCGCAGATCTGCACGACTTGTTCGGTAGTCTGGGTCACATGATGCAGATGGGGATACAGCGCGATTCGCAGTCCACGCTGCTCGGCAATGGGCAGCAGCGACTCGATGAATCCAAGAATGGCTTGAGCACCATTGACGCTGGTTTGTATCGCCAGCTCGATAAGCTCGACACCTTCGACGGTTTCAACGATGCGTTGTATCAGACTGTCGTTACGCCCCTCGTGTAGCACCAGATAAAGCCCCTCGACGTGCAAGCCGTGGGTTTCCCTGACACGGGGCAATAAAGTGAGATCGGTCAGCGGTGTACCACCCCAGGCCGCGACAGTGATGCCGTCATAACCCAGTTCGGCCAACATTTCGCACTGCGTTTGAAAGGCGTAAACGCCCATCGATGAGTAGAAAAATGAATCGAGTGCATGGATACGATGAGCCATGATTTATCTCCTGGGCTCAGCGCGGTGAGTCGGTCAGAACGGACCATTCGGGATGAACCGCCAACCGGTGCTCCATGGAGCGAAACGCAGTGACCGAACGGCGCAGGTTGCCATAGACGTCACCGCCCATACTCTCCCAGCCCAGAACGCCAAAGCGTCCGTCGAAACCACGACGTTCGAGGGCGCCCAACAACACGAAGTTGTCCATTTCCCCTTCATCGAGCGGTTCGATGGTCGCCAGGCCGCCCCATCCCAGTGGCGAGCGCCGGGTGCCGGCAATATTGACCTGTTTCAGCCAAGGCCATACCGCGTCAAGACGTTGTTCAAGAGCCTGCTCCTGCATCGCATACCAGTGATAACCGTTGAAAACGATGTTGAGTAGCGGGTGGTTGAATTCTTCGCATAAGGCCACAGCTTCGGCGGTTGTCTGCATGCCGTAGCGCGCGTGGGGATAAAGATTGATCTCAAGGCCTCGACGCTCGCAGATCGGCAGCAGGTGCTCAAGCATTCTGCGGTCAGCGTCGGTGACTTCGTCGCCTGAATGCAGGGCCAGCTCAATCGTGGTGCAGCCCTCAATGGTTTCGAAGATGTTGGTTACAAACGATTCCAGACCTTGGCGATAGATTAGGTAGACGGCACCTACGTCCAGGCCCCAAGTGGGTTTGACCTGGGCAATCGACTGCAAGTCTTTACTCCAGGCAGACATCGTCATCCCTTGGTAGCCGAGTTCGGCGAGCATCTCGCACTGCGCTGCCAACGGGTAAGTGCCCAATGCGGTCTGAAAGATGAAATCCATGTGATGAAGAGGGCGATTCATGAGCGGGCCTGCATGGGTGAGGGTTCGACCGGGAGTGATGCACTGGGGAAGTGTGGGAGGAGGTGTTCGCCCAGTTCATCGATGACTTCCGAGGCATGACGTCGCTGAGGTTTGAAGTGCAGGGCAACGTGACCGACGCCCTGATCCTGTTGACGCTTCCAATGCTCGATCAATGCGTTGCGACCGGCACGCAGCACCCGACCCGCCTGCAGTGGAAAGTTCGGGTCGCGGTCCAGATCAAACAGGGTGCCGTAGCCGTAGGGCTTGTAAATCCCCTGGCCACAGACCGTGCGCCAGCGTTCGATGATTTGCGGAATCAGGATCGGATTGGAGATATACGAGAGAATGCCGTCGGTGTTTTCGCCAATCCACTCCAGCGACTGGCCGGCCTGACCCACAATAATGGTCGGCAGGCGTGGACCCACAGGCTTGGGGATGAGGTCGATATCACCATTCAACTGGCCATAAAACTTAGAGGCATGCACTGGCCAGTGGGTTTCGGTTGCAGCGCGGATGATCGCCAGCGCATCACGGAAACGCTCGGCGCGATTATTGAAATCAAGCCCGAAAGCAGGGTATTCCACCGGACGGTCGCCGGTGGCCAGCCCGAGGATAAATCGTCCCCCTAGCAACTGATCGATGCTCGCGGCCTGTTTGGCAACGATCAATGGATCGCGTAAAGGGAGAACGATGCCCGCGGTACCGATGGCGATATTACGGGTCACGCCAGCCAGAAATCCGGCGTACACCAGAGGGTCAAGAATCTGCCCCACATCACCGAAGTTAGGGTCATAGAACGGTACATCGCGAAGCCAGATGGCGGAAAAACCAGCCTCATCGACCCGGCGAGCCAACTGCGCATGATCCTGCAGAGTCGGACCCGGACTGTCGGGGTAACTTTCCAAGGGCGCGATGAAGCCAAACGTCAGATGGCCGGGCTGAAAAACCCGCGCATAACCGCGGTGCTGTTGCAGTTCCGGCGCACTCGTATAGCGAGAGGACATGATTTTCGAGGGCTCTTCTGTAATCCAGGATGGCAGAGGCTTCGCGAGGCGATACGCCTTGGGGTGAAGCCACGATTTCGGTGACTATAGGTTGTATGATGTGAAAGAAAAACAGGATGCAGTTCCGAACATTTATGAATAAAAAGCTCAAATAGATCGGAGTCGTCATGGACCATTTTGGAGCGCTCGGCGCGTTCGTTCAGGCCGCGCAAACGCGCAGCTTCACCGAGGCTGGACGGAGGATTGGCGTTTCTTCATCGGCGGTCAGCAAGGCCGTGGCACGTTTGGAGGAAGAACTCGGCGTGAGGTTGTTTCACCGCTCCACACGGGCGATAACGCTGACCTCCGAGGGCAGTGTGTTCCTTGAGCGCTGTCACCGTATTTTTGCGGAATATGAGGTCGCCAAACGGGAGATCACCGAGGCTGCTGGTAAACCCCAGGGCAAATTGCGTCTGGGCTTGCCCCAGTTGGGCATGCGTTTGATGCCTCACTTGATTGCGTTTCAACAGGCCTATCCCGACGTGGAGCTGGAGCTTGAATTCAGTGATCGGCTGGTCAACGTCATCGAGGAGGGTTTTGATGCGGTGATGCGTATCGGTGAGGTCGAAGACTCGCGCCTGACAATGCGCAAGCTCAATGGCTACAGCCATCGGCTCGTTGCATCGCCTGACTACCTTGCAACCCGTGGTACGCCTGCACGGCCGTCAGATCTCGCCGGCCATTCCTGCCTGCGTTACCGGTATCCAACCAGTGGCAAACTCGACCCTTGGCCACTGCTGACAAAAAAGGGTCAGGACAGCTATGAACCCGGGCAGTCGGCAACCGCCAATGCGATAGAGCCGCTCATGGCGATGGCTGAGGCTGGATTGGGAATCGCGTGCCTGCCGGATTTTTTTGTCGAAGATGCCATCACCGATGGAAGATTGGTTGCGCTTCTGGATCGCTACATGAGCGATCACCGTACGTTCAGCATTCTTTGGCCATCCAGTCGCCACCCTTTGCCGAAAATAAAAGCGTTCGTCAGCTTCATGACTGAGCGACTGGCGTGATGTGCCACCGTTGACCACAACGCAAAACGCCGATGCACTGGATTGCTCCAGTGCATCGGCATTCAAGTAATACGCAGCGAGTTAGGCTGTGCGGGATGCCTTCGCGGCAAAGGCGCCGTCACCCAGCAGTGCAACAACCAATGCCGTCACGGACAAATAGATCGGGTATTCCCAGCCGCCGTTGGCATTGGTGAAACTCCAGCCGTTGCCAAAGTGGACGGTTGCGGCGACGAACAGCTGAACCACCGCCAAGGCGGCCACCCAGCGTGCGTAAACACCCAATACCAACATCAAGCCGCCGATCACTTCAAATGCCATGACCGGGTAAGCGAGAAAGCCCGGAAAACCGACGGATTCAAAAAAACCTGCGGTACCTGCGGGCGTGAAAACAAACACTTTGGTCAGGCCGTGAGCGATAAACATGATGCCCAGGGCGAGGCGCATCACAAATGCAGCGTAGGGGGCGGTGCGAGAGTCAATCATGGTGTAGCTCCTTTTTGTTTAATGAGTCAGTGACAGCGTTTGGGTCAGCCATGTCGAGAAGTCAGCCAGTTCTTCAGCGACGATCTCGTGGGCCATTTCGTAGAAATGGGTTTCGTGGACGACGCCGATTCGATCCAGCCAAGCGTCAGCTTCCTTCGCCCAGTCCACCGGCAACACGCCGTCGTGGTGACCGTGGGCGATGAATGCCGACACTGACTTGAGACGCTCAGGCGAGGCGACCTTCGGGGCTATCTCGCGCAGTATTCGGCCGCTGAGAATCGCAAAACCTTGCACCAGTTCAGGCTCGGTCACGCCCAGACTCGCGCTCATGATGCCGCCCTGACTGAAGCCGGCGATGACCGTCGGCAACTGGGGCAGTGCGTCTATAAAGGTGTGCAGCAGATGCCGGCTGGCTTCTGCTTGTTCTTGATTGAACGAAGGGCCATTACTGGTGAAGTTCACCTGATACCAGGCGAAGCCCTGAGGCCCGACCTGCAGGGGAGCGCGCAGCAAAATCACTTCCAGACCTTCGGGTAGCGATTGAGCCATAGACGCAAGGTTGGCTTCATTCGAGCCCACGCCGTGCAGCAGAATCAGTCGGCCCTTGGGCGCTGAAACGCTGCAGCCCTTGCGGAAAAAGAGGCCCGATTGCGGCTCGCGGGCCGCTTCGGAAAAAGTCGTATCACGCATGATTGGTAACGCCTTGATTGAGAGGAGTGGATTCAGATCCATCTTCGTTTTTCGAGGAAAACAGGTAACTGTCCATCGCCAGCACGCCGTAGGACACGCCGCCTTCCAGCACGCGGGTGTCATAACGTTCGCCGGCGGCACCCAGAGCGATCAGCAATGGCAAAAAGTGCTCATCTGTCGGGTGAGCGCGCTCGGCAGAGGGCGCCTGTTGCCGGTAATCCAGGAGTTGATCGGTTTGCCCGGCACGCAGTGTTTGCGCGGTCCAGGCCGCGAACGCCTTCACGTAATCCGCACCCTCGCGGGTCGCTCCGCGAAACTCATATAAGTTATGAGTCAGGCTGCCGGACGCTACGATCAGCACGTTCATGTCACGCAGTGGTTTGAGCGCCTCACCGAGTTTCCAGGCCTGATGGGTATCGAGCCGCGCGGGCATCGACACCTGAACCACGGGAATGTCGGCATCGGGCGCCAAGTACATCAGCGGCACCCACGCCCCATGGTCCAGCCCGCGCTGGTGATCGAGTCGGGAGGTCCAGCCTGCTGCCTGCAGCAGTTTGACGATGTGGGCAGCCAGGATCGGAGCGCCCGGTGCCGGGTAGCGCAACTGGTACAACTCGTCGGGAAAACCGCCGAAGTCGTGAATGGTTTGCGGGGCGGTGCTCGCCGTGACATTGACTTCACCACGGGTCATCCAGTGCGGAGACAGAATGACTATGGCATCAGGTCGCGGCATTTCGCGACCGAGCTCGGCCAGACGCGGACCAGCCAGACCGGGCTCGATGGCAAACAGCGGAGCACCATGAGACACAAACAGCAGGGGGAACGAGGTGTTCATGGTGAAAGCTCCAATGTGATTACTTGTTCAGCCAGACCGGGGCGATCGAGGTGCCCAGACCGGCGCCGTAGCCGAGGTAGATATTCAGGCCGGCGAGTGGCTCCAGGTAACGTGCGTTGATCAGTCCACCGGTGTTCACCGCGTTCCAGCCCAGGCTGTAGGCGAGGGTGATAGCGGTTTGTTTGGCACGCTCACTGTCGCTGGCGACGAACACGCTGCCTTTCTGGTTATCCGCGAACGTCGGACCATCGGCGAGTACTTGAGCGAACAAGGTGTTAAAGGCTTTGACGACGTGCGCTTGAGGCACTGCTTTGGCGATTTCTTCGCCGGCGCTTGTCTCGTGACCGATGGTCAGCGACATGTAGTCGGCGCTCAGCGGGTTGGTGATGTCGATGATCACTTTGCCAATCAGATCGCCGAGGCTTTGCAGCGCAGCTACGGCATCGGGGTAGGCGGTGGCAATTACCACGACATCGCTGTCGCCCAGAGCCTCTGCTGCCGGGTAAGCTTGTGCATTTTCAAACTGAGCAGCCAGTGCCTTGGCCTTTTCCATGTCACGGCCAGTGACTCGAACGATGTGTCCGGCGGCGGACAATTGCTTGGTGAACGCCGAACCCATGTTGCCGGTACCCACGACTGTAATCTTCATAGTGACTTCATCTCCGTTGATGTTCGTTTCGATGGGCTCAGTTTATAGGTTGTAAAAATGAGATAAATAAGGCGAAATGTGATTAATAGTTCCACTTAGTGAGACAGTGATGGACAGGGCGTTAGAGATGCAGGTGTTCTGCACGGTGGTGGATAAAGGCAGCTTCGTCGGCGCAGCCGAGCCGTTGGAGATGTCGAAGGCGGCTATTTCGCGTTACGTCAGTGGGCTTGAAGAACGCCTGGGCGTGCGACTGCTGCATCGCACCACACGCAAGCTTTCATTGACGGAGGAAGGGCGTCAGTTCTATCACCAGGCACGCGATGTACTGACGCTCATGGATCAAGCGGAAGAGGCGGTTTCGTCGTCGGCACCCGAGCCGAGCGGTGTACTGCGGATCAATGCGCCGGTGAGTTTCGGGGTGCTGCACTTGGCTCCGGTGTGGGCAGACTTCATGAAGGTATACCCCAACGTTGAACTGGATATCAGCCTGAATGACCGGTTGGTGGATCTGGTGGAGGAGGGCTTTGATGCCGCCGTTCGCATTGCGCGGATGGAAAGTTCTTCTCTGGTGGGGCGACGTCTGGCGGGTACGCGAATGTGCTTGTGTGCCTCGCCCGAGTACCTGGCGAATCACCCTGAGATTCGCTCGCTGTCTGACCTGACTGAGCATGGCGTGATTGCCTACACCAACTTTGCCAGCGGCAACGAGTGGCAGTTCGAAGGGCCTCATGGAAGCGAGACTGTGCGTACGCGCTCGAGTGTGCGCTGCAACAATGGTGATACCTGTCGCAGCATCGCGCTGGCAGGTGGTGGCATTGCCTTGCAGCCCAGTTTCATGGTGGCCGAAGACCTGCGCAAAGGGGATCTGGTTGAGATTCTGCCAGCGTATCAATCGGTGGAATTGGGCATCTATGTGGTCTATCCCACGCGCAAGCATCTGGCGACCAAAGTCCGCGTGTTGATCAACTTTCTGGCTGAGCGTTTCGCTCACCCGCAATGGGAGCGCTAGAACAGGTTCAGCAAAAAATCCCGGCTGACAACAAGGGGGAGCATTCAGCCGGGCAAAAGGAGCCTGTATCAATTACGACCGTTGCAAGAAGCTGTGCAAATCTGCCGCAAACTTTTCCGGGTGCTTGAATGCCAGGAAGTGATCGCCCTGGTCCGCCTTGCTGTAGACATGCAGAACCGAGTCCGGGATCACGGCGTGCATCCATCGCTGGCTTTCCAGCCAGTCACTGTATTCGCCGGTAAAGATCGCCGTAGGCACGTCTATTTTGGTTTGAATGACATCGCGCCAATCGTTGGTAGCGTGATCGAAAAGTACCAGGCCAGTGAACGCCATGTCGTCCTTCACCACAACCTGTACCAGGCTAATCACATTGTGAAAATAAGGGGAGTCGAGCGCCATCGCCCGCTCGACAACCCGACTGCCAGAAATCAACTGGTTGGTGGGCGTCATGTTGACGTAGGACGCGATCATGCGTTCCGGCGATGTGGTGAATGCTCCGGCCTCCAGTCGCTGCTGTTCCGTCCAGTCAGCGTGGCAGTAGATTGAGGGGGCCTGGTCAATGATGCTAAGGGTGCGAATACCTTGTGTGCCGAAAAGATCAATATAAGCCCACATGATCGAGGCCCCCATCGACCAGCCACAATAGTGCGCTTGGGGCAGATCCAGATGCTGCGCAAATTCCTTCACGTCCATGGCGTAACGCGAGATGCGATTACCCTTTACGGTTTTCTCCGAAAGCCCCTGGTTGCGAACATCAAGCACGTAGACGTGATAGTGCTTGCTGAGGATTTGCATAAGGTGGAAATACATCGCGCCGTTCGCCGACCAGCCGGGAATGAAGATCAACGGCTGACCGCTACCAGCTTCCCAGTACGCCAGGCTCACGCCGTCGCCCGTAGTGAAGCTGCTGATTTTCAGCTCTTCAAAGTCCGAAGCGCGGAACGCCTGGCCAATGATTTCGTGCGGAAAGTAAAAGTCTTCGCCGAGCAATTCGGAGATCGATTGATTTTTCAGCGGGTATTTCACAGTCCTTCCCATGCCTTTAAAAGTCGTGTCTGAACAGGCGAATGCCTCGCCAGGTGCAGTGATTCGCTGCAACACCACGATAGGCCTTGGACAGTAGGGGAATAAATACTCAAAATGCCCGAACATTAGAAACGGATTGTTGGGAATGGATCGTCTGAGCAGCATGGCGGCATTTGTTAAAGCCGTGGAGATGGGGTCTTTCAGCGCCGCCGGTGACGCGTTGCAAATGTCGGCGCAACTGATTGGCAAACATGTCCATCATTTAGAGCAACACTTGGGCGTACGCTTGCTCAATCGCACGACTCGACGACAGAGCCTGACTGACTTCGGGCGTGAATTCTATGAGCGTTCCAAATTCATCCTTGCGGAAGTAGAGTCGGCTGAGAACCTGGCCGCGCACACTCAGGCTTTGCCCAGTGGGCGCTTGAGGATCAATGCTCCCGTCAGCTTCGGCATGCAGTCTCTCGCGCCGCGACTGCCTGAGTTCATGGAAGCCAATCCGTTGGTGAGCATCGAGCTGAGCCTCGCCAACCGTGCAATCGACCTCATCGATGAAGGCTTCGACGTGGTATTCAGGGTCGGGCAATTGGCTGACAGCGGCCTGGTTGCCCGAGAATTGGCGCCCTATAAACTCGTGCTCTGCGCTGCACCTTCCTACCTGCAAGGCAAGCCTGCGATCGAAACACCGTGGGACCTTCAGGACCATGAATGTCTGGGTTTCTCGCATACGGAATTGCGCACACACTGGACATTCAATGGCCCGGAAGGAACGGTGGTTGTTCCGGTTGGCAGCCGCTTCATGGCTGATCACGGCGAACCGCTGTTGTGTGCCGCATTGGCCGGCCTGGGCATATTGCTGCAGCCGGAGGAATTGGTTCGCCAATCACTAAAGGAAGGTGAGCTGGTTGCTTTACTGCCCGACTATCCACCGCCAAGTCGCCCCCTGCATGTCTTGTACGCGCCGGATCGCAGACTGACGCCAAAATTGCGCAGTTTTCTCGACTTCGCTATAGCGGCGTTTGGAGCCGACGCGATCGCGCCCGAGCGCTTTTGAAACAAACTGTTGTAGATCCCCATTCCGAATCGATATTTATCCACGCGAGGGCAGCCCATACAGTGGCAGCTTTGTTTTCTACGCCGACAGTAGAAACAGATGACGGGTAGCAATACCCGCTCATTCTTGACGGAGAAATGATGAATATCCAACTCGATAGCAAACACGCACTGGTCACCGCTTCTACCGGAGGTATTGGTTTCGCCATTGCCAAGGGTCTTGCACAGGCCGGCGCCGCGGTTGTCATAAACGGTCGCAGTGAACGCTCGGTCAACGACGCGATCGCCCGATTGCACGCGGCAGTGCCCGGCGCGACCGTCAGTGGTGTGGCTGCGGACCTGAGTTCTGCCGAAGGCGTAGAGGCCTTGCTCGCCGGTGTCAGTGGCATCGACATCCTGGTGAACAACGCAGGCATTTATGAGCCACAGGATTTCTTTGAAACAGACGACGAGGTCTGGAACAACTACTGGCAAACCAACGTGATGTCCGGCGTTCGCCTCAGTCGTGCATTGTTGCCTGGCATGGTTGAGAACGGTTGGGGTCGAGTGGTGTTTGTCGCCTCCGAGTCGGCCCGAAATATTCCCGCGGACATGATCCATTACGGTGTGTCCAAAACAGCGCAGCTGGCGCTGGCGCGTGGCCTCGCAAAACGCGTCGCCGGCAGCGGTGTCACCGTCAACAGCGTCCTGCCTGGGCCGACGCTATCCGATGGCGTGGCAGACATGATGAAGGGTGAAGTCGAGCGCACCGGCAAATCGCTGGAGACGGTCGTCGCTGATTTTGTGATGCAGCATCGCCCGAGCTCGATCATCCAGCGTGCAGCCACTGTGGAGGAGGTGGCCAACATGATCGTTTATGTGTGCTCGCCGCAAGCATCGGCCACTACGGGGGCTGCGCTCAGAGTCGATGGTGGCGTAGTCGACGACATCGTCTGATTCGAAACAATCGGAGACCCATGCCGGCCTGCGTCATGGGTCTTTTTTGTTCTTATCCTGGAGCCTTTGCGATGATGCTGCATTCAATCGCTGTCGCGGCGACTCTTTTAGTTGGAGTGGTGATGGCAAGTGATCAAAAGGCCCGCGCGTATACAGCGCCCGCTGAATATCAGCTGTCGGGCGTTTCGCTGGTCAAGACGCTTTATCAAGGGCAGCACGCCTTAGCGCTGCAAATGCCCGGTTCTTCCTATCAGGACCCGACCCGGGAACGATTGCTCGATAGAAATTTCATGGCCTGGCTGCCCATGGATTTCGGCGATGGCTCCATCGAAGTCGACGTCGCCAGTGACTTGGCGAAAGATGCCCCTGAATACGCGCGCGGATTTGTCGGTGTTGCCTTTCGAATAGACGGGGCAGGGCGCTTCGAAAGCATTTACCTGCGACCGACCAACAGTTCGGCGGATGACCAGATACGACGCAATCATTCTGTGCAATACGCAGGTTATCCAGACTTCAGATTTGATCAGCTTCGCAAAGAATCGCCGGAAAAGTACGAGACCTACGCCGACCTCCAGTTGGGTCGATGGATTCATATGAAGTTGGTGATCAAAGGCTCAAACGTTGATCTGTTCCTGGATCACAACGAGAAACCAGCGTTTATCGTACGGGATCTGAAGTACGGGGCGGCGCAGCGCGGAGGAGTGGGTATCTGGATCGAGTCCGGGACAGTCGCGCACTTCAGAAATCTGCGGATTTCCAGAAACGACAAGAGTTGAACTTCAAAGGCTTGTAATGCCTTTGAATAGATCAATACCCCGGCGAAGTCAGAGATCAATCTGACTTCGCCGGGGCGCGTGTGCTTACACGAACTGCAGAACGTCGTTGACGGCCTTGCGTGGCTTCTGCGGCCAGTTGGTCGCACCCGGGTAGCCAACGGTGACCAGCATGACCGGAATTTCCAGGTCAGACAGACCAAACTCCTTGGCCACCGCCGACTGATCGAAGCCGATCATTGGCGTAGAAACCAGGCCTTGGCCCTTCGCGGCCAGCATCAGTGTCATGGCTGCCAGTGAGCCGGAACGAATCGCCTCATCACGCTGCAGTTGTGGGTTTTCCTTGTACATGCCTTCAGCTGCACCTACCCACATGTCGTAGATAGCCTGATCAATGATGCCGGCATCCAGGGTAGGTTTAAGCGCCGACGGCAATGTCTCATGCGGATTGAGTGTGCCGCAGACGATAAATGTCACGGCAGCGTCGACGATTTTCTGCTGCCCCCACGCCAGAGGCAGGAGACGCGCTTTGGCTTCGGCGCTGCGTACGGCGAGGAATTTCCAGTTCTGCAGATTGAACGCGGAAGGTGCATGGGTAGCCAACTCGATCAGCTCGGCAAGCTGTTGATCGCTCAGGCTGCGCTCAGTGTCATAGCTGTTGGCGGAAATTCGCGATTTGATAATGTTTGCGATATCGGACATGAGGGTCTCTGTGCGGGAAGACAGTGCGCAGACCCAGTCATTGAAGTGGAGCCTGCGCCGTCTGAAAATTAGCGGCTGAAACCGTCGAATGGGGTCATGTACACAGCCCCGAACGGATCCAGACGTTTACGGATTTCGGCGTCAGGCGTGCCATACACAACCAGGCTGGTGACGGTGCACAGTTCTAGAAAACGCTGACCGAATGGTGCAAACGTGGTGTCGACGTGGCTGACCACTGCACCGACGTTGTAGCGCTCGAGAATGTGAACGACGCTGTTGTCTTCGTTGACACTATATTCGTAAACCAGTGTGCCCGGCTCAGCGCTGGTGGCTTCGACAATGTTGGCGATCAGCGCTTTGAATTCGGGGAAGTCAGCGGGTTTGACCGCGAGGGAGAACAGGCAGGAGATATGTGGATGCATGGAGGGTTTTTCCTTAGACGCTAGTGAGAATGCATCGCTGACCTAGCCGATGCAGGCGTTAACGATCGGGTCAGGATTTCTCCGGCGCCTCTCCAAACAATTTGCCGGCACCGGCCCAGTCGGAGGCGGCGACGTCTTCAAAAATGACGTAGATGTAGTTCGCATCAGTACCGGTGTGCTTGACGATGCTCGCGGTGATGTCTGCGGCAACAGCGGCTTTCTGCTCGTGTTCTTTACCTTCAAACCAGCTGACTCGTACGACAGGCATGGCAAATTCCTCTTTAGACATTGATCTGGATAATCGGTGTGCTTGCACGCTTGAAGCGCGTTGCACCGATGCTTTTCGAGGCTCAATGCTAATGTCGAATCATCTGGCGATAAACAGCCTGAAACTATAATCTGGGTAGATCCAAACTCTACAATCAGATGATTCGCATGATTCCTGTCGATTCGTTTCAGGGCGTTATCACCTTCGTGGTCGCCGCCCGATCAACCAGCTTCACTCAGGCCGCAGAACACCTCGGACTATCCAAATCGGCCGTGGGCAAATCAATTGCGCGCCTTGAGGATCGCCTGGGCACACAGCTGTTCCACCGCACCACACGACGCATCTCGCTGACTGCCGACGGCGAAGCGTATTTCACCGCGTGCTCCACAGCGCTCGAGGAAATCGGCGCAGCGGAAAGTGGCCTCGGGCCGGGGGCAGGGGAGCCATCCGGTCGCTTGCGAGTGGACATTCCTGTGGCGTTTGGACGCCGGGTCGTCGCGCCATTGCTGTTCGAGATCGCCAACAAATACCCCGCACTGCAACTGAACATGACGTTTTCCGACCACATTGTTGATCCGTTTGAGGAAGGCATTGATCTCTTGGTGCGCTTCGGTGAGCTGAAGGACACCAGCGGCTTGGTAGCACGCCGGCTTACTCGCCAACGCTGGGCGATTTGTGCGGCGCCCGGGTATCTGCAGCGCTTTGGAGTTCCACAAACACTGGAGGACTTAAGCCATCACCATTGCATCGTCGGGCATCGTCGCGGCCAGCCGTTGTCGTGGCGCGTCAGGCAAGGCGCGGAAACTGTCCGTTATGCGCCACCGTCCACGCATCAAATAGGCGACGGCGAAGCGATGATTCTTGCCGCCGTCGCCGGGACAGGCTTGTGCCAGATGCCGCGCTGCCTGTTCAGAGAAGACCTGGAGGCGGGGAGGCTGGTCGAAGTCCTGGAAGATTACGAGCCTGATCCGGTTGATGTACATGCCGTCTGGCCAAAGGTCTCGCATCTGCGGCCGAAAGTCAGGTACGTGGTAGATGAGTTGGTAAAACTTTGTGAGCATTGGCAGTGACCTGCTGCCATGGCGCCCTTAGCGTCTGAAACTCAATCGCTGAAGAGATCAAACATCAGTTGCCGGAACCATTTGTTGGCCGGATCGCGGTTGTATTTAGTGTGCCAGAACATATTGATCGCAATCTCCGGCAGCGGTAATGGCAACGGCAGGATGGTCAAACCGAACGGTCCGCTACAACTGCTGGCGAAGCGCTCAGGCACGGTCGCGACAAGATCGGTGTTCTGCAAGATATGCCCTACCGCCACAAAGTGCGGCACCTCCAGGCGTATCTGGCGTTGCAGGCCAGCCCGCTGCATGTGCGTGTCGATCTCACCATGTCCGGTACTGGCCGCAACGATTCTCACGTGCCCATATTCACAAAAACGTTCTCGCGTCATGGGTTGTTGTGTCAGCGGATGATCCTGGCGGCACAGGCACACGTACCGATGATGGAACAAACGCCGTTGATAGAAGCCTGCCTGCAAATCGGGCAGTAATCCGACCGCCAGATCCACTTCGCCGCTGGCAAGACTTTCAGACAGTCCCGCATTGCTGCGCAGCGTGCTGACCGAAATTCCGGGGGCCTGCTTGAGCAGGGCCTCAATCAATCGCGGCATGAAGTAAATCTCACCGATGTCGGTCATCGCTACGACAAAGCGTTTCTGGCTGGTGGCCGGATCGAACTCGTCCTGGCGATTGATCGCGCCGTGCAGGAGGTTGATTGCCTGAGACACCGGCTCGGCCATTTGCAACGCGTAGGGCGTTGGTTGCATGCCTTGATGGGTGCGTACAAACAATTCGTCATTGAGTGAGGTACGCAGACGCTTGAGTGCGTTGCTCACGGCCGGCTGAGTGAGGCCAAGCGTTTCAGCCGCACCGGAAACACTGTGGTCGATCAATAGTTGATGAAAGATCACCAGCAGGTTCAGGTCGAGTTCGCGTAGGTGCATTGCAGGCAGCTCGGGAGGAGTGACGAGGCTGCAAGCATACCAGTATTCAGGTTGGTGATAGGTAGTATGGGAGTGAGGCCATTTATCAATGTTTCGTGAATAGTCATGATCGAGCTATTCCAAAAACAACATAAAGGTTTCCCCATGAATAGCCCTAAATCTGTCTTGCAAGTCGCTATCGTTGGCGGTGGTATCGCAGGTGTCGCCCTCGCACTGGATCTGCACCGTCATCAACATCTGGACGTTCAACTGTTTGAAGCTGCACCGGCATTCGGCGAAGTCGGTGCAGGTGTTTCATTTGGCGCGAACGCGGTAAGGGCCATCGAAGGTCTCGGCATCGGCAAACCCTACGAGCAAATCGCCGACCGGACTGCTCAGCCCTGGCAGGACATCTGGTTTGAATGGCGTCGGGGTGTCGATGCCGGCTACCTCGGTGCAAGCATTGCTGAAGGTGTCGGTCAGTCTTCAGTACACCGCGCAGACTTTCTCGATGCGCTGGCCAGTCAATTGCCAGAGGGCATCGCCGTTTTCGGTAAACGCGCAGTCAGCGTAGATGAGACGGGTGATCGCGTCAGTGTCCAATTCACCGACGGTACGCACCATCAGTGCGATCTCTTGATTGCAGCAGATGGAATCAAATCCTCCATTCGTGATTACGTACTTCAGGGCTTGGGCCAGCCTTTGGTCGCCCCGCGCTTCAGTGGCACCTGCGCCTACCGCGGAATGATCGACAGCTCGCAACTCCGCGATGCCTATCGTGCGGCGGGCGTCGATGAGCATTTGATCAACGTTCCGCAAATGTATTTGGGCCTCGATGCCCACATCCTGACTTTCCCGGTCAAACAGGGCCGACTGATCAACGTCGTGGCATTTGTTTCGGATCGGACTGACGCCAACCCGGTATGGCCCGCCGACAAACCCTGGGTGAAAAACACCACCCAGGCCGAGATGCTCGAAGCCTTCAGCGAATGGGGAGATGCCGTTCGCGTATTGCTTGAATGCATTCCCAATCCCACCCTTTGGGCACTGCACGAACTGGACGAATTGTCGGGTTACGTCCACGGCCGTGTCGGGCTGATCGGCGACGCGGCGCACGCGATGCTGCCGCATCAAGGCGCCGGAGCCGGGCAGGGGCTGGAAGATGCCTGGTTACTGGCACGCCTGCTGGCCGATCCGCGGGTTTTGCAACGTGACGCGAAGCAGGTGCTTGAGGTGTATGACGCCATACGCCGTCCGCGTGCTTGCCGTGTTCAACGCACATCCTGGGAAGCGGGCGAACTTTACGAGTTCCGCGACGCCAAGGTAGCGGACCAGGAGCCACTGCTCTCGACAACGCTGGCCAGTCGCTTTGACTGGTTGTGGAACCACGACATGCAAGCCGACCTGGCTGAGGCGCACACCCGGCTCGGATGGGCACAAGCCGTCTGACTCCCTGCCGGCCGCTCGCCAGTTCGTTGCGACTGGCGTCGTCCGCGTCCAAGAACAAAAGGTGAATCATCATGACCGTCAGCATTTCCCAAACCGCTGAAATCCGCGAATTTTTTCAAGACGCAGCCGGGATGAAAAAAGAGGCTGGAGACCCGCGCAGCAAACAGATTGTGCTGCGAATTCTGCAGGAAACTGCGCGACTCATTGAAGAGCTTGCGATCAGCGAAGATGAGTTTTGGGCGGGGGTCGAGTACATCAATCGACTGGGTAAAAACAATGAGGCTGGGCTCTTGGTGGCAGGGTTGGGGGTCGAGCATTTCCTTGATCTTCTCAACGATGCCAAAGAGGCGGAAGCAGGGCGCAGCGGCGGAACACCGCGCACGATCGAGGGCCCCCTGTATGTGGCTGGCGCACCGCTGTGTCAGGGATTTGCGCGGATGGACGATGGTAGCGAAGACGCTATCGCCACACCGATGTTTCTAGACGGTCAGGTTCTGGACACACTAGGACAACCCATTGCAGGTGCGCTGGTTGATCTTTGGCAAGCTGACAGTAAAGGCAACTACTCCCACTTCGACAAAAGCCAATCGCCGTTCAATCTGCGTCGGCGCATCGTGACCGACGCGCAAGGGCGTTATCGCGTCAAAAGCATCGTGCCGTCAGGTTATGGCTGTAACCCTCAAGGCCCGACTCAAGAGTGCCTCAACCATCTGGGCCGGCATGGCCAGCGCCCGGCGCATATTCATTTCTTCGTCTCGGCTCCGGGTTATGAGCATTTGACCACCCAGATCAACCTTTCCAACGATAAGTATCTCTGGGACGACTTCGCCTATGCCACCCGAGATGGCTTGATTGGCGAGGTGCATTTCGTTGATGACGAAAACCAATCCATCGCTCACGAAGTGTCGGGGCGTTTTGCACAAATGACCTTTGATTTCCAGTTGCGTCACGCTGCCAGCGATCAGGCGCAACAACGCAGCAATCGCCAGCGTGCTCTGCAAGACGCGTAGGTCGCTGCCGGATAACCCATTCATTATTCAAGAGGATAAGTTCATGTCCCACACCGCGCTCATGCCTATCGAAGTCAAAGTCGCCGTCTTGCGTGAGGCAGGCGGCAAACTTCAGTTTGAACGTGCCGAGTTGGCCGTTCCGCGTCCCGACGAAGTTCGTGTACGCATTGTTGCAACGGGTGTTTGCCACACCGATATGGTCGTACGCGACCAGCTATTTCCGACACCGCTGCCTATCGTTCTGGGCCACGAGGGTGCAGGGATTGTTGAGGCCGTAGGCAGTGCTGTGACAACCATCGCTCCTGGCGATCACGTTGTCATGACTTACATGTCCTGCGGACTTTGTCTGCCATGCGAGACCGGACATCCGGCGCATTGCTCCCATATGCACCCACTGAATTTTGGTGGTGGACGCCTCGACGGCAGCACCTCCACCTGCAGTTGCGACAACGCAGCCCCGATACACGATCACTTCTTCGGCCAGTCGTCCTTTTCGACCTACGTGATCGCTAATGAGCGCAACGTGGTCAAAGTATCGAAAAAAGCACCGCTGGAACTGCTTGGCCCTTTGGGGTGCGGCATACAGACAGGCGCTGGTTCTGTGCTCAAGGCCCTACGAGTTGAAGCGGGTAGCAGCTTCGTTGCATTCGGTGCCGGCGCAGTCGGTCTGGCAGCGGTGATGGCCGCCCGGGTTGCCGGCGCGACGACCATTATCGCCGTGGACGTTACGCCGAGTCGCTTGGAACTGGCGCTTGAGGTCGGCGCCACACACGTCATCAACAGTCGGGAAGAAGACCCGGTGGAGCGCATTCGCGAGATCACTGGAGGCGGGGCAAATTACAGCCTGGAATGCTCCGGACGCGCGGAAGTTCTACGTCAGGCCATCGACGCACTCACGACGCTGGGCACCTGTGGCATCGTCGGCGCGACCAAGATGGGCACCGAAGTCGCTTTCAACATCAACGACGTGATGATCCCGGGCAAACGCATCATGGGCATCGTCCAGGGCGACGTGGTCGCCAACGCGTTTATTCCCACGCTTGTCGATCTGCACCTGCAAGGGCGTTTCCCCTTTGACAAGTTGTGCCGGTTCTACACCTTTGAGCAGGTCAACGAAGCGATGGCCGATAGCGAAAGCGGTATCACCATCAAACCGATACTTCGTATGCCGGCAGCTGCCGACCGAGCCTGATTTTTTCAAACTCATCAAAGGATTTCAAGATGACTGTTCAACTCGTAATCGACAATATCGCGCAAGCCGCCTCGGACGGTAAAACCTACCAGCGCATCGATCCGGTCAGTGGCAACGTTGTCAGCACCGGCGCGGCGTGCAGTGTGGAAGATGCCCGACGCGTCGCTGCATCGTCCCAGCAAGCATTTAAAACATGGTCGAAAGTGGGCCCGACCGAGCGTCGTCGGCTACTGCTGGCAGCGGCTGATGCGCTGGAAAGCAAGATGGAGCTTTTCTGCAGTGTCATGGCTGAAGAAATCGGCGCTTCTCGACTCTGGTCGCAGTTCAACGTCGGGGCTTCGGCCAACCTGCTTCGTGAAGCGGCATCGCTGACCACCCAAATCAAGGGTGAAACCCTTGCTACCGATAAGCCCGGCACGTTGTCAGTCACCTTGCGTCAACCCGCCGGCACGGTGTTGAGCATTGCACCGTGGAACGGTCCGGTCATTCTTGGCACCCGATCCATCGCCTACCCGTTGGCCTGCGGTAACACGGTTATTTTCAAAGGTTCAGAAAACAGCCCGCGCACTCATGAGCTGCTGGCCCAGGCGTTCTATGACGCAGGGTTCCCGGCTGGCGTGGTGAACTTTATTATTTCGGCGCCAGAAGATGCCGGCGCTGTAACTGAAGTGCTGATCGCTCACGATACGGTACGCCGGGTCAATTTCACCGGGTCGACCAACGTCGGCCGGATGATTGCCCAGACCAGCGCGAAGTACCTCAAGCGCTGTTTGCTCGAGCTGGGCGGGAAGGCACCGTTTATTGTGTTAGAGGACGCCGACCTTGAAGGCGCGGTCAACGCTGCCGTGTTTGGCGCATTTCTGTACCAAGGGCAAATCTGTATGTCGACCGAGCGCTTCGTGGTCGATGAGTCTGTCGCTGATGCTTTCGTGGCAAAGTTTGCTCAACGTATTCGAGACCTCGAACAAGGGAACCCGGTGCTTAATCCTGCCAGCGTAATCGGCCCGATGATTTCCCAAGGCTCGGTACAGCGCATCAATCAGTTGCTGGATGACGCCGTAGGGAAGGGGGCCACGATTGTGGTGGGAGGTCTGGCAGAGGAGGCGCAGATGGCGCCGACGCTGGTGGATCGAGTGTCATCGAAAATGGATATCTACGATGAAGAAACTTTCGGGCCAGTCACCACTGTGGTTCGGGTCAAAGGCGCGGAGCAGGCATTGGCTGTCGCTAACGATACGGCGTTCGGTCTGTCATCAGCCATCTTCAGTCGCAATGTCAGCCTGGCCCTTGATCTGGCTGGCCGACTGGATGCCGGTTGCGTACACATCAACGGGGCAACGGTGCAAAACGAGCCTCAAGCCCCTTACGGTGGTATGAAGAACAGTGGCTACGGTCGATTCGACGGCAGCGCGGTGATAGAGGAATTCACTGAAGTGAAATGGGTCACGGTCGAACCTTCCGACCAGCCTTATCCATTCTGATATCCAGATACGGGAACCGGCTCTGGGGAGCCGGTCTACCCAGAGTATGGATTAATGCCCTGCGGCCTCCGCAAATTTTTTCGGCGCTACAAACGCCGGCGCCAAGGTGGCTGACAGGCGATACTCGATGGTCGTCGCCAGCCACATTGAATAGGCCAACAACTCTACTCCTTCCTCGACCGTCGTCTTGGCCAAGCGCTCGTAACCTTCGCCCAACACAAGATGCCAAAAGCTGCCCATGCCGAAAACGCGTGAAAACAGCAGCACGCCAAAGCCTGTAGCGAATGCGCCAAATGCGCGGGATTGTGTGAACGCAGCGAGGTCGGCCAATGTCTGTTGGCGGTTGGCTTTGCCCAAGGCCACCGTTACGCAGACGGTCGCGATGGCCAGGAACGGCACGCACCAGGCGCTATGACTGATGGGGTCGAACAAGCCATCCAGCTCTCGCATCAACAGGCAGGCAAAGAAACCGCCGGCCAATGATTTGAATCCCGCATGACCTTTGCTCGTCGGTAGCGTCCAGAACAGTACGGCGATAATGAACAGCATCAACTCCTGGCTGATTTCGGTGAACGATATCTCGAGAATCTGAGTGTGAAAAACGGCGATGTCCAGCCAGAGCATCGCCAGTGAAAAGAAGACAAATCCGAATCTCAGCAACAATGAGAAAGAGGCCAGTTTCAACTCATGCAGAATAGGGTGCAAAACAGCTCCAAAGGGTTATGTATTTGAAATGGAAAGGTATTTGACGACAAATCGACGTCCTGTATTTATGGCATTTATGGATGAAGATTATCGATATATTCGATTTAACAGCATTAAGAGCTGCCCGCGATGCCAACGCATTGAGCATCGCAGAGCCTGAATCACTTGAAGGTTTTCTGAATCACGGAAACACCCAGCGCGATGCTGGCGATCACGATAATCACCCAGAAATACTCCATGCACGCGACCAAAGTTGCCTGCTGATGCAGGTTTTGTCCCAGCGTCATCACCGATAATTGATTGGCAGGACCAGCGCCCATAGCGGGCGTGAGCGACTGTGCCAGCAACTGCGTGTTGGCCTGGTAAATCGGATCGGATGAACTGAAGTGCCCGTTGAGGTTGCTGTACTGCAGCGTCGTGCGCCATTGCAGAAACAAGGTGGCAACGGTTGTGCCGAGCGCCATGGCGATCTGTCCGAGCATGCTTTTGATCTGATAGGCATGGGCAAACAAAGTGTCGTGATGCGTCACGTCGCGAAATGTCTGCATGGCGGCGGTCGCAAGCACCAACATCACAAAGCAGCCATTGAGTATCAGCGCGGGCAATATGTTCGCCCACATGTTTGCATCAGGGGTGAGCGATGACAAAAGCAGACCAAAGCTGATAAGCGCCGCAAACCCGGCCACAAAGAACTTTTTCGGCCCCGGATGCTTCGGTATGACAAAGGCCATTACGATCCACGTCAACAATGCACCGGCAAGACCAAACGCTTGGAATGTCCCAATCGTGTCCCACGAGTAGCCGAGGGCGGTTTGCAGGAAGTACGGCAAAATGTAGTTATTACTGCCCAGAACGATGTACGTGAAGCAGAACAAAGAAACGCCGAGGATGTAGCGCGACTGCATCAGGTCTCTGACTTTGAGAAACGGTGTGTGCTTGGCATGCTCGGCATGGAAGAAGATGTAAACACCCAAAGCCGCCAGCAACGCGAATGCCAGCAGAATCACTGTCTCGTTATAAAAGTCGTAGTAGGAACGCTGCAGCACATACAGCAGGAAGAAGGTGCTGACAGACAGCAGCAAGATGTTTGCTGGACTGGACGGCGAGCGTTCATCTTCTTCGATTGCCGTGTCAGGCAAGAACCTTGTACATAGAAAACCCGCTACCACGGCCCCCGCCATCAGCAGCCAGAAGATGGCGTGCCAGGTATCTTCGACCACCACCAGCGATGACAGAAAAGGCGCCGCAGCCGTACCGCTGGCAAGCCCCGTGGCAAACACTTTGACGCCTACGAATCTCCCTGGTCCGGGAGGTAGAAGATTGACCATCAAGCGAGCGGACGTCATGAAGGACGCCCCTCCCAACGCCATGATCACGCGGCCAACGGTGAACGAAGTCAGATCATCGCTGACGCCGCACACAAAGGCGCCCACCACATAAATGCTGATCGAGCCCAACATGAAATTGCGCCAGCCGAGTCGCTCAACCAACCAGCGCTGTTTTGAAATAACCACCACGGCGATACATGCGTAAAGCGCGGCGACCAACGTAAACTCTTCAGGGCTGGCGTCTATTTCGCCGCGAATAGGCGCTGAGGCGAAAGCAATCATGCCGGCCTGAAGATATTCGAGCGCGCATAAAAGGCCGACGGCGACCAGCAAAGCGGCGTTTTTCCGATACATGAGCTGACTCGTCAAGGTTTCAACAGTTGGGAGGAGGGGCCGCGGTCTTCGTTGGCGCTGATTATTTGTTCGACGATGTCATTTGCATCCTTGAGTTCATTCTCAAAAATATCGGTGCTGTAAGCAGGTTGCGCAGGTGTCTTTTTATTGAGTCGCTCGCCGCTGGTATCGGTGGTATCAACCGACACACGCATTGAGAGCCCCAAGCGCAATGGATTCGCGGCGATTTCGTCAGGACGTAGTGCGATACGGACCGGCACGCGCTGAGTAACTTTGATCCAGTTGCCCGTAGCGTTCTGTGCCGGCATCAACGAAAAAGCGCTGCCGGTGCCGGCGTCCAGCCCTACGATGGTTCCGTGAAACATCACCTTGCGTGCATAGGCATCGGCGTGCAGTTCCACAGGTTGGCCGATCCGCAAGTTCTCGATCTGCGACTCTTTGAAGTTGGCGTTCACCCACACCTGATCGATCGGAACGACAGACATCAGAGCAACGCCCGGACTGATGCGCTGACCGACTTGCACACTGCGCTTGGTGATCAGGCCACTGACCGGCGAGTTGATCTGCGTGCGATGCAGGGAAATAAACGCATCACGCAGATTGGCCGCGGCCACCAGCACGTCGGGGTGCGTTCTTAGCGAGGTGTTGTCGACCATGGCCAGACGCACTGCCAGGGCATGACGCGTGCCGTCGAGTCCGGCGAGGGCGTTTTTGAGCACTTCCTCGGCGTGGCTGATCTCTTCCCGAGACACAGCGCCACTTGCGGCGAGTTGACTGCGACGGCGAACGTCATCCCGAGCCTTGCGCACGTCGTTCTGCCGCTGACTGACCTCAGCTTCCAGTTGTTGCACTTGGTAATACTGGGTACGCGCCTGTCGCACGGTTCGGGCCAGGTTCGATTGAGTGCGTTGATACTGGATTTCGGCATCGACTGCATTGAGCGTGACCAACGGAGCGTGGGCATCGATATGGTCGGTGTTATCGGCGCTGATGACGGTCACCGTTCCGCCGACCTGAGAGGTCACCTGCACGATATTACCGTCCACGTAGGCATCATCGGTGGACTCACTGCCAAGCCCCAGAAAATACCAGCTCGCTAGGACGGCCAAGAGCAACACGATCGCGACAATCAGCAGCAGTTGCGGACGAAATGACTTGGGTGGACGGGAGGCGTCAGAAGAAGAGGGTGTTGGGGAGGTCATGATTTATCAACTACGGTGGAATTTGCAGGGGAGGTGACAGGGAGTTCCGGGCGATAGCCACCGCCCAATGCTCGGCTCAGGTTCGCTTGCAGCGACAGTGCGCGAGACTCCAGCGTCACCAGTTCGCGCTTCTGGGCCAGGGTCGCATTCTCCGTGGCCAGCACTTGCAGATAGGTTGCCAATCCTGCGCCGTAACGAAGGTTGACCAGATCGGAAGCGGCTTGCGCGGTATTGACCGCGTCCACTTGCTGCGCCATTCGCTCTTTCAGCCAACGAAGCGAAGACAACTGATCGGCAATATCGCGAAGCGCATCGACAACGGTCTGGTTGTAATTTTCAACGGCGAGGTCGTAAGCCGCGTTCTGTGCACTCAAATTGCCGCGCAAACGCCCACCCTCAAAGATGGGCAGACTGATAGCGGGCGACACGCCCAGAATTCGGCTGCTGTGATCGTTGAAAGTGCTGAACGCAAGGCTTTGCAAACCCACGAATGCTGTCAGATTCACATTGGGATAAAAGCGCGCTTTCGCGACTTCAATCTCATGCCCCGACGCCTCTACACGCCAGCGCTGAGCAACAACATCGGGGCGGTGTCCCACCAGTTCGGCCGGAATGTTGGTGGGCATCACCACGTTGTTGCTGGCTAGCAGGTGAGGGCGGGTGATCGAGCGACCTCGATCAGGCCCCTGGCCCAACAAAGAGGCAAGCTTGTTCTGGTTCAACTCGATCATTTCCTTCAAGGCCGCGATATTGGCGCGACTGGCGGGAAGCGATGCCTGTGATTGCTTGATATCGATCTGACTACCCAACTCAGCAGTGAATCGTTGTTGAGTGAGTTTTTCGATATCGATTTGCTGGTTCAACAAAGCCTGGGCTACGTCCAACTGCTCGTACGTATCCTGCAGGGCGATATAGGTCTGTACAACGGCCGATGACAAAATCAATGATGCCGCGCGACTATCGACTTCAAGCGCCTTTCTGCGTCCAACAGCGGCTTCAACCGCTTCGCGGTTCTTTCCCCAGAAATCCAATTCATAACCGACATTCAGCGTTGCCTGATTGACATTTTGCCAGGTGCCTTTAACCGGGGCAGGCGTGGTGCCATTTGAGCTAAATCTCTCACGGGTGGTGCTCGCTGATGCGTCGATATGCGGCAACAGCGACGCGCCTTCAATTGCTTCCATCGCGTTTGCTTGGCGCACGCGAGCGGCAGCAGAGCGCAACGTCGGGCTTTGTGCCAACGCCTCCTCAACTAGATTATCCAGTTGTTTGTCGTTGAAGCTGCTCCACCAGGTTTGAGTTGGCCAAGCAGATGGCGATAGCGTGGCCCCGCTGTCGGCTAAGGTTTCACTAGCGTTTCCGGGTTCTTGCAGGCTTGAGACTGGCTTTAAATCATTGAAGGAGCATCCGCTTAGCAGCACCACCAATGCTGCTACCGAGAATCGAGCGGCAAGGGGAAGCCCATAACGTGGGTGCGCTGACGCCTCGTTTTTACAACTGTTCATTACGTTTGTTCTCTTACGGCAAATAGAAATCAGGCCAAAGATAGGGCAGGATTAAATAAACACTGTCAGTGTCGTTATGGACAAAAAAAAGCGACTTAACGGGCTCTTAGCCCTTTAACGATTACGGAGACCGAATGGTCGATGTCATCCAGGTTATCGAGGTTCGCCGTTACCAAATGAAGCCACGACATACCGGTAAGTAGCGAGACTGCGCTTTCGACGGCTGGACCTTCATCGATGTCGCCCGACTCTACAGCGCGTGCAAAAATCTTTCTTAACGTACGCTCGCGACGTGGCAAAAACTCTTTTCTGAACTCCTCTAGAGCTTGGGGTTCGTGCTGTATCTCGGCAATCAGGCTACGCAATGTTTCGCCCGCACTTGAGGTCCGCCACCAACTCCAAAGGGAGCGCAGGTGAACGATCAAGTCTTTATTCAAATCTCCAGTGTCCGGCTGTGTCACGAATGTCAGGGCGGTACGTTCATAAACATCCCTGAGCAACGCGCTCTTGTTTTTCCACCACCGGTAGATCGTAGGCTTGCTCGAACCGGCTCGTTCCACCAGGGCATCCATAGTAAATGCTCGATACCCACGCTCCTCGAGAATCGCTGCAGCAGCCTCAAGAATGGCCTCTGTGCTCTGAGGACTGCGAACAGCCCCGATGGAGGATCTGCTACGCAGTTTGGCGGATTTCAGGTGGTCGGGCTTGGAGTCCATGCAGTGCTCTGATTGTTTTTGAGCGTGAAAACGCCAATAGAAACTGTGGGTATTTATAATTCCAAAGACATTGCTGGTCAACAAAAGAGGTTTGAATCAGGCATTCAGAACATGAATAGTGACTATGGCTTTTTGTAATAACTCATCGAGCTCGCGACTGTTAGAGTGGCTGACTTATTGCTGTCGATATGACATTTTTATCATATTTATAAAATGGCGATTACTTCTAGGGAATAGCAAACGATGTGCGGTCGTCCAGTTTTATTGTATTCACAGTGCTTAGGAGGCAGGAGTGCACACGCATTTAATTGACGCGTTTAATATTCTTGAGAACGTAAACAAAACGATGGGGCAATGGATAGAGGAGGCCGTGGCTAGCCAAAACCTGACACTCTTGGATTTTCGAATTCTTGATAGCTTGGCGCAGGGCACTGCGCTGACAACAGAGCAATGCAGTCAGAATTTGAATGCCATATCATCCAAAGTTACACAAAGGATCGATAAACTCGAAAAGTCAGGCTTTGTGCATCGTCGACGTGAGAAGCTAGATCGACGCAGAGTTATGCTGCAGTTAACTGATCAAGGTCTTGAAGTTTATGATCTCGCACTGGCCACTCTGTTAGGTCGGTGGCAAAATTCATTAAGTAATGTCGGTGCGGACGTACTACAGATTACCGCACTTTTCGCCGGCTCGAACCTCGCACCTATTGCCAGGTTAGTTAAAAACTTACTCCAAAAAAAATAGTTGAGCATCGATCGTAGTAAAAGCAACCATCTGCTGATCCCATCCCCAACATTGACAAATGTTGGGCGCTAGATATCGAGTCTGTCGCATGCAGCCATTAATACCGCACTAGACCAAGAAGCCAATAGATTTCAGTTTTCGAATCCATCTGGTCTCTAACTACGTGCGCCTAATTCCGTTTCGCGTCGTATCCGTTCAAAGAGCAAGTTCAGATCAGTATCTGGATCCAAAAGTAGAAAGCACTCAACCAAGAGAGTCAACGGATGAATGTCCATCCTTCGTGCGAGCTCTGAAGCCTTCTCTAGCGTCACATTTTTGAGGCCACGCTCGAGTGTGCTGAGATAGGTCCGGCTGCTCACGATCTCGAAGTCCTCTTGGGTCAAACCGTGTCGAACCCGGGTATTGCGTAACGCAATTGCGAAAGCTTCCTTCAGCTCCATTTTGCTTTATCCACAAAAGGAACGATGAAGCCTTTTTGAGCTCTATAGAGCTACAATCTATAGTGTTCATTTTTTTTGGAAAGCTATATGCCCGTACATCAGAATCGCGGCCACTTGTCATCGTCAGAGGGCAACGCGCCATCAACGATAGTGTTCGTAGCCGTAGCCTTCCGCGCTCAACCAGATGAGCGCGTCGGTATAGTTAGGCGTCTCTCAGGCCAGGATCTGATCGACCTTTTTCACGAAATGGATCGACCTGATTCAGACGAAGCTATCATAGGCGTCCAGCTAGCAATCTCTCCTGAGCTAAACGGCACTTCACGATGGACCGCAGAAGCCATAGTGGATTTTGCACGAGTCAAACTTCTTGGTGCTGATGCATGTGGCGTAGATACGTATGCGTACCGACTAGCGTCTGACGGATTGTTTATGGACGGCGCCAGAATTGAGCCATCTAACGTTATTGAGTGGCGATCACTCTATCAGGTAGCTAGCGCAGAAGGTCCCGACGACACTGAACTGGTTGCTCATCAGATATGGCTTTCGACCGTCATCAGTCGTATCGTGAATGAGATGCATCCGACGGAGGCTGCGGATGATTTCGGTTAACTAACTGCCCTTGCTGCGTTTGATTTGGAGGAAGGCCCGTCGCAATAATTCCAGCGCAGGTGAACACTGCATGGATGCAGCGCATGTGTACTAAAATTAGCGAGTTTATGTCCGAAGGATAATTTCCCTAATTTCGATACACATCAAAATTGTTAGATAAACAGGTAGCAGGCTTCCCGACGGCGGAAAAGTCATTCCACAGCGCACCTGGCATCCTCTCATGCCTTCCCCGCAACCATCAGAAGCGCTCTGATAGAGGAGGGAAGATACTTCGAAACCGCGACTGTCGAACTCATAGTTCGTAAGACCAAGGACATCATTCACGTGACGTTGCCAGCCGCCTTAGGCGTGGAGTGCAGGCGGTCACTCTAGTCGCCGCATCAGGTTGCGAAAGGGCTCACCTGGAGTAATAGTCATGGAGAACCCGCGGTTGTGAATCCTCTTTTTCACGGATTTCTATTCCGGGCGAAGCCTAATGATAAGGGCTGAAATTGCAAATGGTGATCACTCCTCCCCATCTCGACTAGCAAATGGGGCAGAGCTAGCATGGGAGTAGAGTTTCGGACATAAAAAAAGACCCACTATCACGGCGAGTCTGTCATATGTCTCTAGGGGGAGGCTTTTGGCCCGCGAGTCCCAGAGCAAGTCAGCATACCTTATTGCTAGAAATTCGCTGCGTCAACCGAGATGCTTGAAGGGGGTAACGATGAAAAAAACTGAAAGCGTCGAAGTCGAGCCCGTGACAGATGTCCTATGCGATGTTTGTCGTTGCTCCACTCACTTCGTTGGCGTGCCTCAGTTCGGCATACTGCATGCTCACTGGGGCTATGGCACTAGCCATGCAGGGGAACGCTATGAACTGCACCTGTGTGAGGAATGTTTCTTCCAAACTCTGGCCCATCTCAAGCAGGAGCGGAGAACTCAAAATCTGTTCAATGAGGATGGTCACGATCTCACAGGTAATCTCGGTTTGGTTACGAAGGACTAGCCGATAGATGTTTACATTGATACAGAGGGATTCAATTTCCAACCGCGTGATATTCGTTGTTCTCAATTCAGATGAAATCGCTCTCATTTTTAATGAACAGTGAGGGTGGACATGCTGCAAGGTCGCATAGCGTAATACACGATTTAACATAATATACATTACACGTAACAAGATGTTGCGAGATCAGCCCGGTTGCACAGTGGATTTCAACCTGCAGAATCGCCCTGAATCCGATCCACTGCGTTTCCTTGAATTCGACGGCGCTCAACCCTCATCACGCGTCAGCTTTTCAATCAACGTTCGATGCTGTGGAAATTGCTGCGTGAGTTTCTGCCGATCACCCATTTCCATATCGGCAAAATCAAATCCTGGCGAAACGGCTTCGCTGATCAGCCCAAATCCATTTTCGCCTTCGAGCAACCGTGAAGCTTTCCATATTCCACCCGGTACGTGTAATTGCAAAAGCTGTCCTGCCAGAATGTCGGTGCCCATTACCAATGTCTGCAATGAGCCATCAGCATGAATCAGGCTGTACTCAATGGCGTCGCCCAGGTGGAAATAATGCAGGATGTCGGATCGATTGAAATGAAACTGGCCCACCGGTGATTGCTGATCCAGCAGATAGTAAATCGAAGTCATCAGATACCGTGGGCCGCTGGGGGTTTCGAGTGGGTCGCGATGATCGGCCTGATAGGTTCTGCGGAAGTAGCCACCTTCGAGGTGAGGCTGCAGATCCAATGTTCTAATAATGTCTCCAGCCTTGGCTTCAAGCTTGATCAAGGGCTCTTCTCCGCCGAATATGCTGCTAATTTACGTTAACTCGACTAAAAGACCATTTAGTGTAGTTAAACATGATTTCTAGTGAATAAAGGTCCATGCTCGTGCCACTACTTTTGAAATTCACTACGCCGCTGGTATCTCCAAGCAATCATGACGGAGCCGCCCTACCCTCAATGCAAAACCTCATCAGATCGCCATCACCTTCAAATTTTTCATCGCTTTCCCCCATTTAAAAAACCAGCGCTGCCCAGCGCGCAAATCTCTTTCGAACTGGCCTGTTACGGCGCAGGCCGGGGGCTTAGCTCGATTGGCGTGGTTTCAATCAAGCGCTTCGACAGAATCATCGACTGCGTGATAACAGCGTACTTTTTGAAGTGCGGCGATTCGATATGGCTTCGGTATGCCGAATCGCTGGCGTAGATTTCGAAGAAATGAAACCAGTTCGGGCGGTCGACTTCGGCGACGGCGTAGATTGATATGACGCCCGGCTCTGTTCGAGTCGACTCTGTGATCTCTTCCTTGACTGCGGCTTGATAGGCCGCAACCTGTGCAGGATCGATTTCGAGTTGCGCGATGCGCACCACCAAGCCATTTTCCTCGGCGGCCAGCGCTTGTCCTGCCAGTAATCCAGCCAATGCCACCACTCCTAATAAACGTTTACCCATCAGGTTTCCCCCTCTTCATTGTGTGGCAAGGCGGAAGCACTGATGCCCACCTCTTTGCCTGCGCGATTGAAGCTCTGATGGCGGGCAATGGCGAGAAAGTAAACGAAGTCTGCGAGGTTGGCGCGGCTTACATTCATGAGGCCTCACAACTTGAATTCGGGATGGAAGCCGGACGAGCGACCACGTCAGATGATTCTACGGATCACATAAGCGTATTTTGATGAATTTTCCTCATTAAACTGTCGCATCAGACTCATCAGTTGAATTCCATGATCGGGAACGAAGGCCGGAAATCTGCTTCGTATCGCTATTTCCCACCGAGACTCCCTCCCCCATCGACGCTGATCACTTGACCGGTAACGAAGGATGCCCCCTCGCTCAGCAGGAAGGTAATCAGCGAGGCCACTTCTGATGGCGTTCCCAGTCTTTGCATCGGAATCGTGGACAGTATTTGACGCTCACCCTCACTTCCCACGGGTCGTTTTTTTCGGAAAAGCTCGGTGTCTATAGGGCCCGGTGCGACTGCATTGACGGTAATGCCAATGGGCGCCAACTCAAGTGCCCACGTACGCGTGACACCCACCAATGCGCTTTTTGCGGCAGCGTAAGCGGTTCTGTCCCGGGCTCCAAAAATGGCACGGCTGCAGACATTCACGATGCGTCCTGCAGAAGATCGCTTGAGAGACGGCAGGCAAGCCTGGGCGATTTGTACCGAGGCTCGGACATTCAGGTCAAAAACTTTCTGGAGTGTTTCAAGTTCAAGCGTTTCCAGGCTTTGCGGGGACGCGACGCCTGCGTTATTGACGACGGCATCAATAGAGGTCTGCTCCAGGAGTTTCTC
Source organism: Pseudomonas sp. NPDC087690 (assembly GCF_044743175.1). NCBI lineage: Bacteria > Pseudomonadati > Pseudomonadota > Gammaproteobacteria > Pseudomonadales > Pseudomonadaceae > Pseudomonas > Pseudomonas sp. NPDC087690. The sequence goes on from NZ_JBIUVX010000001.1 coordinate 342,891, forward strand.
AAGCACTTCTGCCGTTTGCCGAGCATCGGTTAAATCACAGAGCAACAGCTTCCCGGGAAAATCATCAACCGGATGCCTGGCGATGCCGACGACATTCCAGCCTGCCTGATTCAACTGAGTACTGAGTGCAAAACCGATCCCTTTGGTTGCACCAGTGACCAGTGCAGTTCGGCTGTTGTTCATGATTACCCTCTCATCATCCGATGCCAGACCTATTGATAACACTTTCAGAACCCTATCCGACAGAAGTGCTCCGAGGATTTTCATCCTGAGCAAAACAGAGTGGAGATTCACGCATTCGCTACCCAAGTCACGTCAAATTACGAGGTTGCTCGTCCCACAGCCGTTTATATTCCCGGCCAAATTGATCGGCGCTTTCATCGAAGCTGTTTTCGGGATGTAAAGATCTGAGGGCGACATTGCATCAACGATCACCTGCGACGCCAGAAGCAGACGTTCCAGATAACTCACTCCAAGTAATATGACGGCCCTTCAGAATCGGTGAATTTCAATCCGTATCCCCTCATTCGTATCTGGAGCACGAAAGTAGCTCGTTATCAAATCGAACTCTGCGTCGCTTGCTGTAAACTCATGCTCGGCGCGGCCATTGCGCCGATGTAGCCTGCCCCGACAGGTCTCATCATCCACTTCGATGTAGTGGAAACAGTGGGGAATTTCGGCAGCGTCCGCCAGACCGCGTAACCACTGCCGATCCTCTGGCGTGTTGGCCGGGAAATCCAGAACCACAGTCACGCCAGCCTTCAGCACATCGATGACAAGCGGGCCCACCAGTGCCCGAATCTGACGCGCCAGCCTCACGTAATCGGCCACTGATTGGATCTGATCAGGGTAGATCCTTGAGAGCCAATAATCCTCACTCATCAAAATAGCCGACCGTTCAGACGCCAAGGCATTGGTTTGGTCATGGGGACGTCTCCTTTGAGAGTGGTTTTGCCTGGGTCAGGAGCGGGCCCAGGCTTGAACGCTTGAGCAACTTTGCCAATCATTAAACCAGCACGTTTTCCCGGCGCATCACGATGACCATTCCTGGCCGAATTTCCTCCATAACGATGGGCAGCAATCGGCCATACTTCCGCCGGAACAGTTGATCACTTGTGAGATTATCAGAGGAAATGTGCGTTCAATCAGATTGAGCGCCCCCTTCCAAAATCTCAAACCCGTCATCAATGGGAGCATATCCGACAACTTTTCTGCTCTGATCAATAGAGAGGCGCTTATAGCGGTTATCTGAGACCCCATGGATAACGTGAAACCCCTTTAGCCCGGCTTCAACGCAATTATTGAGTAGCGCGACAACATCTCTAAAACTGATGAAGGCGGCGACGTCTCTGGGACTGTGGGTCTCCCCTTGTTGAAATTTGGCTACGTTGGCAATACGAACTGCGATGGTTGTCATCTGTCCATCGTTTGCATACATCGAAGCCAAAGCTTCTCCAAACGCCTTGCTGACGCCGTAAAGATTGCCTGGTTTAGGGGCCATGCATTCCTGTATCTGAACATCCGTTGGATATCCTTCGATCACTTGGGCACTGCTTGCAAATATGAAGCGCTTGCAGCCTTGTGCCTTTGCGGCGAACAGCATGTTGTAAGTGCCCACAATGTTCACTGGAAGCAGTGAGGCCATGAAATCGGCGTCTGGATTTGGGTCAGCAGCTAGATGGATGACAGTATGGATACCTTCGCAAGCTCGAAGGCAACTGGCTTGATCCGTGACATCGAGAGTGAAACGCTGTGCCGATTCCGGAAGTTGAGTTACGTCTAAATCGGCCAAACGCAAATCGGATTTATCGTTGCGCTCTTGCCAAAAAGCAGTGCCGATTTTTCCTGCCGCACCTGTGACGAGGATTTTTCCTGAGCTCATTCCGGCATGTCCTTATGGTAAATGTCACGCTAGCCTCCCAGCCTTTTGGACGGTCTACAACCTCTGATCCAATCAGCAGCGCGCCAACTCTCGTCGGGCTGCAGCCCTCAATTTCACGCTGCAGTCTGCCGCGACTCACTCCTCACTCGGGTCGTAACTGTTCACATTGGGCACTTGCAAATGCAGCCGCCCAAGCAAATCAACCAACGTATCAACCTCAGCCGGGGTCAATCCGCTGAGCAGTCGCGCTTCTCGCTCAAGTGCAACTTTCAGCACGCGGTCATGCAGTTCCTTGCCGCTGGCCGTCAATCGCACGGTATAACGCCGCGCATCCTTGGGATCCAGTTGACTGGTGATCCGCCCCGCTGCTTCCAGCGTCTGCAATGAACGGCTGACAGCGCTCTTGTCGAGACCGATCGCTTGGCAGATTCGATTGGCGGTGATGTCGGATTCAACGGCGAGCATTGAAAGCATCCGCCATTCAACAACGCCGATGCCGAAGTGTTTGCGATAGCACTGGGAGGCCCCAGTGGCGAGTTTGTTCGCCAGGAATGTCACCAGGCCAGGTACATAACGCGACAGGTTCAGTTGTGTATCGGTAGCCATCGAGAAAACACCGTAGATCGAAGATCTTGCAATTTGGTTGACACCGCAACTAAATTATCTGAGGATTCACTCAGCCTGGCATTGCGGACGATGCGCCGCATGATACGCCCTAGCACAACCTCAAAAAAATAATTAACAGGTCTTGCTTATGAACCCTCGCCAACCGTGCCCTTCCCTGGCGCCCATGATTAGTCACTCCTTCTGCTTCTTCGCGCCCGGCTGATTCGTCACCCGCTCGCCCCCCTTTTTGCCATACGTTTTTCAGCAGCCACTTCAATGTGGAGGGAGAAGTCATGCTTCAAGTCAACGTCACCCGCAAAGTCGTTGAGGCCGAGGGTATTTGCAGTTTTGAGCTGTGCGCAGCGGACGATCAGCCGTTACCACCGTTCAATGCCGGTGCTCACATCGACATCCACATTGCCGGCGGCCTCACTCGGCAATACTCGCTGTGCAATGACTCTAAAGAACGTCATCGCTACGTAATCAGTGTGCTGAAGGATCCCGCCTCTCGGGGTGGCTCCACTGCGATGCACGACACCATCAGCCAAGGACAGACACTCAGCATCAGCGAACCCCGCAACCTCTTTCCACTAGCGGACTCAGCCAACCGTCACCTGCTGTTTGGCGGTGGTATTGGCATTACCCCAATGCTGGCAATGGCTCATGAGCTGCATCATCAAGGCGCGGATTTCGAGCTGCATTACTGCTTTCGATCCAGCGGGCGTGCCGCGTTTATCCAATACCTGAGGCAAGCGCCGTTCGCCAGCCACGTGCACTTGCATGACGACAGCGGATCGCCCGCACAGAAACTCGATGCAACCGCCCTCCTCGCCGCGCCAGATACCACGACTCACCTTTACGTGTGCGGCCCTGCCGGTTTCATGAATTTCATCCTCGACACCGCGCAGATCGCTGGCTGGCCGGAAGATCGCGTGCACAGAGAGTTCTTCGCCGCCGCACCTGTCGATGCAAGCGCTGATGCGCCCTTCGAAGTTCAACTGGCGAGCACAGGGCAGATTTTTTACATCCCCGCCGATCGCACTGTTTTCGAAGTGCTCGATGAGGCCGGGATCGCCATCGAGTCATCGTGCGAGCAAGGCGTCTGCGGCACCTGTGTCACGGGCCTGCTCGAAGGCGTTGGCGATCATCGTGACCAGTTCATGACGGCTGCAGAACACGCTGCCAACGACCGTTTCACCCCGTGCTGCTCACGTGCCAAATCGCCCCGACTGGTATTGGATCTTTGACCTGAACCGAGCCTCGACCGCTCGCCGGAGAACATCATGACTACCGCTGCCCAACCCCTCGCCCATGAAATTGCCCCGGCCACTGTGCCGAGCTTCCCGCTCGATCAATGGTACGTCGCAGCCTTGAGCCGGGAGCTGAAAGACCAGCCCCTTGGCCGCACGTTACTGAACAAACCCGTGGTGCTTTTCCGCACGGCAGATAACCAGATCGCCGCGCTGGAAGACCGCTGCTGCCATCGCGCACTGCCGCTGTCCGGCGGCACGGTTGAGGAACGTGGATTGCGCTGCGGTTATCACGGACTGCTATTCAATGAAGGCGGTAAATGCATCGAAATTCCGGGCCAGGACAAGATCCCGAGCAAAGCCAAAGTCCCTGCCTACCCCGTCCGGGAGCAGGATCAGATCATCTGGATCTGGTTTGGCAGCGCTGAGCATCCAGAGCCGACATTCGCGCCACCGGTCTACGACGTGCACAGCAGCGGTAAATACCTGTTCGACGGTGATGTCTATCACTACGACGCGCCCTATCAACTCATCCACGACAATCTCATGGATCTCAGTCACCTGGGCTATGTCCATCTGCACACCATTGGCGGCAACGCCAGCATTCACATGAACGCGAAGATGAGCGTGGACGGCGATGACTCGATGGTTCGCGTGGTTCGCCACATGCCCGATTCCGTCCCGCCGCCGACCTACACCGCCGCCTACCCGTTCAAAGGCAACATCGACCGCTGGCAGGAGATCGAATTTCACTTCAATCACCTGCGCATCTGGACCGGCGCGATCAATGCAGGCACGGACGACCTGAACAACCCGGATCGAGGCGGTTTTCATATGCGCGGTTTTCACGGCGTGACGCCGGAAACAGACACCACAAGCCACTATTTCTGGACCATGGCCACTAACCCTGAACATGATCCCGAGGCCGTCACAGCCAAAGTCCTGCATCAGACGCGATTGACGTTCGACGAAGACAAAGTGGTGATCGAGGCGCAGTACCAGAACATGTGCCGGTTCGGTACGCGCCCGATGATTGATATTCATGTCGACGTCGGAGCCAATCGTGCTCGTAGAATCATCGAGCGACTGCGCAATCCGATGAATTAGAGGCCTCAAAACAGTGGCGGCGGCAAACGCCGTCCACTGTGCTCAAAGCCTCTGCCGTGCTAACGCGGCGGAAACGCTACGCCGACCCGCTCGGCATACTTGAGCCACGCGGCTTTGAGCCGTTCGACCGTCTGCGGCTGAGCGGCCGCCAGGTCATGGGTTTCACCCCGATCCTGCGCAACATCAAACAACTGCCATTGCGGCGGCTGCGCATGGTCGCCGAACCCCGTTTGCGGGCGCATGCCCAACAATTTGAGGTTGCCCTCACGATAATAAGCATTGCCGAACAACTCTCCGCCCAGACTCTCAGCGTCGTGAGGGCTGCCCTTGCCTTCGAGCATTGGCAGGATGGATCGGCCGGTAATCGGGTGTTTGTCCGCTTCGCTCGGCAAGGCGATGCCCGCCAGATCAAGGAACGTCGGCGCCAGATCATCCACCCGCGCTACGCCTCTTTCCACACCCTGACGCCGCAGTGCCTTGGGCAGTTGGATGATCGCCGGCACACTGATTCCGCCTTCGGCCGTGGTGCCCTTGAACAAGTGGAAAGGCGCGGCACTGACCTCCGCCCAGCGCAAACCATAATCGATCTGCGAGCCCGGCTGGCCCAGATTGGCCAGGGTGTTATCGGTGTTCACCCCGGGTGGATAGAACTGCGCGTGGTTTTCCGCCGCTGCGCCGTTGTCGGACATGAACACGATCATCGTGTTGTCGTACTGGCCGCTTTGGCGCAGGTAGTCGATAACCCGGCCAATGTTGTGGTCGAGGTTGTCGACCATTGCCGCGTAGATTTCCATTTTCCGCGCTTCGACTTTCTGCTGCTCAGCCGTAAGTTGCTGCCAACCGGGCAGCCGTGGGTTAACGGGCAACGGTTGCGCTGGCTGAAAGTCTTTGTCCACCAGGCCGAGCTTTTTCAGCCGATCAATGCGCGATGAGCGCACGGTGTCGTAGCCTTGATCGAAACGGCCGCGGTATTTGTCGAGGTATTCCTTGGGCGCTTGCAACGGCCAGTGCGGTGACGTGTAGGCGGCATAGGCAAAAAACGGTTTGCCTTCACGTTGGGTGTTTTGCAGATAGCCAATCAGCTTGTCGGTGTAAAAGTCTGTGGAGTAGAACGTCTCGGGAACCTCTACCGACTGGCCGTTTTCACGGTAATGCACTTGCTCCAACGGCGTCGGTGCAACGCTGGCGGGTTTGAAGTGCGTCGCCCCGCCTTCCAGCAAGGTGAATGACTGCTGGAAACCGCGCCGATCCGGGCCTTGATCGGTTTCCAGACCCAAGTGCCATTTGCCGACCATCAGCGTGTTGTATCCACCCGCTTTGAGCAGTTCGGCAACCGAGTAGGCCCGCCCGCTCAGAAACCCTTCATACCCCGGTTTACCCTGTTGAAACGGTTGCAAGGCTTCGGCCATGGTGCCCAGCCCGACGAGGTGATTGTCAGTGCCGGACAGCAACATCGATCGGGTGATGGAACAGGTCGGCGCCGCGTACATGCTGGTGAACTGCACGCCCTGTTGGGCCAGTTCATCCAGCCTCGGGGTGTGAATCTCGCCGCCATAGCTGCCCAGATCCGAATATCCGAGATCGTCCGCCACAATCAGCAGAATATTCGGTTGGCTGGCCGCCAGAGCCAAGCCGCTGCCCATACTCAGGGCGCAAAAAAGTGCCGTCAGCGGTAATCGCGATAGAGCCATCGGTTTTCTCTTATTGTCGTTGAAGGAGTGTCCGGAATTCACTCTTCGAAAATAGCCACCGCACGCACAAAACCTGCTGACGCATGGCGGATCTTGTAAGGAAAACACGAGACGGTGAAGCCGCTCGCTGGCAGGGATTCGAGGTTGGCCAGTTTTTCCATCTGCCCGTAGCCGATATCGCGCCCGGCCTTATGCCCTTCCCAGATGATCGAGGCATCGCCGCTGGCAGCAAAACGTTCACGGGTGTATTTGAACGGCGCGTCCCAGCTCCAGGCATCCGTGCCGACCACGCGCACGCCGCGTTCCAGCAGATACATCGTCGCTTCGCGCCCCATGCCGATGCCGGCATCGAGATACCCCGGCTGGCCAAACAACGCCCCGGCGCGTGTGTTGACCAGCACGATATCCAGCGGCTGCAACGCGTACTCAATACGCGCCAGTTCCGCTTCAACCTCTTCTGCCGTGACCACGTGACCGTCGGGCAAATGGCGAAAGTCCAGTTTGACCCCCGGCTGCAAGCACCAGTCCAGCGGCAACTCGTCAATGCCAAACGCCGGCTCGCCGCCATCGGTGGTCGAGGCGTAATGCCACGGCGCATCCATGTGAGTGCCGCTGTGGGTGGTGATCTGCAAGCGCTCGGCGGCCCACGATTCATTGCCGGGCATCTGCTCAAGCTGCAAACCCGGAAACATCGCGGCCATTTCCGGCCAGCCTTGCTGGTGATCCATGTAATCGATTTTCGGCAACAGCGGCGGCGGGTCTGTATACGGGTTGTTATCGAGGGTCACCGAAAGGTCGACCAGACGACGTTTACGCTGGATGGGCTGTGACATGAGGCGTATCTCCGTTCAACGGCAGAGGCCGATAAGGGGCTGGGTTGAGGGCGTTGCGAATAAGTGTGGCGACGCTGCCGTCATGGCTGAAGCCGGCAGCACGGGCCAGCGGGGTTTTCAAGGGCGGCATGCGCCCGAACAGGGTTTCAAGCTCAAGATCAGCGGCGAAACTGATCAGCGCACGGCGTTGCTCGCCGTAAGTTGCCGCCAGCGCATCGATGACCTGGGCGATGGACAAATGCAGCACCGGCAGTTGCCAGACCCGCTGTTGCGCGGCGGCGTCATCCAACTCGGCGGCGTGGATCAGGTTGTTCACGCAACAGCGCGCCGACATCCACCACGCCGTTGCTTGCGGTGATACCGGACAGCAATACTCAGCGCCCTCGGCAAAGGCACGCATCAAGTCGCTCATAAAGGCCGAGCGCAAGCCGTTGGGTTCGCGTGGGCGCGCGACAATGCCCGGCAGACGCACCGCGCGGCTGTCGACTTCACCGCGCCGACCCAGATCGATCAGCGCGCGCTCGACCATCACCTTGTGTGTGCCGTACGACAATTGCGGGTGCAGGTCAGCCTGCTCGTTCATCTTTGCCGGCAGATCAGCGCCGTACACCGCGACGCTGCTGGCATACACCAGCACCGGTGGCCGCGCCTTGTTGCGCAGTTGATCAAGCAGTTCGAGGCTGGCCAGCAGGTTGACCTGATAACCCAGTTCGTAATGCGCCTCCGCTGCTCCGCCGGGAATGCTGACCAGGTGAAACACCACGTCGATGCCATCGGCCAGGACACGGCGCATCAACGCCGCATCCGTCACGCTGCCGCTGTGCCGACGCAGGCGCGGGTCGTCGGGCAGACCTTGGACATCGGTGTCCAGCACCAGCAACGAACGAATGACTTGCCCGCGCAATCTGCCGCGCGCGAGCAGACAACGCAGCAGTTCGCGACCGACAAAGCCATTGGCTCCGGTAATCAGTACACGCATGGGCGTTCCTTAGCCGTGGGCCTTAACGACGCGTTGATCGATCGCACCAAACAGTGACTGGCCATCGCTGCCGGTGACGTCCATGCGCACGCGATCACCGAAACGCATAAAGCCTGTCACCGGTGCGCCGTGCTCGATCATCTCAATGGCCCGACGTTCGGCGATGCACGCCGAGCCGACATTGCGCTCGACGTTCGACACCGTGCCGGAACCGATCAGGGTGCCGGCGCGCAAGCGACGGGTTAAGGCCGCGTGGGCGATCAGCTCACCAAAATGAAAGTTCATCTGCGCGCCGTGCGGCTGGCCAAACCATTCGTCGTTCCACTGCACTTGCAGGGGCAAATTCACGCGGCCATCGCGCCAGGCTTCGCCGAGCTCATCCGGGGTAATCGCCAGCGGGGCAAAACTGGAGGACGGTTTGGCTTGCAGGAAACCGAACCCGGTGCGCATTTCCCGCGGTGCCAGCGCACGCAGGCTGACATCGTTGATCTGCAGGATCAGTTTGATGTGCTGCAAGGCGTTTTCCGCCGAACAGCCCATCGGCACATCATCGACCAGCACGGCAAATTCGCCTTCGAAATCGATGCCCTGGCTTTCGCTCGGCAGTTCGATGTCATCGTGTGCGCCGATAAAGTCATCACCGGCGCCCTGGTACATCAACGGCGTGCGGTCAGCGCCCTCGATCGGCTCGAGATTGAACGCCTTCTGCATCAGTGCGCCGTGGCTGAGAAACGCCGAACCGTCGCACCATTGATAAGCACGCGGCAGCGGCGCCATCGCCTGCGCGGGGTCGAAGGCCAAGGTCTGACCTTGATCGCCGTTTTCCAGTTGGTTCGCCAAGGCCTGTAAGCGCGGCTCGGTTTCAGCCCAGTTTTCGATGGCTTGCTGCAAGGTCGGCGCTACCGAACGGGCGTCAATAGCCCGAGACATGTCGCGCGAAACCACCACCAATTGGCCGTCACGGCTGCCGTTTTTCAGGGTTGCGAGCTTCATGACTTTTCTCCCGGGCAGTCTTGCAATTCAGCGGCGAAGCGCCCGTCCAGCAGGATAAACACCATGCGCGCCATGGCCTCAGTACGGTTGCTCCACGCGTGATTGGTGCCGCGTTGAACCACCACGTCGCCACGCTTGAGGTGGACCTCTTCATCGTCGAGCACCAGCCAGACTTCGCCTTCGGTGACGATGCCGTAATCGAGGGTTTCGGTGCGGTGCATCAGTTTGTGCCGCGAGTTCGCTTGGCCGGTGCCGGCATGCGCTTGGCCAATCTCGGCAAATGCGGCCGCAGCAGCGGCAGCGCTGACCTGGTTCTGCACGCTGTCTGGTGGAATGTCGACGACACGAATCACACTGCCCTGCGGGCCGGGGCTCAGCTGTAAAGGTTTGCCGGTTGGATCATCGGCATTGTCGAGCAGTGCCGGACTGCCGCTGCTGTTCCATATTTCATGAAACACCGTGCCTGGCACCGCTTGCAGTGCGAAGACGTTAGCGGTTGCGCCGAGACTGGCGACGACGGCGCGGCCGTGGGCATCATGCCCGGTGACCACGCGTTTGAAAGGGGGAAGCGCTTGCATGGAAAATCCTCGTTCAATGGCCGTTGCCGATGGAGTCGTGACCGCCGACATGGGCGCGTTTCAACAGACCACCGAGCCTCGGCACGGACAGACAAAACAGCGCCACGACCAGTTGCAGCCAACCGATCATGGCCAGTGCTTGCGGCAATGCCGTGGAAGCTCCGGATGTGATGGCGAGTACCACCAGCGGGCTGATGAATTCGCCAGCGAAAATCGCCGCGGTGAAACACCCCGCCGCGCGCCCACGCTGGTCAAAACCGACTTGCGCCATGATCCAGGTGATCAACGTCGGCAACATCAGGCCGATGCCCAGACCGTTGATCAAGACCGCGACCACCACTTGCGCGTGGCTGCCGGCAGCGGCCATCAACAGGCCGCCGATACCCGCGAGACCATAGGCAATCAGCAACACATGCTGGCTGCGCAGACCGCTCAACAAGCGAAAACTCAAGGCCCCGACGAGCACGCCGAGTTGATTGGCGCCCATGGTCATGCCGATCTGCTGCGGCGCATCCACGTGCAACAAGTTGAGCAAGTAGCCGGCCTGCACCGGCACGATGAACAGGCTCAGTCCCGCGAGCAGCGACAATGCATACAGGGGCGTCAGTGCCCGCCATGGAAATGCGCGCGGGGCTGGCACCGGCGCCGTTGTCGCCGGTTGCACGCGCGGTTGCGGCTCCCAGAGTTTCCACGCCATCAGCGGCAGGAAAATCAGCCCGACCGCGTACAGCGCAAACGGTGCGCGCCAGTCGTCCTGACCGAGAAAACCACCCAGCGCGATAAACACCGCAGCGGACAGTGAGGTCGCGACCATTTGCAAGGCGAACAAGCGCTCGCGTCGGGCGCCGCTGTAGTAGTCGCCCATCAGCGTCGTGCAACAGGTCATGATCCCCGCCTCCGCCAGACCGATCCCGGCGCGGCTGGCGACGATGGCCTGCAGCGAATCAAGCCACAGCGGTAACACACCGCAAAGCGTGTACAGGGCCATGCTCGCCAACAACAGCGGTTTGCGTCCGAGCCGATCGACGATGACCCCGGCAAACGGCGCCAGTACTGCAATCATCAATGCCGGCAAGGTCAGCACGATCGGCACCAGCACCGTGCTGCCCGCGACATCGGCAAAATGGGCCTGCATGCGCGGCAATACCGGTGCGAGCAATACCGCGCCGAGCACTGGCAGACAGCTGCCGAGCAGCAACAGCAACGATTGCGTCAAACCGGCGCGGCGGCCGCTGTTTTCCAATGAAGACTCAACGGCCATGACAGGTCTCCCGATGACGCGATTGAACAACATCTACCGCCACGGCCCGCGACGGCAGGCTCAGATTGATCGCCTCCTCCGGCGTTTCTGCGTCGGTGTTCGTCCGCCGTGCAGGCAGCAGGAAGTACGCCAGCGCTGGCAATAGCAGCAGCGCGCCGACCATGTTCCAGACGAACATGAACGCCAGCAACACGCCCATGTCAGCCTGGAATTTGATCGGCGAGAAGATCCACGTGGCCACGCCAATGGCGAGCGTGATGCCGGTGAGCATCACCACTTTGCCGGTGGACACCAGGGCGCGGTAATAGGCCTCTGACAGGCTCGCGCCCTGGCGCAGATGGCCGAGCAGGATGCTCATCACGTACAACGCATAGTCGACGCCAATGCCGACACCCAACGCGATCACCGGTAACGTCGCGACCTTTACGCCGATGTTCAGCCAGACCATCAACGCTTCGCAGAGGATCGAGGTGACCATCAGCGGAATCACCGCGCACAACGTGGCGCGCCACGAACGGAAGGTTATCAGGCACAGCACGATCACCGCGCCGTAGACCCAGAACAACATCTCGCGATTGGCTTGCTTGACCACGATATTGGTCGCCGCTTCGATGCCGGCATTGCCCGCTGCCAGCAGGAACTGCACGTCCTGGTCGTTATTGGCGGCGGCGAATTGCTCAACGTGCTCGACCAGCCGCGTCAGCGTTTCAGCCTTGTGGTCGGTGAGGTAGGCGTACAGCGTGAGCAGGCTGCAATCCTCGTTGTACAAGCCGCGTGGCGCACTGGCGGTGATCATGTTGAGCATCGCCTGATTGTTCTGCAGCTCGTACCACTTGGCGCTGCCTTCGCTAAGGCCAACCAGCATGCGCCGGTTGAGCAAGGCCAGCGAGTTGGTCGAATCCACCCCCGGCAATGCACGCAGTTGCCAGTCCAGCGCATCGACCTTGGCGAGGATGTCGTAACGCGCACATTGCCCGGCCGGGGTCTTGACCATCACTGCGAACAAATCACTGCTGGCGCCGTAATGCCGGGTCAAAAACGCATCGTCCTGGTTGTAGCGTGAGTCGGCCCGCAGCTCCGGTGCCCCGGCATCCAGATCACCGATCTTCAATTGCAGGCTGACCACAAAGCCCAATGCCGCCAACGCCAGGCTGATGGCAATGCACAGGCTGGCCCAGCGACGTCGGGTAAACAGATCGAGAAAGCGCCAGAAGCCATGACGCCGCGCGCCGGCCTGATCGTTCTGCTCGCTTTTGAGGCTCAATTGCGCCGCGCGCGGCGTTACGCCGACATAGGACAGCAACACCGGCAGCAGAATCAGGTTGGTGAAAATCAGCACCGCCACACCGATACTGGCGATCACGGCCAGATCCTGAATCACCTGGATCTTGATCAGCATCAGCACGGCAAAACCCACTGCGTCGCAGAGCAATGCCGTCAGCCCGGCCAGAAACAGTCGTCGAAAGGTGAAGCGCGCGGCCACCACCCGGTGCATGCCGCGACCGATGTCCTGCATGATGCCGTTCATTTTCTGCGCGCCGTGGCTCATGCCGATGGCGAACACCAGAAACGGCACCAGCACCGAATACGGATCCAGTTGATAGTCGAGCAACGGCAACAGGCCCAACTGCCAGACCACCGCCACCAGCGAACAGAACACCACCAGCACGGTGCTGCGCAGGCAGCGTGTGTACCAGAACAGCACGGCGGTGGTGATTAGGATTGCGACGGCGAAGAACAGCAGGATCTGCTTGAGCCCGGCAATCAGGTCGCCGACCTTTTTCGCGAAACCGGTGATGTGAATGTCGATCCTGTCGTTCTGATACTGGCTGCGCAACGCCTCCAGTTGCTCGGACAGCACCGAGTAATTCAGCGCTTGGCCGTCGGCAGTCGTGGCTAGCAACGGCACATAAATGATGCTCGAGGTTTGATCGAACGCTACCAGTTGGCCAAGCTCGTTGGAGCGCTGCACGTTGCGGCGCAAAGCCTCGAGACTGGCCGGTGTGCCGGCATAATCGTCCGGGATCACCGGGCCGCCATCCAGGCCGTCTTCAGTCACAGCGACCCAACGCGTTGCCGGCGTCCACAGCGACTTCATGTAGGCACGGTCGACGCCGGGCAGCAGGTAAAGCTTGTCGCTCAAGGCCTGCAAGGTTTTCAGATACTCAGCGTCGTAGATATCGCCCTGGCGATTGGCGACGACAATGCGCAAGGAGTTGCCCAGACCGCTGAGTTGCTTTTGATGTTGCAGATAATTGGCGATGTAGGGTTGTTGCGTGGGAATCATCTTTTCGAAACTGGCGTTCAGCTCGACGCGCGTGGCCTGATAGCCCAAGAAAAGCGTGGTCACCAGGCACACCAGCAGCACCCACAACCGGTGGTTGAACAAAGTGCGTTCCACGACCGAGCCGGAGCGCGGGTCGAAACTCGCCAGGCTGGCCGTGGCGTTGTCGAATGGTTTCATAACCTCACTCCGAAGCTGTAGCAGTGGGCGACGCCAGGCGCGTCAACCCGGTAAAACCGGCCAGCACCAGGCTGCCATCGGCGGCCTGCACGACACTGGCAATCGGTTTGCCCAGCGGTTTGCCGAAAGGCTGCAGGGTGGGTGCGGCGCCCGTGGTGCGAAACATTGCGCCCGCCTGATTGACCAACAACAGCTGGCCGTCAGCGGTGCGGATCGCTTCACTGAAGGACACGGGCATCGGTACGGGCGCGGGCAAAAAGCTGTCGCCGCCGTCGGTGGAAATGAACGCGTTGCCTTTCAATCCTGCCGCCAGCAGCGCGCCGTCATCGCGTACTTGCAGGGCGAAGAAACTGCCGCTGTAAGGGCTGTCGAGCGCAACGAAAGATTGTCCGCCGTCCTCGGAACGCGCCACATAGCCTTGCTCGCCAGCGATGAACCAACGCTCGCCTTGTTGCGCGATGGCATACAGATGCGCCCCCATCGGATTGTCGATATGGCCCATCAGCGACTGCCAGCTCACGCCGCCGTCTTCGGTGGTAAAGGCGAGGCCGTAGGCGCCGACGATCAGGCCGTGACGCGCATCGGTGAACGTGAGGCTCAGAAACGGTTTGTCCGCGCCTTCGCTGACCATCCGTTCGGCGGTTTGCACGCGCGCCGCCGCTGCGTCCGGGTCAGTGGCTGTCGGCAGTTGCTCGCGTGCGGCGTGCAACTCCAGTTGCGCAGCGCGATTGCCGTCCAGCTGCAACGCCCAGTTTTCGCCGCCGTCGTGGGAGACCAGCACCGCACCGGCATGGCCGACCGCCCAGCCGGTGTTGGCATCGACAAATTGCACCGCCGTGAGACTGACGGAGACCGGCACCTGCGCCTGCCGCCAACTGATGCCGTTGTCATCGGAGAGCAAGACGATGCCGCGTTCGCCGACTGCCACCAACCGCGCGCCCGCCCGGGCCAGATCAAGCAAGACCGCTTGCCGGGCCTGCGGCGCGTGCATCGCCGGGGTGTGCAAGACATCACCGACGGCAGCGGCCTGAGCCTGGCTTACGGGTAATACGCAAGGCAGCGCCAGCAGCGCTAACAACCGCCCGAGCACCTGACAGATTCTGTTCATACCGACCTCGAAACCACCTGTGAAACCGGATCGCCACACCGTGTGGCGATCCGGCCCGATTCAACGAACCCCGGCACCCGCCATCGCCGCCGGCGAGAATTCAGACGCCTTGTAGCGATCGACCACGCCGTATTGCTCAGGCAGACCGGTGTAGACGTTCTGGATAAACCAGGCGCCGGAGGTCAGGTCGTAGAAACCCGAAGACAGCTGCGCCTGCGCTGGCAGATCCGGCAGCACGGCCGGTAGCGACCACAAGGTTTTGGCGAGTTGGCCGTTGGCGTCCCAACGATCACCGAGCATCGCTTGCCAGGTGTCTTCGTCGAGGTAGTAACGGCCCTTCGGCAGTTGGTGACGTTTGCCCGGTGCGAGTTCGGCGTCCACCACCCACACGCGGTGCAATTCCCAGCGCACGTAATCAGGATTCATGTGATGGGCCAGAAACAAATCTTCCGGCTTGCCTGCGGTCAGGACTTTGTTGGTGTTGTAGGGGATATACATTTCCTGCTTGCCGACCAGCTTCCAGTCGAAGCGATCGATGCGCCCCTGGAACACGCTCAACTCATCGAACGACATCACCCCGGCGGTGGCCGGCGTCGGTGTGTCGCAGCAGGCATTCGGCAACTTGCGCACGCGGCGCTGGCCGGTCAGATAGACGTGGGCCTGGGACTTGTCGCCGTTGATATTGGTGCGCCCCATGATTTGCTCACCGGCACGCAACGGCGGGCCGACGTTAAGCAGACGGAACAGCCAGTAATCACCAGCGAAGCTTTCCGGCGTGCCGTCCTGGTAGTAATACGGCATGTCCTGAATCGCCTGGCCGTCGGTGGTCATCACTTGTTTGCCGTCTGCGGTCATCAGGTAATGACGAAAGTGCATGGCCAGTGACGTGCCGCGCCAGTTGAGGATGTGGTTCCACATGGCTTCGGCGCCGTTATGCGGAATCGGGAATGGAATACCGCCAAACGCACCTTCGGGCACAGGTCCGGCGCTGCTGTCGACCAGTTTGGCGCGGGTGGCATTTTTCAGGGTGTTGTCATACACCCATTGCGGGGCGGCGGCCGAGCGACGGGTCGGATAGACATCGATGCGATAGGTGTCGGGAAAACGCTTGAACATCTCCTTGGTGCCATCGCTGAGCTTGGCGGCGTATTGCGCCAGGTTTTTCGAGGTGATGCTGAACAGCGGCTTGTCAGCCGCAAACGGATCGCTACGTTTGCCGCCCCGTTTGTACGCGGGGTCGACCTTGGTGTAACCGCCCTGCCAGGCCGGAATGCTGCCGTCGGCATTGCCTGCGCGCTCGGCACCCATTGGCGTGAGACTGCTCGACAGTTTGGCCGCCTCTTCTGCGGTGGCCGCAGTTGCAACCTGACTCAGGACGGTCAGCGTTCCGAGCAAGGCAAAGCACAGGGCCTTCAGCCGTGGGAAGCGATTGTGGTGGTGAGAAGTCATGCGCAAGTCCTCTTAAAACGTGGTCTTGACGGAGAAGGCGAGGTAATCCCGATCCTTCAGCGATTGCTTGTAATTGAACTGGCTGAGGCCGTTGAGGTTGGTGTCCTCGGCGCCGTAGTAATGCGTGTAGGTCAGGCCGGCCGTGACGCGATCGAGGTAAGTGGCGGTGATACCGATGTTGATGTCGCCACCGTTGTCCGGGCCGAACGAGCTGACCACCGCGGATTTACCCAGCGGGAAATAACTGACGCCGACCGGAATGCTGATATCGATGCCGGAGAAGAACTGCCGGTACGTCGGCGTGTAGACGACTTTGAAACCGAGGCCATCATCAGTGGCGTTCGGGTCCAGCGCGGCGCGATTTTTAGTGACGCTGAGCAAGCGGTTCCACGCCACTTCGCCAACCAGTCCGGACTCGCGGGCGATGAAGTTCGGGCCAAACGACGCCAACACGTTCAGGTTGACGTGGGCGGTGCGGCCGACGGCGTAGAGCGCGTCATCATCATTGTCGGCAATGACGCCGGGCAGCACGGTCTGACCGTTTGAAACCAGCGGCATGTTCCAGCGCATCGACGCTTCACCGGCGAAGCTGTACTCGTCCACGGTGGTGGAAAAACTCGCGCCCAGCGCGCGAATATCTTCGGGGTAAACCCAGTAGTATTCGCCGATCTGTCCGGTGCTGAAGTTCGGCGCCGCCGTCGACGGTTTCAGATACAGCTTCGGCGTCTTGTCGTGGTACTGAATGGCGTAGAGGCCGTATTCGACGGTCTCAGCGCTGTATTTCAGTTGCAGACCGCCCTGCCCCGAACTGCGCGCTTCCTTGTCATTACCGTGGAAAAACGCGGCGGGACTGGCCGGGTTGCCGCCGAGGAATGCCGGGAACGGCGCACCGACGATCAGACGCTCATTGCCTTCGCCAATGGTGTCGCTGGTGGAGAAATAACTGCCGGCGGCGGGCAGTCGGGTTTCTTCCCATTCGAGTTGGTAGTACGCGCCGAGCGATACGTCGTCCGTCAGTTGGAAGGTGCCCGACAGTTGATTGACCGGACGGGTGATTTCCTTGAACTGCGTGTTAGGCACCGACTGCGCCTTGACCACGTCAACCGGGGCCATGCCACCGGCAATGCCGTTGGCGCCGAAGAACAGGCTTTCGCCCCAGATCAGGCCATGACGGCCGGCGCGCACCGACGTTGCGCGGTCGGCCAGTTCACCGTTCCAATAAACGAAGGCGTCGAGAATTTCGCCGTCACCTCCGTGCAAATGACGGGTGTCATCGGTGAACTCGTCGTAGCCGACCGAACGTGCGTTGGCGCGGGACGGATCGTTATTGTCGTTGTTGCCCTGGTACTCGCTGTCGTACCACGCTGCACCACTCAAACGCGCGCCGAAGTCCTGAAACGACAGATCCAGTTCCGAGAGAATGTCGGTGCGATTGGAGATCAGGCCTTTTTTGAAGGCACGATCGCCATCGTCCTGATTGAGCGCCACCTGACCCTCGGTCAACTTGCTGCTCGGATTCTGCGTGCGCCAGGCAGCGCTGTACTTGATCGTGTTGTCCCAGCGCAGCTTGAAATCCGGGTTGCCGGTATCGATGTCGAAAGCGTGAGCGGCCTGGCTGCACAGCACCAGCAGCGCAGCAACGCTCAAACCAAAGGGTGCAGACGAGCAGACCGGGCGACGCGCGAGCGCCGCAGTCGTAGAACTAACCATCGCGTTAACCTCTTGTTTTTATAGTGGTAACTGCTGTGGATGAGGCGCAGGTGGGGCTTAGATCGGCTCGGCGGTGCGCGCGAGCATTTGCTTGACCAGGCCAATGCGATCGAAGGCGCGGTCGTGCTGCATCTCCTTGTCACCGGCCAGCACCGAGCTTTCGCTGATGTATTTGCAACGTTCGAAGCGCCGCGCCATGAAGCGCTGCAACTGCTGCTCGACGCTGGTGGTGGCGGACTGCTCGTGAGTGAGTTCTTCGCTGAGCACAATCGCGTCTTCGATGGCCATGCCGGCGCCTTGACCAAGGTGCGGCGTGGTCGCGTGGGCTGCATCGCCGATCAGCAGGACGCGTCCGCGATGCCACGGTTCATCGACGAACACCACTTCCATCGGCTTGTAGACGACTTGGCTGTTGTCGGTGATTTTCTCGCGCAGTTCGCCGATCAGCCCGGTAAAACCTTGCAGGCGCTGGCGCATCTGCGCGGCCAGATCGGCAGGATCCATCCACGGATTGGACGGTTCGTGGGAGGTCAGAAACAGGTACATCAAGTCGCCGGCCAGCGGCACCAGCCCGGCGTTGCCGTCAGCGCTTTGATAGTTGGCCAGATGGTCGATTTGGGGCGCGCGGGGAAAGTTGTAGCGCCACACCGACTGACCAGTGAAACGCGGGGTGTACGCATCGCCAAAGACCAGGCTGCGCACTTTCGAGAACAGTCCGTCGGCACCGACCACCAGGTCGTAGTGGCCGCGATTGCCGTCGGTAAACAACACGTCGACCTCTGTGCCGTTGTCGTCCAGCGCTTCCACACTCAGGCCCAAACGCACGTTGGCGCCGAGTTGCAGAGCGGTTTCGCTGAGAACTTTATGCAGCGCCAAGCGAGAAATGCCGACGTTGGCGGGATACTGCGGGCCGGCCAGTCGCTGACCCGGAATGCGCGCCAGTTGTTGCCCGCCCGGGCCGTAGATGGCGACGTCTTCGAAGGCATAAGCGGCGTCCAGATAACCATCAAGAACGCCCAGCTTGGCCATCTCACGGACGACGTTGCTCTGCTGAATAATCCCGACGCCATAGACTGTCCATTCGGACTTGAGCTCGATCAGGTCGACCTCAATACCTTTACGTCGCAAGGCGATGGCCGCACACAAGCCACCGATACCACCGCCCACGATCAGAACGTTGTTCACTGCACTCATGGTGTTCTCTCTTTTTATTCTTGTGATCGATGCTGCGTCGGGCACGGCATCGTTGGATGAAGCTTCCCGGCAAAGCAGGGATTTGACTAATCGCGAGTAAGGATGCGATGTATCGCCGTACGCGATACCTCGATTTATCCCGGCAACGGCAACCCTTCAGGCATTCGCACCAGCAGCCAGCCCTCCTTCTCGCAGAACGGCAGCGCCTCCAGCGTCTGGCCCAGGCACGGGCCGTAGATGCATTCACCTGTCGCCGGCAGAAATTGCGCACCGTGGGCATAGCAGACGATCAGTTGGCCATCGGCAGACAAGAACTTGTCCTTGCGATACTCCAGGCGCACGTCCAGATGCGGACAACGGTTGCGATAGACCCGCACCTGATGGTCATGACGCAGGGCAAACACGCTGTCGCGGCCCTGCGCCAACGGATCGAATCCGCGCGCCCGGCCCTCCTCCAGTTCGTCCAGCCGACACAGTGGCTGCGCAATAGCGCTCATGATCAGCGCCGGCCTCAACCGAGTTTCGGCGGCGGGCCACCGGGGGCCCATTTTTCTTTGGCGCTGAACAGGAACAGCTGCGAGTTATCCGCCGACAGCGGCGCGCGACGGGCCTCCCAGGCGTCATCGTGCTTGTCCATGTCGGCGTCGTATTCGATGTGGCAACCCAACGGACTGTTGAAATACCAGAACCAGTTGGAGCCAAACAGGTGACGGCCCGGGCCCCAGAAACTGGTCCAGCCTTTTTGCTCGAAACGCGTCCCGGCCAGCAGCACTTCGGTGCCACTGCCCATGTGGAAGGTGAAGTGTTCGCAGCCTTTCATGTGCGGTGGGGTCTGGATCATGAACAGGCAATGGTGATCGTCAGAGCCTGCCGGACGCATGAACGGCCCGGCGCCAATGAAGGTGTCGGTGGTGCGAAAACCCAGGCGCTCGGCGTAAAAAGCTTCGGCTTTCGCCGCATCGGGCACGAAATACACCACGTGCGACAAAGTGCGCGGAACAGCGCCCATATCGAGGGTAATACCCGGCTGGTTAAGCGGCCGCTGTGGCGCATGGCCGGCGGCGTTGGTCAGGTCATCCGGTGCGCTGTAAGGCTTGCGTACAGTGACCTGAAAAGCGATGGCGAAACCCATGTCGTCAACGCTGTGCAGCACGCCGTTTTGATCGCGACGGACAGGGCGGTCACGGGCCAGCTCATCTTCGATGGCATCCAGATCGCTGATCGCAGCGACCCCGTAGACCGTCTCGCGAATCGACGGCGCCGGACCGATCGCCGCCGGCAAATCAGGATCGTCGGCTCGACGGATAATCACCGCGGTGCCATCCAGCGCTTCGAAACGCCCGCCGTTGCTGTCAACGCCGACCGGCGCAAGGCCGTAGTCGCGCAGGCAATCGGTGCAGGCTTGAATGTCATCGACGCCAAAAATCAGGGCATCAAGGCCAATGATGTTCATGGCTTACCACTCCATTGAAATTATGATCCGGTGACTGCCGCCATGGACGCCTTGCAGCGCGCCGGGCCTGACTGGAAACCGGTGGTGGTGTCGGCTGCAGGGCCGACTGCGGCGAAGATTGGCGCAAGGGTTGGCAGCTGACTAATCGCGAGTCGGGATGCGACCTATCGGCAAACGCGATACCTGCGACGAAGGTTGACGTGCCGATGGATTCGTTCGAATGTATTGCGAAAATAAATACAAAAACGGACCTGCCCATGCGTTTCAACCATCTGGATCTGAACCTGCTGGTCGCGCTCGATGTATTGCTCGAAGAGCAGAACATCACCCGCGCCGCTGAACGCCTGCACATGACCCAATCCGCCACCAGCGGCGTGCTCGCGCGATTGCGCACCTACTTTGAGGATGAGCTGCTGGTCCAGGTGGGCCGCAAGATGCAGCCCACGCCCTATGCCACGGAACTGGCCAGACCGGTGCGTGAAGTGCTGCTGACGATCCAGTCCTCAATCACCGCCAAACCGGTGTTCGACCCGACCACCAGCAAGCGCCATTTTCGCTTGGTGACCTCGGACTATCTGATCAGCGTGCTGTTCGCCCAGGTGATCCAGAACATTCACCAGGAAGCGCCCAACATCACCTTCGAAATGCTTGGCCCCAGCGACAATTCCGGCGAGTTGCTGGTGCGTGGCGAGGTCGATCTGATGATTGTTCCCGAGCGCTACATCATCGAAGGCCACCCTTCGCGCCTGCTGTTCGAGGAAGAACATGTGTGCGTGGTGTGGCAAGGCAATACCCAAGTCGGCGACAGCCTGACCCTTGAGCAGTACATGGAGATGGGCCATGTCTCGGTGGGCTTTGGCCGTACCCGGCACATGAGCATCGAAGAATGGTTCATGAATCAATACGGCTTCAATCGGCGCATTGAAGTGATCACCAGCGACTTCAATACCCTGCCGCAACTGATTGTCGGCACGCAGCGCATCGCCACGATGCACCAGCGCCTGGCGAACCTCTACGCGCACTATCTGCCGCTGCGTATCCTGCCGCCGCCGGTGAAAATCCCGGTCATGCGCGAGTACATGTTGTGGCACCGCAGCGTTGACGGTGACCCGATGCACCGCTGGCTGCGCGAACGCATCAGCGAATCCATCCAGCATCTGCAACATGTGCCCATCGTATCTCGCGATACCTCGTATCCGCCGTCACGATTGGCCAATTAGTCGGGTGATCCTTAACGTGCCTTGGGAATGCCAAGGCAACCATAAGGACAACAATAATCATGTTTCGCTATTTCCCGACCAACTACGTTTGGAATCTCTCTGTCGACCTGGCCATTGAAATGGGCGCCCGCATGGGTGAAATCGAAGAGATGTGCGCCCCGCTGCAAGAGGCTGCGAAACAGCCAGACGCGGCCGGCACCCGTGCCTTTCGCGAAACCTGGGCGAAAATGGCCGACAAGCTCTGCGGTCTGGCCGAAGAAGACGAAGGCAACGGCCGGATGCTCTCGGCTGGCGAAAAATACAACCGCGCCGCCACCTATTATTTGACCTGCGAGCGCCTGCAAGCCCACGGCGCACCGGGGCGTACCGAGCTGTATCAGCGTTTTCTGCAGACCTTCAAGCGCGGCATCGAACTGTCGCGTGAAAACTGCGAACGGGTGGAAATTCCGTACGAAGGCAAACATCTTTCCGGATTGCTGGTGCGCGCCGAAGGCGTCGAGGGGCCGGCACCGATACTGGTGCAGGTCAACGGTCTGGACTCGACCAAAGAAATGAAATACCGCGTGGGCCTGCCAGCCTGGCTGGCGAAACGCGGCATCTCTTCGCTGATCATCGACCAGCCCGGCACCGGCGAAGCGCTGCGCCTGCATGGCCTGACTGCACGATTCGACAGTGAACATTGGGCCAGTCGCGTGGTGGATTGGCTGGAAACCCGAAGCGACGTTGATGCCAAACGTATCGGCCTCGAAGGTGTCTCGTTGGGCGGTTATTACTGCCCGCGCGCGGTTGCCTTCGAACCACGCTTCGCCTGCGGCGTCGTATGGGGCGCCAACCATGACTGGCGTGATGTGCAAAAGCGTCGACTGGAAAAAGAAGGCAGCTTCCCGGTGCCGCACTACTGGGCGCATGTCTGCTGGGTGTGGGGCGCCAAGGACGTCGAAGAGTTCATGACCATCGCCGAAAACGTCCACCTCGACGGCGTGCTCGACCGCATCAAAGTGCCCTTCCTCGTGACCCATGGTGAGCAGGATTCGCAGATTCCGTTGAAGTGGGCGCATCGCACCTACGAGCAACTGGTCAACAGCCCTAAATGTGAACTGAAAATCTTCACCGAACGTGAAGGTGGTGTGCAGCATTCGAGCTTCGACAACAGCATCAATGCCGGGCATTACATTGCCGACTGGATCGCCGAAACCTTGGGCGGCCGTACCGCTTGATCCACTGAAAAAACACGCCATGAAAAACGCCGGACAATCTCGCGATTGTCCGGCGTTTTAGTTGATGGCTTCAGCCCGGCGCAGCTATTGACGCGATCAATGCGCAGCCATCGATGCAATCTGCTGGTGGCCCCCTCGCCTGCTCTCTAGCCTCTCTTTGCATAACAATCACATAGCGAAGACGCCATGACTGCCCTGCACCTGAAATGCCAGACCCTGTTTGACGGCACCGGACTGCAAACCCGCCAACAACAGACATTGATCGTCGAAAACGGCTTGCTCAGTTACGTCGGGCCCACCGCGTTGGCACCTGCTCCCAAGCCAGGCGATACCCAGCTGGATGCCGGTGATGATTTCGTCATGCCGGGGCTGGTGGATGTGCACACCCATCTGGCCTTCGGCAACGCTCAAAGCGAAGAAGACATTGATCTATGGACCAGTGACGAGTTTCGCGCATTGCGCGGGATGTTCTTCGCGCAACACGTGCTGGCCGCCGGCGTGACCAGCATGGTCTGCCCCGGCGACAGTGGCCAGCTCAGCATTGCGGTGCGCAATGCGGTGACCGCAGGTTTATTTGAAGGGCCGAGGATCGCAGCCAGCAGCCGCGTCATCACCAATCGGCAGAGTCTCAATGACTGGTTCCCGAGTCGGGTGGGCGCCCCGGAATACTTCACCGCGCAGTTGGTCACCAGCCGTAGCGACGCCCTCGCGGAGATCCGCAAGCAGGCCAAGGACGGCGTCGACCTGATCAAGATCGCCATGGACGGCACGCATCGTCGTCCCAATGGCGAAATCATTGCGGCCTTTACCGCCGACGAAACCTTCGAAATGGTCGAGGAAGCGCATCGTCTGGGCTGCAAGGTCGCCACCCATGCGTACGGACGCGAAGCTGTGATGTACGCGGCGCGCGCGGGAGTTGATCTGGTCTTTCATGCCTTTTACATGGACGACGCCTGCATCGAAGCGCTGCTTGAGGCCGGCAGCATCCTTGCCCCGACCATGACGTTCCCGCAGAACACCGTGGATTTCTGCCAGCCCCATGACCCTGCGATCAGCACCGGTTATGCCGGTTATTGTGCTCGCACACTGGAGGTCGGCTCGGCGGTCCTCAAACGCGCCAAAGCGGCCGGCGTACCCTTTGCCTGCGGCAGTGACAGCGGCTTTGCGGTGACGCCTTACGGAGAGTGGCATGCTCGTGAACTGGAGTTGCTGGTGACTCGGCTTGGATTCACCCCGGCCGAAGCGTTATACGCCGCGACCGCTGTCGGCGCGCGCTGCATGCCGCGCGGCGAAACCCTCGGCACGCTGGAAGTGGGCAAGCAGGCGGATTTTCTGCTGCTCGACGGTTCACCGCTAGACGACATTCGCATTCTTCAGGATCGTTCGCGCCTCAAAGCGGTGTACAAGGCCGGCCAACCGGTACGCATGGATCGCAGCCCCTACAACCCCAAGCAAGTGTCCGATTTCAATTCGCTGAAATGGACCGATCTTTACACCCGCGACCGCGTGGCCCAACTGGGCAAATGGGCCGTATGAGGACAGAGGCCATGCAACGACTTGATCTACTGACTGCGACGGACATAGCGAGCGATGCCATCCGCATCGCTCGGGAAACCGGAATCAAGCCTCTGGGCGTCGCTGTGCTGGATGCCGCCGGCCATCCATTGGCGGTTTTGCGCGACGAACACGCCACTTTCCTGCGCCCGCAAATCGCCACCGGCAAGGCACGCGGTTGCCTGGGCATGGGTTTTGGTGGGCGCGAACTGGCGCGACGCGCGCAGGCCATGCCGGCGTTTTTCGACGCGATCAACAGTTTGACCGGCGGCGAGGTGATTCCCGTAGCGGGCGGCGTGCTGATTCGTAATGCCGAGGGCATGGTGCTCGGGGCCATCGGCATCAGTGGCGATACCTCGGACAACGACGAACGCTGCGCATTGCTGGCCATCGCCAAGGCCGGATTAATGGCCGACAACGGCGATCAACCAGAGGGCTGATCGAGCAACGCGGCCTGTTCCAGAAGCAGGCCGCGAAACCACTGCATGACCGGGTCATGTTCTTGATAGGGATGCCATTGCAAGACTTGAACGGCCTCGGGAAAAGCCAACGGCGCCGGGTGGACGCGTAATGGATAGCACTGGGCGAAGCGTTGCGCCTGTCGTCGAAACACCGTGGCAATGCGTGCGGTACCGACAATGAATTGCGGCATTAGTACAAAGCTTTCCACGGTCACCGCCACTTGCCGCTCAATGCCGAGTTCATGCAGGTGCATGGCATCCATCGCCAGGTTGTGCCCGTCGGCAAACTCGCGCACCACATGCGCCGCGGTGCGATAGTCGGCCATGCTCAGTTGCTCGCTAAACTCTGGCTGCTGGGCGCAGACGATACAACAGAGCTGGTCCGTCATGAGCGGCACATAGGGATAGGCCGGGTTCAACCGTCGCTGCGGCACGACCACACAATCGCTGCGCCGATAATCCAGCGCTTCGCTGACGACATCACCGTCGCGTGGCACCGGCATGTCGCGCAGGCTCAAGCGACTATTCGGAGCGACACGCGCCAAAACACGGCTGACAGCCGGAAGCAGCACGTCGGCGACATAGTCGGAGGCTACAAGAGTGATATGCCGGTCGCAGTTCGCCGGATCAAAATTCAGCGGCGCGTCGACGACTTCCCGTGTCAGCGCCAACGCTGCACGCACTTTTGGCAGCAACGCCAGACCCAGCGCTGTGGGTTCCAGGCGGCGCCCAACTTGTACCAGTAGCGGGTCGTTGAAATGTTCACGCAATCGGCCCAGTGCCGAGCTGGCAGCTGACTGCCCCAGGCACAGACGCTCGGCCGCCCGGCTGACGCTGCATTCGCTCAGCAAAGCTTCCAGCGCAACCAATAGATTAAGGTCGAGGCGTCGATATCGCATGTCGGTTCCGCTGATGGGCGTGGGTCAGGTATTTGCCCGGAATGGCGGGCATGGTCCACACCTCAATCATGACCTTAACCAGCGGCTTACCGATGTACCAATCGCCTGTATCGCTGGCAGGTATCGTCAACAACGATACCAGGCACCAGCGAGGCGTGACTCAGGTTGGGAACTCCCTGCACCCTTGGCTCAGCGGCGCAGCAGTCGATTGACCAAGAGCAGGACGGCCGCGCCAATGGCGAGTGCGGCGACGGGTTTCTCTTTAACGAACGTTGAAACGCTGTCGAGTGTATCGCCGTAGGTTTTGGTCAGTTGGCCAGCCGCCTGACGACCAACACCTTCAGCCAGCATTGCCGAGTCCCCCATCAGTCTACCGACTGCGCTCTGCGCCTTGCCGGCCAGCTTTTCTGCTACACCTTCTACCTGTTCGCTCTTCATGATTGATCAACCCTGCGTGCATGAGTGGGGAATGCCGACAGCCCTAACCGCGTGGCTGGCAGCACGACATTAGGGGCGCACGCCGGATGATTAGTTCAAAGATGATGCGGCCCGACAGTTTTCCCCTTTGGCAATAGAACCCCTCCAAGTGAGAAGGGTCTGCTCTTGAATCACTCTCGAGAATCCATCCAATGTCCGCGCAACGCAGCCTTGTCATACTCGCCCGGGGAGGCTACGCCGCTCGAGGTGTGCTTTACCTGATCATCGGTATCTTCGCGTTGCTGGCAGCCCATGATTCGACCAAACCCAAGGACAGCCACAGGAGCCTCGAGGCCTTGCTGGCTCAGCCGTTCGGCTATTTTCTCGTTGGGATTGTCGTAGCCGGCCTGCTCGCTTTTGCCGCCTGGCGTTTCCTGCAAGCGACCCGCGATGTCGACCATCACGGCAAAAACCTCAAGGGTTTGGTGATTCGCGCCGGTCTGTTCGCCGGCGGTCTGGTCAACGGTGCGCTGGCATTCTTTGCATTGGGCCTGCTGATCAGCGGCATTAAAAGCTCGGGCGATTCCGGCGGCCAGACCAAGGACTGGCTGGCGCATTTTTTGTCTTGGGAAGACTCGAACTTATTGGTGTACCTGATCGCGCTCATTCCGCTGGGTGTTGGAATCGCTCACATCATCAAAGGCTGGAAGGCGTCATTCGAGCAATATTTCGAGGCCGACGAAGACGTCATGCGTTACGTCCGCCCGGTATCGCGGTTCGGTCTGATCGCCCGTGGCGTGGTGTTTATCGAAATTGCCGTGCTGCTGGCCATCAGCGGTTCCGCTTATAAAGCCATGGACCCACCGGGTATGAAGGAAGCCCTCGACGCCCTGCAGAACCTGCCAGCGGGATGGCTGATTCTAATGGTGATGGCCGCGGGGCTGATTGCCTTCTCGGTTTACAGTTTCTCTGAAGCGTTCTGGCGCAAGATCAATATGGATGTGCCGGGCGTCTCAAGGCACTAGAGCGCTGCGCCCTCTGTCGACGCTTGTCCAGCCCGGCGGGAGTGTGACTGCCCACGCTCGATGAGCAGTGCATTCAGTCAGAAATCCACCGTGGCCGACAGCAGATAAGTCCTCGGTGTCGACAACGTCAACCCCGGCTCACTGTCATCCGAGGCCCCGGCCGAACTCCAATAACGCTTGTCCAGCACATTCTCGATATTGCCACGCAAGGTGATGGTCTTGTCGTCAACCTTGAACGCATAGCGCGTGCCCACATCGAAGCGTTCCCACGAGTCGATCTCCTTGTCGTTGGACTGATCCAGATACTGCGAACTCGAATAGATGCCACGGGTTGTCAGCGTCAGCCCCTGCACCGTCGGCACGTCCCACTCGGCGCCAAGATTGACATTGTATTTCGGCGTCGCCGGCGCCCGGTTGCCGTCGAAGGTGCCATTCGTGGTCTTGGTCAATTCGCTGTCGATGTACATCACGCCACCGAGCAAACGGAAGCCTTTAAGCGGTTCGCCGAACACGCTCAACTCCACGCCGTCGTTCTGTCGCTTGCCGTTGGGTCCGAAGACTCGGGTCGTTGCGTTGGTTTCATAAGCGGGCTGTTTGATCCTGAACACCGCTGCCGTCAATGCATACGAGCCGGCATCGTACTTGGCACCGACTTCAACCTGACGGCTGATAAATGGCGGGAAGATCTCATCCTCGTTCACTGATGTCGAAGGCGCGATCTTGCCCTGACTCAAACCTTCCATGTAGTTGGCGTACAACGACAGTTTGTCGGTCGCCTTGAACAGAATGCCGCCCGATGGCGAAACCTTTTCCTCGTCGTAAGCCGTGTCGCCTTTAACGTCATCGCTCCAGTCATCAACTTTCACCCGCTGCCAGCGCGCACCGAGGGTCAGCAGCAAGCGATCATCGAAAAAGCCCAGGGTGTCGGACAACGCCACGCCGCTGAAGCGGTTTTCGGTGTAGACCTTGGCGTCATTGCGTGTCGGCGTGCCGGGTTTCGCCGTTTCCACCGGGTCATACAGGTTGCTGCGCCCAGCCGCGTAACGTGCGCCGCCGTTCTCGAAATCCATGTAGAAGTAGCTGGACGCCAGATTGACCTCGTGACTCACCGGCCCGGTGTGGAACCAGTTGCGCACGCCCGCCGTGGCCGTGCGCACGTTTTCGTCGCGGGTGAAGTCGCGTGGCAGAACGCTGAAATCACCGGCGTCGTTGGTCACGGAAACGGCGTGGCGCAAGAAGTCATGATTACTTTTGCGCGCACCGACGCCGCCGTACAGCATCACCGAATCATTGACGTCGAACTCAGCGTTGAGCGTGCCGAAGGTGTCCTCGGTTTTCGCCTGGCTCCAAGGTTGCGCGTAGTTGCGATGCACGCTGTTCGCGCTCGGCACCTTGGCATTGGCCGCGACCTGCACGCGCTCCTGCGGTGCGTCGGTGTCGCGTTCGGTGTGGCCGATATCGGTCGAAAGGCGCAGGCGTTCACCGCGAAAATCCAGGCCTAGAACGGCCATGTCACGGTCGACACTTTGATGATCCCACTCGGTGTCGCCGGATTGTTTGACGCCGTTGAAACGCAGGCCAAATTGATTGTCCTCGCCGAACCGCCGTCCGACATCCACCGCGCCGCCGACCTGATTGTTCGAGGCGTAATTGGCCGTCAGTGAGGTGATCGGTTTGTCGGAGGCACGCTTGGGCACCACGTTGATCCCGCCACCGACACTGCCCCGTGGCGAAATCCCGTTGATGAGTTGGCTCGGGCCTTTGAGGATGTCGACGCGATCGGCCATTTCCATGTCGATCGTGTAAGTGGGCAGCACGCCATAGAGCCCGTTATAGGCGACGTCGCTGTTGAACAGGCTGAAACCACGGATGGTGAACTGCTCGTAGCGGCCACCGGCCGGGTTGGTCGCGCGCACCGACGGATCGCTGGCAATCAGATCGCCCAAGGTGCGCGCCTGCTGATTCTTCACCGCCTCGCTGGTGTAGGTGGTCATGCTGAACGGGGTTTCCATGAAATCTTTCGACCCCAGCAAACCCTGCGAGCCACGGCGCGCGACCTGACCGCCGGCAAACACATCAGCATCACTGGAACCGGTGGCACCAAGAATCGACGTCGGCGCCAGTTGCAGGCTGCTGCCCTCGGCGACTGGAATCAGTGTGTAGGCCTGATCGCCCAGCGGTTGCAGTTGCAGACCGGAACCCAGCAACAAGCGAGCAAACCCCTCCTCCACAGCGAATTCGCCGGACAAGCCGTTGCTGTTGCGGCCACTCACCAGCGCCGGATCGACCGACAGATTGACCCCGGCCAACCCGGCAAAGCGGGTCAGTGCTGCACTCAAACTACCGGCCGGCACCTGGTAACTGCGCCGAGCGGCGTCTTCGGCCCAACTGGACTGGATCAACACAGGGCTGGCACTCAGGCTCAGCAGGAGGCTCAATTGCAACAACGGACGCAAACGACTTGGGAATACTGCGGGCATTGGAAGAAGCTCTCGATTTTGTTCACTTACCTGCAATGACCGGTGAGGCGAAAAAAAGGGACAGGCTTCAGACGATATTTTTTCGCGGCGTCAGCGTGACCCAGAAACGCGTGCGCGAATGCACCTCCAACGGCAGGCTCGCCGCCAGCAGGGCCAGGACTTTATCGGTGTCGTCGAGACGGAAACTGCCGGTGACACGCAGACCTTCCAGTGCCGGCTCCCAGCGCAAAAGGCCCGAGCGATAACGGCTCAACTCGCGCAGGAAATCCCCCAACGGCTGGTTTTGCGCCATTAACACACCGTCACGCCAACCCGGCATTTTGGCGTCGAACAGCGCGATCGGTGCGGCGCCGGAGGCCTGCAAATTGACCTGTTGCCCGGCGTTCAACTGCAGCGCCGGCCCGTGCAAGGGCTGCAATTGCACCGAGCCGCTGACCACCGAAACATCGCAATCACGCTCGTTGAGGCGCACACAGATTTCGCTGCGGCTGACGATGATCCGACCGTACGCCGCGTTGACCGTCAATGCCGTGCTACCCGGAACGTTGAGCGCCATTTCGCCGCGCACCAAGGTCAACTGACGGCTGGCCAGATCGACGTTTACCGCACTGGCGGTGTTCAGTTGCAAGGTGCTGCCGTCGGCCAACCGTGTTCGGGTGTGCTCGCCAGTGGCGGTCTGTAAATCGGCGCGCCAAACGTCGAGCGGCAACTGGCGACTGATCAACCACGCCGCAGGCACCAACGCCGCCAGACCCAGCGCTCGTTTCAGTGCCGCACGCCGCGCCAGATCCGGGCGATCGAGTGTGGCCATGGCCAATTCTGTCGGCAGACTGGAAAAGCGCTGGCGCAGCAATTGAATCTTCTGCCAGGCGTTTTCATGGCGGCTATCGCTGTCGCGCCAGTGCTTCAGCCGCACGTGATCGTCATCGGTAGCATCACCGGATTCCAGTAACGCCAGCCATTGCGCAGCGGCACGTGCAACATCGCGCGCTTGTAGGTTGGGCGCTATTCGCATCATAGATCCAACATCAAGCAATGCTCGTAAGCCGTTGACATATAACGTTTTATAGTTCGTTCAGAGACTTGTAGACGCTCGGCGATTTCACGGTAACCGAGGCCTTCCAGCTGACTCCAGAGAAATGCCCGCCGCACTGGCCGAGGCAAGCCATCGAGCAATTCATCCAGCGCTTGCAGGGTTTCCAGCAGCACCCACCGTTGCTCGGGCGACGGCACGCATTCTTCGGGCAATTGCGCGAGGGCTTCGAGATAGGCTTTTTCCAGGCTGCGGCGCGTGTAGAAATTGCTCAGCAGGCGTTTGCCCACGGTCAGCAAGTACGCGCGCGGCTCGCGCATATCGGCAATCGGCTGAGCGCTGCACAGCACGCGCAGGAAGGTGTCCTGACTCAAGTCCGCCGCATCCCACGCATTGCCCATGCGACGCCGCAGCCAGGTTTCCAGCCAGCCTCGGTGATCGCGATACAGTTCGTGCAGGTGCTGCGGCGATGGCGTGGCTGCTTCAGTCATCTCAAGAGTCCTGCGCGAAGTCAGTTTCAAATGAGAGTGATTCTATTTAACTTGCGCGCCGACACAAAGCCTTTTTATCCACGACGGCATTCATCAGCGCTTCAAGGTCTCGCTCGGCAACTCCTTGAACAACGCCCGGTAACTGCTGGAAAACCTTCCCAAATGCCAGAACGACCAGTGCATGGCGACCTCCGCCACGGTGGTCTCCGTCGGCCGGCGTTTGAGCAATTCGCGGTGTGCACTGTTCAACCGACGCAAGCGCAGCCAGTGACTCGGGGTCATCCCGGTGTAGGCCTTGAACGCTTGTTGCAATTGCCGCAAAGGTACCCCTGCCACGTGCGACAGTTCGAGCAGATTGAGGGTGTCTTCCGGCGAATCCGCCGCCCACTCCCCGACCCGTTTCATGATCATTCGTTCTTCGCTACGTTTCTGTAACCCGCCGCGATCAAGGCTGGCATGAGCGTTGTCGAGGATGAACAAACAGTCTTCGAGCAGTTGCTTTGTCAGCGAATCTTTATCAAGCGGATCAACAGCTTGCGACAACTTCGTGAGAATCGAGCTTAACCAGCGACTGAACAGGGCATTCTGTCCGCAATTGAGTTGCGTCATGAACAACCCTTCGAGTTTCGCCACATCCAGACCGTGCTGACGGACAAACTCCGGACCGAACACCACGGCGATTTCCTGATAGTTCTCCGGGGTAATCCAGATGTTGCGGCTCTCTTCATTGAGCAGGTACAGCGCGTTGTCACTGCGATCAAAACAGAACGCCAAAGCACCCGACGGCGCACTGAAATTCTGCTCGACCCGGGTGTTCATCTGCTCTTCGTAGACCTCGACGCCCTGCAGATCCAGATAGCGGATCTGCCCGGCAAAATGCCCCGGCGACATCTGTTGGTAATGCTGGACCCAGCCCGGTGTAGCACGGACTTGCTCGGCGACATCGGCGGTGTTGAACGCTTGGACTTGTAGCGGATTGCACGTTGTCATGGGGTGACCTTGCGCACTCTTTTGGTGCGCTTTGGTGCTGCTTAAAGTGGATAGATGGAACTGCAAGGCTCGCCCAAGATAGTCGTCAACGCGCCACAGGGGAAGGGGCGGAAGATGAAACCCGCCCTCCCCGGCGTCTATAAAACCAATAACGAGGTCTTTATGAATGCCCCTTTCGATCAGCTGTTCACGTGGCTGAAAGATCACAAGATTACCGAAGTCGAATGTGTGGTCAGTGACCTGACCGGCATTGCCCGCGGCAAGATCGCACCGACCAACAAGTTCCTGCATGAGCGAGGCATGCGCCTGCCGGAAAGTGTGCTGCTGCAAACGGTAACCGGGGATTTTGTCGACGACGACATCTACTACGACCTGCTCGATCCTGCCGACATCGACATGGTCTGCAAGCCAGTGGCTGACGCGGTCTATGTGATTCCGTGGGCGATCGAGCCGACCGCCATCGTCATCCACGACACTTTCGACAAGTTCGGCAATCCGATCGAACTGTCGCCGCGCAACGTGCTGAAGAAAGTCCTGCAGCTGTACACCGACAAGGGCTGGAAGCCGATTGTTGCGCCGGAAATGGAGTTCTACCTGACCCAACGTTGCGAAGACCCGGACTTGCCGCTGAAAGCACCGCTGGGCCGTTCGGGCCGTGCGGAAAGCGGTCGGCAGTCGTTCTCCATCGATGCCGCCAACGAATTCGATCCGCTGTTCGAAGACGTCTACGACTGGTGCGAACTGCAAGGTCTGGATCTCGACACACTGATCCATGAAGACGGCCCGGCGCAGATGGAAATCAATTTCCGTCACGGCGACGCGCTGGATCTGGCCGACCAGATCACCGTATTCAAACGCACCATGCGTGAGGCCGCGCTCAAGCACAACGTCGCTGCGACGTTCATGGCCAAGCCAATCGGCGATGAGCCGGGCAGCGCCATGCACATTCACCAAAGCGTGGTCGACATCGCCACCGGCAAGCCGGTCTTCGCCAATGACGATGGGCAAATGAGCGAGCTGTTCCTGCACTACATCGGCGGTTTGCAGAAGTACATCCCGAAAGTGCTGCCGATGTTCGCGCCGAACGTTAACTCGTTCCGCCGCTTCCTGCCGGACACCTCGGCACCGGTCAACGTCGAATGGGGCGAAGAAAACCGCACCGTCGGCCTGCGTGTGCCGACCTCCAGCCCTGAAGCCATGCGCGTCGAGAACCGTCTGCCGGGGGCCGACGCCAACCCGTATCTGGCGATTGCCGCCAGTTTGCTCTGCGGTTACATCGGCATGGTCGAAGGCATCGCGCCAAGCGCCGCCGTACAAGGCCGCGCCTACGAACGCCGCAACCTGCGCCTGCCGATCACCATCGAAGAAGCGCTGACGCAAATGGAAGAGTGCGAAACCGTCGCGCAATACCTTGGCGACAAGTTCGTGCGTGGCTATGTCGCGGTGAAGCGTGCCGAGCACGAAAACTTCAAGCGCGTGATCAGCTCGTGGGAGCGTGAGTTCCTGATGCTGAGCGTCTAACCCAAATCTGCACAAATCCCTGTGGGAGCGAGCCTGCTCGCGAAGGCGTCAGCACAGTCACCATTGATGTTGCCTGACCCACCGCTTTCGCGAGCAGGCTCGCTCCCACAAGGGATTAGCGAACCACCTGAGAAATCCAATAAATTTAAGAGGTGTCGAAATGCGTCTGTTGAAAACCATGGTTCCCGCCGCTCTGGCCCTGATGTGCAGCATCGGAGCCCAAGCTCAACCCCAGGTCAGCGTCTACAACTGGACCGACTACATCGGCGAAACCACCCTCGCCGACTTCCAGGCCAAAACCGGAATCAAGGTGATCTACGACGTTTTCGACTCCAACGAAACCCTGGAAGGCAAACTGCTCGCCGGTCGCACTGGCTACGACGTGGTGGTGCCGTCCAACCATTTCCTCGCCCGTCAGGTGAAAGCCGGCGCGTTCCTCAAACTGGATCGCGAGCAACTGCCGAACTTCAAGAACCTCGACCCGAAACTGCTCGAACTGCTGCAGAAAAACGATCCGGGCAACGCGCACTCGGTGCCGTACCTGTGGGGCACCAACGGCATCGGCTACAACGTCGACAAGGTCAAGCAAGTGCTGGGCATCGACCACATCGATTCCTGGGCCGTGCTGTTCGAGCCTGAGAACCTGAAAAAGCTCAGCCAGTGCGGCGTGTCGATGATGGACTCCGCTGACGAAGTCTTTCCCGCCGTGCTCAATTACATGGGCATGGACCCGCGCAGCGAGAACCCGGAAGACTTCAAGAAAGCCGAAGCCAAACTGCTGAGCATCCGTCCGTACATCACCTACTTCCACTCGTCGAAATACGTGTCGGATCTGGCCAACGGCGATATCTGCGTCGCCTTCGGTTACTCCGGCGACGTGTTCCAGGCCGCCAACCGCGCCAAGGAAGCCAAGAACGGCGTGAACATCGCTTACGCCATTCCGAAAGAAGGCGCCAACCTCTGGTTCGATCTGTTGGCCATCCCCGCTGACGCCAGCAACACCAAAGAAGCCCACGCCTTCATTAATTACCTGCTCGATCCACAAGTGATCGCCAAGGTCAGCGCGTCCGTCGGTTACGCCAACCCGAACCCGGCCGCCAAGCAGTACATGGATCAGGATTTGGTCAACAATCATGAGGTTTACCCGCCTCAAGAAGTCCTCGACAAGCTCTACATCTCTACTACCCCGCCCCAAGCGATCATGCGTCTGATGACCCGGTCCTGGAGCAAAGTGAAGTCGAACAAATGAATCAGTACACCCAGGAACATGCCCGTTCGTATTACGCAGCGTCAGCGCGGGCGACCACACCGTATCCAACGCTGGACGGTGATCTGACTGCCGATGTCTGCGTGATCGGCGGCGGGTTCACCGGGGTCAACACCGCCATCGAACTGGCTCAGCGCGGGCTCTCGGTGATTTTGCTCGAGGCGCGGCGCATCGGCTGGGGCGCCAGCGGCCGCAATGGCGGGCAGTTGATTCGCGGCATCGGTCATGACGTCGACGGATTCGCCAAGTATGTCGGTCAGGAAGGCGTGCGTTACTTGCAGCGCGCCGGCATCGATTCGGTGGAACTGGTGCGCCAGCGCATCGGCGACAACGGCATCGAGTGCGACCTGAGCTGGGGCTTCTGCGATCTGGCGAACACCAAGGCGCAGTTCGATGCTTTCAAGGACGAACGGGTTGACCTCGCTGAACTCGGCTACGCCCACGAAACCCGCCTGATCGGCCCTGAGCAGATTCGCCAGCAAGTGGTGAACTCCGACATTTATGCCGGTGGCCTGGTCGACATGGGCTCCGGCCACCTGCACCCGCTGGATCTGGTGCAAGGCGAGGCGCGTCTGGCGGCAGCGCTGGGCGTGCAGATCTTCGAGCAAAGTCAGGTGTTGGAAATTATCCACGGCGCGACGGTGCAGGTGCGCTGCGCCCATGGCACAGTGCGTGCCGGCAGCCTGGTGCTCGGCTGCAATGCGCATCTGGATGAACTCGAACAACAACTCAGTGGCAAAGTGCTGCCGGCCGGCAGTTACATCATCGCCACCGAACCGTTGTCCGAGGCGCGCGCCGCGCAATTGATTCCGCACAATCTGGCAGTGTGCGACCAGAAAGTCGGCCTCGATTATTACCGGCTCTCGGCCGATCGGCGCTTGTTGTTCGGCGGTGCCTGCCACTATTCCGGTCGCGATCCAGCGGACATCGCCGCCTACATGCGCCCGAAGATGCTCAAGGTGTTCCCGCAACTGGCCGACGTGCGCGTCGATTACCAGTGGGGCGGCAAGATCGGCATCACTGCTAACCGCTTTCCGCAGGTCGGTCGGCTCAAGCAACACCCGAACGTGTTCTACGCACAGGGCTATTCCGGGCATGGCCTGAACGTGACGCACTGGTGCGCGAAACTGCTCGGCGAGGCCATTCACGCCGGACACAGTCAAGGTATGGACGTGTTCAGCGGCGTGCCGCACATGACCTTCCCCGGCGGCACGGCCCTGCGCTCGCCACTGCTGGCACTGGGGATGTTCTGGTATCGGCTGCGGGAAATGCTCGGTTAAACCCCAAATCCCTGTAGGAGCTGCCGCAGGCTGCGATCTTTTGACCTTGTTTGGAACGCAGAGCGTCCCCGGCTGCGTTCCCACGCAGAGCGTGGGAACGATCAATCAAAAGATCGCAGCCTGCGGCAGCTCCTACAGAGGAATCACGGCGCATGCGCTATACACATTTGCTCTATCGCCAAGCACTTCTATATTGATGAGGTGCTTTTGCGTTCCTGACGCTCAGTGCCCAATCAATCGAGGAGGACATGGATGAAGTCGTCAGCCACCGACGAGCCGCGAGCACCTGGCCAGGCCCCAGTCAAAACCCGCCGTTTCGGCATTTCACTTGTATGGATCGTACCGATTGTCGCCGTGCTGGTGGGCATCTCGCTGGTGGTGCACAACATCCTCCAGGAAGGCCCGACCATCGTGGTCACCTTCAAGACCGGCAGCGGGCTGACGGCGAACAAAACCGAGGTCAAGTACCGCAACGTGGTTGTCGGCCAGGTCACGGATGTCGAGTTGAGCGATGACCAGAAAAGCGTCAACGCCACCATCAAGCTGGCCAAACAGGCCGAAACCTTCACCCGTGAAGACTCGCAATTCTGGGTCGTGCGCCCACGGATCGGCGCCGGCGGTGTTTCCGGTATCGACACCCTGCTCTCCGGCGATTACATCGGTGCCGACATCGGCCAGTCCAATGCCCGCGCCAAGCACTTCAAAGGCCTGGAAAACCCGCCCCCCATTACCTACGGCGAACCCGGCAAGCGTTTCATGCTGCATGCTTCGGACCTCGGATCGCTGGACATCGGCTCCCCCGTTTACTACCGCAAGATACCGGTTGGCCAAGTCGTCACTTACGCCTTGGACCCCGACGGCAAAGGCGTCAATATCGAAGTGTTCATCCATGCGCCGAACGATGCCTTCGTCACCGAAAACACGCGTTTCTGGAACGCCAGCGGCATCGACGTCAATGTCGGCGCCAACGGCTTTGCGGTGAAGACCGAGTCGCTCTCGACCCTGCTGGTCGGCGGCATCGCCTTCCGTGCCCCGGAATACAGCCCCAACGACGTCGCAGCAGCCGAAGACAAAGGCTTCGAACTGTTTGCCGAACAGAGCACTGCCCTCGCTCCGCCCAACGGCAAGGCGCAATACTTGAGTCTGCGCTTCGACCAATCCCTGCGCGGCCTGAAAGTTGATGCGCCGGTGGAGTTCCTTGGCATGGAGATCGGCCGGGTGGTCGGGATCAATCTGGATTTCGATGCGAAAAAACGCAGCTTCCCGCTCAACGTCGGCATCGTCATTTACCCGCAGCGCCTGGGCATGGCCTACGGCAAAATGCTCACTGCCTTCAAGCATGACCCCAACGACGAAGCGGCCGGGATTCGTCTGATCGGTACCTTTATCGACAATGGCCTGCGTGCGCAGGCCCGCAGCGGCAATCTGCTGACCGGGCAGCTGTACGTTGCCCTGGACTTCTTCCCGAAAGCCGAGAAAGTCGCGTTCGATCCGACGTTGCGCCCGGTGATGATCCCGACCGTGCCGGGCAGCCTTGAGCAACTGCAGGAAAAACTCGAAGCCGTGGTCGACAAGCTCAACAAGCTGCCAGTCGATCGCATTGCCAGCAACCTCGATAGCAACCTGGTCGAACTGCGCAAAGGCCTGACCCAGTTCAACGCGAAGACCTTGCCAGGCGTGCAAAACACCCTCGCCGACGTCAGCAAAACCCTACAGTCCGCCAGCTCGACCCTGGCCGAAGATTCACCGCAACGCGAAAAGCTCACCGAGACCCTCGACGAACTCGGGCGCATGTCGCGCTCCCTGCGTGAACTCTCGGATTACCTTGGTCGCCATCCGGAATCGCTGATTCGCGGTCGCCCAGACAACGCAGCGCCGCTGGACCTGAAAGGACCGCCACGCAATTGAGCACAGGAGCTTAACCATGGCTGTACCGCTGAAAATCACCGTGCTCGCTGCGTGCTTGTTGCTCGGCGCCTGCCGCAGCGACCCGATCAGCTTTCATACGCTGACGCCGGTGCAACTGGGCAGCGCCCGCCCCGGGGCGCAAATCCCGATTGAAGCCATCACCGTACCGCCGCAGGTCGACCGTGCGCAAATCGTTATCCGCCAGGGCAACAGCGGCCTGGCGATTCTGGAAACCGATTGGTGGGGGGCGACACTGGCGGATGAGTTGCGCGGTGCGTTGGCCGATCAACTGAGCAATACCAGTGGCCAAGGCAACGTTTCGGTGCGCATCGAAGTGCAACGCTTCGACTCGATCCCCGGTCAGTACGGCCTGATCGACGCCAAATGGCGCTTGCGGCCCGTCGGCGCCACTGACAATGGCTTGCTGACCTGCCGTTCGACCCTGCAGACACCGTCCGGCCCGACCATCGATGATCTGGTGGGCGCCCAGCAGCACAACGTCAAACGGCTGGCCGAGCAGATCAGTCGGGCGGCAACCGGCAACGCTCGCACCTGCCCTTCCCCGTCCTGACGGGGCCTACAGATCGAAGCGATCCACCGCCCGCCGCCGCTCGTTGTCATCACGCACATCGTAGTTGGCGGTGGTCTGGATGTTGCTGTGGTGCGCCAGCTTCTGCGCGATCGACAGGTCATGTTCTTCGATCACCCGGGTAATAAACGAACGACGGAAATCGTGGGGCATGATCTTCACCCCGACCTGAGTGCCACGCTGACGGGCAATGTAGTAGATCGCGTGTTTGGTGATGCGCTCACGGGTGATGTGGCTGCCACGGCGGATGCGGTTGAACAGAAAGGTGTCGTCGCGCTCGCCCTCCTTGAGCTGCCCGCGACGAAACTCCAGCCACGCGTCCAGCTTGGCGAACGCCCACTGCGGTGCGTACTTGATCAGTTGCTTGTTGCCCTTGCCGGTGACGGTCAGGCTGCGCTCACTGAAGTCGACCTGATTCAAATCCAGATCCACCGATTCCGATTTGCGCATGCCGGTGCCGTACAACAGCGCAATCACCGCTGCGTCGCGCAGTCCCTGAGGGCGCGGATCGGCGGCGCAGACTTCCATCAGTTCGTGAATCAAGGTGCGCTTCAAATTGCGCCCCTGAGACAAGCGCGTGCCGGCAATGCCTTTGACCGAACGCATCTTCAGCAGATGGTCCTGGCTGATCAGACTCATGCGCCAGGCTTCATTCATCACCCCGCGCACAGCATTGACATACAGCGAAGAGGTGTTCGGCGCATAGCCGTCAGCGCGCAACGCAGCCACCAGCGCCACGACGTCTTCGGGTTGCAATCCGTGCCAGGGGATTTCCTCGATGTCGACGTCTTCGAAACCGAGGCGGTCGGCCGCGTCCTGCAAGACATAACGCATGGTCAATTGGCTGGAAGGCGCCAGGCGTGCCAGATAAATCGTCAGCGGATTAGTGGTGGACGGGGTGGATTCAGTACTCGACAAGTCAATCAAACGAAACGGCCTTGAATAGAAAACAGTTCAACAAAACAAACTGAAAGTGCAAAGAAACTTATATAAGGAGCGACTCTTCTGTAGGACTTTTCTATTAAAAGTGCCGATAAACGGAAGAAGTCTGAACGGTGGCTGTATGGCTTACAGATAGACGAATGGCCAACCGTATTTTGATGTTCCTTTCACAAAAAGCGGCATAACCTTAATTACAACAGGTTGCCCCGAAAGGCCTACAACCTGCCGTCCGTGGACTTAAAAGTCAATCAGGCATTCCCCGGCCGGTATCCCAAACCCTTGAAATCCCGTGTTTTTCAGACAATTGGCTGAAGGATGGCTGTCGCCCCGAGGTTCTTATGAGTCAAGCGTTCCTGCCGTTTTCGCGTCCGAGTATCGGCGAAGAGGAAATAACCGCCGTTGCACAAGTATTACGTTCTGGCTGGATTACCACTGGCCCTGAATGTCAGGCACTCGAAGAACAGTTCGGCGCTTATGTCGGTTGCAAACATGCCATAGCACTTTCTTCGGCCACCGGTGGCATGCATATCGCGTTGCTCGCCTTGGGCATTGGCCCGGGCGATGAAGTTATAACGCCTTCGCAAACCTGGGTGTCGACCGCCAACATGATCTCGTTGCTCGGCGCCAAACCGGTGTTCATCGACGTCGACCGTGACACGCTGATGACCGACGCTGCGCGCATCGAAGCGGCGATCACCCCACGTACCAAAGCGATCATCCCGGTGCATTACGCCGGTGCCGCATTCGATCTCGATCCGCTGTATGCGCTGGCCGACAAGCACGGCATCGCCGTCATCGAAGACGCCGCCCACGCCGCTGGCACCCGTTACAAGGGCCGTCACGTCGGCGCGCAAGGCACGGCGATTTTCTCCTTCCACGCGATCAAGAACATGACCTGTGCCGAAGGCGCGATGTTCGTCACCGACGACGAAGCGCTGGCCAGCCGCGTGCGCATGCTCAAGTTCCATGGTCTGGGGGTTGACGCCTACGATCGCCTGACCGGTGGCCGCAAGCCGCAGGCGCAAGTGATGGAACCGGGTTTCAAATACAACCTCGCCGACATCAACGCCGCGATTGCCCTGGTGCAATTGGAGCGTCTGGACGCGATCAACGCCCGCCGCACCGAACTGGCCGCTGCCTACCGGAAAAAACTCGAAGGCCTGCCGGTGCAACCGCTGGCCCTGCCCGCCTACGCGCAACAACACGCTTGGCACCTGTTCATCCTGCGCATCGACAGCGAGCGCTGCGGCATGGACCGCGAAGCTTTCATGAAAGGCTTGCAGGACCAAGGCATCGGCACCGGCATCCATTTCATCGCCACCCACCTGCACACCTGGTATCGCCAGCGTGACCCTCACCTGTACCTGCCCAACACCGAATGGAACTCGGCGCGGCTGTGCTCGATTCCGTTGTTCCCCGACATGACCGATCAGGACCTTGATCGCGTGGTCGGGGCCATCGCCACCCTCATGGATAAACGCCTGTGAAACCCTATCCGATCCGCTGTGTGTCGATCGTCATCCCGGTCTACAACGAACAGGACAGCCTGCCGCAACTGCTGCGCCGTACCGAAGCGGCATGCCGGATGCTGCGTTACGACTATGAAATCGTCCTGATCGACGACGGGAGCCGTGATGACTCTGCCAACCTCCTTGAGGAAGCCGCGACCCGCGAAGACAGTCCATTCGTGGCGGTCATCCTTAACCGCAACTACGGTCAGCACGCGGCGATCATGGCCGGCTTCGAACAGTGCAAAGGCGACGTGGTGATCACCCTCGACGCCGACCTGCAAAACCCGCCGGAAGAAATCCCGCGTCTGGTCGCCGAAGCCGAAAAGGGTTACGACGTCGTCGGCACGGTGCGCGGCAATCGTCAGGATTCGGCATTGCGCCGCTACCCGTCGAAGCTGATCAACCTTGCGGTGCAGCGCTCCACCGGCGTTGCCATGAGCGACTACGGCTGCATGCTCCGCGCTTACCGGCGCACGATCATCGACGCGATGCTCGCCTGCCGTGAACGCAGCACCTTCATTCCGATTCTGGCCAACAGCTTCGCTCGCCACACCACGGAAATCGTCGTTGCCCACGCCGAGCGTGAACACGGCGATTCGAAGTACAGCCCGATGCGCCTGATCAATCTGATGTTCGACTTGATCACCTGCATGACTACCACCCCGTTGCGCTTGCTGAGCATTGTCGGCTTCGCCATGGCCGGGCTCGGCGTGTTGTTCGCCGCCGCCCTGATCGTGCTGCGCCTGGTGTTCGGTGCCGGCTGGGCCGGTGACGGCATGTTCGTGCTGTTCGCTGTGCTGTTCGTGTTCACCGGTGGCCAGTTCATCGGCATGGGCCTGCTCGGCGAATACCTGGGGCGCATGTACAGCGACGTGCGTGCCCGCCCGCGTTTCTTCGTTGAAAAAGTCTTGCGTGGCCAACCCGCCATGCCGCCGCGCGCCATCACCGTCGACGGCCTCTCCTCCTCCAATGATCAGGTTCTCTCATGAGCGCAAAAACTGTTGTATTCGCTTATCACGATATCGGCTGCGCCGGCATTCAAGCCCTGCTCGACAGTGGCTATGACATTGCCGCGGTATTCACTCACGCCGATGATCCGAAAGAGAACGCGTTCTACGGATCGGTTGCGCAATTGTGCGCACGCAAAGGCATTCCGGTGCACGCCCCGGAAGACGTTAACCACCCACTGTGGATCGAGCGGATTGCCAAGCTCAATCCGGACTACGTGTTCTCGTTCTACTACCGCAACCTGCTGAGCGAATCGTTGCTGG
Organism: Pseudomonas sp. NPDC087690; assembly: GCF_044743175.1. Classification (NCBI taxonomy): domain Bacteria; kingdom Pseudomonadati; phylum Pseudomonadota; class Gammaproteobacteria; order Pseudomonadales; family Pseudomonadaceae; genus Pseudomonas; species Pseudomonas sp. NPDC087690. The sequence continues at coordinate 385,525 of NZ_JBIUVX010000001.1, forward strand.
CCACCGCAAAACACGGCGCGTTCAACCTGCACGGCTCGTTGCTGCCGCGCTACCGTGGCCGTGCCCCGGCGAACTGGGTGCTGGTCAATGGCGAAAGCGAAACCGGTGTCACCCTGCACCGCATGGTCAAACGTGCCGATGCCGGCGCCATCGTTGCCCAGCAACCCGTGGCCATCGAGCGCAGCGACACCGCGCTGAGCCTGCACGGCAAACTGCGCATCGCCGCCACCGATCTGCTGCGCGACACCTTGCCAGCGATGCTGCAAGGCAAGACCAGCGAAACCCCGCAGGACGAATCGAAAGCCAGCGTATACGGTCGTCGTACGCCGGCGGACGGCAAGCTGCTTTGGTCAAAACCTGCCGAGCAGCTGTTCAATCTGGTCCGCGCCGTCACCCAACCGTATCCGGGTGCGTTCTGCGCCGCCGGCGAACACAAGTTGATCGTCTGGAGCGCGGAAGTCGTCAAAGGCAATGACAGTCAGGCGCCGGGCCGGGTGATCAGCGTCGATCCGCTGCGCATTGCTTGCGGTGAAGATTCGCTGGTAATCCTCTCCGGTCAACGCAACGACACCGGTCTGTTCCTCAGCGGCCCGCAACTGGCCAATGAGCTGGGTCTGGTCGACGGCTCGCTGCTGCGCGGCGCTGAATCCGGTCGTGCGCCGCGTCGTACCCGAGTGTTGATCCTTGGGGTCAACGGTTTTATCGGCAATCACCTGTCAGAGCGCCTGCTGCGCGATGACCGTTACGAAGTCTATGGCCTCGATATTGGCTCCGACGCCATCGACCGCTTGCGCAGTCATCCGCACTTCCACTACGTCGAAGGCGACATCAGCATTCACTCCGAGTGGATCGAGTACCACATCAAGAAGTGCGACGTGGTCCTGCCGCTGGTGGCCATCGCCACGCCGATCGAATACACCCGCAACCCGCTGCGCGTGTTCGAACTCGACTTCGAAGAAAACCTGAAACTGGTGCGTTACTGCGTCAAGTACAACAAGCGCGTGATCTTCCCGTCGACCTCGGAAGTCTATGGCATGTGCCAGGACAAGCATTTCGACGAAGACACCTCCAACCTGGTGGTCGGCCCGATCAACAAGCAGCGCTGGATTTACTCCGTCTCCAAACAATTGCTGGATCGAGTGATCTGGGCGTACGGCGCCAAGGGTTTGAATTTCACCCTGTTCCGTCCTTTCAACTGGATGGGCCCGCGCCTTGATCGTCTGGACTCGGCCCGCATCGGTAGCTCCCGCGCCATTACGCAGTTGATCCTCAATCTGGTGGAAGGCACGCCAATCCGTCTGTTTGACGGTGGCGAGCAGAAACGCTGCTTCACCGATATTGCCGACGGCGTCGAAGCACTGGCGCGGATCATCGACAACGACAACGACGTCTGCAACGGTCAGATCATCAACATTGGCAACCCGGACAACGAGGCCAGCATTCGTCAACTGGGCGAAGAGCTGTTGCGACAGTTCGAAGCGCATCCGCTGCGCAGCAACTTCCCGCCGTTCGCCGGTTTCCGCGACGTCGAGAGCAAGGCGTTCTATGGCGCCGGTTACCAGGACGTCGAGCACCGCAAGCCAAGCATCGCCAACGCCAAGCGCCTGCTCGACTGGACGCCGACCGTGGAAATGCGCGAGACCATTGGCAATACGCTGGATTTCTTCTTGCGCGAAGCCATGCTCGAAATCGCGGACAAGCATTGATGCAGGCCGGACTACGCATCGACGTCGACACCTTTCGCGGCACCCGTGAAGGTGTGCCGCGCTTGCTGGAAATGCTCGACGAGGCGCAGATCAAGGCAACGTTTTTCTTCAGTGTCGGCCCCGACAACATGGGCCGGCATCTGTGGCGCCTGGTCCGCCCGCAGTTTCTCTGGAAGATGCTCCGTTCCAACGCCGCCGGCCTGTATGGCTGGGACATTCTGCTGGCCGGCACCGCGTGGCCGGGCAAACCGATTGGCCGTGATCTCGGGCACCTGATGCGTCAGGCCCGCGATGCCGGTCATGAGGTTGGCCTGCATGCGTGGGATCACCACGGCTGGCAAGCCAACGCCGGGCGCTGGAGCAACGAACAACTGATTGAGCAGATCCGTCAGGGCGTCGACACCTTGAGCGACATTCTCGGCGCGAAAGTCGAGTGTTCGGCCGCCGCCGGCTGGCGTGCCGACGAGCGCGTGATCGAGGCCAAGCAAGCCTTCGGCTTTCGCTACAACAGCGATTGCCGGGGCTCGCGGCTGTTTCGTCCGATGCTGGCCGACGGCACGCCGGGCACGCCGCAGATTCCGGTGGACCTGCCGACCTTCGATGAAGTCGTCGGCCCCATCGTTGCGGCGCGGGATTTCAACGGTTTCATTCTCGATCACTTCCGTGCGCAACAGCTCAACGTCTACACCATTCATGCCGAGGTCGAAGGGATTCTGATGGCTGAAGAATTTCGTCAACTGCTGGCCGCTGCGCGTCAGCGCCACATCGACTTCACTCCGCTGGGCGATTTGTTGCCCGAGTTCTTCAACACCTTGCCCGTGGGCCGCGTGCAACGTGGCGCGCTCGATGGTCGTGAAGGCTGGCTGGGAGTGCAAGGCGCATGACCAAACGCTGGGCATTGCCGTTGCTCTTGCTGGGAATCGGTCTGCTGGCTTACCTGCTGCCACTGGGTACGCATGGCCTGTGGATTCCCGATGAATCTCGCTACGCGCAGATCAGCCAGGACATGCTGCTGAGCGGCAACTGGGTGTCGCCGCACTTCATGAGCCTGCGCTATTTCGAGAAGCCGATTGCCGGCTACTGGATGATTGCACTCGGGCAAGAGTTGTTCGGGCAAAACCTGTTTGGCGTACGCTTCGCCTCGGCACTGAGCACCGGGTTGAGCGTGTTGCTGTGCTATCTGATCGCCCGGCGCTTGTGGAACGAGCCGCACAAAAGCTTTGTTTGCGCGCTGCTCTACATGAGCTTCACCATCGTTGCCGGTCAGGCCGGTTACGCCAACCTCGATCCGCAATTCACCTTCTGGGTCAACCTGAGTCTGGTGGCGCTGTGGTTTGCCGTCGACAGTCAAACCAGCGGCAAGCGAATGGTTGCCTGGGCAGTGCTGGGGCTGGCCTGCGGCATGGGTTTCATGACCAAGGGTTTTCTCGCCTGGCTGCTGCCCGTGCTGATCGCCTTGCCGTGGATGCTTTGGCAAAAACGCTGGCGTGAACTGCTGATGTACGGCCCGGTGGCGATTGCCATCGCAATCGTCGTCAGCTTGCCGTGGGTGCTCTCGGTGCATGCGCAGGAGCCGGACTACTGGCGGTTCTTCTTCTGGCATGAACACATCCGCCGCTTTGCCGGTGACGATGCCCAGCATGATGCGCCGTGGTGGTTCTACTTGCCGCTGCTGGTGGCGTTCAGTTTGCCGTGGGCGGGATTGCTGCCGTCTTCATTCAAACAAGCCTGGCAGACCCGCACTCAGCCCAAAGTCGTGTTTTTGCTGCTGTGGCTGCTGATGCCGCTGCTGTTCTTCAGCCTGAGCAACGGCAAATTGCCGACCTACATCCTGCCGTGCCTGCTGCCGCTGGCGTTGCTGCTCGGCAATGCGCTGGCCGACCGCTTGCGTCTGGAACAAGGTCGGGCGCTGAGCATCAATGGTGTGCTCAATCTGCTGCTGGGCATCGTCACGCTGATTGCGCTGGTGTATCTGCAACTGACCAAACCGGTGTACGACCACGAACTGCACAGCATGGTGCTGGTGTTCATTGCCTTGATCGGCTGGATCATCGCCAACCTGCTGCAAGCCTTCCTGCCGCTGCAATGCTGGGCGGCGCCGGCGCTGGGCAGCCTGTTGCTGATCGCCGTTTTGCCGGCAGCGATGCCCAGATCAGTGGTCGCCAACAAGATGCCGGATCAGTTCATCAAGCATCACCTCACCGAGCTGGCACAGACCGACCACCTGCTGAGCAACGACCTGGGCGCGGCGTCGGCGCTGGCCTGGCGTCTGAAAACACCGCAAGTCGCGTTGTACAACACGATAGGCGAATTGAAATATGGCCTTGCCTATCCTGACGGCATTCAACAACGGGTTGACTTCGATCAAGTGCAACAGTGGATGCGTGAGGCGCGCCGCAGCGGTTCGGTCGGCGTGGTGATGCGCGTCAAGGGGCAGGACGAACTGGACGAAATCGACAAGTTGCCAAAGGACGGCGTCCGTTTTGAGCAGGGCAACCTGGTGATCATGATCCTGCCGAAGGTGGCGTCATGAGCCTGTTGCTGCTGTTGGCCGCGTGCCTGCTGACCTGCCTTGGCCAAGTGGCGCAAAAGTACGCCGTGGAGAGTTGGCGCGGGGTCGAGTCGACGTGGACCGACAAACTGCGTTCGCCGTGGTTGTGGCTGGCGCTGTTCGCCCTCGGTTCAGGCTTGCTGGTGTGGCTTGTGGTGTTGCAGCGCCTGGAAGTCGGCATCGCCTACCCGATGCTCAGCCTCAACTTTGTGCTGATCACCCTGATCGCCCGCTTCGTCTTCCGCGAACCCATCGACCGCCAGGATTGGCTCGGCGTGGCGTTGGTGATCGGCGGCGTGGTTTTGCTGGGGCAACAGACATGAACAAGCGCCGCGGAATCACTTTCACCCTCGGCAGCGTTTTGCTGGTCAGCGCCGCGCAACTCGCGATGCGCTGGAGCATGACGCGTCTGCCCGCACCAGAACAATGGCTGCACATCGACAGCCTCGACCTGCGCGCATTGGCCGTGGTCATTGCGGCGATCTTCGCCTATGCCCTGTCGATGCTCTGCTGGCTCGCCGCCCTGCGCGACCTGCCGCTGGGCCGCGCCTATTCGCTGCTGAGCATCAGCTACGCGCTGGTGTATCTGCTGGCGGCCAGCCTGCCGCTGTTCAACGAATCCTTCAGTTTCACCCAATCACTGGGCGTGGCGCTGGTCATGCTCGGGGTCATCACCATCAACACGCGTCCGGCTCGTGCGCCCGCATTCAGGAGTGCTCCATGAAAATCACAGTATTTGGCAGCGGTTACGTCGGTCTGGTGCAGGCGGCTGTGTTGGCCGAAGTCGGCCATGATGTCGTGTGCATGGACATCGACCAGAAGAAGGTCGACCTGTTGCGCCAGGGTCATGTCAGCATTTTCGAACCGGGGCTGGCCAGCCTGGTCCGCGAAGGTCTGGATTCGAAACGCCTGCAATTCACCAGCGATGAAAAACTCGCCGTGCAGCACGCTCGGGTCGCGTTTATTGCCGTCGGTACGCCGTCGCGGGAGGACGGCTCGGCGGATCTGCGCTACGTGCTTTCGGTCGGCGACGCGATTGCCCGTCATCGTGAGCAGGCGTTGATCATCGTCGAGAAATCCACGGTGCCGGTGGGCACTGGCGATACGTTGCGCACGCATATCGAAAAGGCCTTGATCAAGGTCGGCCGCCTGCTGCAGTTCGATATCGTCTCCAACCCGGAATTTCTCAAGGAAGGCTCGGCGGTTGCCGATTGCCGGCGTCCGGACCGCATCGTTATTGGTTGTGAAGGTGATGAGGTGCGCGACGTAATGCGCGACCTGTACTCGCCTTTCAACCGCAACCACGACCGCATCATGTTCATGGACCTGCGCAGCGCCGAACTGACCAAGTACGCCGCCAACTGCATGCTGGCGACCAAGATCAGCTTCATCAACCAGATCGCCGAACTCGCCGAACACTTGGGCGCCGACATCGAATCGGTACGCCAGGGCATCGGTGCCGACACGCGCATCGGTTACCACTTCATCTACCCGGGCTGCGGTTATGGCGGCTCGTGCTTCCCCAAAGACATGCGTGCGTTGATCCACAGTGCTGAACAAGCGCACTGCTCCAGCGACTTGCTGCAAGCGGTCGAGGCGATCAACCAGCGGCAGAAACACAAGTTGTTTGAACGCATCAACGCGTTCTACAAGGGTGATCTGCGCGGCAAGACTTTCGCCCTTTGGGGGCTGGCGTTCAAACCCAACACCGACGACATGCGTGATGCGCCAAGTCGTGTGCTGCTGGAAGAACTGTGGGCGGCCGGTGCCAGCGTGCGCGCCTTCGACCCGGAGGCCATGCAGGAAACACAGAACCTCTACCCGGACGAATCGAAACTGATGCTGATGGGCACGCCGGAATCGGTATTGCCCGGCGCCGACGCATTGATCATCTGCACCGAGTGGCAACAGTTCAAAGCGCCGGATTTCGAGCTGATCAAGCAACGCCTGAATACCCCGGTGATCTTCGACGGGCGCAACCTGTACGACGCCGAACGTCTGGCGCGCAACGGTTTCCAGTACTTCCCGATGGGCCGTGGCGAATCGCGCAAATTGCCGATTCCGCTGCAGCAGTGGCCGCATGAGTCCGACGTCGCTTGAAGCCTCTTGTAGGAGCTGCCGCAGGCTGCGATCTTTTGATCTTGTTTTTTTGAATTCAGATCAAACGATCGCAGCCGGCGGCAGCTCCTACATGAATATGATCATTCGCCTCGCAAGGCCCGCTGACGCGTTGGCCCTGCCCCTCTCCTGATATCAGTACAAATCCCCTGTAGGAGTGAGCCTGCTCGCGATAGCGATGGGTCAGCCTAACCTATGTTGCCTGACACTCTGCTATCGCGAGCAGGCTCACTCCTACAGAGGATTTGTGGTGTGGCGGCTTGACCGGTGATGGTTGCGCGGGGAGGATGACGCACGCCCGCCAAGCATTTGAAATAAGGACATTGACCTCTTCGTGGCCACCTATTCGCGCTTCATCCGCCGGTTGATGATCAGCTCGCTGACCGTCGTCATCAGCCGCGCCCTGATCAGCCCGCTACTGACCCTGTTCCTCAGCAACAAGCTCGGCCTCAACCCGCAAGACGTCGGTCTGCTGTTGGGCATCGCGGTATTCAGCGCCACGTTGCTGTCGCTGTACGGGGGTTACATCATCGATCGGCTGGACAAGCGTCAGTTGCTGATACTGACCATGCTCTACAGCGGCATCGGCCTGATCCTGCTGAGCTTCGCGCAGAATCTGTACCTGGTCACATTGGTGTTGATCATCAGCGAAACGGCGTCGGCGCTGTTCCTCATCTGCTCCAAAGCCATCCTCAGTGAAAACCTGCCGGTGGGCCAGCGGGTCAAGGCGTTTTCCCTCAACTACACGCTGACCAACATCGGTTACGCCGTCGGCCCGATGATCGGCGTGGTGATTGCCGGTATCCAGCCTTCGGCGCCGTTTATCGTCGCCGGCGCGATTGCCATTGGCAGCATTTTTCTGCTGGTGGGCGCAGCGAAAGAGCCTAATCCGATCGCCCCGGTCAGCCAGCCGCAAAGCTTTCTGAAAACCCTGATCATCCTGAAAAACGACCGCACGATGATCCTGTTTACCCTGGGCTGCCTGCTCAGCACGCTGGTGCACGGGCGCTTCACCCTGTACCTGTCGCAATACCTGTTGGCCACCCACACCCAGCAACAGACGCTCGACACCATGGCCGCCCTGCTCGCCTGCAACGCGATCACGGTCATCCTCTTGCAATACCAGATCGGCCGATTCCTCAAGCGCGAACACTTGCGCCAGTGGATCGCCGGCGGCACCGCGCTGTTCATCCTCGGGCTGATCGGTTTCAGCATGGCCGACAGCCTCATCGGCTGGTGCGTGGCGATGTTCATCTTCACCCTCGGCGAGATGATCATTTACCCGGCGGATTTCCTCTTCGTCGACACGCTCGCCCCCGAGGAACTGCGCGGCAGTTACTACGGCGCGCAGAATCTGGCGGCACTCGGCGGCGCTGCAAGCCCGGTAATGTGCGGGTTTCTGCTGATGCACACGCCGGCGCCGATGATGTTCTATGCCTTGAGCGCATTGGCGGCGGTCGGCGGCTATTTGTGTGTCGCCAGCGGTCGCCGCGCGGCTTCAGTGCAACAATAATGCACTCAAACTGCATTTATATGAATTTGTCAGCATCGAGATTGAACGGCACACTGTGTGCGTTCCTCCCCCAATGTTGGAACACTTCGAGGGCTTTCCGGATATGCCGGACAAGTCCTTTTTTTTGCCCGGATTTTGTAGAAGGATCAGTTTCACATGCTCGCTCGCTGGTTGCCCGCTGCCATAAACACCCGCCCAACCGAATGGAGCCGCGCCGCCATCGGCATGGCCTTGGGCACGTTGTTCAGTGTGTGGTTGTGCGCGCAGGTGTTCGGCCATGACGTCGCTTATCACCTGATCGGGCCGTTGGGCGCTTCCGCGGTGTTGCTGTTCGCCGTGTCCTCCGGCGCCCTCGCCCAGCCCTGGTCGATTCTCGGCGGGTATTTGTGTGCCGGTGTCGTGGCGCTGCTGGTCGCTCACGTACTCGGCCGAACCCTGGGCAGCGCCTGTCTGGCGGCGGGCATGGCGCTGATTCTGATGTGCTGGCTGCGTTGCCTGCACCCACCGGCGGGCGCTTTGGCGCTGACGCTGGTGCTGGCTGATCCTGCGACTATTGCCATGGACTGGAAAGCCATGGAACCGGTGATGCTCGGTGCCGCGTGCATGCTGCTCAGTGCCCTCGCCTATAACAACCTGACGCGCATTCGTTACCCGAAACGCCCCGCTGAACCGGCGCCCGCAGTAGCCCCGGTCGACAATCAGGCGATCACCGCCGAAGACCTCAAGCTGGCACTGGCCGACATGGAAGCCTTCATCGACATCACTCCCGAGGATCTGGAACAGTTGATCCACGCCAGCGAACTGCACGCCAAGCGCCGCAGCATTACCGCGACCTTCACCTGACCCCTTATGTAGGAGCTGCCGCAGGCTGCGATCTTTTGATCCTGTTTTTCAAGATCAAAAGATCGCAGCCTGCGGCAGCTCCTACATGAGTCCGCGTATATTTCGGGTAAGGTAAAAACGCAGACAGGCCCTGCACATATCCCCGTTGTACAAGGCAAATTTGCACTGTTACGATCCGGTAACGCTCGCGCGCGAGCTTCTCGAATAAAGACAATAAAAGCAGGGAGTTACTGATGACAGCTCAGGCTTCATCCCCGCGGACCCAGTCCATGGATGCCACGCAAAACGAAGTGCTGGCCGAGGTTCGCAACCGTATCGGTCACCTGACCCTCAACCGCCCCGCCGGTCTCAATGCCATCACCCTCGACATGGTGCGTTTGCTGCAACAGCAGCTCGACGCCTGGGCGACTGACGCCAATGTTCACGCGGTAGTCCTGCGCGGTGCCGGTGAAAAAGCTTTCTGCGCCGGTGGCGACATTCGCTCGCTGTACGACAGTTTCAAGAGCGGCGATACGCTGCACGAAGATTTCTTCGTCGAGGAATATGCCCTCGACCTGACGATTCATCACTACCGTAAACCGGTGCTGGCGCTGATGGATGGATTTGTCCTCGGCGGCGGCATGGGCCTGGTACAAGGCGCCGATCTGCGCGTGGTCACCGAGAAGAGCCGACTGGCGATGCCGGAAGTGGCCATCGGTTATTTCCCCGATGTCGGCGGCAGCTATTTCCTGCCGCGCATTCCCGGTGAGCTGGGGATTTATCTGGGCGTCAGCGGCGTGCAGATCCGTGCCGCCGATGCGCTGTATTGCGGCCTGGCGGACTGGTATCTGGACAGCAGCAAACTGGCGCTGCTCGACGAAAGACTCGACCAGATGGAATGGCAGGACACGCCGCTCAAGGCGCTGCAGAACCTGCTGGCCAAACACGCCGTGCAGACCCTGCCCGATGCGCCGCTTGAGGCCCTGCGTCCGGCCATCGATCATTTTTTTGCCCTGCCGGATGTGCCGAGCATGGTCGAGCAATTGCGCGCGGTGACCGTTGCCGACAGCCATGAATGGGCGACCACCACCGCCAACCTGCTGGAAACCCGTTCGCCGCTGGCCATGGCCGTGACCCTGGAAATGCTCCGGCGCGGTCGGCACCTGAGCCTGGAACATTGCTTCGCGCTGGAGCTGCATCTGGATCGCCAGTGGTTCGCCCGTGGCGACCTGATCGAAGGCGTACGCTCCCTGCTGATCGATAAAGACAAGTCACCACGCTGGAACCCGCCGACTCTTGCTGCGCTGGACGCTGCGCATGTCGCGAGTTTCTTCCACGGTTTTGATGAGAGCGGGAGCTGAGCCATGCACGATCTCGAACTGACTGAAGAACAAGTGATGATCCGCGACATGGCCCGGGACTTTGCCCGTGGCGAAATCGCACCGCACGCGCAGGCCTGGGAAAAGGCTGGCTGGATCGACGATGCGCTCGTCGCGAAAATGGGCGAACTCGGTTTGCTCGGCATGGTGGTGCCCGAGGAATGGGGCGGCACCTACGTTGACTACGTGGCCTATGCCTTGGCCGTGGAAGAAATTTCTGCGGGTGATGGCGCGACCGGCGCATTCATGAGCATTCACAACTCGGTCGGCTGCGGCCCGGTGCTCAACTACGGCAGCGAAGCACAGAAACAGACCTGGCTGGCGGATCTGGCCAGCGGGAAAACCATCGGCTGCTTCTGCCTGACCGAACCGCAGGCCGGCTCCGAAGCGCACAACCTGCGCACCCGCGCCGAACTGCGTGACGGCCAGTGGGTGATCAACGGCGCCAAACAGTTTGTCAGCAACGGTAAACGGGCGAAACTGGCGATTGTGTTTGCGGTGACCGATCCAGACCTGGGCAAGAAAGGTATTTCGGCGTTTCTGGTGCCGACCGATACCGCCGGTTTCATCGTTGATCGCACTGAACACAAGATGGGCATCCGCGCTTCCGATACTTGTGCGGTGACGCTGAGTAATTGCAGCATTCCTGAGGCCAATCTGCTCGGTGAGCGTGGTAAAGGTCTGGCGATTGCCCTGTCCAACCTTGAAGGCGGACGTATTGGCATCGCGGCGCAGGCTTTGGGTATCGCGCGCGCGGCATTTGAAGCGGCGCTGGTGTATTCGCGCGATCGCATCCAGTTCGGCAAACCTATCAATGAGCACCAGAGCATCGCCAACCTGCTGGCCGATATGCACATGCAGATCAACGCGGCGCGGCTGATGATCCTGCATGCAGCGCGGCTGCGGACGGCGGGCAAACCTTGCTTGTCCGAGGCTTCGCAGGCCAAGTTGTTTGCGTCGGAAATGGCCGAGAAGGTTTGCTCGTCGGCGATTCAGATTCATGGCGGGTATGGTTATCTGGAGGATTATCCGGTCGAGAAGTACTACCGCGATGCGCGGATTACCCAGATCTATGAAGGCTCGAGCGAGATTCAGCGGATGGTGATTGCGCGGGAGCTGAAGAACTATCAGTTGTAATGGTGTTGGCCCCTTTCCCTCACCCCAGCCCTCTCCCCGAGGGAGAGGGAGCCGACCGAGGTGTCTGGCGTTATACATCGACCTGAAAGACCGAGTCGATTACGGATTCAATAAAGCACTTTCAGGTCGGCGTACCTCCGCAGCCTTCGCTCTCCGGGAAAGGGGGCCGACCGAGGTATCTGGCGTTATGCATCGACCTGAAAGACCGCGTCGATTATCGATTGGATGAACCAGGTCGATCAGGGATTCAGTAAAGTTCTTTCAGGTCGGCGCAGATCATCAATATCCCCCAACCAGTCCCCTCTCCCTCCGGGAGAGGGTTAGGGTGAGGGGCTTTTGATTTTGATGTACATCAAGCCTGCTCGCGAAGGCGTCAGCTCAGGCACCACATTTATTTGCCTTGGAATGCAGCCTCACGCTTGGCAATAAACGCCGCCATCCCCTCCTTCTGATCCTGCGTGGCAAACGCCGCATGGAACACCCGACGCTCGAAGCGCACGCCCTCAGTCAGGTTCACTTCAAAGGCACGATTCACGCTTTCCTTGATCATCATCGCAATCGGCAGCGATTTGCTGGCGATCACCGCCGCGACCCTCAGCGCCTCATCGAGCAACTCATCGCTCGGCACAATCCGTGCGACGATGCCGCAGCGCTCGGCCTCCACCGCATCGATCAAACGCCCGCTCAGGCACATTTCCATGGCTTTGGCCTTGCCCACCGCGCGCGTCAGGCGCTGGGTGCCGCCCATGCCCGGCAGCACGCCGAGGTTGATTTCCGGTTGGCCAAATTTGGCGTTATCACCGGCCAGAATGAAGTCGCACATCAATGCCAGTTCACAGCCACCGCCCAAGGCGAAACCGTTGACCGCGGCAATGATCGGCTTGCGCCGGTTGGCCACGCGATCGCTGTCGCTGAACAGGTCGTCCATGTAGATCTGCGGGTACGTCAGCTCGGCCATTTCCTTGATGTCGGCACCGGCGGCAAAGGCCTTTTTCGAACCGGTGATCACGATGCAACCGATGTCGGCATCCGTTTCCAGGGCATCGAGAGCCTGGTTCACTTCGCTGACCAGTTGCGCATTCAGCGCGTTCAGCGCCTGCGGGCGATTGAGGGTGATCAGGCCAACGCGGCCGTGGGTTTCGAGCAGAATGGTTTCGTACGTCATGAATAAAAATTCCTTCTTAAAGATTGCGCGAAATGACCATGCGCTGAATGTCGCTGGTGCCTTCGTAGATCTGGCAGACGCGCACGTCGCGGTAGATGCGCTCCAGCGGGAAGTCGTTGAGGTAACCGTATCCACCGAGGGTTTGCAATGCCATCGAACAGACTTTCTCGGCCATTTCCGAAGCGAACAGTTTCGCCATCGATGCCTCGACCAGTGCCGGTTGCCCACTGTCTCGCAGAGCGGCGGCGTAATGGACCATTTGCCGCGCGACGGCGATCTGCGTCGCCATGTCGGCGAGGCGGAAAGCGACAGCTTGGTGTTCGATGATCGGCTTGCCGAAGGTGTCGCGCTCACGGGCGTAATCCCGCGCCGCTTCAAACGCCGCGCGGGCCATGCCCACCGATTGCGAAGCGATGCCGACGCGCCCGCCCTCGAGGTTGGCCAAGGCAATCTTGTAGCCCTCGCCCTCTTCGCCCAATCGATTGGCTACCGGCACTTTGACGTCTTCGAAGAGAATCTGGCAGGTGTCTGAGGCGTGCTGGCCGAGTTTGTCTTCGACGCGAGCAACTTTGTAGCCCGGTGAATCGGTCGGCACGATAAACGCGCTGATGCCGCGCTTGCCGGCGCTCGGATCGGTCACGGCAAAGACGATGACGATCCCGGCATTTTGCCCCGAGGTGATGAACTGTTTGCAGCCATTAAGCACGTAGTGATCGCCTTCCAGACGCGCGCGGGTTTTCAGGCTGCTGGCATCGGAACCGGCTTGCGGTTCGGTCAGCGCAAAGGCGCCGAGCATCGCGCCGCTGGCCAGCGGTTTGAGAAAGCGTTCGCGCTGATCATCGTTGCCGAACTTGAGGATCGGCACGCAGCCCACCGAGTTGTGCACGCTCATGATCGTCGAACAGGCGCCGTCGCCGGCAGCGATTTCTTCCAGGGCCATGGCGTACGCCAGGTAACCGGTGTCGCAACCGCCCCACTGTTCCGGCACGAGCATGCCGAAAAAGCCCAGCTCAGCCATCTGGCCGATGGCTTCCTTGGGGAAACGGTGCTCGCGATCCCACTCGGCGGCGAACGGCTTCAAGCGTTCCTCGGCGAACTGCCGGGCCATGTCGCGGATCTGGGTTTGGTCTTCGTTGGGAATCATGGTGAATCCTTAAATATCAGTCGCACCGTTTTCCCTGTAGGAGTGAGCCTGCTCGCGATAGCGGTGGGTCATATAAATCAGTGGTGACTGATACGACGTCATCGCGAGCAGGCTCACTCCTACAAGGGGATTGGTGTTGGGCTCAATACACGCATTCCACGGCCATGGCCGTGGCTTCGCCGCCGCCGATGCAGATCGCTGCCACGCCGCGTTTGAGGTTGCGCTGGCGCAGCGCTGAGAGCAACGTCACCAGAATCCGCGCACCCGACGCGCCAATCGGATGGCCCAGCGCGCAAGCGCCGCCATGCACGTTCAGCTTGTCATGCGGGATTTCCAGATGCGTCATCGCCGCCATGCCAACCACAGCAAACGCTTCGTTCACTTCGAACAGATCAACATCACCCAGCGACCAACCGGTTTTCTTGATCAGCTTCTTGATCGCCCCAATCGGAGCCACCGGGAACAGGCCGGGGGTGTCGGCGAACGCTGCATGACCATGGATAACGGCCAACGGTTTCAAACCCAGCTTCTGCGCCTGCGACTGACGCATCAGCACCAACGCCGCCGCCCCGTCAGAGATTGAACTGGAGTTCGCCGCCGTCACCGTGCCGCCTTCGCGGAATGCTGGTTTCAGCGAGGCAATCTTGTCCAGCTTGGCTTTCGGCGGTTGCTCGTCATGGCTGATCAGCACCTGCTCTTTGCCAACGGTCACGGTCAGCGGGACGATTTCGTCCTTAAAGCTGCCGTCCTTGATCGCCTGCTGCGCGCGGGTGGTCGAAGCGATGGCAAACGCATCCTGCGCTTCACGGCTGAAGTGGTTGGTTTCGGCGCAGTCTTCGGCGAAGGTGCCCATCAGGCGCCCTTTGTCGTAGGCGTCTTCGAGGCCGTCGAGGAACATCGAATCAAGCACGCGGCCATGGCCCATGCGGTAACCGGCGCGCGCGCGATCCAGCAGATACGGTGAGTTAGACATGCTTTCCATGCCGCCGGCAATCACCACATCGGCGCTGCCAGCGATCAGCATGTCGTGGGCCAGAATCGTGGTTTCCATGCCTGAGCCGCACATCTTGTTGACGGTGGTGCAACGGGTCGATTTATCCAGTCCGGCGCCCAAAGCGGCCTGACGCGCAGGCGCCTGACCGAGGCCCGCAGGCAATACGCAACCAAACAGCACTTCATCAACCGCGTTGCTGGCGACACCGGCGCGTTCAACCGCAGCCTTGATTGCAGCAGCACCGAGTTGCGGTGCGGTAAGGCTTTTCAGTTCGCCCTGAAAACCGCCCATTGGCGTGCGCACGGCACTGACGATAACAATCGGATCGTTGGAAATAGTCATGACAAATCCTCCTTACTTGGCGGCCATGCGCAAGGCGCCGTCGAGACGGATCACCTCGCCGTTGAGCATGCTGTTTTCGATGATATGCCGAACCAGCGCAGCGTATTCCGCAGGCTTGCCCAGGCGCGGCGGGAACGGCACGCCGGCGGCCAGCGATTCGCGAACTTCCGGGGTCATGCCGGCCATCATCGGCGTTTCGAAAATGCCTGGGGCGATGGTCATCACGCGAATGCCGAAGCGCGCCAGTTCACGGGCAGCCGGCAGGGTCAGGCTGGCGATTGCGCCTTTCGAAGCGGAATACGCCGCCTGGCCGATCTGGCCGTCGAATGCAGCGACGGATGCGGTGTTGATGATCACACCACGCTCGCCATCAGCGTTGGCCTCGGATTCGGCGATGGCCGCAGCGGCCAGACGCAGCATGTTGAAGCTGCCGATCAGGTTGACGTTGATCACTTGCGCGAAACTGCTCAGCGCATGCGGGCCGTTCTTGCCGAGAATTTTCTCGCCACGGACGATACCGGCGCAGTTGACCAGACCGTTGAGGCTGCCAAAGGCTTTGACGGTCGCTTGCACGGCGGCTTCGGCGGCGGCTTCGCTGCTGATATCGGCAACCACGCTTTGCGCGCCCAGACGCTGAGCCTGTGCGGCGACTGCTTCGGCATTCATGTCCACCAGCATCACTTTGGCGCCGGCACTCACCAGCAATTCAGCGCTGGCCGCACCGAGGCCGGATGCGCCGCCGGTGACGATAAAAACCTTGTTCTCGATCTGCATGACTGTAGTTCCTGATCTTCAAGCTGAAACGTTATGCGCCGCAGCCTCTTGAGCCTTGGCGATTTCCTGGTTGCGCAAGATAAAGCGCTGCAATTTGCCGCTGGGGGTCTTAGGCAATTCGCTGACAAATTCGATTTCACGGGGGTACGCATGCGCCGCTAGACGCTTGCGTACGTGTTGGCGCAGCTCTTCGGCCAGCTCCGGCGCGGCGCGGTATTGCGTACTCAGCACGACGAAGGCTTTGACCAGTTCGGTGCGCTCCGGGTCCGGTTTGCCGACGACCGCCGCCTCGACCACCGCCGGGTGTTCGATCAGCGCACTTTCCACATCGAACGGGCCGACGCGGTAGCCGGAGGTAGTGATCACGTCGTCGCTGCGGCCGACGAAGCTGATGCTGCCGTCCGGGTTCCACTCGACGGTGTCGCCGCTCAGGTAATAATCGCCGACAAAGGCCTTGGTTGGCGCACCCTCATAGCCGCCGAACCAGCACATCGGTGATTGCGGGCGGTCGATGGCGAGAATGCCGGGCTGGCCGACGCCGAGTTCGTTGTATTGGTCATCGAGCACGACGATGCGATGGCCCGGCGAGGCGAAACCGGCGGCGCCGACGTGCACCGCGTGGTCGAGGCCATGGTGGTTGCACAGGACCATGCCCAGTTCGGTCTGGCCGTAATGGTCATGAATGACCACGTCGAGATTGTCGGCGAACCAGCGAATCACTTCCGGGTTCAGCGGCTCGCCGGCGCTGCTGACGATGCGCAGCTTGCCTTTGATCGACTTGGCGAACTCATCGCCACCGGCAATCAACAAACGATAAGCCGTTGGCGATCCGGTGAGATTGGTGATGCCGTACTTGTTGATCACCCGGCAAGTGCTTTCGAGGGTGAACGGGCCATCGTAGAAGGTGATCGGGTGCCCCATCGACAACGGGCCGGTCACGCCGAAGTAGATGCCGTAGGCCCAGCCCGGATCGGCGACGTTCCAGAACGAATCTTCCGGGCGCAGATCCACGGCGTCCCGGGTGTAGCTCTGGAACGCGACAATGGCTTTGAGCGGTACTGACAGCGCCTTTGATGGGCCGGTGGTACCCGAGGTGAACATCAGCAGAAATGGGTCTTCACCGGTCAGCAACACCGGTTCGCAGACGCTGGAATGGTTGGCCAATTCGGCCCAGAAACTGAAATCGCCACGGACGATGCCTTGGCCCTTGGTGCCGCCGACGGTGACCAATGTCGGGCAATCAGCGACTTCAGCGAGTTTCGGCCGGTTGACCGCGTCGGTGACCACCACTTTGGCGCCTGAGCTGTTCAGGCGATGTTCGAGGGCCTTGGGGCCGAACGCGGTGAACAGCGGTTGATACACCGCGCCGATGCGCCAGGTGGCGAACACGGTGATGAGCAATTCGATGTTGCGCGGCAGCAGGCCGGCGACCTTGTCGCCCTTCTGCACGCCCTGGGCGAGAAGGAAATTGGCAAAACGCGCGGCTTTGTCCTGCAGATCACTGAAGGTGTACGTCGCACTGGCGCCATCGCGGCCTTCCCAGAACAGCGCAATACGCCCCGGCAAGGCATGGCGGTCGCAGCATTCGACGCAGGCGTTGAGCGCCTCAAGCGTACCGCTGAGCGCGGCATCCACGGTGTGCTGATAGTTGAACTGTGCGGTGGCAGACAAGTAATCGCGCATTGCCAGAATCCCTCTGTTTTTTATTAGGCTGGGAAGCGTAAACAACAGAGGGATAGTCGCGCTGTGTGGGGGTTGGGGCAATGGTCAAAGCTATCAAAGTGGCTGACTGGTTTGGCCAAGACTGCTACCACACTGATCGTTCCCACGCTCTGCGTGGGAATGCAGCCTTGGACGCTCTGCGTCCGCTCCAGAGCTGGAACGCGGAGCGTCCCTTGAGGCATTCCCACGCAGAGCGTGGGAACGATCAAGCGTCGGGATGTGTTGGATCAGACAACCTCATTCAGGATCAGCGTGCGGTAGTGGCCGGGATTCGACCCCGACCACTTGCGAAACGCCTTATAGAACGAACTCGCATCGGCAAACCCCAATCGACTGGCAATCTCGACAAAACTGATCGAAGGTTCCGCCAGCCAGATAATCGCCAATTCCTTGCGCACGCTGTCTTTGAGGCCTTGATAGGTCTGCCCTTCCTCGGCCAGGCGCCGGCGCAAGGTCGAGGCCGACATGCATAACTGTTGCGCCAGCGCCTCGGTTTCCGGCCATCGTTCAGCGGGCAATTGCCGCAGATCCTGCTTGATCCGACTGGCGAGGCTTTCCGGGTCGCGGTACTTCACCAGGATGTTGGCCGGCGCATGGGCCAGAAAGCGCTTCAACTCTTCGGCGGAACGTTTGATCGGCAGATCAAGGCAATCGGCAGAAAAGATCATCCGCGTGCGTGACCGATCGAACCGCAGGTTTTCGGAAAACATCACCCGATAGTCATCGGTGAAATCCGGCTCTGGGCAACGCAATTCAATGGCCAGAATCGGAATCCGCCGCCCCGCCAGCCAGCAGGCGACGCCGTGGACAATCATCCAATAGGTGAAATAGGTGAAAGCGCGGCGCGGTTCGGCGTCGTCCTCCAGCAGTACAATTTCCGCCAGACTTTGCTGGTGCACCAGTTGCGCCGGCATGCGCTCCAGCATCAGTGAGAGAAAACTCAACCCCGTGCTCAAACCCGCTGCCAGTGTCGGTTGCGCCATCGCACTGCGACAGAGGAATTCGAGGCTGCCGGACTTGAGCTTGCGCGGGTCCATACCGAAAAACTCGTCATCGCCGCGCCGAGCCAACAAGCGCCAGAGCTTGGCGTACTGCGAGGCCGGCACCCGGCCCTGCTCGGTTTGCAGCAACGCCGGATCAATCCCGACCTTGTTCAACACTTCTTCCGTGGCCACGCCCGGGGCACAACTCTGCAGCAGCGCTTCACGCACCAGTTGAACGGCGATGGTGTCTTTTTCCGACATGGAGCGCGGTGAACCTTGTTGTTTTTGAGTGGTGGGCATATTACCGCAGGTGGCGAATTCAACACGAACCCCCTGTAGGAGTGAGCCTGCTCGCGATAGCGCTGGGTCTGAAAAATCAGCGCTGACTGATACGACGCCATCGCGAGCAGGCTCACTCCTACAAGGATCAATGCGAGGCAAAAATTGAGGTCGTTCAGCAACTGTTCAGGTTTATGTCAATCAATGTCATGTGAGAATGACTTTCATTATGTTACAACTTGTAACCTCTTCGAATGACTTGTTGGATACCGAATGCTCGTTCCCTTCCTGATCATGCTGCGCGAAGGCATTGAAGCCGCGCTGATCGTTGGCATTATCGCCAGCTACCTGCAACAGACTGGCCGTGGCCAATGGATGCCCGCCGTGTGGATCGGCGTATTCCTCGCCGCCGCTCTCGCCCTGCTGGTCGGTGGCGGCCTGGAACTGGTCAGTGCCGAATTCCCGCAAAAGCAGCAGGAACTGTTCGAAGGCATCGTCGGCCTGGTGGCCGTGGGCATTCTCAGCTCCATGGTGTTCTGGATGCGCAAGGTCGCGCGTTCGATCAAGCATTCGCTGCAAGCCTCGCTGGATCACGCGCTGACCTCTTCGAAGCATCAGGTCATTGCGCTGATCGCCATGGTCTTCTTCGCTGTCGCTCGCGAAGGTCTGGAAACGGTGTTCTTCCTGCTCGCGGTGTTCCAGCAAAGCGAAGGCCCGGGCGCGCCGATCGGTGCCCTGCTCGGGCTGATTCTGGCGATCATCGTCGGCTTCCTGATCTACAGCGGCAGCATGCGCCTCAACCTTTCGGCGTTCTTCAAGTGGACCGGCCTGTTCATTCTGGTGGTGGCCGCCGGGATTCTCGCCAATTCCGTGCAAGCCCTGCATGAAGCCGGGCTGTGGAATCACCTGCAGACCGTGCTGTTCGACTTCAGCGCGACGCTGCCGATGGACGGCCCGCTGGGCTCGGTGCTGGCTGGCATGTTCGGTTATCAGGATGCGCCGACCGTCAGCACACTCGGGGCGTATCTGATTTACCTGGTGGTGGCGCTGGTGATGTTCTTTTATCCGGCTCCCGCCCCCAAGCCCTCCGCGCAATCGTCTTCCGTTTCCAGCCAATAAGGGCATCCATGTCAAAGCCTAATACTCCTCAGGCCTCCCCTCCCCGTGCCTTGCGCTGGGCGGTGGCCGGTTCGGTGGTCATCATGATCGCCGCCGGCGGCCTGTTCTGGTACGCCTCGAAAATGGCCGCGGCCAAACGTCAGCACAATCACGACGAAGTGGTGGTGAACATTCACCCGGGCAGTTGCGAGCCGAATGCGCTGACCGTGCCGGCCGGCCGCGCCAGTTTCCGCATCGTCAACCGCTCCGACCGCGCGGTGGAATGGGAAATCCTCGACGGTGTGCTGGTTGTCGAAGAACGCGAAAACATCGCGCCGGGCCTGAGCCAGGTGATCAACGCCAATCTGCAACCCGGCGATTACGCGATCACCTGCGGATTGCTCAGCAACCCGCGCGGCACCCTGCATGTGACGCCGACGGCAGCCTCTGACGCGGCGGCCAAGGCCAAACCATCGATGGTCGCTTTCGTCGGGCCGTTGTCGGAATTTCGTGTGTATCTGGCCAGCCAGAGCAGCGCGCTGATCAAAGCCGTGACCGCACTCAATCAAGCTATTGAAAGCGGCGATTTGAGTCAGGCTCAGGCGCTGTACCTGCCAGCACGCTCGGCGTATCAACATCTGGCCCCGGCTGCGCAGCGTCTGGCAGAACTGGACAACAGCATCAACGCCCGCGCCGATTACTTCGAAAAACGTGAGCAGGATCCAGCCTTCGTCGGCTTCCATCGCCTCGAATTCGGCCTGTTCCAGCAGCGCAAACTCGACGATCTGGCACCGGTTGCCCAGCGCCTGCTCAGCGACGTCACCACGCTCAAACAGCAACTGCTCGCGCAGAGCCTGCCACCCGAGCAACTGGTCAACATCGTCGTGCGCAACCTCAACACATTGGCCGACGTGCGCGCCGCCAGTGGTGAAGAGGAACGCTACAGCCACAGCGACCTCAACGGTTTCGCCGCCAATGCGCAAACCGCGCACAAAGTCGTCGATCTGCTGCGGCCAATGCTGAGCAAATCCGCCGCCGACCTGTTGCCAAAAATCGACAAGGCCTTGGCGGACTTCGACAGCGAACTCAACAGCTACAAGATCAAGGACGGCTACGCCAGCTACGACTCTGTCAGCGGCGAACAACGCAAGCAGATCGCCGACAAGGCCCAGGCTCTCGCCGACGCACTGGATGGCATCGATCCCGCCCTCGGCCTCTCCGGCCTGTAAGCAGAAGACGAATTAGCGATGAAAGAATCAGAAAACCTCAACCTGCAACGTCGCCGTGTCCTGATGGGCATGGGCGCCGCCGGTGTCGCCCTTGCCGGCTCAGCCCTGAGCTGCCCGGCCATGGCCGCCGCGCCGGCGCAAGTCACCGAAGCACCGAGCAGCGACAAGACCCAAGACCGCCACGATTTCCACGGTGTGCACCAGACAGGCATCGTCACCCCGCGCCCGGCCTCCGGCATGCTGGTGTCGTTCGACGTGCTGGCCAGTGATCGCGAAGACCTCGAGCGGTTGTTCCGCACGCTCAACGAGCGCATTGCGTTTCTGATGAAGGGCGGCCCGGTCGCACAGATCGACCCGAAACTGCCGCCGCCGGACTCCGGCATCCTCGGCCCGAACGTGACGCCGGACAACCTGACCATTACCGTCTCCGTCGGCGAATCCTTGTTCGATGAGCGCTTCGGTCTGGCCGAGGCCAAGCCAAAACGCCTGATCCGCATGGTCGGCTTCCCCAACGATGCGCTGGAGGCTGACTGCTGCCACGGCGACTTGAGTTTGCAGTTCTGCTCCAACACCACCGACACCAACATCCACGCCCTGCGTGACATCGTCAAAAACCTCCCCGACCTGCTGCTGGTGCGCTGGAAACAGGAAGGCAGCGTGCCGCCGCAAGCTCCGGCGAAACCCGGTGTGCCGGCGCAATCGGCGCGCAATTTCCTCGGCTTCCGTGACGGCTCGGCCAACCCGGACTCCAACGATGCCAAAGCCATGGACAGCATCGTCTGGGTGCAAGCGGGCAGCGATGAACCGGCCTGGGCCGCGCATGGCAGCTATCAAGCGGTGCGGATCATTCGCAACTTCGTTGAACGCTGGGATCGCACACCGTTGCAGGAACAGGAAAGCATCCTTGGCCGGGTGAAAACCTCCGGCGCGCCCATCGGCGGCAGCCATGAAACCGAAGTGCCGGATTACCGCAAAGACCCCGAAGGCAAACTGACCAAACTCGACGCGCACATTCGCCTGGCTAATCCGCGCACGGCTGCGACTCAGGCCAACCTGATCCTGCGCCGGCCATTCAACTATTCCAACGGCGTGAACAAGAACGGTCAGCTCGACATGGGCCTGCTGTTCATCTGTTACCAGGCCGACCTGGAAAAAGGCTTCATCACCGTGCAGACCCGCCTCAACGGCGAGCCGCTGGAGGAATACCTCAAACCGGTTGGCGGCGGTTACTTCTTCACCCTGCCGGGTGTCACGGGCGACAAGGATTTCATCGGTCGCTCGCTGCTTAACGCCACACAACCGAAAACAGCTGCATAGAACAATCCCAACACTGGAGCCGCCCCCCATGAAAAAGACGCCACTCGCGTTATTGCTAACCCTCGGTTTGCTCAACACCCCGCTGTCAGCGTTTGCCGCCACGGCACCGCTGGATCTGGTCGGACCGGTGTCGGACTACAAGATTTACGTCACCGAACAACTCGATGAGTTGGGCAGCCACACGCAGCAGTTCACCGACGCGGTGAAAAAAGGTGACCTGGCCACCGCACAAAAACTCTACGCACCGACCCGCGTTTACTACGAGTCGATCGAGCCGATTGCCGAACTGTTCAGTGACCTCGATGCCTCCATCGACTCCCGCGTCGACGACCACGAGAAAGGCGTGAAAGCTGAAGACTTCACCGGTTTCCACCGCATCGAATACACGCTGTTCTCAGAGAAAAGCACCCAAGGCTTGAACGAGTTGGCGGACAAGCTCAACAGCGACGTCAAAGACCTGCAAACCCGCGTGGCCGGCCTGACATTCCCGCCGGAAAAAGTCGTCGGTGGTGCTGCTGCACTGTTGGAAGAAGTCGCCGCGACCAAGATCTCCGGTGAAGAAGATCGCTACAGCCACACCGACCTCTACGACTTCCAGGGCAACATCGACGGTGCGAAGAAAATCGTTGATCTGTTCCGCCCGCAGATCGAGCAGCAGGACAAGGCGTTTGCAGCGAAGGTCGACAAGAACTTTGCCACCGTCGACAAGATTCTGGCCAAGTACAAGACCAAGGAGGGTGGGTTTGAAACCTATGACAAGGTGAAGGATAACGACCGTAAAGCGCTGGTTGGGCCGGTGAATACACTGGCGGAAGATCTGTCCACGTTGCGTGGCAAGTTGGGTCTGAACTAAGTTCTTTAGCGCCTGTTAAGGCCCTATCGCGAGCAGGCTCACTCCTACATTTGGAATGCGTTCCCCTGTAGGAGTGAGCCTGCTCGCGATAGCGGTTGTATGACCGCCACAAATGTAAGGCCTTACAAAATCCGGTACAGCAACCGCTCAATCCGCACCCGACTCACGCGCTTGAGAAACTTGGCCACCCCGGCCGGATACTCCGGCAGCGTCTCCAGATTCTGAAAACTGTCGATCCGCGTGGTATGGCGGAAAATCTCTTCCAGCTCCTTCGCTCGCGGCGCCAGCCACTCCCCCTTCGGATCATCAATCAACAACGCATTCTCCAGATCCAGACGGAACGCCCGTGGATTGAGGTTGTTGCCGGTCAGCAGCGTATAGCGCTGATCGACCCACATGCCCTTGAGGTGATAGGTGTTGTCACCATCACGCCACAGATGCAGGTTCAACTGGCCGCTGTCGATATTGCGCTGATGCCGTTTGGCAAAGCGGCGCAGACTGATTTCGTAGAGATACGGCAGCGCCGCGATGACCTTGAACGGCTCGCTCGGCGGGATATAGAAATCGTTGGCAGTCTTGTCACCGACCACGATGTCGATCTTCACGCCACGGGCCAACGCGCGATTGATCTCGCGGATCACGCCCAGCGGCAGATTGAAGTACGGCGTGCAAATGGTCAGCTGCTTTTGCGCGCTGGCGATCAGCTCAAGAATCGCCCGGTTCAAGGGGTTGTTCTTGCCGACGCCGAGCAACGGGGTCACGGACAAGCCGTCTCGGGCGGTGCTGCCCGTGGCGGTGTCGTATGTCGCGTATTTGAGACGGCTGCGCAAGTCGCCGATGTCGTTGCGCAGGCTGCGGGTGGTCGGCAGGTTAGGCAGATCGAGGCGATGCACGGCTTTCGACTCGATCAAGCCATGCTTGACCAGATGATGCATCGAGTCCGCCAGCTCATGGCTTTGCAGCACGTGGTAGCGGTCGAAACGGTACTTGTCGAACTTGTGCAGGTAGACGTTATTCAGGCTCGCACCGCTGTAGACCACGCAATCGTCGATCACGAAGCCCTTCAAATGCAGCACGCCGAACAGTTCGCGGGTCTGCACCGGCACGCCGTAGACCGGCACTTCGCTTTCGTGCGTGCGGGTCATTTCCTGATACCACGCCGAATTGCCCGGCTGTTTGCCGGCACCGATCAACCCGCGTTGCGCACGCAGCCAGTCGACGACCACGGCGATTTCCAGCTCGGGACGCTTGAGCTTGGCGGCGTGGAGGGCATCGAGGATTTCCTGACCGGCTTCGTCTTGCTGCAAGTACAGCGCGACGATGTAGATGCGTTGGGTCGCTGCGGCGATTTTCTCCAGCAGGCAACGACGGAACTCGGCGGCGCCGGACAGAATGGTCACAGCCTCGGCGGTCAGCGGAAAGCTGCGCAGTTTGGGCAGCAAGGAACGTTTGAAAAGCAACGGCATAGGGCTCGCAATGGGTCGAATCCGAAGAGCCTGAGAGCTTACACCATCACATCCTTCGGGTCTTGTTAGTGCCCGTAAAGAGATCAAAAGATCGCAGCCTTCGGCAGCTCCTACACGGGCCAATGTAGGAGCTGCCGAAGGCTGCGATCTGTTGACCCTAAAAAAACATTGCCAAAGGAGAACAATCGTTCTACTGTTTGCCACATGAACGAAATCACTAGCAACGACACGCGCGACATCATTCTGGACGTCACCGAAAAGCTGATCTACAAAAGTGGCATCGCTGCCACCAGCATGGATCTTCTGGTGAAAACCGCCGGTGTCTCCAGAAAAAGCATCTACCGTTACTTTGCCGACAAGGACGCACTGACCGTCGCCGCCCTGCAACGCCGCGACATCCGCTGGATGCATTGGTACAGAAGCGCCGTCGATCAGGCCGAAACCCCGGCCGATCGCCTGCTCAACCTGTTTACCGTGCTCAAAGGCTGGTTCGCCTCGGAAGGCTTTCGCGGCTGCGCCTTCATCAATACCAGCGGCGAGACCGGCGACCCGCAAGACCCCGTTCGGTTGGTTGCCAAAGAACACAAACAGAAGCTGCTCGACTACGTGTGCGAGCTGTGTACCGAACATGGTGCCGAGGATCCGCAACTGCTGGCCAAACAGTTGCTGATCCTGATTGACGGTGCCATTACCGTAGCGCTTGTGATGGGTGATCACAGTGCCGCCGATAATGCGCAATGCATGGCGCGAAAGTTATTGGACCTGTAATGCCTTAATAAGCCGGACTTGTTGTTCAATTATTAATTAGATCGGGAGACTGAACATGTCTACTGCAGCCCAGGTACGTCCGCCATTACCGCCCTTCAGCCGTGAATCGGCGATCGAGAAAGTTCGACTGGCCGAGGATGGCTGGAACTCCCGCGACCCGGAACGGGTATCGCTGGCCTACACCCTCGATACCCAATGGCGCAACCGCGCCGAATTCGCCAACAACCGTGAAGAAGCCAAGGCTTTTCTGACCCGCAAGTGGGCAAAAGAGCTGGATTACCGTTTGATCAAAGAGCTGTGGGCGTACTCCGACACGCGCATCGCCGTGCGCTATGCCTATGAATGGCACGATGACTCAGGCAACTGGTTCCGCTCCTATGGCAATGAAAACTGGGAATTCGATGAGCAGGGCCTGATGTTCCAGCGCTATGCGTGCATCAACGACATGCCGATCAAGGAAAGCGAGCGCAAGTTCCACTGGCCACTGGGCCGCCGCCCGGATGATCACCCAAGCCTGTCCGACCTCGGCCTGTAAGCCAACACAGCTCCAACTGTAGGAGTGAGCCTGCTCGCGATAGCGGTGTGTCAGTCAACCTATAAGTTGAATGTTCAGACGCCATCGCGAGCAGGCTCACTCCTACAGGGGATGTGTGGGGTTCAGGCGACGGCAGCGGTCTTTTCGGCCTCGAGCTCGCGAACGAGCGGCAACACCCGCCGACCGAAATATTCGACCTCTTCCTGAAAGTGCAGAAACCCCGCCAACACCAGATCCACCCCCACCGCCTTCAACGCGACAATCCGCTCGGCAATCTGCAACGGCGTGCCAATCAGATTGGTCTTGAAACCGTCGTTGTACTGCACCAGATCCTCGAACGTCGATTTCGCCCAGTTGCCCTCTCCCTCCGGTGACGCCCTGCCCGCCTGTTTCGCTGCGTCGCCAAAGGCATTCACCGCTTCCGGATCGGCCTGATCGATGATCTGCGCCAGTACGGCTCTGGCCTCTTCTTCAGTGTCGCGGGCGATGACAAAGGCGTTCACGCCAATTTTCACTGAATGATTGTTCGCCGCCGCTTTCTGACGAATATCGTCAACCTGCGCCTTGATCCCTTCAACGCTATTGCCATTGGTGAAATACCAATCCGAGACCCTTGCGGCCATGTCCCGCGCCGCACGCGAGCTGCCACCCTGAAAGATTTCCGGACGGCCCAGTGGTTTTGGCTTGAGGGTGTAATTGTCGAAACGGTAGAAATCGCCGCGAAAGGTGAAGTTGTCCTGACTCCACACGCCGCGCAGCGAGCGGATGAACTCCTCGGAACGGCGATAACGCTCGTCGTGCTCCAGCCAATGCTCGCCGATGGCCTGGAACTCGCCTTTGAACCAGCCGCTGACAATGTTCACCGCGATGCGGCCATTGGTGAGTTGATCGATGGTTGCCAGTTGCTTGGCCGCCAGCGCCGGTTGCCATGGCCCGGGCAGAATCGCCGCGATTACTTTAAGTTTGCTGGTCGCTGCAAGCAGTGCATGGCTGAATGCGACGGACTCGTGCTGGAACTCGGCGCCGTAACCGGCGGTAAAGCGGATCTGCGTCAGCGCGTACTCGAAACCGGCGGCTTCGGCGATTTGCGCCAGTTTGCGGTTGTAGTCGATGCCCCAATCCGTGCGCTGTTCAATCTTGCTGACCACCAGCCCACCGCTGACGTTCGGCACCCAGTAGGCAAATTTTACCGCTTGCTGACTCATTGGCGTGTCCTCGGGACATTTGAGAGATGAGAGTGGTAGAGCAGCAAGCGTGCCAGGGTTGGAATGCCTGGTTTTGTTGGTTTTTTCGATTGTGCAGATGTTTTGCACAAGGAGATTTGTTGGCGGGTTGTTGTGTGGACAACAGTTGGTTTGGGGTCGGCATGAAGAATGCCTTCGCGAGCAGGCTCGCTCCCACAGGGTGGAATGCATTTCAAAATGTGGGAGCGAGCCTGCTCGCGAAGGCGTCAGACGGGTCGCCGCAACACTTGGAAATGAGTAACATGACCGCCCTCCCCGCAGCTCACGTTCTGCGCCCTGCCGAATAAGCCGATTCCATGCCTTTCGAACTCAGCGTTGACCTCACCACTCTGGCCATTCTGGCCATCGTCGCCTTCATTGCCGGTTTCATCGACGCCATCGCCGGCGGTGGCGGCCTGCTGACCACGCCAGCGTTGCTGACTGCCGGCCTGCCGCCGCACCTGGTGCTCGGCACCAACAAGTTGAGTTCGACTTTCGGTTCGGCCACCGCCAGTTTCACCTTCTACCGCCGCAAGCTGTTTCATCCACGCCAGTGGGTGCATGCGATTGTCGGCACGCTGGTCGGTGCATTGACCGGCGCCATCGTCGCCCATTACCTGCCGGCCGAATGGCTGAACAAGATGCTCCCGGTGATCGTCTTCGCTTGCGGTCTATATCTGTTGTTCGGCGGCACGCCAAAAGCGCCGCTGGACAGCGATGCGCCGATCAAAAAGAAATGGCAGTCGACCCAAGGCTTCAGCCTCGGTTTCTATGACGGTGTGGCTGGGCCTGGCACTGGCGCATTCTGGACGGTGAGCAGCCTGCTGCTCTACCCGATCGACCTGGTCAAGGCCAGCGGTGTGGCGCGCAGCATGAACTTCGTCAGCAACATTGCGGCGCTGTCGGTGTTCGTGTTTTCCGGGCAGGTGGACTGGATCATCGGCCTGAGCATGGGCCTGTCGGTGATGGTCGGCGCGTTCTTTGGCGCGCGCACCGCAATCAGCGGCGGCGCCAAGTTCATTCGCCCGGTGTTCATCACCGTGGTGCTGGGTTTGACCGTGCGCCTAGCCTGGCAGCACTGGTTCAGCGTGGCCTAAGCGCCGCGCCACGTAGACGTCGATCAGGTAACGGGCAATCGACTTGGACGCCGGCAACGGCGGCAGGTCGTGCACGTTAAACCACTGGGCGTCTTCGATCTCGTCTTCCTGACAGACGATCTCGCCACCGGCATATTCGGCATGGAAGCCGAGCATCATCGAATGCGGGAACGGCCAGCACTGGCTGCCCAGGTACTGAATGTTCTGCACCTCGATCTGCACTTCTTCGCGCACTTCACGAATCAGGCAATCCTCGGCCGACTCGCCAGGTTCAGCGAACCCCGCCAGCGTGCTGTACACCCCGCTGACGAAACGTGGTGAACGCGCCAGCAGAATCTCGTCGCCACGGGTGATCAGCACGATCATGCTCGGCGAAATACGCGGATAACTGCGCAAGTCACACGGCTGGCAATACATCGCCCGTTCGCGCGGCACCTGCGTCATCGCCTGGCCGCAATTGCCGCAGAAACGGTGCTCGCGAGCCCAGGTGCCGATCTGCGCGGCGTAACCGAGCACTTTGTAGATCGTGTGATCGCCATCGAGCATGAACGCTCTCAGGCCTTTCCAGTTGCAACCCGGCACCTCACTGGTGCTGCGCAGTTCGAGCAGATACACCGGCTCGCCGTCGAGATGGCCAATGCCGTGCTCGGCGAGGATCGACAAGTCCTGCCGCTTGAGCCATTCGCGTGGGAACAGCGCGCCGTTGTCATCAAACAAAAAACCGTCCGGGCTGCGCGCAACCGCCCAGCCGCCCGGTTGATCGGTGTCGAGTACTGCAGTGGTCCAGCGAGCTGTCATGGTTTCTCAGTCCAGAAATTCGGGTTTCTGTTTGCTCATGTGGGCGGCCATGGCCACGCGCAAATCAGTGGATTGCAGCATGGCGGCGTTCCAGGTGGCAACGTATTCGAGGCCGTCGTCGATGCGATGGTCGCGCATGTAGCTGATCATTTCCTTGGTGCCGGTGACCGCGATCGGCGATTTCGAAGCGATCTCGCGGGCGATCTCCAGCACGCCTTCGAGCAACGCGTCCTTGTCGCTGTAGACGCGATTGACCAGGCCGATGCTGCGCGCCTCGTCAGCGCCGAAGGTGCGGCCGGTGTAAGCCAGCTCACGCAGCATGCCGTCACCGATGATCCGTGGCAACCGTTGCAAAGTGCCAACATCGGCGGCCATGCCGATATCGATTTCCTTGATCGAGAATTGTGCGTCTTCGGCGGCGTAACGCATGTCGCACGCGGCGATCAGATCGATGGCGCCACCCAGGCAGTAACCCTGAATCGCTGCGAGCACCGGTTTGCGGCAGTTATCGACGGCATTGAACGAGGCTTGCAGGGTGAGGATCTTGCGGCGCAGCAGGCGCGCGTTGCGGCCGACGTCCTTGCCCAGTTCATTGGCGACGCCGGCGAGCATCATCAGATCGATGCCAGAGGAAAAATGTTTGCCATTGCCGCTGAGCACCACTACACGCACTTCGTCGGTGTCGTCGATCCACTGGAAGATCTCGACGATCTCGCTCCAGAATGCCGCGTTCATCGAGTTGATTTTTTCCGGGCGATTGATTTGCACATGGGCGATGTTGTCGGCCAGTTCGACGCTGAAAGCGGAGTATTGAGTCATGGCAGTGATCCTTTACCGGGCTGAAAATGAGGCCCGAACTATAACAAGGCATCACAGTGGCGGTTCGGCCAAATGCGGGACTGACTTGAGGAGATGTACTGCAACATTCCACCCTGTAGGAGCTGCCGCAGGCTGCGATCTTTTGATGCTGATTTTAGAAGACCAGATCAAAAGATCGCAGCCTGCGGCAGCTCCTACAGGGATTTTCGTGTCACGAAGGCTGCGGTTTCGTAGGGGACTGTTACTACATCCTTGCCGCGCAACTCGGGCTCGGACGCGATCAGCGCGCGAATCTGCTCATCAACCTTCGTCCGTTGTGCGTCCGGCAGTGCGGCAATGAAACTGGTCGAACGCACCCGATTGAAAATCACGTCCTCCGGCGAGCCGGTATGCCCATTGTGAAACTGCTGCAACTGCAGTGGCCCGAACGCCGGGTGCGGAAACGCCTTGCGCCATTCGCCGGTGTAATAACGCGGCGTATCACCTTCCAGCGCATTAACGATGGCGTCCAGCTTCGGCACCCAGCTCACTTGGGTGTCGCGCAGGTTCCAGATAAACCCCAACTTGCCGCCAGGCTTGAGCACTCGAGCGATCTCGGTCAACGCGGCTTCGCTGGCAAACCAGTGAAACGCCTGCGCGCAGATCACCACGTCGACCGACGCATCCGGTAGCGGCAGATCGGTCGCCGTGCCATGCACGGCCAGCACCTGCGGCCAGGCATCAAAAAGTTTCTCGAGCATCTGCGCCACGGGTTCGACGGCGATAACCTG
This sequence comes from Pseudomonas sp. NPDC087690, assembly GCF_044743175.1. Lineage (NCBI taxonomy): Bacteria > Pseudomonadati > Pseudomonadota > Gammaproteobacteria > Pseudomonadales > Pseudomonadaceae > Pseudomonas > Pseudomonas sp. NPDC087690. Next base: position 416,127 of record NZ_JBIUVX010000001.1, read on the forward strand.
CGCGCCTGTGGCCACCAACCGACCGGTGAATTTGCCGGTGCCGGCGCCCAGATCAATCACCGTCTTGTGACCATCCAGACCTAGCGTTGTCGTCAGCCAGTCACTGACTTGCGGTGGGTAATCCGGCCGCCCTTTGACGTAGGTATCAGCGGCCGTTTTGTAGCCCCCAGTGGAATGATGCAGATGATCGTTCATGGCAGTCCCCCTTATCGCAGAGCTTCGGATCAACGGCAGACGCTTGCGAGCATAGCGCCGGAATTTGTGCCTGACTTGAACAGTCACTGAGTAAGCAATGAATAAAATTTCACCCTGTGGTGTTCAAAGTGAAACATAACCCCCTGTGGAGCCTTGCCCATGACTATCCGTTCCGTTATGTTCGCCGCCCCGCTGCTGCTGGCGGCTGCCATGTCCAGCCATCTGGCCTTCGCCAATGGTGACGAAGACGAGCCGGTGCAGAAGCCCGAATGCCCGAAAGGTCAGGTCTGGGACAGCAAAACGCAAAAATGCGTATTGCAGACCAGCAGCCTGCTGCCCGATGCCGACCGCACCGATTACGCCTATCGCCTGGCCAAGGCGGGTCGCTACGATGAAGCACTGGCGTTGCTCGACACGCTGAAACAGCCGAACACCGCCAAGGCGCTGAATTATCGCGGGTACGCCACGCGCAAACTCGGGCGTACCGACGAAGGCATCAGCTATTACCTGCAATCGGTGAAACTCGATCCGCAATACGCGCAAGTGCGCGAATACCTCGGCGAAGCCTACGTGATCAAAGGCCGCGTCGACCTCGCGCAAGAACAGTTGCGGCAGATCCAGTCGATCTGCGGCACGGCGTGCGAGGAATACCAGGACCTGGCGCAAGCCATTAACGACTCATCGAAAACCTGATATCAAAAGCGGAGGCCATCATCGTCAGCGATCAGGCATTCAGAGCAGAACTCGGACAGCATCTGGCGCGATTGTGGCGCTACGGTCTGCTGCTGTCGCGCAATCGGCATGTCGCCGAGGATCTGGTCCAGGCCACCTGCGTGCGGGCGCTGGAGCGTTCTGCTCAATATATCGCCGGTACGCGCATGGACCGCTGGCTGCTGAGCATCCTGCATTCGATCTGGCTCAATGAAGTGCGCGCGCGGCGCGTGCGTCAGGGCGCAGGACAGGTCGATGCCGACGGCCATCTGGCGTTCGATGGTGAATACGCCGCGCAAACCCATGTACTGGCTGCGCAAGTGATTCGGCGCGTCGACGTCCTGCCCGAGACCCAGCGTGAAACGGTGTATCTGGCCTATGTCGAAGGCTTGTCCTACCGCGAAGTCGCCGAGATCCTGCAAGTGCCGATCGGCACGGTGATGAGTCGCCTGGCCACCGCACGCCTGAAACTCGCCGAATACCCGCCGCTGCAAGCGGTGCCGAAAACCACCGAAGGAGACCGGTCATGAACACACCTTCGGATGAACAACTGGTCGCGTACCTGGACGACGAACTCGACCGCGAACAGCGCAGCCAATTCGACAGTGCCATCGCCGACGATCCGCTGCTCAGCCTGCGTGTGCAATGGCTGAGCCGCAGCAATCTGCCGTACAAAGCGGCCTACGATGAACTGGCGCAGCAGGCGCCACTGGAACGCTTGCAGGCTCGGCTCGACGGTATTGCGTCACCGGAACATCCGCGCCTGAGCCGACGCTGGTTTATCGCTGCGGCGGCCGCCACCCTGGTGGCTGGCGGCGTGTTGGCCGATCGGCTGTTGCTCGGCTGGCAAGCGGCGCAAGACCACTGCTGGCGCGAACGGGTCGGCGACTACATGGCGCTTTATGTCCCGCAGACGCTTGATCATCTGCCGGTAGACGAGGCGAGTCAGCGCGCGCAGTTGCGCACGGTGGACGCGCGATTGGGCTTGAGTCTGGCACCGGCCACGCTGAGGCTGCCCGGCGCGGAGCTCAAGCGCGCGCAATTGCTCGAATACGACGGCGTGCCGATCGCGCAAATCACCTATCTCGATGCCAGACATGGGCCGATGGCCCTGTGCGTCACCCGCGCCAACAGCGGCAGCCAGCCGCTGGCTCACGAACGGCGACACGCCATGAACGTGGTGTACTGGACCGCGCGCGAGCATGCGTGGATGTTGATCGGGCATAACCCGGCGCCGGAACTTGATGCTCTGGCCAGACACCTGATCGAACGATTGAGCGCATGACGGCCGTTGCTACTATCCTGTGCGCGTGATTATCCAAGGAGGACATACCGATGCAGATTTCACCGCGCAGCGCGCTGCTGGTCATCGACGTGCAGAACGACTTCACCCCAGGCGGACAGTTGGCCGTACCGGAAGGCGATCAGATCGTCCCGCTGATCAACCGTCTCGGCGGCCACTTCAAGCAGGTCATCATTGCCCAGGACTGGCACCCTGCCGGTCATGCTTCGTTCGCCTCCAGCCATCCCGGGCGCGAGCCGTACGATGTGATTGAGTTGCCTTACGGCCAACAAACGCTGTGGCCGGATCATTGCGTGCGGGCTACGCCCGGCGCCGAGTTCCATCCGGAACTGAATCTGCCTCATGCCCAACTGGTGATCCGCAAAGGTTGCAACCCGGACATCGACAGTTATTCGGCATTCCTGGAAGCCGACCGTACGACGGTCACCGGGCTCGCCGGCTATCTCAAGGAGCGTGGCATCGACACGGTCTATATGGTCGGACTGGCGCTGGATTTCTGCGTGATGTTTTCCGCGCTGGATGCACGCACGGCAGGCTTCAACGCATTTGTCGTGCTGGATGCCTGCCGGGCGATCGATCTGCAGGGATCACTGGCAGCAGCAATCGAGCGCATGCAACTGGCCGGGGTCGGTCTGATCCAGTCAAACGAACTGATCTGACCCGTGTAGGAGCTGCCGCAGGCTGCGATCTATTGAGGGTGTTTTCAAGATCAAGAGATCGCAGCCTGCGGCAGCTCCTACAGTGGTTTCAGGTGGTAGTGGGCAGCCATAGCCGGAAGCGTGCGCCACCCAACGGTGAGGATTCCACGGTCAGGGTGCCACCCTGCGCTTCCAGGGCCCGGCGACTGATGGCCAGACCCAGGCCAAAACCACCGGTGGCCCGGTCGCGGCTACGGTCCAGCCGGTAGAACGGCTCGAAAATCCGCTCGCGCTCATCGTCCGGGATGCCGATCCCGTCGTCGTCCACCCAGATCTCACAACCTTCGCCACTGACCTGCACGCCGATCTGAATGCGTTTCTCACAGTAACGCATGGCATTGCGCAGCAGATTCTGGATGGCGCGGGCGGTCAGGCGCGGATCCAGCGAGAAGCGTTCGAGCTGACCATGCAACAACACGTCGATGACGATTTCCGGCGACTCCAGCTCCTCATCGACGCTGCCGAGAATGCTGTCGATGAATTCGTCCAGTGAGACTTCAATCTGCTCCGGCAATTGCGCCGGGTTCTGCAAGCGGCTGTAGGACAGCAGCTCAAGCACCAGCTCATCGAGTTCACGAATGTGCGCGACCAGGCCCTGCAAGCGCTCGCGGCTGGCGGCCGGCAAATCGTCGGACAGCGCCAGCGCGAGGCCGAAATCGAGACGCGTCAGCGGAGTACGCAGTTCATGGGAGACAGCATTGAGAAGGTCGCGCTGCTGATTCAACAGGTTTTCGATGTCGCCGGCCATGGTGTCGAACACGTTGGCCAGACTGCCGATGTTCGAACTCTGGGCGATTTTCGTGCGCTCGCTCAAATGACCTTTACCGAAGCGTTCGGCAGTGCCCTTGAGGCGTTCGAGATCGCGCCAGTGCGGGCGCAACCACAGCAGCAGGCACGCCAGCAGGCTCGCGCCGATCAACACGTTAATGCTCCAGTACAACAGATTGACGTCCATCGGGTCCGGCGGCACGACCATTTGCACCGCCATATCGTCATTGAGCGGTGTCACTGCCAGCGTGCGCCAGCCCCAGTCGCCGATGCGCACCACGTTTTCGCCACGGCGCAGTCGTTGCTGCTCGATCGCGGTGAAATCGGCGTTATCGATGCGCGCAAGGACGATGTGCAACGGCTGGAAATCCTTGTCCATCGACGCCGCAATCGCCGGCCACTGTTCGTGCGGTGCAGCATGAAACTGCTTGGTGATCAGCGATTGCAGGCCGCGCGAATAATCCAGGTTATAGGTGACGAAGCGTTCACGGAATGCCATGACCACCAGGTCCGGTACCAGATAGATCGCCGCGCTGTACGAGATGATCGTCACCAGGTACAGGCGAAACAGGATGCGAAACATCAGCTCAGCATTCCCACTCGGAACGGCTGAACAGATAACCCTTGCCCCACACGGTCTTGATCTTGCGCGCCTCACCGGCGTGGTCGTCGAACTTGCGCCGCAGCTTGGAGATCGCAACGTCCACCGAACGGTCGGTGCCATTGAATTCAATGCCGCGCAAACGTTGCAGAATCTGGTCACGACTCAGCACTTCGCCGGCATGCCGGGCCAGCACGACCAGCAAATTGTACTCGCCGCTGGACAGTTCCACCGGTTGCTCGCGCCAGGTCACGGTACGCTCGGACAGATCAATGCACAGGTTGCCCATGACGATGCGATCGTTGACCGTCAACGGTTCGCCGAGGCTGCTGCGGCGCAACAAGGTGCGTACCCGCGCGAGCAAAACACGTGGCTCGCAGGGCTTGGTGACGTAATCGTCGGCGCCCATTTCCAGGCCCAGCACCTGATCGTGGCTGTCATCGCGGGCGGTGAGCATCAGGATCGGCAACGTCGCCGAGTCGGCCCGCAGCAAGCGGCACACCTGCAGGCCATCGAGGCCCGGCAACATCAGGTCGAGAATCACCAGGTCCGGCGGATTGACCCGCGCCCGCTCACGTACGTGATCGCCACGGCCGATGACACTGACGGAATAGCCGTTGCGTTCCAGATAGCTGGAAATCAGTTCGGCGAGGGCGGTGTCGTCTTCGACCAGGAGGATGTTGGGCATGGAGGTGTTCCAGAAAGTGCAGTGGCGACATTGCCCGCGATGACGATGCAACTGTCGCAATAAATTTCAAGGGCTAAAGGATATACGCCCTCAGCCGCCCCTGAGTAAAACCCTTACACAATTTCACACAGCGCCTACAAAGCTTCACCGCTACTCTCGGCGACTGGCCGTAGGATGCAGGCATCAATATTGGGGGTGGTAAATGTCGAACAAACTGTTGGCCGGGCTCGGCCTGATCGCAATGGCGCTGACGCTGAGTGCCTGTGACTCGTCCTCGAACGCCGAGGAACAGGCGCCACCGGCCACCGTGCGCATCGAAACCATCGAGGCCCATCCCCTGTCGATCAGCAGCGAACTCAGCGGCCGCGTCGCTGCGCCGCGCATTGCCGAAGTCCGCGCACGGGTCGCCGGCGTGGTGCTGCAGCGCACCTTCCGAGAAGGCAGCGACGTGAAAAAGGGTGACGTGCTGTTCCGCATCGATCCGGCGCCGTTCAAGGCTGACCTCGACAGCGCCGAAGCCGCGCTGCGCAAAGCCGAAGCCAATGCCTTCCAGGCAAAACTGCAGGAACAACGCTACGCGCAGCTGATCGACGACAAGGCCATCAGTGGTCAGGACTACGACAACGCGCGCGCCAACGCCCGGCAAACCGCCGCCGACGTCGCGGCCAACAAGGCCGCCGTCGAGCGGGCGAAACTGAATCTGGGTTATGCCACCGTCGTCGCACCGATTTCCGGGCGTGTGGGGCGTGCGCTGGTCACCGAAGGCGCGCTGGTCGGGCAGAACGAAACCACGCCGCTGGCATTGATTCAGCAGTTGAACCCGATTCACGCCGACGTCACGCAATCGACCCGCGAACTCAACGAACTGCGGCGTGCATTCCGCTCCGGGCAGTTGCAGGAGGTCGGTCAGGATCAGGTCAAGGTCACGCTGATTCAGGATGACGGCAGTCTCTATGCGTTGCCGGGCAAACTGCTGTTCAGCGATATCACGGTTGATCCGGGCACAGGCCAGATCATCTTGCGCAGCGAATTTCCGAACCCGGACCTCGATCTGCTGCCGGGCAGTTTCATCCGGGTGCGCATCGAACAGGCGAAGATCCAGAACGGTATTACCGTGCCGCAACGCGCCGTTCAACGTGACAGCGCCGGCATCGCGCAAGTGCTGACCGTCGACGAGCAAATGCGTGTGGCGCAGCAACCGGTGCAACTGGGCGCGGTGCAAAACGATCGCTGGATCGTCACCGGCGGTCTCAAGCCCGGCGACCGCATCGTCGTCGAAGGCGTGCAGCACGCCCGTCCTGGCGAAAAAGTGCAGATCGACGATACCCCTCTTCCACTTGCCCAGACTTCTGGTCAGTAAGCAGGACGCTTTTCCATGCCGCAATTCTTTATCGACCGTCCGGTGTTTGCCTGGGTCGTCGCGTTGTTCATCCTGCTGGCCGGTGCGCTCGCCATCCCGCAATTGCCGGTGGCGCAATACCCCGATGTCGCGCCGCCGCAGATCGAAATCTATGCCGTGTACCCTGGTGCGTCGGCGCAAACCGTCGACGAAAGCGTGGTCAGCCTGATCGAAGAAGAGCTCAACGGTGCCGATCACCTGCTGTACTTCGAATCGCAGAGCAGCCTTGGCAGTGCGACGATCAAGGCGACTTTCCAGCCTGGCACCAATCCGGAGCTGGCGCAGGTCGACGTGCAGAACCGCCTGAAAGTGGTCGAGTCGCGTCTGCCGCAAGCGGTCAATCAGCAAGGCTTGCAGGTGGAGAAAGTCTCCTCCGGTTTCCTCCTGCTGATCACCCTGACGTCCAGTGACGGCAAACTCGACGACGTCGCGCTCAGCGATTATCTGGCGCGCAACGTGATGAACGAGATCAAGCGTCTCGACGGCGTCGGCAAGGCCCAGCTGTATGGCGCCGAGCGAGCGATGCGCGTGTGGATCGATCCGCAGAAACTCATCGGTTTCAACCTGACGCCGGCTGACGTCAACGCCGCCATCGTCGCGCAGAACGCCCAGGTTTCTGCCGGTAGCATTGGCGACTTGCCAAACCCGTCCAGCCAGGAAATCACCGCAACCATTCTGGTGAAAGGTCAGTTGTCGACGCCGCAAGAGTTCGCCGACATCGTGCTCAAGGCTAATCGCGACGGCTCCACCGTGCGCATCGGTGACGTGGCGCGGGTCGAGATCGGCAGTCAGGAATACCAGTTCGGCACGCGCCTCAACGGCAAGCCGTCGACCGCCGTCGGCGTGCAGCTGTCGCCGGGGGCCAACGCGCTGAACACCGCGACGCTGGTGCGGGCGAAGATGGACGAACTGGCGCGCTATTTCCCGGTGGGGGTGGAATACAAGATCCCGTACGACACTTCACCGTTCGTCAAAGTCTCGATCACCAAAGTGGTCTACACCTTGGGCGAAGCGATGTTGCTGGTGTTCGCGGTGATGTTCCTGTTTCTGCAGAACGTGCGTTACACGCTGATCCCGACACTGGTGGTGCCGGTGGCATTGATGGGCACGTTCGCGACCATGCTGGCGCTGGGCTTCTCAATCAACGTGCTGACCATGTTCGGCATGGTCCTGGCCATTGGCATTCTGGTGGACGACGCGATTGTTGTGGTCGAAAACGTCGAACGGATCATGGCCACCGAGGGTTTGTCGCCCAAGGAAGCCACACGCAAGGCGATGACGCAGATCACTGGCGCAATCATCGGCATCACGCTGGTGCTGGTGGCGGTGTTCATTCCGATGGCCTTCATGCAGGGCTCGGTCGGGGTGATCTACCAACAGTTCTCGCTGTCGATGGCCACGTCCATTCTGTTCTCGGCGTTCCTTGCCCTGACCTTGACTCCGGCATTGTGCGCGACGCTGCTCAAGCCGATTGCCAAGGGCGAACATCACGAGAAATCCGGGTTCTTCGGCTGGTTCAACCGCCGCTTCGAGCACCTGACCGATCGTTATCAGGGCTGGGTCGGCTATGCGCTGAAACGTAGTGGCCGATACCTGCTGATTTACGTCGTCCTGCTGGTGGGGCTCGGTCTGTGCTTCGCGCGTCTGCCCTCCTCGTTCCTGCCGGTGGAAGATCAGGGTTACACCATCACCGACATTCAACTGCCACCCGGTGCGACCAAGAATCGTACGGTGGCCGTGGCTGAACAGCTCGAGGCGCATAACGCCGGCGAGCCAGGGATCAGCGACAGTGTGGTGATTCTCGGTTTCAGCTTCTCCGGTAGCGGCCAGAACGCAGCCTTGGCGTTTTCGACCTTGAAGGACTGGTCGCAGCGCGGCAGTGATGACTCCGCCAGTTCGATTGCCGACCGCGCCAATATCGCGTTGAGCGAGATCAAGGACGCCATGGCGTTCTCGGTACTGCCACCGCCCGTGGATGGCCTGGGCACATCGAGTGGTTTCGAGTTCCGTTTGCAGGATCGCGGCGGCCTCGGCCATGCGACCTTGATGCAGGCGCGCACCGAACTGCTCGCGGCAGCGGAGAAAAGCCCGGTACTGATGAACGTGCGCGAAAGCGCGCTGGCCGAAGCGCCGCAAGTGCAATTGGTCGTCGACCGCAAGCAGGCAAATGCCTTGGGCGTTTCGTTTGCCGACATTGGTAATGTGCTGTCCACCGCCGTCGGTTCCAGCTACATCAACGACTTCCCCAACCAGGGGCGCATGCAGCGTGTCGTCGTGCAAGCCGAAGGCGATCAACGCAGCCAGGTCGCCGACCTGCTGAAAATGCACGTACGCAACAACACCGGGCACATGGTGCCGCTGTCAGCGTTCGTGCAGGCCAACTGGATTCAGGGCCCGGCGCAGTTGACCCGTTACAACGGTTATCCGGCGATTGCGATTTCCGGCGAACCGTCAGCGGGGCACAGTACCGGTGAGGCCATGGCCGAAATCGAACGTCTGGTAGCGCAGGGCCCGAAAGGCCTTGGTCAGGAATGGACCGGGTTGTCGTTGCAGGAACGCCTGTCCGGCAATCAGGCGCCGATCCTCCTCGGTCTGTCCTTGCTGGTGGTGTTCCTGTGTCTGGCGGCGCTGTACGAGAGTTGGTCGATTCCAACCTCGGTGTTGCTGGTGGTGCCACTGGGCGTGCTCGGCGCGGTGCTGGCCGTGACGTTGCGCGGCATGCCCAATGATGTGTTCTTCAAGGTCGGGCTGATCACCATCATCGGCCTCTCGGCAAAGAACGCGATCCTGATCATCGAGTTTGCCAAGAGCTTGTATGACGAAGGGCATGACCTGATCGATGCGACGTTGCAGGCAGCACGTCTGCGTCTGCGTCCGATCGTGATGACGTCGCTGGCGTTCATTCTCGGTGTGGTGCCACTGGCCATCGCCACTGGCGCCAGTTCCGCAAGCCAACAAGCCATCGGGACCGGGGTGATCGGCGGCATGATCACCGCGACGCTGGCGGTGATCTTCGTCCCGGTCTTCTTCGTCGTCGTCATGAAGCTCGTACAACGATTCACCAGGCACTGATGCAAAAGTAGGAGCTGCCGCAGGCTGCGATCTTTTGATGTTGTTTTGAAGATCAAAAGATCGCAGCCTGCGGCAGCTCCTACAAAAGCAAGGTTGTGTGAGCTATGGTGCTGGGACAGTTCACCAAGTGAGTCCCCATGCGCTTTCTCGCTCGCACCCACCCTCGCCTGTCTGCCGCCGCCCTGTTCGGCCTTGCCACCGGCCTGTTGGCACCCGCCGACTCCATCGTCAGTAAAATCCTCATTGGCTGGAACGCCGGTGTCTGGACTTACCTGATCCTGATGTTCTGGCTGACCGTGCGCGCCAAGGCCCCGGACGTCAAACGCATCGCTGAAGTCGAAGACGAAAATGCCGGGCTGGTGCTGTTCGTGGTGTGCATCGCCGCGCTGGCGAGTCTGGCGACCATCACCTTCGAACTGGCGGGCAGCAAAGACCTGGAAACCACGCGCAAGCTCATGCATTACGGGTTTACCGCACTCACAGTGATCGGTTCGTGGCTACTGATCGGAGTGATTTTCTGCGTGCACTACGCCCGCCTGTTTTACACCTGGGATGGCAAGGAACCGGCGCTGCGTTTCGCCGAAGGACTGACCACGCCCAACTATTGGGACTTCTTGTACTTCTCGTTCACCATCGGCGTGGCGGTGCAAACAGCGGATGTGGGCGTGGCGACGCGGGATATCCGCAAGATTGTGCTGGCGCAATCGTTGATCGGGTTCGTATTCAACACGGCGATATTGGGCTTCTCGATCAATATTGCGGCAGGGTTGTTTGGTTGAAGGTGGCCTGGAAGACGACAATTACTTAGCAACCGGCGATGTTATCCAAGAACCATTAGTTTCACAGATTGGAGACTTCGTAAACTGTCAACAGTGACAGTATACAACCCCTATACGGACAGTATTAGATGGCTCATCCAGGATTAGGGCTAAGGCCTTTGGGTACCTCTTCTTTCGTAACGGAGACCGATTCCATGAAAGCGGTAATCAAGCGCACCAGCTTCGCAGACGGTAACTATGTCAATGCAGCAGCATTTGCTACGAAAACAGAATTTCCAGAGTTTATCGCCACTTCTCGACTGATAGACAACGTGAAATCCGGGCCACAAAAAACCGACGCCGTTCTTATTACAGCCGTACATCGACCCGCCGCAAAGACAAAGGCAAAAAGCCTGGCTGCTCGGACAGTGTACATTTCATTACCGGCCAATTTCGCCGTTGGCGATTATGAGTTGAGATCGCGCGCTGATGTGGACTTTAGTTTTAAAGATGCTGATGGGACTGTCTATGAAAGCGTCTCTGGAAATATCAAACTGGAGCCAGCGCTTGGAGACAACGTCAAAGGCAGTTTCCAGGCAGCTCTTGAGTATCCAGGTACAGAGGGCGACACGTTTACCCTGAAAGGCAATTTTCAGGTTTTGAAGGCTGGATGAATAAAAGCATTAAAAAAAAAGGAAGGCTAAGCCTCCCTTTTTTTATGACTCAAAATTGATAATGGACACCAATGCCCATACCAAAGTCTTTGCTGACATTTTCACCTTTGCTGGTATCCACCTCTGCGTACATCTGCCAACGGCCAGTCAATGTCCATGATACTCCGGCCCCCACTTCAAACTGCCCACCGGACAAATCGTTATTGAATTTATTATCGTTGATGCGCACTTCGTTGTTTTTCACAAATTCGTTGACTACCGCGGCGCGCACATGAGGCTGCACGATACTGCCATCCGCCAAGGTCGTACCTCTGCCTAGCGTGACGCCCACCTTGCCAAGCATAGAGCGTGTAGTGTCGGCGTCAGCGCGCAACCCGTTATCCAGCGTATATTCCTTGCCTTGCACAGACGCAGCCTGCCACTGAGTGAAAACTTCAGTGTAGTAATCCTCGCTGATGTCGATGTGCTTACCAAACTCCACCGACGCACTCGCGCCAAGGTTGTCGTAATCACCTTTGGTACGAGTGCCATCACTCATCGTCACTTTGGCATCGTTGCGAAAATGATTGAGCTTGGCAACAGTATCCAGGTAATAGCCACTCTCACCCAACCACGTACCATAGACACCGATCGAGGTGCTGTCGATTTCGCCTGAACTGCCGCGTTTCAAGTCCAGATCGGACTTGCTGTACCCTGCGAAAACGCCAAACAATACTGTTTCATCCGCGAGCTGGATTGGAGTGTCCACACCCATGGACAAACCATACTGATTTTGGCTGTAACCATCGCCATAAGCGTTATTGCTGATGGAATATCGATTGCCGTAAGAGCGAACCCAGCCACCGGTCAACTCGCTGTTATTGCGAAGATCGCCCATGCGGTTATTCAACGATGCCATCTCGCCGTATATCACCGTGGGAGCCGTACCAAAAATGGCCAAGACCGAGCGTGTGGGTGTACTGACAACTTCCTTGTCAGGCTGCAAATACCAGTCGTTTCCTTCCTTGATCAATTTGTAAGTGAATGCACCGGCATCCACTTTGCTGTTGACCAAACCATATTCGGCAGTACCGGCGACGCTCTGCACCACTTTTATTGACGCATCACTGACAGGGTCCAGCCCTGTACTTGAAACCAATAACTGGTGATTACCGGCTGCACTGCCCGTCACATTCAATAGATCACTGATGCCCCTGTTGAAGTCGGTGCCCATCTCGAACGTACCGCTGCCCGACAGATTGGCCACATCAAGCTGGAAATACTGTTGGCCGTCGCCCAGCTTCACCCTGCCGCCATTGGCGAGCGCCAGGTTACTCACAGATTGGCTGGCGGTCATTTGCCACAACGCCTGATTGCCGATGGCAAAGTTGGCAACATCATTGACTTGCCCTATCAGCGTGGAAGCATTGTCCAGCCGCAAGGCCGAAACGCTGTTCGCGGCACCTGAAACGTTGCCGGTCATAACGCTTTGATTGTTGATCGTGGTGTTGGCGACATTCTGCAAGTCGCCGGTCAACATGGAAGCATTGTCGATCAACATGGTAGATGCGCCTATGACGTTGCCCGTCATATTCGCCCGATTATTGAGTGTCGCGCTGGTAACGTTTTGCAAGTTGCCGCTCAAGGTTGCATTGTTTTGCAGCGTGACATTTGCCGAGCTGCCGGAAGCCACTTCGACATTCCCCTTTAGAACGCTGTCGTCCACGACAAGATTTGCGGAAGCACCAGGACCGACCTCAAGCAAGGTGCCGTTGGCGCCGATCAATGTCGAATGATTACGTACTGTGATATTGGCAATGGTAGGGAAATTCGGCGCATTGAAGCCCACCAAAATGGCGGAGCCGCCCTGACCTTCCACCCGCGTACCATCAAGCAGGATCGTTGATGGAATGATGGCCGATGCCTGAGTGTCGGTTCCGACGATCAAACCGTTGCGTCCACCCGTGAGGGTGCTTGAGGTGGCGGACAGTGTGCCTTCAAGCAATCGAATACCAAAACTGCTGCCTCCAGTGCCTTGCACAGTGGAGTTCTGGATATCGATATTGCTGAACCGATTGCCCGCGATCCCGCCTTGTAGGCCTTGAACTACAGATTGGTCACGCAAGGTCACCGTCGATCCTCCGACGCTGGCAACGCCACGAACCGCTGACATACCAATCCCGCCCGCACTGGTGACAGTAGTGCGACTCAATATGGCACTGGCGTTGGTCAGGAACATTCCTTGTGAAGCAGATGCTGAGGTAACGGTAGAGCCGGTCAAGTTGACAGTACTGCCCACCGTACCAGTGATAGCGAGAGTTTCGGCGCCAAGGCCTATCAACGAAGCATTGGTTTCAAGTTGCCAGGTATCCAATGGTGTAGTGGCATCAATATTTTGCGTGGTGCCTGCTGGAACGGTGGCGGCGTGGGACAATCCCGAATCAAATAAAATTGGAATACATGTAAGCAAACAAAAATGAAGAGTGTTTCTGGGAAACGCGGAATCTGATATTGAAGACATATTTAGGCCCTACTCGGTAACATTACCTGACGAACGCGGTTCCCCCCATGACTGATATGTGAGGGCAATCCGAGACGGCCGTCAGACTACGGTTTACCAAGCCAGTTATATGTAGGAAACATCCTCGTCGAGGTAGGACTTGTCTCATTTTCATGTACGAGGCTTCATTCGAAAGTAAAAAATCGCCAGCACTGATGAAAGAAAAGCCAGTTGACTTTCACCAGCGCTGACGAACTCATACGCCGAATCAAGGAGTTACTTCAGGCCGTTCAATGTCGCAATACACCAGACTCGTATTCAGAAGCGCCACAGGGACGATCGTTTCGGATGTAATGCCGTTGACCGTGTAGGCAATGCGGGCGTAACGGGTGGCTGGACGAGTCCCTGGTGCAGTACTCGGCAACTGGATCGTTTTGATCGCCTCATAATCGGTAAGACGGAACTCTAGATCTCCCGTTGGCGGCATCGGGGCGGAATCCGTGATAGTGGTGTTGGGAATATCCGTGCCAGCCGGAGTATTTGTGGTGCGCCCCACGAACGTCAGATCGACCGTTGCCCCAGTCGGGATATTGGCATCGCGGATAATCCGGATCCGCAAATTACGCGGCTGATACGGCGGCATTGGACCGTTCACCGTTACAGGATGATTAAGGCTAGGGCAGTTGATGCTGGTGATAATCCGCTCCGGCACAACAGTTCCACTCGCAGCTCGGAACGCTGACACGATAAGCTGAGGCGCGGGTACATTGATCACGATAGCAGTCACCTGGACATCGGTAGGTATCTTCTGCTTCATCACGTTGGCGCTGCCCGGGTACTCGATGGTGATGTACGCTTTGCGAGCGTCTGCCCCCGTACCGTTCCCCTCCAGGCGAATGGTTTCCCAAGGCAATGTCGTTTGCACGGTTGTGTCGCCCACCCGTACCGGAATGGGTTCGCCGACCTGTTTATCCTGGTAATAGAACTTGACGATTTCACGCCCGGTGACCGGACGGTTTACATCAGTCCACAAAGGCCAATTCATCGTTGCCGCAATACCAGCCTGTGCCGGACCCAGTGTGTTTGGTGCTGGCGCCGGAGTCCCAGCGCCCTGCACCACGACAGGAGAAATGTTGATGTTCGGCAAGTCGGGCAGATTCGGTTGCTCAGGCCCGGCATAGGAAAAGTCGACGATGGCAAACACAGACGCCGAAGTCGGGTTAGGCGTGATTGTTGAGCGCTCCAGTTCGTACCAGTACTCAAACTCCACCTCTTGAGTCCCATTGGCATCGCCAAAGAGCTGGGACATGATGTCAAAATCCAGTTCGAAAAGCAGAGGCCCGGCAGTACCAGCCGGCGGAATCGGTTGTTCAGGCAACGCAATCGCTGCCCCGGCCTGATCAGAGGTCAAGTACGGAATGATTCGATCACCCGGAAGCGAATTCAACGGAAAGTCGATTTCCATGATGACTTTGGTTGGATCAGCAGCAGTGGACAAGGTAATCGGAACACTGCCATTGGCGCCCGTGACAGGGATTCTTGGAACTTCCAATACCGGCGCAGGAGTCTTGACGCGCCTGAACAGCGTGGTAATAGCCGAGTTGTTGCTTACATTGCCCGGCAAATCGATCAGGTTGTAGGAATAAAAGTAAGACCCTTCATTCATCGCCGACAAATAGCTGAGCGGCACATTGATAACACCGCCGGTTGGCACTGGAAAGTCTTCGACCACCGCGCCTTCACCCTGCATCAGAGAAAACGTGGTTTGCGTCGAGATATAAAAATTGACCTTATCTTTGCTCGCTTCGAACTTCTGATAAGCCGTGGGAATGGTTAACTTCAAACCACCACTGTTGGCAGGATTGAGCAGCCAGGCATCATCGATAACTGGAGGAAACCCCGCCCCCAAGGTCAACAGCGTAGGCCGTATACCTGTGCCGTTCGGACCACCGGGTTGGCGTTGGTAAGGCGCAGTCTGATCCAGCAGGATCTCGGTGTGGGGACTGGAGGTATCGACGTTATCGAATGCATCATAAATGAAGAACGACAATTCAAAAGGTGTGTAATCACCGTTCGCATTGAAGACCTCCCTTACCCTGGCCGGGATATCGACCTCGAACACAATAGGGAATGTCCAGTCTCCACCGGGCTCGGCGGCTTTGGTTTTCGTCACAACAACAAATGTTGGGTCGAACTCGACAGGAACTGTTCCCTTGGGAAAAAGATAAAGTTCAATCCTTGCTGCCCCGTCCGGGCCCTTATCATCAATATCAGTCAAGTGCACAGTAATTTTTTTATTAACGACCAACTGCTCGTAAGTCAATCGACCATCCGGCAAATTGCCTACAATAACAGGAGGCAACGCCAGCACACCCGTCCCAAGTTTCGCCTGCATATTCATATTCGTACGCTCCATCAACATGCCATTTATTGGATAATTAACGTTATCGCCCAATAGAAAACTACGCGACTGCAGACTGCTAACTTCTTTGGCTAACATTTTGTTGCTTTCAGAAACGTCCAACACACTTGTTACCGGCCCACAAAAATTACTTTTACCAGGAACAACCCGGTCGAACTTGACCAGGCCAGTTTCTGACTTTCCCAAAGCGGTGTTATTTCGATGCAAGGTGTAGGTGGCAAGAGCAGAAGCATCTCTTGCCATCGGCTCAATATATTTGGCGTAATGTTGGGAAGTCAGCTCAAACGAGAATCCGTCAGTTGAATTAGCATCTGCCAGGGTCAATGTTTTGGAGAACCGTCCCGCCGTTCCTTTGATTGGCCTCACGCCATTGAGACTTTGAAAACCTTCCCAATCCAGAGTGACGACGTCTTTTTCGGCAAACCGTCCAGGCTGCGCAGGCACTTTGATTTGTACTGTTTTCCACACTTTGGGTACTGAATTGCAATTGAGATACCCCCAGATAGTTGCACTTGGAAATTCTGGCTCCAACAAGTTGACGGGAATTAGTCGGCTGACGATGTACCATTGCGGCAAGGACGTATCAGGATTACCAGTGTCTTGCGCAGTAACGCGATATCTGAGCCGGATATCGCCGTCACGCTGTAAATATCGAGGTGGAAGGATAAAAAAATCAGGGACGGTCACAGGTACTGGAAGGCGTTCACTGTGAAAAATCTGTTCTTCTGCCTCGGAGGCTCCGGGTTCCAGAACCATGATTTCAATCAGATCGAAGTTACCAGGAATGACCGACGGATTCGGCCACATGGGTATACGGATGATCACGCCTTTAACGGGTGCGTCAGGTGGAAGTGCACCGCCCGTGCCGACGCCATCGATCGTTAGCGGAACCGCAAAAATACCGATGTTATTTGTTTCGATAGAGAAAGAATTCATTGGCTGACGGCCCTGTAAAATTCCGTTCGCAACGCTGAGGGAATTAAGCGCTTAGCGAACAGACTTGCCTACTGTCAGATCTGACAGGTAAAGCGACCGCTCGTCGGCGAAAGACCTCTGACGCAGGTTGGCTCGTGATTAACGCACCTTGACGTACACACGCCGATTGGTGTTTCCTGAAACCGGTTTCAATGACGTTTCAAACACTCCAACAACAAGAAAGTTGCCGCCACGATGAACGACTTCTCCACCGCCCAACGCAGCCGCGTGACCATGCTCGACGTCGCCGAGCGCGCCGGGGTCTCGAAGGCCAGCGTCTCGCGCTTCATCGGCGATGACCGCGCCCTGCTCTCTGATGCCATCGCCCTGCGCATCGAGCAAGCCATCAGCGAACTCGGCTACCGCCCCAACCAAATGGCGCGCGGCCTGAAACGCGGGCGCACGCGCCTGATCGGCATGCTGGTGGCCGATATCCGTAACCCTTATTCAATTGCCGTGATGCACGGGGTGGAAACCGCCTGCCGGGCGCACGGCTACAGCCTGGTGGTATGTAACACCGACCGCGATGACGAGCAGGAGCGCCAGCACTTGGCCCTATTGCGTTCGTACAACATCGAAGGACTGATCGTGAACACCCTGGGCCATCACCGTGACGAGTTGCACGAACTGCGTCGCGAGATGCCGCTGGTGCTGGTCGATCGCAAGGTCGACGGTCTCGACAGCGACATGGTCGGGCTGAACAACCCGCAAGCCGTTGAGATGGCGCTGATGCATCTGGAGCAGCGCGGTTATCGCAATCTGGTGCTGGTGACTGAACCCTATGACGGCACCAGTTCGCGGATCGAGCGGGTCAGCAGTTTTCAGGCACAGATTGCTCAGCGCTCAGGGCTGACTGGGGTGGTGCTGGAAACCGGCGATGAGCTGGGCGCACAACTGCAAACCTTTTTAAATACGCCCGGTGCCGGACCAAAAGCGTTGTTCTGCGCCAATGGCGTGGCAGCGCTGGCCGCAACGACTGCGTTGCGCCAGATGGGTTGCCGGTTGTTCGAGGATGTCGGGTTCATCGCCCTGGATGATCTGGATTGGTATCCGTTGGTGGGCAGCGGGATTACCGCACTGGCTCAGCCGACGGCAGAGATTGGTGCGCGGGCGTTTGAGTGTTTGCTCAAGCGTTTGCGTGGGGATGATGAGGTGGCGCGGGTGGTGGATTTTGCGCCGGTGCTGGTTGAGCGTGGGTCAACCTTGGGGATTAGCGTTGTTTGAGCTGACCTATCGCGAGCAGGCTCACTCCTACATTTGGAATGCGTTCCCCTGTAGGAGTGAGCCTGCTCGCGATAGCGTCGGAAAGGACAATACAGAACACCTGATATTTTTTTGAACAAAAATGAAACCGGTTTCAGAGGTCAATAACAATGAATAAACCCGACGTTTCCATCAGTCTGTCCAGCTACGGCGCCGAGCTTGTGCGTCAGCGTGGACAAGCTTCATTCATCGATATCCTGGCTGCCGCCGGGGCCAATCGCATCGAGTGGCGCGAAGAATTGCTGACGCGCGAAGACCCTGCGCAACTGGCCGAGGCCACTCAGGCGCAGGGCCTGCAGAGCATCTATTCCTCGCCCACCGAACTGTGGCTGGCCGGTCAGGCACAACCGAATCCCGAATTGATAACCGCCCTGCAACAGGCCGAAGCGTTCGGTTCGAAATGGCTGAAAGTCTCCCTCGGCTACTTCACCGACAATAACGATCTGCAAGCCTTGGCCGAGCGTTTGCAGCACAGCCCCGTGCAGTTGCTGGTGGAAAACGACCAGACCTTGCATGGCGGGCGTATCGAACCGTTTCAACGCTTCTTCAACGCTGTCGAACAGCACAACCTGCCGATCAAGATGACTTTCGACATCGGCAACTGGCAGTGGCAGGACCAGTCCGCCACCAGCGCCGCCCGCCTGCTCGGGCGGCATGTCGGCTATGTGCACTGCAAAGCCGTGGCCCGTCGCGCCGACGGCAAACTGGTCGCGGTGCCGCCTGCCGTCAGTGACCTGCATCTGTGGGAACAACTGCTGCGGCACATGGCCCAAGGCGTTATGCGCGCCGCCGAATATCCGTTGCAGGGCGAGGATCTGTTGCAACTGACCAGCGAACACGTCGCCGCCCTCGCCCGCCTCGGCCAATCGCGTCTGGAGCCTGCTCATGTCTGAGATCGATATTCTTTCGTTCGGCGAAACCATGGCGATGCTGGTGGCTGAGCAGACGGGTGACCTGGCCTGTGTCGATCAATTCCACAAGCGCATCGCCGGGGCGGACAGCAATGTCGCCATCGGCCTTTCGCGCCTGGGTTTCAACGTCGCGTGGCTGAGTCGGGTTGGCAATGATTCGCTTGGGCGCTTTGTGGTCGAGACGTTGATTAAAGAAGGCCTGGACTGCAGCCATGTCGATGTCGATAAACAGCACCCGACCGGTTTCCAGTTCAAATCCCGCAACGACGATGGTAGCGATCCGCAGGTCGAATATTTCCGGCGCGGTTCGGCGGCCAGTCATCTGTCACCGCAGTCGATTACCGCCAACCTGCTGAGCGCGCGACACCTGCACGCCACCGGCATTCCGCCAGCGCTGTCGGCCTCAGCGCGAGAGATGTCTTTCGAACTGATGACGCGCATGCGCAACGCCGGTCGCAGCGTGTCGTTCGATCCCAACCTGCGCCCAAGCCTGTGGGCCAGCGAGCGCGAAATGATCCGCGAGATCAACCGCCTCGCCGCCCTCGCCCATTGGGTTTTGCCGGGATTGAGCGAAGGCCGCTTGCTCACCGGGCTTGAAGACCCGGCGGACATTGCGGCGTTTTATCTGGATCAAGGTGCGGAAGCGGTGGCGATCAAACTCGGGCCGGAAGGCGCCTACTACCGCACTCATCAGGCTCAGGGTTTTGTCGCCGGAGTGCCGGTGGCGAAGGTGGTCGACACGGTGGGCGCCGGTGATGGTTTTGCCGTGGGAATGATCAGCGCCTTGCTGGAACACCAGAGCTTTGCCGAGGCGGTGCAGCGGGCGAACTGGATTGGCAGTCGTGCGGTGCAGAGTCGCGGGGATATGGAGGGCCTTCCAACCCGGGCTGAACTATTTCCCGAATTCGAAGACGCCAATCGCAAGCAGGCTCACTCCTACATTTGAAATGCGTTCTCCTGTAGGAGTGAGCCTGCTCGCGATGAGGCCCTGAGAGACAACCGATTTATTGAACCTGCTGCGACAAAAACAACAAGCTCAGGAGCAACACCCATGAAAACCGCAACCCTCGCCACCCGCCGCTGGTGGTACATCATGCCGATCGTGTTCATCACCTACAGCCTGGCGTATCTTGATCGCGCCAACTATGGCTTCGCTGCCGCGTCCGGTATGGCCGCCGACTTGATGATCACTCCGGGACTGTCGTCGCTGCTCGGCGCGCTGTTCTTTCTCGGTTACTTTTTCTTCCAGGTACCCGGTGCGATCTACGCACAAAAACACAGTGTGAAAAAGCTGATTTTCGTCAGCCTGATCCTCTGGGGCGGCCTCGCCACATTGACCGGCGTGGTCTCCAACGCTTATTGGCTGATCGTCATCCGTTTCATGCTCGGCGTGGTTGAAGCAGCAGTGATGCCAGCGATGCTGGTGTATCTGTGCCACTGGTTTACCCGTGCCGAACGCTCGCGTGCCAACACCTTTCTGATCCTCGGCAACCCGGTAACGATGCTGTGGATGTCAGTGGTCTCGGGGTACCTGGTGCAGCATTTCAGCTGGCGCTGGATGTTCATCATCGAAGGTTTGCCGGCGGTGCTGTGGGCGTTTATCTGGTGGCGTCTGGCCGATGATCGTCCGTCCCAGGCGAAGTGGCTGAGCGATGAGGAAAAGCACGACCTGGAAAGTGCCTTGGCTGCCGAGCAGGTCGGTATCAAAGCCGTGAAGAACTACGCCGAGGCGTTCCGTTCGCCGAAGGTGATCATTCTGGCGCTGCAGTTTTTCTGCTGGAGCATCGGCGTCTATGGCTTTGTCTTGTGGCTGCCGTCGATCCTCAAGGCCGGCGCGCAAATGGACATGATCGAGGCTGGCTGGCTGTCGGCGCTGCCGTATCTGGCGGCGGTGATCGGCATGCTCGCCGTGTCGTGGGGCTCGGACAAACTGCAAAAGCGCAAACGCTTTGTCTGGCCACCGCTGTTGATTGCATCCATTGCCTTTTACGGCTCCTACGCCTTGGGCGCTGAACACTTCTGGTGGTCATACACGCTATTGGTGATTGCCGGCGCCTGCATGTACGCGCCTTATGGACCGTTCTTTGCGATCGTCCCGGAGATTCTCCCTGCCAACGTGGCCGGTGGCGCGATGGCGCTGATCAACAGCATGGGCGCGCTCGGTTCATTTGGCGGCTCGTATCTGGTCGGTTACCTGAACAGTTCGACCGGTTCGCCCGGCGCTTCGTACCTGTTGATGAGCGGCGCGTTGCTGCTGTCGGTGGTGCTGACCATGTTCCTCAAGCCCGGCGCCAGTGATCGCGTCGTCGCCAAAGCCGTCGCCACGCGTGCCGCGCCGGCGCATTCCTGAAGAGATTTTTGTCATGAAAAAACAAGTCGTGTTGTACAAGAAACTGTCGCCAGCGCTGATGGCGCGTCTACAGGAACAGTGCGAGGTCGCGCTGATCGAAAGCCTCGACGCCGACGGCCTCATGCAACTGCGTGACGCCCTGCCCCGCGCTCACGGCCTGCTCGGTGCCAGCCTGAAACTGGATGCCGCGTTACTCGATCTGGCGCCGCAGCTTGAGGCCATCGCCAGCGTCTCGGTCGGCGTCGACAACTACGACATCGATTACTTGACGCAGCGCAAGATCCTTCTCACCAACACGCCGGATGTACTCACTGAGACCACCGCCGACACCGGTTTCGCCCTGATCCTCGCCGCCGCCCGGCGTGTAGTCGAATTGGCGAACATGGTGCGTAGCGGTCAATGGAGCCGCAACATCGGCCCGGCGCATTTCGGCACCGATGTGCATGGCAAGACGCTGGGGATCATCGGCATGGGGCGCATCGGCGAGGCGTTGGCGCAACGTGGCCATTTCGGTTTTGGCATGCCGGTGCTCTATCACAGTCAGTCGCGCAAACCGGCGGTCGAGGCGCGGTTTGATGCGCAATATCGTAGTCTTGAGGATCTGCTTCAGCAGGCCGATTTCATTTGTCTGACCTTGCCGCTGACCGCGCAGACTGAAGGTTTGATCGGGACAGAGCAGTTTGCGTTGATGCGCCCGCAAAGCATCTTTATCAATATTTCCCGGGGCAAAGTGGTGGATGAGGCGGCGATGATCGAAGCCTTGCGCAATAACCGCATACGCGCGGCCGGGCTGGATGTGTTTGAGCGTGAGCCGTTGCAGCATGACTCGCCGTTGTTGCAGTTGAACAACGTCGTGGCGACGCCGCACATGGGTTCGGCGACGCATGAGACGCGGGAAGCGATGGCGCGGTGTGCGGTGGAGAATCTGTTGGCCGCATTGAGTGGGGAAAAACCGGCGAATCTGGTGAATCCATTGGCCTGGCAGGGCTGAGATTTTTATTGCCTGATCTGGCCCCATCGCTGGCAAGCCAGCTCCCACAGGATTTTCGAGCGGACACAAATATCATGTCCACCTCAAATCACTGTGGGAGCTGGCTTGCCAGCGATGGGGCCAATGCAGGCAACACAAAACCATCAAGCACTACGCGCCTGTAAAAGCTGCGCCGCACAGAGAGCAATCCGCGCACAGGCATCCGCCAGTTTCACCCGATCCAACACCAGCCCGATGCGAATATGCCCCGCCGCACTCGGCCCAAACGCTTCGCCGGCCAGCACCGACACGCCATAACCTTCCAGCAACTGCTCGGCAAACGCCTGAGCGCCAAGGCCCGTCTGGCGCACATCAACCATCACGAACATGCCGCCATCGGGACGGATCGGGTACAACCCCGGACACCCCTGCAAACGCTCGCACACCAGGTCACGACGCAGCCGATACTCCTCGCGCATCTGCGTCACTTCCGGCAGATCCGAGGCCAGCGCAACTTCCGCCGCTTTCTGCACAAAATCCGGCAACCCAAAGAGCATGCTCAGCGACAGGTTGACCAAATGCTCGGCCAACGATTTCGGCCCGATCATCCAGCCGATGCGCCATCCGGTCATGGCGTGGGATTTTGACAGGCTGTTGATGGTCGCCGTGCGTTCAGCCATACCCGGCAAACTCGCCGGGCTGACGTGCTGACCTTCATAAAGCAGTTCGCTGTAGACCTCGTCGCTGATCAGCCACAAGTCATGGCGCACACACAGTGCCGCCAGCTCTTGCCAGATCAACAGTGACAGGCTCGCGCCAGAAGGATTGTTCGGACTGTTGAGCAGCATGGCGCGGGTCCTCGGCGTGATACGTGCCGCGACATCCGCCGGATCGACGCGAAAACCATTTTCCGGCCGTACCGGCACTGGCACGACCGTCGCGCCACACGCCCCAAACACACCTTCGTAAGTGACGTACATCGGCTCGGCGACGATCACCTCATCGCCCGGATCGAGCAGACATTGCGCCACCGAATACACCGCGCATTGCGCACCGGGCATGACGATCACATGGTCGGCATCGACCGCCTGACCACTGTGCCGCCGATGGCGTTCGGCAATCAACTTGCGCAATGCCAGCCGACCACGGACTTCGGAGTAATGCGTGTCGCCCGCCAACAGGCTGTCGATGGCGCCGTGAATGATCGGCAGCGGTGTATCGAAATCCGGATCGCCCACACTCAACAACAGAACATCAACGCCCTCGGCGCGCAACTCCAGCGCTCGATCGTGAATCTGCCAGGCAGCGGCTCCTTCCCCGGCGATTCGTTGGGTCAAGGCTGAATAGCGCATGCACGTCTCCTGATGGCGCGGTCTCCAGTCTTCACCCTATCTCAAATCACAAAACGCGCCACCATGGCATTCAAATCTACCGCCAGACGCGACAGTTCATGAGTGGCGGCGCTGGTCTGGTTGGCCCCGGCAGCCGATTGCGTGGCCAGGTCACGAATGTTGACCAGGTTGCGATCGACCTCACGCGACACTTGCGCCTGCTCTTCCGAAGCACTGGCGATGACCAGATTGCGCTCGTTGATCTGATGAATCGACTGGGTAATCTGCTCCAGCGCGACGCCGGCCGCACGGGCCATTTCCAGGGTGGACTGGGTGCGTTGGTTGCTCTGCTGCATCGACGAAACCGCTTCGCCGGTGCCGTTTTGAATGCCGGCGACCATTTTTTCGATTTCCTGGGTCGACTGCGCGGTGCGATGGGCCAGCGCGCGTACTTCGTCCGCAACCACGGCAAAACCACGACCGGCCTCACCGGCACGCGCGGCTTCGATCGCGGCGTTGAGTGCGAGCAGGTTGGTCTGCTCGGCGATGGCGCGGATCACGTCGAGCACTTTGCCGATGTCACGACCTTGCGCAGCGAGGCCTTCGATCATTTGCGCGGTGTTCTGCACGTCATGGGTCATGGTCTGGATTGCGTCGACGGTTTTCACCACTTGATCGCGACCCTCGCGCGCGGCGTGGGTCGATTGGTTCGAGGCTTCTGAAGTCGACACCGCATTGCGTGCAACTTCTTCGACGGCAGCGGTCATCTCGTTGACGGCGGTGGCGGCTTGTTCGATCTCGTTGTTTTGCTGCTGCAGGCCACGGGAGGCTTCTTCGGTCACGGCGCTGAGCTCTTCGGCAGCGGCGCCCAGTTGCGTGGCGGAACCGGCGATCTGTTCGATGGTTTTGCGCAGGTTGGCCTGCATCGCGGCCAAGGCTTCCAGCAGGCGCGCCGGCTCGTCGTTGCCATCGATTTCGATGACCTTGGTCAGGTTGCCCTCGGCAATGGTGCGCGCAGCGGCGACGGCGCGGTTCAAGGGGGTGACGATGCTGCGGGTCAACAACCAGGCCAGCAGCACCGTGGCCAGCGCGGCAACAATGGCGACGAGGACGATGCCGAAAATCGCACTGTCGTATTTTTCACCGGCCTGCGCCGAAGCGGCTTTAGCGCCAGCGGCGTTGATCGCAATCAGCTTGTTGAGTTGCTCGCCCATTTGGTCGGTGCCGTCCTTGATCCGCGTGTTGATCAGGCTGCGCATCTCATCGATTTTGTCCTGACGTGACAGCTCCATCATCTGGTTCTGCGCTTGCAGGTAGTTGTCCAGCGTGCTGGCGAACGTCTGATACAACGCACGTTCTTCCGCGCCCGCCGGCAGTGCGGCGTAACTGGCCTGGGCACTGCGAACCTTGTCGACCAACGTGGCGATGCGGGTCTGGGCTTCCTGCAAACCGGCCGGTTCGCGATTGACCAGCACGCGGAACGACAGAATGCGCAGACGCAGGACGTTTTCCGTCACCACAGCGAGATGCGTGACGCTGGGCAGTTGCGTCGACTCCATGTCGATCGAAGCCTGGCGGATGATCGACATGCGGTTGACGGCAAACACGCCGAGCACGACCACCAGCAAGGCGATGAAGGCAAAACCGAGGAAGGCACGGGGCGCGATATTCAGGTTACGCAAGGACATGATTGGACTCTCGGAAGATAAAAACTACGAGCGTCCATGCCGTTATCACTGGCCCGCTAAGGGCTTCGGTCCGGCGTCACTGTTTTGGGGGTGTGGTGTGCGCGCCTGTTAGCTGTATCGGCCAGGCTTTAGGAAGATTGCGGGGCAAGATCAACTATTTTTCAGGGTGTTACATGAATGAAACACTGCGATTCCAATCTTGATGCAGGAACTGCCGAAGGCTGCGATCTTTGGATCTTGCTCTTAAAAACAGGATCAAAAGATCGCAGCCTTCGGCAGCTCCTACAGAGGCGGGTCAGTTTTTGCTGGCGAGTTGCCAGACACGGGCAATGTCGGTAGCGCGCTCGCGCAGCAAGCGTGGTGCTTCTGCGCAGGCCTGCTCCAGCGTCATCGGGCCGCTGGTCAGCGCAAAAGCGGCATCGATGCCGTGGTTGTAGAGTTCCTGATAACCCTCCCCCAAAGTGCCCGCGATCACGATCACCGGCACGTTGTGCTGCTTGGCGATGCGCGCCACACCAAACGGGGTTTTGCCGCGCAAGGTCTGGGCATCGAAGCGGCCTTCGCCGGTGATCACCAGATCCGCGTCTTTAACGGCTTCAGCGAGGCCGACCAGTTCGGCGACCACTTTTACCCCGGCTTTGAATTGCGCGCCGAGAAATGCCTTGGCGGCGAACCCCAAACCACCCGCTGCACCGCAGCCCGGCTCATCGCGCACATCTTTGTCCAGCGCCTCGGCACACAGGTCGGCGAAGTGCCCCAACGCCTGATCGAGTTGCTGCACCTGCGCCGGCGAGGCGCCTTTTTGCGGGCCGAAAATCGCTGACGCGCCATGGGGGCCGCACAACGGATTGTTCACATCGGCGGCGATATCAAATCGCACATGCGCCAGACGCGGATCAAGTTCGCTGATGTCCACTCGCGCCAGTTGCGCCAAGGCCAAACCGCCCGGTACCAGCGTCTGATTTTGCGCATCGAGCAATTTCACCCCCAGCGCCTGCATCGTACCGGCGCCGCCATCGTTGGTCGCACTGCCGCCAATCGCCAGAATCACCCGTTGTGCGCCGGCATCCAGCGCCGCACGAATCAGTTCGCCGGTGCCAAATGTGCTGGTGATACAGGCATCACGCTGCCCCGGTGGCACCCGTTGCAAGCCGCTGGCTTCAGCCATTTCGATGATCGCAGTGCGGTTGTGCGGCAACCAGCCCCACGCGGCGTCGACCGGCGCGCCGAGCGGGCCACGCACACGGGTGCGGCGCAACTCGCCTTCGCAGGCCGCGAGAATCGACTCGACCGTGCCTTCACCGCCGTCAGCCATTGGGCATTTGACCAGCGTGGCTTGCGGCCAGACTTGCGCCAGACCCAAAGCAATGGCCTCGGCAACGCCTTGGGCACTCAGGCTGTCCTTGAACGAATCGGGGGCGATGACGATTTTCATGCGAATTCTCCAGTTCCAATGCCCCTCATGCTGCCAGTCGGCATGCGCATTGACGCCGGTCCGCTGCACAAGCGGCGTGGGCGTTTATTGTTCATTTCCACAAAAGACTCTGCGGCGAATGTACCGCCGCCATCGCGAGCAGGCTCACTCCTACAGGGGAATGCATTCCAATTGCAGGAGTGAGCCTGCTCGCGATGGCGTCCTTGGGGACACCGATCAATTCGGGTCGATCTGCGGCAGCAACTGCACCCCAAGATACAGCGCCAACATCCCGTCCAGCCGCAACGGATCAACCCCACTCAACTCGGCAATCCGCTCCATCCGATAGCGCAAACTGTTGCGGTGAATGCCCAACGCATCCGCACACGCCTGACTCTGCCCGTCGTGTTCGCACCAACTGCGCAGCGTCGCCAGCAATTGGCCGTTGCCGTCCTTGGCGATCACCTTGCGCAGCGGCTTGAGCAATTCATCCAGCGCATCGTCATTGCGATGCCGCCACAACATCACCGGCAAGCGATAGCGATTGAGCGTCAGCAAGCGTGAATGCGGTAACACTTCACGGCCATAGGCGAGCAAATCGCCGACCCGTCGATAGCAACGTCGCAGCCCGAGCAAGCCATCCGCCTGGCCGCCGACGGCAATGCGCAAAATGTTCCAGCCCAGACCATCGAGTTTTTCCAGCAGCCGATCATGCTCGACGTTGTGACTCGCTGGCCGACACCAAAGCAGTGACGACTTGGCCGAACTTACGCACCAACTGTCGGGATAGCGCGAGGTCAGCCAGGCACTCAGCGCATCGACGGTTTGTCCCGGCCCATGCTCCAGACCCAGCTCAAACAGGTACGGCACCCGCGTCAATTGCGGCTTGAGCCCCAATTGCTGCGCCTCATCAATCAACCGCGGCGAATCTCCGGCCTCGCTCAACAGCAATGCCAACAGATCGTCGCAGCGCTGCCGCCGCCACTGCTGCTCGGCCTGCTGATTGCGCTGGCCGACGAGCATTTCGGCGGTCATGCGCACCAGCTCAGCGTAAGTGCGCAGTTGCTCCGGCTCGCCAGTGATGCCGAGTACACCGATCAGACGTTGATCGAGCAGCAGCGGCAGGTTGATCCCCGGTTGCACGCCTTTCAAATGCACAGCGGTTTGCGCATCGATTTCCACCACGCGACCGTTGGCCAGCACCAGTTGCGCACCTTCGTGACGCGTGTTGATACGCTCGGGTTCGCCGCTGCCGAGGATCAGACCCTGGCTGTCCATGACGTTGACGTTGTAGGGCAAAATGGCCATGGCCCGGTCGACGATGTCCTGGGCGAGGTCGTGATCGAGTTCAAACATAACGGCGGCAATCCTTATTTTCTGGCACTGGCGGTTGTTCACCCGCACAGGGTCTGGCGGCAAACCCTGTGCTCAGGCACAAAGACAATCCTGCCAAGGTTGGCCGAGACTCTCAGGGCGATCAACGTTACCCTTTGCATCGCAAAAAATCATAATAAAGAGAGAGCCGCTATGTCGCACAGCGCCGCAGCTACCCAGACCATCGACGACGATAAAAACGCCGTTTACAAACGCATCACCCTGCGTTTGATCCCCTTCATCTTCATCTGCTACTTGTTCAACTACCTCGACCGGGTCAACGTTGGATTCGCCAAACTGCAGATGCTCGACGCACTGAAATTCAGCGAAACCGTGTACGGCCTCGGTGCCGGCATCTTCTTCATCGGTTACGTGCTGTGCGGCGTACCGAGCAACCTGGCGTTGACCAGGTTCGGTCCTCGGCGCTGGATTGCCGTGATGATGATCACTTGGGGCACACTGTCGACCTGCCTGTTGTTCGTCACCACCCCGACCGAGTTCTACACCCTGCGCCTGTTTACCGGTGCGGCCGAAGCCGGGTTCTTCCCGGGCGTCGTGCTGTATCTCTCGCAATGGTTCCCGACCTTCCGTCGTGGCCGGATCATGGCGCTGTTCATGTCGGCGATCCCGGTATCCGGTTTGCTCGGCAGCCCGTTCTCTGGCTGGATCCTCAATCACTTCGCCGCAGGCCAGGGCGGTCTGGCCGGCTGGCAGTGGATGTTCCTGCTGCAGGGCATTCCGACGGTGATCCTTGGCGCCCTCGCCTACTTCCTGCTGAGCGACAGCTTCGCCAATGCCAAGTGGCTGACCCCGCACGAGCGCGCGGTGCTTGAAGCGGATCAGGCCGAAGACCTGGCGAACAAGCCGAAAACCAATTCCGACTCGTTGATTGCCGTGTTCAAGAACCCGGCAATCTGGGCATTCGGCCTGATCTACTTCTGTATCCAGAGTGGCGTGTATGCGATCAACTTCTGGCTGCCGTCGATCATCAAGAACCTCGGCTTCAGCGATAACCTGGTGATCGGTTGGTTGAGCGCGATTCCGTATCTGCTGGCGGCGGTGTTCATGCTCGTCGTGGGTCGCTCGGCGGATCTGCGCAAAGAACGTCGCTGGCACTTGGTGGTGCCGATGCTGATGGGCGCGATCGGCCTGGTAATCGCGGTGAACTTTGCGGGCAACCCGGCGATTGCGATTCTCGGCCTGACCATTGCGACCATGGGCGCGCTGACCGGCCTGCCAATGTTCTGGCCAGTGCCGACCGCCATGTTGAGTGCCGGCGCTGCAGCCGGTGGTCTGGCATTGATCAACTCGATGGGGCAGATGGCCGGTTTCCTCAGCCCGTACCTGGTCGGTTGGGTCAAGGACAGCACCGGCTCGACCGATGCGGCGCTGTATCTGCTGGCGGGTGTGATTGTTGGCGGGAGTCTGTTGGCGCTGCGGATGACGCGGACGTTGCGGGCTTAATTACAAGCGCAGGATCAAAAGATCGCAGCCTTCGGCAGCTCCTACCTTGGAATGTGTTCCTTGTAGGAGCTACCGCAGGCTGCGATCTTTTTGCGTTTAAACGCCGCAACAATTCACTTTGCGCCCTGTTACACATCTGTTATTTGTTGAGGTTTCCCACCGACAAAAGGATTTCGGCATGAGCTATCGCACACTGGGGCATTCAGGGTTGCAGGTGTCTACCCTCACGCTCGGTACGATGATGTTCGGCGAGCAGACCAGTACCGAAGAGTCGTTGCGCATCATCGACAAGGCCTGGGATCAGGGCATCAACTTCATCGACACCGCCGACGTATACACCAACGGTCGTTCGGAAGAGATCGTCGGTGAAGCAATTGCCGGCAATCGGCATGAGTGGGTGCTGGCGACCAAGGTCGGGTTCGGCCCGGTGGACGGTGTGCCAAACCGCAGCGGCCTTAGCCGCAAGCATATCTTCAATGGTCTGGACGCCAGCCTGACCCGTCTCGGCACCGACTACCTCGACATCTATTACCTGCACCGCGAAGACCACAACACGCCATTGGACGTCACGATTTCGGCGATTGGCGATCTGATTCGCCAGGGCAAGATCCGTTATTGGGGTTTGTCGAACTATCGCGGCTGGCGGATTGCCGAGGTGATTCGTATCGCCGACAAACTGGGCGTCGATCGGCCGGTGATCAGCCAGCCGTTGTACAACATCGTCAACCGTCAGGCCGAGACCGAGCAGATTACCGCCGCGCAAACCTACGGCCTCGGTGTGGTGCCTTACAGCCCGTTGGCCCGTGGCGTGCTCAGTGGCAAGTACGCGCCGGACGTGACACCGGATGCCAACAGCCGCGCCGGGCGTCAGGACAAACGCATTCTGGAAACCGAATGGCGCGTGGAGTCGTTGCGCATTGCCCAGCAAATTCATCAGTACACCGAACAACGTGGCGTCGGAATCGTCGAGTTCGCGATTGCCTGGGTGTTGAACAACAGCGCGGTGACGTCGGCGATTGTCGGGCCGCGTACGGAAGAACAGTGGGATGCGTACACCAAGGCGCAGGCGGTGAAGATCACCGCTGAAGATGAAGCGTTTATCGATTCGCTGGTGACACCGGGGCATGCATCGACACCGGGCTTCAACGATGTCAGTCATTTTGTGTCCGGCCGCAAAACCCACTCAGCCTGACGCCATCCATGTAGGAGCTGCCGCAGGCTGCGATCTTTTGATCTGTTTTTTTTAAAATCAAAAGATCGCAGCCTGCGGCAGCTCCTACAATTGGGGGGTGTACGTGTTGAAAATAATGAGCAGGCGGCCAATATTCAGCACAAAAACCACGTATCCTTCGCGCCCCGTTTGATCACCCACCCGCGAGGACAGTTTGTCTAAAGGTATCGCTTTATCGGTTTCGGCCTCGGTGCTGTTTGCCGTCATGTATTACTACACCTCGCTGCTCACCCCATTGAGCGGCGTGGAAATTTTCGGCTGGCGGATGCTGCTGACGGTGCCGTGCATGACCGTGTTCATGTTGGTCTCTGGCGAGTGGCGACGGGTGCTGGAGCTGGTTCGGCTGATGGCCGCGAAGCCAAAACTGATCGCCGGGCTGATCGTCTCTTCCGCTCTGCTCGGTGTGCAGTTATGGCTGTTCATGTGGGCACCGCTCAATGGCTATAGCCTCGATGTGTCGCTCGGCTACTTCCTGCTGCCGCTGGCCATGGTGCTGACCGGACGGATCGCCTACGGCGAAAGCCTGTCGTACCTGCAAAAAATCGCGGTGTTCTTCGCTTCGCTGGGTGTATTGAATGAGCTGTATCAGGTTGGCGGATTTTCCTGGGCGACACTGGTGGTCGTGGTCGGCTATCCGCTGTACTTCGTCCTGCGCAAATACCTGAAGACCGATCACCTCGGCGGGTTGTGGGTTGATATGACGCTGATGCTGCCAGTCGCGTATTGGTTCGTGCGTGGGGGTGAGCAAGGTTTGGGCGTGTTCGATCAATACCCGGGGTTGATGTGGCTGATCCCGCTACTGGGTTTGATCAGTGCCTCGGCACTGGTGGTGTACATCATTGCCAGCCGCCTGCTGCCGTTCAGTCTGTTTGGATTGTTGAGTTATGTTGAGCCGGTGCTGTTGCTCGGGGTGGCGCTGCTGCTCGGCGAGAGTATCAAGTCTGGCGAATGGCTGACTTATATTCCGATCTGGATGGCGGTTGTGGTGCTGGTCTTCGAAGGCTTCAAACACCTGATGCGCCAACGCCGTCCTTAAGCCAAACACAAAAAAATGTAGGAGTGAGCCTGCTCGCGATTGCGGTCATTCAGTCACCAGCATTGCCGGATCTGAAAACGCTATCGCGAGCAGGCTCACTCCTACAGTGTCTATCGGTGTGGCGGATTACTCGGTAGCGAGTACACCGCGACGCACCTGATCACGCTCGATCGATTCGAACAAGGCCTTGAAGTTGCCCTCGCCGAAACCATCGTCACCCTTGCGCTGAATGAACTCGAAGAACACCGGACCCATCAGGGTTTCCGAGAAGATCTGCAGCAGCAAGCGTTTGTCACCCTGCTCCGACGCGCCATCAAGCAGGATGCCCCGCGATTGCAGTTGATCGACCGGCTCGCCGTGGTTCGGCAGGCGGCCTTCGAGCATTTCGTAGTAGGTGTCCGGCGGTGCGGTCATGAAGCGCATGCCGATTTTCTTCAGTTGATCCCAAGTCTTGATCAGGTCGTCGGTGAGGAATGCAACGTGCTGGATGCCCTCGCCGTTGAACTGCATCAGGAACTCTTCGATCTGACCTGCGCCCTTGGACGATTCTTCGTTCAACGGGATACGGATCATGCCATCCGGAGCGGTCATCGCTTTCGAGGTCAGGCCGGTGTACTCGCCTTTGATGTCGAAGTAGCGGATTTCGCGGAAATTGAACAGCTTCTCGTAGAAGTTCGCCCAGTAGGCCATGCGACCGCGATACACGTTGTGCGTCAGGTGATCGATGATTTTCAGACCAGCGCCAACCGGATTGCGATCAACGCCTTCGATGAACACGAAGTCGATGTCATAGATCGAACTGCCTTCGCCGAAACGGTCGATCAGGTACAGCGGCGCGCCGCCAATGCCTTTGATCGCTGGCAGGTTCAGCTCCATCGGACCGGTTTCGATGTGGATCGGCTGAGCGCCGAGTTCCAGTGCGCGGTTATAGGCCTTTTGCGAATCCTTGACGCGGAACGCCATGCCGCAAACGGACGGGCCATGCTCGGCGGCGAAGTACGAAGCGACGCTGTTCGGTTCGTTGTTGAGGATCAGGTTGATCGCGCCCTGGCGATACAGGTGCACGTTCTTCGAGCGGTGGGTGGCGACTTTGGTGAAGCCCATGATCTCGAAGATCGGCTCCAGGGTGCCCGGCACCGGCGATGCGAGCTCGATGAATTCAAAGCCCATCAGGCCCATTGGGTTTTCGTATAAATCTGTCATGGTGACGCCTCATCATTCTTATCAAATTAACCAGGGTTATTTGTCAGTCATGCGAGGTCGGTGGGTGGCGCGCAGGAGATGCCACGCACACTGCGGGCGAGGAAGTCACCGTAGATCAGTTGAAACCCGAATATCTTCATTGTCGACCCAAGGCTCTTGCGGGCGAGGCTTCTGCTGCCAGAAGACGATTATTATTGTATGCGTAACCCGATTCTACACAGCGTAAATAGGCTTGTCTGCTCTCTCTATAAAATCCGCTTTTTTGCCGACGGCGCAAGGGGTTTATTGCACAGATAAATGCCCGCCATGATCAACGCACCGCCCAGATACATGGCTAGCGTCAGATGCTCACCGAGCAGCAGCGCGCCCAGCAACACGGCAGTCAAAGGGCTCAAGGCGATAAACACCCCTGACCGCGTCGCGCCGATTTTGCGAATGCCGTCGTAGTAACCGATGTACGCCAGCGCCGAACCGAGCACGCCTAAATAGACAAGACTCAACCACTGCGTCACGCCCAGGTCGAGCAACGCCGTCCAGCTCAGTTCGCCGCGCACCGCCGCCAGCGTCCACAGCATCAGCGTGCCGAGCAGGATCGAGTACGTCACGGTCTGCACCGGCCCGAGCGCCTGATTGAGACTGCGGGAAAACAACGAATACACGCCCCAGCCCAGCACGCAACCGAGGATCAGTACGTCACCGATCCAGGCGTCGGGCGTTGCTGCCAACAGTTGTGGATTGCGGCTGACGATTACCGCGCCAGCACCGCCAATGCACGCCACGATGCCAATGACTTTGACGCGTGCCAGACGTTCTTTGAACAACAACCACGACGCGAGGCCGATCACCGCGGGATTCAACGCAACGATCAATGAAGCACGCGAGGCGTTGATGTACTGCAAGCCATAAAAGAAACACACGTTGTAGAAGAAAATCCCGAAGAACCCCAGCAATGCCAGTTGCAGCCATTGCCGTGGCGCAGGCCGTGCCAACGGAATTCGCGCCAGCCACAGAAATCCGAGCAACGCTGCGCTGGCAAGCAGGAAGCGCAGGCTGGCGGCGAACATCGGGCTGAGGCTGCCAGCGAGAAAACGCCCGGCGACAAAAGTCCCGCCCCATACCATGGTGACTGCCGCCAACGTCAGATAGACCGGCATGTCGGTGGTTGTCGGTTGGGTTTGCTGAAGATTATGCATAAGGCTTGAATCCGGGTAACTGAAGGATGGCGTATGATCCATCTCATTCCTGTTCATCGTAAAATGAGTAAATACTCATGACTCTCACACAGCTGGAAATCTTCTCACTGGTGGCCGAGCTGCGCGGATTTACCTTGGCCGCCCATCGCTTGGGCATTTCCCAGTCAGCGGTGTCGCACGCGCTGAAATCACTGGAGCAGGAACTGGGCGTCGAACTGCTGCGTCGGCATCAGTCACAAGTAGCGCTCAGCGATATCGGCGAACAGTTGTTGCTGCGCGCCCGGGCCATGCTGGGTCTGGCCAACACGTTGCGTCAGGAGGCTGCCGATGCCCGTGGCATGAAGCGCGGCACTTTACGCATCGGTTCATTCGGCCCGACTTCGTCGGTCAAGCTGTTGCCGGCGATTTTGCAGCGCTATCGCGTCGCCTATCCAGGCATCGAAGTGCATATGGATGAAGGACCGGATCGACAGGTGATCCAGTGGCTGGAAGAGCGGCGGATCGACATCGGTTTCGTGGTACTGCCTGAAGAGCGCTTCGACACCTTTGCCGTGATCGAGGACCAGATGGTTGCCCTGCTGCCGCTTGACCATCGCTTGGCGACGCGCTCGACGGTGAACCTCAGGGAGCTGTGCGACGACCCATTCGTGCTTACAGAAGCGGGATCTTCGGAGCTGGTGTCGCGACTGTTCAGCGCTGATCGCCTGCAACCGAATATCCGTTTTCGCTGCTCGCAACTGCTCAGCACTCTCGACACGGTCAGTCGTGGCGATGCCATCACCGTCGTCGCTGAAAGCTCGCTACCGCAGGCGCAGAATCCACGGTATGTGAAAGTTGCGCTGTCGCCGCAAGTCAAACGCCAGGTCGGCCTCGCCGTCCTTGATCAGCGCCAGGCCTCACCCGCCACACTGGCCTTTATCGAGTTGGCCACGCGGATAAATCATCCCTGAGCGGCGCAAGCGGCATCTGCCATCTATCCTCCCCGATGGCTCAACTGTTTTTCAGCAGCGCGCCATTCTCCAGCCTGCATTCAAGAGTCCCCTTCATCGCGACAGGATGCGCCCATGCCATTGACCGTCAGACCTCGCCGAAAACGCAGCACCCGCCTCGTAGTGACCCTGCTCAGCGGCCTGCTTCCAGTGGCGCTCGGCGGTGTGATTCTCTACATGCAGGCCGAGCGCACTTTGCAGCAGAGCACCCGGCAGACCGCCACCGAGGCGCTGCGCCAGTTCGAGTTGATGCTCGACAACACTGCGCAGGCGGCCAAAGACCTACTGCCACTGGCCGGAAAAACCTGCGAAGAGGTGAAACTGGCGTTGCGCGAGCAGGTCACTCGCCGACCGTTTGTACGCTCGACCAATCTGGTCTGGGACAACAATCTCTATTGCAGTTCGCTGTTCGGTGACTACAAGGAAGCGGTCAACTCCGGCGATTACCACGAGGGCAAGTTGTGGCTTATGAACGGCAACCCGGTGACGCCCGATACCGCGCTGCTGGTTTACCGCTTGGGTGAGGGTCGTGGCGGCGCATTGACCACGCTTGACGGTTATCACTTGAGCAACATTCTGCGCTTGATTGGCCGGCAAACCCTGTTGCTGCTGCAGGTCGGCGACAACTGGCTGTCCGCCGACGGCAAAGTGCACCAAGGCAGCCTTCCCGCGCTGCCGATTGCCCAAAGCATGCTGCAGTCGTCGCGCTATGCCTTCAGTGTCGCCGCCGGTTACCCGCAAGGCGAAACGTGGCGTTACATGGCGGACGAATATCCGCCGCTGTTCAGCTTGTTGATGTTCTTTGGAATAGTCTCCGGTGCGATTGGTCATGTCTTGCAAAAACGCTCGACGTCTCCCAGCCATGAAATGCTCCGTGCGCTGGAAGCTGGCGAGTTCATCCCCTACTTCCAGCCCGTCGTGCACGGCGACAGCAAAAAATGGTCTGGCGCAGAGGTGCTGATGCGATGGGATCATCCCAAAGAAGGCCTGGTACGCCCGGACCTGTTCATTCCGTTTGCCGAACACTCCGGATTGATCGTGCCGATGACCCGTTCGTTGATGCAGCAGACCGCCGCCGTACTGGGGCCACTGTCATCAAGCTTCGCCACGCCCTTCCACCTCGGCATCAACATCACCGCAAGTCATTGTCGGGACCTGGAACTGGTTGACGAATGCCGCCAGTTTCTCGCAGCGTTCGCGCCTGGCAGCATTAGCCTGATCCTGGAATTGACCGAGCGCGAACTGATTGAACCGACCGACATCACTCACCAACTGTTCGAACAGTTGCATACCTTGGGGGTGAAGATCGCCATCGACGATTTCGGTACCGGCCATTCCAGCCTTGGCTATTTGCGCAAGTTCAATGTCGATTTTCTCAAGATCGACCAGAGTTTCGTTGCCATGATCGGGATCGACGCGCTGTCACGGCATATTCTCGACACGATTATCGAACTCTCGGCCAAGCTTGATCTGGGGATTGTTGCCGAAGGTGTCGAAACTCAAGCGCAGGCGGACTACCTGACCGCGCACCAGGTCAACTTTCTGCAAGGCTATCTCTTCGGAAAACCAATGCCTGCCGCCGACTTCATCAGCGCATTAAGTCAACATTAACTTACTGGCGTTAAGCTTGACACGCCGATCAGGCGCACCAAATTGATACAAAAGACCGCTGTTGTTACATGAAGACAACATCAGGATTTACTCTGGACGCATTAACTACTACAATTTTTTCAACCTGAGCAAAAATTCGCAGGTGAGCCATTTATCACGGAGTCGTTTCAAGGCTCTTGGCTTATAGCTTTGTTTGCGGTTGGTATCAGCCAAACACACTATTGGAGTAAAGATATTGTCCAGACTCGCTGAATTTCGTGCAGCTGAAAAGGCCCTTCAGGAACAGCTCAAGCAGCTGGAATCGCTGAAGAACGATGCCGGGTTGAAGAAAGAAATCGAATTCGAAGAAAAGCTCCAGGGGCTGATGAAAACCTACGGCAAAGGCCTGAAAGACATCATCTCCATTCTCGATCCGAATCCGGCAAAATCCGCTCTGCAAACCTCGGCAGCACCGAAAACCCGCCGCGCACGCGTGGTCAAGGTTTATCACAACCCGCACACCGGTGAACTGATCGAGACCAAGGGTGGTAACCACCGCGGCCTGAAAGCCTGGAAAGAACAATACGGTGCCGCCACCGTTGATTCCTGGTTGCGCGGTTAATCTCACGCCAACAAAAAAAGCCCTGCTCTATGCAGGGCTTTTTTATTGACAATATCTAACAAATGAAATTAATTTCATCGAGCAAGTTAGGAATAGTCTGTAACGCTGCTGAGAAAAACCTTAAACGTTTCGCCGCGTGATGTTGCCATTCGCGGTCTACGTTTAACTTTGTGCTTAATCCGTTCGGGTATCTAGTCGAGTCACGCATAGAACAGATGACTAAAGTTTCAGGCTGTTTTTTACCGCCACTATTTCATCGGCACTTGCCTTATACACCTCGGCCTGTCCTGCGTAGGAAAGAACATAGGCCTTGTCCGCCTCGACTGCGGCGACCAGGGTTTGCGACAACACGTGTCGACCGTTTTCAGTGATCGTGCAAGTCGTCTCCAGCGCGGACAAAGAACCGAGCGTTGCCGGATGGATTTTGTTACAAACACTCTGGTAGCCGTCCTGAAAGAAACCCTTCTGGATGGACTTGCGCATTTCCAGCAGCACCCCCTCCAAGTTGACCTGATGGCCAGTCTCGACCTGCGTCATGGTCAACTCCATCACCATCACCTGATTGCCCTCGGCATCGTTCTTTACCGCCCGCTGCCGGGAAACCTGCGGCGACGCTTGCGGCAGCGCTTCAACCTCCCAGCCTGCAGGCCAGGTGACGTCCGGTGCATCCGCCAGCACGCAAGTTGCGCCAAGGGACAAAGCGGAAAAAACAAACAGGGATTTGAACAGTCGGATCATTGCCAGACGCACTCGCTAATTGAGCCGTAAAGTCTGAGCCTCGCTCACTTTCAGGGCAAGCCCGCCTTTCATTTGGCGATGCCGGCGGGCATGCGTATCATTGCGCCCATCACTCGCCCATAGTTATTGGAGGGCCCATGAGCCTGCACGAACTGAACACCTTTCCCGGCGTCACCGCCACACCAGACAGCGCAACCCAACACTTTGTCTTCAACCACACCATGTTGCGCGTGAAGGACATCACCAAATCCCTGGACTTCTATACTCGCGTGCTGGGTTTCTCGCTGGTCGAAAAACGTGACTTCGCCGAAGCCGAGTTCAGCCTGTACTTCCTCGCACTGGTCGACAAGGCGCAGATCCCGGCCGACGCCGCTGCACGTACCCAGTGGATGAAATCGATCCCGGGCATTCTCGAACTGACGCACAACCACGGCACCGAGAACGACGCGGACTTCGCTTATCACAACGGTAATACCGATCCACGTGGTTTTGGCCACATCTGCATTTCGGTACCGGATATCGTTGCTGCGTGTGCACGCTTTGAAGAGCTGGGCTGTGATTTCCAGAAGCGCCTGAGCGATGGCCGCATGAAAAGCCTGGCGTTCATCAAGGATCCGGATGGTTACTGGGTCGAGATCATTCAGCCTGCGCCGCTGTAAAAGCTGAAAAGCCCCTCAGCCTAACCCTCCCGAAACGTCGGACCGCCCATAGGGAGAGGGAGCTGATTGGGGGATATTCAAGAATTCCGCCGACGTGAAAGATCTTTACCGAATCCATAATCGACTCGGTCATTCAGGTCGATGGAAAACGCCAGCCCCCTCGGTTGGCTCCCTCTCCCTCGGGAGAGGGCTGGGGTGAGGGGCAACGTTTCACACGCAATAAAAAACCCGTGATCACTCACGGGTTTTTCATTTCTGGCCGGACGTTTAAGCCGGGGCCGACGTGCGGATCAAGTGATCAAAAGCACTCAACGAAGCCTTGGCGCCCTCGCCCACCGCAATCACGATCTGCTTGTATGGCACAGTCGTCACGTCACCGGCAGCGAAGATCCCCGGGATCGAAGTCTCGCCACGGTTATCGACAATGATCTCGCCACGCGGCGACAGCTCGATAGTGCCCTTCAGCCAGTCAGTGTTCGGCAGCAAACCGATCTGCACGAAAATCCCTTCCAGCTCGACCGTGCGCAGCTCATCAGTATTGCGATCCTTATAGCGCAGGCCGTTGACCTTCTCGCCATTACCGGTGACTTCAGTGGTTTGCGCACTGGTGATCACGGTGACGTTCGGCAGGCTGTGCAGCTTACGTTGCAGCACGGCGTCAGCACGCAACTGCACGTCGAACTCCAGCAGGGTTACGTGGGACACAATACCGGCCAGGTCGATGGCCGCTTCAACGCCGGAGTTACCGCCGCCGATCACCGCCACGCGCTTGCCTTTGAACAGCGGGCCATCGCAGTGCGGGCAGTACGCCACGCCTTTGTTGCGGTAGTCCTGCTCGCCCGGCACGTTCATTTCACGCCAGCGCGCACCGGTCGCCAGGATCACGCTCTTGGCTTTGAGGGTTGCGCCGCTGGCGAAGCGCACTTCATGCAATTCGCCGTTCTTGCCAGGGATCAGCTTGTCGGCGCGCTGCAGGTTCATGATGTCGACGTCGTATTGCTTGACGTGTTCTTCCAGCGCCGTGGCCAGTTTCGGCCCTTCGGTTTCCTGCACGGAAATGAAGTTCTCGATGGCCATGGTGTCCAGCACCTGACCGCCGAAACGCTCAGCTGCTACACCGGTGCGGATGCCTTTACGGGCGGCATAGATCGCTGCCGAAGCACCGGCGGGCCCACCGCCGACCACCAATACGTCAAAGGCTTCTTTTGCGCTGATTTTCTCGGCCTGACGCTCGATGGCGCCGGTGTCGAGTTTGGCGAGAATTTCTTCCAGCCCCATGCGGCCCTGACCGAAGTTTTCACCATTGAGGTAGATGCTCGGCACAGCCATGATCTTGCGATCATTGACTTCGTCCTGGAACAGCGCGCCATCGATGGCGACGTGGCGGATACTCGGGTTGAGCACGGCCATCAGGTTCAGCGCCTGGACCACGTCCGGGCAGTTCTGGCAGGACAGCGAGAAGTAAGTCTCGAAGCTGAACTGGCCTTTGAGCGAACGGATCTGCTCGATCACTTCAACACTGGCTTTCGAAGGGTGGCCGCCGACTTGCAGCAAGGCCAGTACCAGCGAAGTGAATTCGTGGCCCATCGGGATGCCGGCGAAACGCAGACTGATGTCGGCGCCCGGGCGGTTGATCGAGAACGATGGCTTGCGCGCGTCGTCACCGCTGTCGATCAAGGTAATCTGGCTCGAAAGACTGGCAACGTCTTTCAGCAGTTCGAGCATTTCACGGGATTTCGCACCGTCGTCGAGGGAAGCAACGATCTCGATCGGCTGGGTGACCCGTTCCAGGTACGATTTCAACTGGGCTTTAAGATTGGCGTCCAACATACGGGCGATTTCCTTTATTTGAGGCGAAAAAAAGCCCGAGCGAATCTCGCCCGGGCATTTTTATTGGGCGGTGCAGCGTACTTAAGAAGGTGCGGCGTACCGCCCTGAGTTGCGTGTCACAGACTTAGATCTTGCCGACCAGGTCCAGGGACGGTGCCAGAGTGGCCTCGCCTTCTTTCCACTTGGCTGGGCAAACTTCGCCTGGGTGAGCAGCAACGTACTGAGCAGCCTTGATCTTGCGCAGCAGCTCGGAAGCGTCACGGCCAACGCCGCCATCGTTCAGTTCAACGATTTTGATCTGGCCTTCAGGGTTGATCACGAAAGTGCCACGGTCAGCCAGGCCAACTTCTTCGATCAGTACGTCGAAGTTGCGGGAGATGGCGTGGGTCGGATCGCCGATCATGGTGTATTCGATTTTGCCGATGGCTGGCGAAGTGTTGTGCCAGGCAGCGTGGGCAAAGTGGGTGTCGGTGGAAACGCTGTAGATCTCTACGCCCAGTTTCTGGAAAGCAGCGTAGTTGTCAGCCAGGTCTTCCAGCTCGGTTGGGCAAACGAAGGTGAAGTCGGCTGGGTAGAAGAACACGACCGACCACTTGCCTTTCAGGTCAGCGTCCGAGACTTGAACGAAGTCGCCGTTTTTGAACGCGGTAGCTTTGAACGGTTTTACTTGGCTGTTGATGATAGGCATTGATGACTCTCCGTCAGTGGTTGTGAATTCGATGGGTGAATCCTACCCACTCACTCGACGGATGGCTCATTGGCAAACCTGATGCTGCTGATTTGTTTTCGCTATTAGCTGACTGTATTAATAGAAGAAAACGATATCTACGACGAAGCCGGGTTATCCGTAATCCGAGCCATCCCCTGGAATGGGCTGGCTTCAACATAGCGCATCGCGGACTTCATATCCTTCCAACCGACGTAACTCATCAGGGATTTCAGATCCCAGCCGCTTTGATGGGCCCAAGTTGCGAAGCCTCGACGCAGGGAATGGCTGGTGTAGTTTTCGGCAGCAATGCCGGCGCGCTGCAAAGCCTGACGCAGCAGAGGAATGATGCTGTTGGCATGCAGACCTTCTTCGTTGAGATTGCCCCAGCGGTCGATGCTGCGAAAAACCGGGCCACGCACCAGCGCGGCTTCGGTGATCCAGTCGATGTAAGCCTGTACCGGGCAGAGCTTGAGCAGCGCCGGGGCTTGATAGGTCTGGCCGAGATTTTCCCGATCGCCCTTGCTGCGTGGCAGGTACAAGGTGATGCCTTTGCCGGCGTGTGCCTGCACGTGCTCGATTTGCAAGCGACATAGTTCATCGCTGCGGAAGCCGCGCCAGAATCCCAGCAGAATCAGTGCGCGATCACGATAGGCCTTGAGCAGTAACGGCCGATCCTGCTGCTCTCTCGCAGTTTGCGCCTCGTGCTCCAGCCAATCGATGACGCGCTGCAGATCCTGCAGCTGCAACGGCTCGGCCTGTTTCTCCTGCGCCGGATGCAATGCCCGGATGCCTTTGAAGACTTTGCGCACCACCGGCGCTTTGGTCGGATCGGCAAAGCCCTGACTGTTATGCCATTGCGCCAGCGCTGACAGACGCAGCTTCAACGTATTGATCGACAGCTCGCCGGCGTGAGCCACCAGATATCGCGCCACGCTGTCAGCCGTGGCCGGCAGAAACCCGCCCCACTTCACTTCAAAATGTTCAATGGCTGCGCGATAGCTGCGGCGGGTGTTATCGCGCGTGGCGGCTTGCAGATAGCGATCCAGATCGCTCATGGGCTGTTTTCTCGCTGGCGTACTGAGACTGGGATGCAGAAACGCATTTTGCCGCCTGACACTGGGTAATACCAGTATATCCCGCGTCTTTTTTATCAAAGGTTTACCTTTATTTTCTGGATGGTACACTGCGTACTTTAGTGGCATGTACCACAGTACGTAACCGTAGGAGTTCACATGGCCCGTGGCGGCATTACCAAAGCACTGGTGCAGATCGCGCGCACAGCGATCCTCGCCCGTGGCGAACACCCGAGCATCGATGCAGTACGCATTGAAATGGGCAACACCGGCTCGAAAACCACGATCCATCGTTACCTGAAAGAGCTGGACGACGGCGCACAGCCCGTTGAAGCGTCGTCAGAGCCCATCGATGACGAGTTGAGCGCCCTCGTCTCGCGCCTCGCCCAACGCCTCAAAGAACAGGCACAAGAGCCTATCGAGCAGGCTCGCGAGCAGTTCGAGGAGCAGCGCGAGGCGCTGGAGTCGGAGCTGAAACAGACCCGCCAGGCTCTGGAAAAGCTCGAGCAAGAACACGACATTCAAGGCGCCGCGCTGGAGCGCGAGTCCGAAGCGCTTGGCAACACGCGCTCGATGCTGCAAACCGAACAGACCCGCAACGCGGGCCTGAATCAGGCGCTGGCCGATTTTGAGTTGCGCCTGCAAGACAAGGACGAGCAGATCCGTTCGCTGGAAGAAAAACACCTGCACGCCCGTGACGCACTGGAGCACTACCGCAACGCCACCAAAGAACAGCGCGAGCAGGAACAGAGCCGTCACGAAGCGCAAGTGCAGCAGATTCAGGCCGAACTGCGTCAGGCGCAGCAAAGTGCGCTGATCCGTCAGGATGAGATCACGCAACTGCACCGCGACAACGAACGCCTGCTCACGGAAAACCGTGGCACGCAGCGTGAGCTGAGCCTGATGCAGGATCAGCTCAAACAGAGCAATCAGCGTCAGGATCAACTGCTGGAGCAAGCGGCCCGCGTTGACAGCGAACGCACCCTCCTCCAGGAACGCCTGCGCGTTGCGACACTGGAAAGCCAGGCACTCAAACAGAGCGTCGAGGAGCAGACACTGCTCAACCAGTCATTGGAAAAGGAATTGAATAAGGCTCAGACGAGCCTGGAGGAAAGCCAGCGCCTGGCAGCTACCGTTGCAGCAGCGCCAGACACCAGCAAAGCGAAAGACGCTTAAGCGCCGACCGGCGTACGCATGGTGACAAACTCTTCGGCGGCCGTCGGGTGCACCCCGATCGTGTCGTCGAAGTCGCGTTTGGTCGCGCCAGCCTTCAAGGCAATCGCCAAACCCTGAACGATCTCGCCAGCGTCCGGGCCGACCATGTGACAGCCGAGGACTTTGTCGGTCTTGCCATCGACCACCAGCTTCATCAGGGTTTTCTCCTGGCACTCGGTCAGGGTCAGCTTCATCGGTCGGAAACGGCTTTCAAAGATCACCACATCGTGGCCCGCCTCGCGCGCTTCTTCCTCGGTCAAACCGACCGTGCCGATGTTCGGCAGGCTGAACACTGCAGTCGGGATCATCTTGTAATCCACCGGACGGTATTGCTCAGGTTTGAACAGACGACGCGCCACGGCCATGCCTTCAGCCAATGCCACTGGCGTCAGTTGCACACGACCAATGACATCGCCCAGCGCCAGAATCGATGGCTCGCTGGTCTGGTACTGCTCGTCGACTTTGATGAAGCCTTTGTCGGTGAGCTGCACATCGGTGTTTTCCAGACCAAGATTGTCCAGCATCGGACGCCGGCCGGTTGCATAGAAAATGCAATCCGCTTCCAGCTCGCGACCATCTTTAAGCGTGGCTTTCAAACTACCGTCAGCCTGCTTGTCGATACGCGCGATGTCAGCATTGAATTGCAGATCCAGACCACGCTTGGTCAGCTCTTCCTGCAAATGCTTGCGTACCGAACCGTCGAAACCGCGCAGGAACAGATCGCCGCGATACAACAGCGTAGTGTTTGCGCCGAGGCCATGGAAAATCCCGGCGAACTCAACGGCGATGTAACCGCCGCCAACCACCAATACACGCTTTGGCAGCTCCTTAAGGAAAAACGCCTCATTGGAACCGATCGCATGCTCGCGCCCCGGAATCTCCGGAATCTGCGGCCAGCCACCGGTCGCGATCAGAATGTTTTTCGCGGTGTAGCGCTGGCCGTTCACTTCAACCTCGTGCGGGCCAACGATCTTCGCGTGCGCCTCGTGCAGGGTCACACCGCTGTTGAC
This sequence comes from Pseudomonas sp. NPDC087690, assembly GCF_044743175.1. Lineage (NCBI taxonomy): Bacteria > Pseudomonadati > Pseudomonadota > Gammaproteobacteria > Pseudomonadales > Pseudomonadaceae > Pseudomonas > Pseudomonas sp. NPDC087690. The sequence continues at coordinate 460,733 of NZ_JBIUVX010000001.1, forward strand.
CAGAAGATTGCGATAAATGCCGTTGAGGCGATTGATCTCGCGATCCTTGTTGGCGATCAGGGTCGCCCAGTCGAAATTCGCCTCACCCAGACTCCAGCCAAAACCGGATGCCTGCTCAAAGTCTTCGGCGAAATGCGCGCCGTACACCAGCAGCTTTTTCGGCACGCAGCCAACGTTGACACAGGTCCCGCCCAGATAACGGCTCTCCGCCACCGCCACTTTCGCACCGAACCCGGCCGCAAAACGCGCAGCGCGCACACCGCCGGAACCGGCACCAATCACATAAAGGTCAAAATCGTAGGCCATTTCTATCTCCTCGGCAGGGGATCAGCATACCTGCAGATGCTCGTTGGGCAAGCACTGCCAATCATATGGGGCGCAAAATGAAAAAACCCGCCGAAGCGGGTTTTTCTTACAGACAAATCAAGCGCTCTTAGTAAGCCTTGCCAGTCTTGTAGAAGTTCTCGAAGCAGAAGTTGGTCGCTTCGATGTAGCCTTCAGCGCCACCGCAGTCGAAACGCTTGCCTTTGAACTTGTAGGCCATGACGCAGCCGTTCTGGGCTTGTTTCATCAGCGCATCGGTGATCTGGATTTCGCCGCCCTTGCCTGGCTCGGTTTGTTCGATCAGGTCGAAGATGTCCGGGGTCAGGATGTAACGACCGATGATTGCCAGGTTCGACGGCGCGTCTTCCGGCTTTGGCTTCTCGACCATGCTGTGCACGCGATAGATGTCGTCGCGGATCATCTCGCCGGCAATCACGCCGTACTTGCTGGTTTCCTGCGGATCGACTTCCTGGATGGCGATGATCGAGCAGCGGAACTGTTTGTACAGCTTGACCATCTGGGTCAGTACGCCGTCGCCGTCGAGGTTGACGCACAGGTCGTCCGCCAGGACCACGGCGAACGGTTCGTCACCGATCAGCGGGCGACCGGTCAGGATCGCGTGGCCCAGACCTTTCATTTCGGTCTGACGGGTGTAGGAGAACGAGCACTCGTCGAGCAGTTTGCGGATACCGACCAGATATTTCTCTTTGTCGGTGCCTTTGATCTGGTTTTCCAACTCGTAGCTGATGTCGAAGTGGTCTTCCAGAGCGCGCTTGCCACGACCGGTGACGATGGAGATTTCCGTCAGGCCAGCATCCAGAGCTTCTTCAACGCCGTACTGGATCAGTGGCTTGTTTACCACCGGCAGCATTTCTTTGGGCATGGCTTTAGTCGCTGGCAGGAAGCGAGTACCGTAACCGGCTGCTGGGAACAAGCATTTCTTGATCATATAAGTCCTTGAAAAGGCGGTGTGTACGAGTTTCGGCGCAGTCTAATCAGGCGGCGTGCACCTTACAATGCCCCGCACTGGCTAACCGATGCCATCATAGAGAAATATTCTCGCCGATAGTTCCGTTGACGTCTTCAGGCAGCGCACTCAGCTTAGCCCAAAGATGCCGATCAACTCGACCACCATACGCGCATCGCCCCCAATGCGAGCATTTGCCGGTATCATGGCGCCTTTGAACCAGCGAACGAGACAGATAGATGGCCGCGGTAAAAATCGTCAACGGGTATGTGATCGACAAGAAGGACGGCAAGTGGACGCTGACCACGACCAACGGCGAACAGATCGCCGGTCCCTTCGACAGCGAGCAGATGGCGACTGATGTGGCGTCGGTGTTCACCGACACGCCTGCATCGGCAAAGCGTCGTGGCAAAGATCAGGACTGATCGACTGCAACATGCCCCAAGCCCTGCCCTTGCGCAGGGCTTTTTTGTACCCGCGTGCAAACAAGTGGCCAATCGCTATAACCTTTTCACACCGGCGCTGTCAGAGCGTCTAGACCCCCATGCTGAAGACGACATAACCATGAATATGAACAGATTGCTGCCCCTTCTTGCGGTATTGACGCTGAGCGGCTGCGCCACGTCCGAAACCACGTATCTGAATAATGGCGAACAGGGCCTGTCCATCGATTGCTCCGGTGAGGCCAATTCCTGGGCCACCTGCTACGAAAAAGCGGATGCTTCTTGCGCGGGCACCGGTTATCGCATCGTTGGCACTGACGGCACGCCTCAACCCAAGGAAAGCGAAAAGACCTTGGGTGTCGACGTCGGCAACTACAAAAACCGCAGTGTGGTGGTGGTCTGCAAGTGAGCCTTACATGTGAATTTCGGCGAACTTGATCCCGAGGCCGCGCACCACTTCGATCAAATCGTCGAGCCGGCCGAAAGATTCGACCTCATCGTTGTCATCCACCAGGAAATAACTGCGCCCGGCGCTTTTCTTGAAAAACACGATCCACTCGCCCGGATTCGCCGGGTTCTGGATAACATGGGTGGCAGAGATCAGGCCCTCTGCGTGGCGTTCCCGTACTTGCTCTCGCTTCATCGCGACTCCAGAAATGAAAATGCCGTCACAGCAAGACTGCGACGGCATTGGTGCTGATGACTGTCAGTCTATCAGCCGGAAATACACGCATTGGCCGCCTTTTGCACGTCGCGGGGACGTACCGGCACATTCGACATGCGTTCATGCAATTTGATGCTGCTGCCGCCGGAGCGGTCTTCGATATCAAATATGGCGGCAGGGCCTGAGGACAATTTCCCCGGAACGATCACTTGAACGCCATCCTTGTGCGGTTGCACCTGCAATGCGCCACGGCTGTCCGCGAGTTTTTCTGCCAGGCACTGAGCATATTCATGGGGCTTCTTGCCGGAGATCACGCTCATGGTCGGCAATGTTTCATTGATTTCGGAAACATTCGCACAACCAGCCATAGCCAAAACCAACGGCACACACACCACACCCCACTTCATACAAAACCTCCGTTAAAGACCGTCCGACAGCACAAATGCCGTTTTTCTCCGGGGCCTTCTGCATTTAACCCGCATCCGACTGCGAATATCTGTTCAAAATTGTCAAACCAACGCCCGACGGCCAGATAATAACCCGTGCGGGCTGATAAACTGCGCTCATCGACAAGCTATCGTTTTGATTTTGTAGAAAAAGCCCTTCTGGAGGCGCCCATGAAATTTATTCACCAGCGCGAGCACCTCAATGAAGACGACATCGTCGTCATCCAATGCTCGCAAATGTGCAACATCCGTCTGATGAACGACGCCAACTTCCGTAGCTTCAAAAACGGCGGTCGTCATACCTATCACGGCGGCGCCTTTGACACCTTCCCGGCCCGAATCACAGCGCCGAGCACCGGTTTCTGGAACATTACCATCGACACCGTCAACCGTCGGCCGATCAGCGTCACCCGCAAACCGACCCTGACCCACTCGATCAAGATCATCCGCCGCTCCAGCACCAAACTCAGCTGAAACGCTCTGCCCAAACAAGGAAAGCATGACCGTGGCCCAAACGACCAAGTACGTCATTAAATACAAACTCAACGGTGAACGCCGTTTTGAGTTCGCTCAGTTGGAAAACGGCACTGAAGAGGAAGCCAAGGCTGAACTGGACAAGCTTCATGACCAGAAAGACTTGATCAGCGACATCGCCGTCAGCAAAGCGCTGTAAGCATCGACAGGAATTTCACCGCAAGCGGTGGAGTGTTCTGCGGCAGGGCCCTGCCTGGACTGACGTTCTTCGGCCATGAGTCAAGGAGTCAGCATGTCGATGTCATCTTCCCGGCTGGAATCGCTCGACAGGGCAAGCCTTGTGCAGCGACTGGATCAGGGCGGCGGTGCGATCCTCCGTTCGCTGCTGCAGACCGAACCGTTTTGCGCGCAGGTGATCATGGCCCGCCACGGTTTCGGTCGTGGCGAGTACACATACTTGCGCTGCCCCTGCCAACACCAGTAGCACGCCTGTCTTGCGCGTTGCCCTCGCGTTTCGGGTGACCGTACGTCACGGTGTCATTCGCCTGCACAGTGGAAACGGCATACCCTAGGTATCACCTTCACGACGCGTCATGACCTTCATGCAACCGAGCAATTTCGATTTGTTCGCCGACCACGAACCCGAACAGCATCCACGCGCCGAACAAATTGGCGAACAGTCATGGCTGCTTCGCGGTTTTGCCCTGCCGGTCATCGATCAACTGCTGAAGGAGCTGGACGGGATTCTACTTGCGGCCCCTTTGCGGCACATGCTTACGCCCGGCGGCTTCAGCATGTCGGTGGGCACCAGCAGTTGCGGAGCATTGGGCTGGATCACCGATCGCAGCGGTTATCGCTATTCCAGCGCCGATCCGCTCAGCGGCTTGCCATGGCCCTCGATGCCAGCGGTGTTTGCCGATCTGGCACATTCGGCGGCAGCGCGAGCGGGGTTTGCAGATTTCACGGCAGATTCCTGCCTGATCAACCAATATGTTCCCGGCGCCAAGATGTCATTGCATCAGGACAAAGACGAAAAATCCTACGCGGCACCGATTGTTTCGCTGTCACTCGGGTTACCGGCAATGTTTCTGTTCGGTGGTTTCAATCGCAGTGACAAAAGCCAACGGATCGCGCTGTTGCATGGCGACATGGTGATCTGGGGCGGCGTTGATCGGCTGCGCTTTCATGGCGTCTTGCCGATCAAGCACGGTCACCATTCACGTCTGGGTGAACAACGGATCAACCTGACCTTTCGCGTAGCGGGCGAAACAGCCAAAATTTGACCGCAAGGCCCGGAGTGTTGCGCTTGCTGGCTCTGGTTAACCTGAATCAAACAGGTCAACGGATCAACCCACATGAAAACGCTTGCACCTCCTCTCGACATCGAAACCGATCCACGCTGGATCGCCGTGGTTGCGCGTGATCCACGAGCAGACGGGCTGTTTGTCTATGCGGTGAAAACCACCGGCATCTATTGCCGCCCGAGCAGCCTTGCGCGGTTGCCGAAACCGCAGAATGTCGAATTTTTCGAGAACGCCGAGCAGGCCGAAGCGGCAGGCTATCGGCCGAGCAAACGCGCCAGCAAGGACCGAACCGACGTCAGCGCTCAACATGCCGCCACAGTGGCGACAGCCTGTCGGCAGATTGAAGTCGCCGACACGCCTCCGGCGCTGAATGAACTTGCCGAGACCGCCGGCTTGAGCCCTTTCCATTTTCATCGGGTTTTCAAAGCCGCTACCGGCCTGACCCCAAAAGGCTATGCCGCCGCCCATCGTTCGCGTCGGGTGCGGGAGCGCCTGGCAGACGGTGGTTCGGTCACCGACGCGCTGTACGATGCCGGTTTCAACTCCAACAGCCGTTTCTATGAATCAGCCGATCAAGTGCTAGGCATGAAGCCCGGCGATTTCCGCGCGGCCGGGCAGAACAACGACATTCGTTTTGCCGTTGGGCAATGCTCGCTCGGGGCGATTCTGGTGGCGCAAAGCCAACGTGGCGTCTGCGCGATTCTGTTGGGTGACGACCCGCACCAACTGGTCTGTGATCTGCAGGATCAATTTCGCAAAGCCAACCTGATCGGTGCCGATAGCGGCTTTGAGCAACTGATCGCCAAGGTCGTGGGATTTATAGAAGCGCCGGCGATTGGCCTGGATTTGCCCCTGGACGTCAGAGGCACGGCTTTTCAGGAACGCGTCTGGCAAGCGTTGCGCGAAATCCCGGCAGGCAGCACGGCCAGTTACGCTGACATTGCCCAACGCATCGGCGCCCCCACTTCCATGCGCGCCGTAGCCCAGGCTTGCGGCGCCAATCGTCTGGCAGTAGCGATCCCGTGCCATCGTGTCGTGCGCAGCGATGGCAATCTCTCGGGTTATCGCTGGGGCGTCGAACGCAAACGCCAGTTGCTTGAGCGCGAGACGCTGGCCTGATGGACGCCGATGTAGAGCGCTACTGACTCGGGGCCGACGCTTACAGGGTCAGCGATTGACGTCCACCACAACCCGCCCGCGAAGCTGTCCGGCGAGTAACTTCGGCGCTACGTCAATGGCCTCACTCAGGCCGATTTCATGACTGATCAATGCCAGCAAGGAGAAATCCAGATCCCTGGCCAAACGCTCCCATGCTTGCACACGGCGTGCCTTGGGTTGCGTCACGCTGTTGATACCGGCCAGGGTCACGCCACGCAAAATGAACGGCGCCACCGAAGCCGGGAAATCCATGCCTTGCGCCAGACCACAAGCGGCGACGGTGCCTTCGGAGCGAGTGCTGGCGCAGGCATTGGCCAAGGTGTGACTGCCGACCGAATCGATCACCGCTGCCCAGCGTTCCTTGGCCAAGGGCTTGCCAGGCGCTGACAACGTTGCACGATCGATGATTTCGCCGGCGCCCAGTTGCTTGAGATACTCGTGCTCGGAGACGCGCCCGGTAGACGCGACAATTCGATAGCCAAGTTTATTCAGCAGTGCGATGGCAAAACTGCCAACACCGCCATTGGCCCCCGTTACCAACACTTCACCCTGCTCTGGCGTCACGCCGTTGCGCTCAAGCGCCAGAATGCACAGCATCGCCGTATAACCGGCCGTACCAATGGCCATGGCTTGCGCCGCAGTAAAAGCTTTGGGCAATGGGATCAACCAATCGCCATTGAGCCGCGCCTTCTGCGCCAGACCGCCCCAGTGATTTTCGCCGACACCCCAGCCATTGAGCAGCACCTGATCGGCGACTTTATAGTCGGCGTGGGAACTGGCTTCGACAGTCCCCGCCAGGTCGATCCCCGGCACCATCGGAAACTTTCGCACCACCGGGCTGCTGCCCGTAATTGCCAAGCCATCCTTGAAATTCAGCGTGCTGTAAGCGATGCGCACGGTAACATCGCCTTCGGGCAATTGATCATCGTTGACCTGTTGCAGGTTGGCGCGATAACCGCTGTCGTCTTTGTCGATCAGAATGGCGTTGAACATGACGGCCTCTCTTGGCTGGTTTCAAGATCTCGCCCCTTGAAATACCACATCGCAACACGTTGCCACACTCGACTTTCCGCCAATCCATGAATCCGCCAGGTATTTCCATGGCGGGCGGCTATGCTTTTTCGACGGTCGTAATTTCGCCGTCATTTGTTTTGAGACCGGCCTGTCGATGGAGCTGACGATGTCTTGCCCGCGTTCGTTGTTCGTGATGTTGATCCTCTGCCTGCCGGCCTTCGGCAACGCGTGGGCGGCCCCCAACGCTACGCAGCCGCAAGCCGCGCCAATGGTGCCGTCGTGGCCGCAGGTCATTACCGGCGACAAGGCCAGATTGACGGTCTATCAACCACAACTCGACAGTTGGGATGGCTACACCCTCAACGCCCGCGCGGCAGTCGAAGCCACCGGCAATGATGGCAAGTCCACTTACGGCATCGTCCGGTTCAGCGCGCACACCCTGGTCGACAAGGCCACACGCTGGGTCGCTCTCGATCAATACAAAATCATCAAGGCAGATTTTCCGGCCGATGCCAGTCAGGCCGACACCTGGCTCGCAGCGCTGCAAAAAGATGCCGAAAGCCGCAAGAAAACCATTTCACTCGATCAACTGGAAGCTGCTGTCGGCGTGCTCTCGGCCGAACGGAAAGCCGACAGCGCACCACTGGAAAACACGCCGCCGACCATCATCAGTTCCGAGGTTCCGGCACTGCTCGTCTATATCGATGGCGACGCCGCGTATCGCCCTGTAGAAGGCACCTCGCTGCAACGTGTAATCAATACTCGCCCGTTATTGTTGAAGGATGAACAGGGCAAGCACTACCTGCATGTCTTCGATGGCTGGATGGTCGCTGACCAGTTGAACGGTGATTACACGCGCCTGCCCTCGCCGCCTGCCGACCTGGAGAAAGCCAAGCAGGCCGCCATCAAGAGCCGACAAGTCGATCTGCTGACCGGGCAGAGCGATCCGAAAGACAAGATTCCCAGCCTCGCTAAGCCGCCACAGCCGAGGATCGTTGTCGCCACGACGCCCACCGAGTTGCTGGTCACCGATGGCGCGCCGCAGTGGCTGCCCATTCAAGGCACAGGCCTGTTGTACGTGAGCAATACCACCGGGCACATTTTCAAGGAGATCGGCGACCAGAACAGCTACGTGCTGATTTCCGGTCGCTGGTTTCGCGCCAGTGACATGAACGGCCCGTGGACGTTTGCCCCCGCAGACAAGCTGCCGGCAGATTTCGCCAACATCCCCGATGACAGCGCGAAAGAGAACGTCAAGGCTTCCGTTGCCGGCACCCCTCAAGCCAAGGAAGCGGCGATTGCCGCAACCATTCCACAGACCTCGGCAATCAAGAAAAGCGCGGTGAAAATGACTGCGCCACAGTTCGACGGCGAACCACAACTCAAGGCGATCGACAGTACGCCGCTGCAGTATGTGGCCAACAGCGCCACGCCGATCATCCGGGTCGACAACAACAGTTGGTGGGCGGTGGAAAACGGTGTCTGGTTCACAGCAACAATGGTGAATGGCCCGTGGACCGTGGCCAGTTCGGTGCCGGCGGTGATCTATTCGATCCCGCCGAACTCGCCGATGCATTACCTCACTTACGTCAAAGTCTATGAGTCCAGCGGCGATACCGTCGTCGTCGGTTATACGCCGGGCTACCAGGGATCAAACCTCGATCCTGCGACAGGCGTCGTGGTCTACGGCACCGGATATCCCTATACGCCGTGGGTCGGCAGTGTCTGGTACGGTCCGCCAGTCACCTACGGTTTTGGTGTCGCCATCCGCTATACCCCCTGGACCGGCTGGACCTTCGGTTTCGGCTTCGGCTGGAGCTGGGGCGGCAGCACTGTCGCGATGGGCTGGGGCTGGGGCGCCTATCCGTGGTGGGGCAATTACGGCTGGGGCTACGCCTGGGGGCCGCACTTGTATCCAGCACCTTTGGCCTGGGGCGGCGCCGCTTACGGTTATCACGGCGGCGCGGTAGCCTGGGGGCCCGGTGGCTGGGCCGGAACCACCGGCAACATTTATCATCAGTGGGGCGACCGGGCCACAGTCAGCCGCTACGGCGCCGGTTACAACGCCTGGACCGGCAATCGCTGGGCCGGACAGGTCGGCGCTTCCTACAACTCACGCACCGGCGTCGCGGCTGCCGGTCAACGCGGCGCAGTCCACAATGTCTACAACGGCAATTACGCCGCTGGACGCAGTGGCGTGGCGGTCGGACCGAACGGTGGCGCAATTGCCGGCGAACGGGTCACCGCCGGCAATGCGCGCAACGGCACGCAGGTCACCGCCAATCGTGGCGCCGTGTATAACCCCAATACTGGCAACACCACCCAATATGGCGGCATTCGCGCACGCAACGGCGGCGCTGCACGTGTTGGCGACAACGTTTACGCAGGCCACGATGGCAACGTGTATAAAAAGACCGACAACGGCTGGCAGTCGATGGTTGGCGGCGGCGCGACCCGCAGCGCCCCCATCAACAACAATGCGCAATTGCAGAACCTCAACCGCGACTCTGCGGCGCGCAACTTCGGCAACCAACGGACCAACAATTTCCACAACTCCTCGCAATTCATGAACCACTCGTTTGGCGGCGGTGGCGGCGGGTTTCACCGACGCTGAAAAACTGCATGGGTTGTTCTGAATTTCGCACTGGCTGCTGATCCGCTTTTACTGTTAAAAAACCGGCTCTGCCTTTCACCGTTCGGAGAACAGCCTTCATGAGCCAATGGCCAGACACGCGCATTCTTGATCTGCTTGGTATCGAACTGCCGATCATCCAGGGCCCGATGGCCGGCGCGACGAATTCGTCCATGGTTATCGCCGTGTGCAATGCCGGTGGCTTGGGTTCAATGCCCGCAGCAATGCTGAGCATCGAGCAATTGCGCGACGAGCTGAAAACCATCCGCCAACACACCGACAAGCCCTTTAACGTGAACTTCTTCTGCCATCAGCCACCGGCGGCGGATGAGCAACGCGCCCGTGAATGGAAGCATCTGCTGGAGCCGTATTACCGCGAACTACATGCCGATTTCGACGCAGCGACGCCGGTGTCCAATCGCGCGCCGTTCGATGCGGCAGCGTGCGAAGTGCTGGAAGAATTTCGACCTGAGGTTGTGAGTTTCCACTTCGGTCTGCCAGAGCAATCCCTGCTCGATCGGGTCAAGGCAACCGGGGCAAAAATTCTTTCCTCGGCCACCACTGTCGATGAAGCAATCTGGCTGGAACAGAACGGCTGCGACGCGATCATTGCCATGGGGTATGAGGCGGGTGGCCATCGCGGCATGTTTCTCAGTGATGACCTGAGTAGTCAGGTCGGTACGTTTGCCTTGGTACCTCAGGTGGTCGATGCGGTGAACGTACCGGTGATTGCCGCCGGAGCCATTGCCGATGCTCGCGGCGTGGCGGCAGCGTTCGTATTGGGGGCGTCAGCGGTACAGGTCGGTACCGCGTATCTGTTCACACCGGAAGCGAAAGTCAGCGCCTCGCACCACAAGGCGCTGCGCACGGCCAAGGAAAGCGAAACCGCGATCACCAATCTCTTCACCGGACGTCCGGCGCGCGGCATTCTCAATCGGGTCATGCGTGAGCTCGGCCCGATGTCGCCAAAGGCGCCGGCATTTCCCTTGGCCGGCGGTGCGTTGATGCCATTGAGAGCGATCAACGAAGCAGAGTTTGCCAACCTCTGGGCCGGTCAGGCATTCACTTTGGGCCGGGACTTGGACAGCGCGCAATTGACCCGGCAATTGGCACAAGACGCACTGGCGAAACTCACACGCCAGTAATGTCGAGTTGAGTGGGGAGTCGAGCGCCCCCCACTCTGGCTTTAATCAGCACTTCCTGTTTGGCGGCATTTCGCTATATATTTATTTATATAGCGAACTTACCCCTCGCATCGGCGCAGTCCACTTCCAACAATAGCTGCCCTATGCACTCGCCAACCACGGAGCTGTTACATGACCATTCGTGTCTCTCGTTTTGCCCCTGCCGGCCTGGTTTCCTTGCTCGCGGTCTGCGCCGCCAGTGCTGCTCAGGCGGATGAAGTACAGGTAGCTGTTGCCGCCAACTTCACCGCACCGATCCAGGCGATCGCGGCCGATTTCGAAAAAGACACTGGGCACAAACTGGTCGCAGCCTATGGCGCCACTGGCCAGTTCTACACTCAGATCAAGAACGGCGCACCGTTCGAAGTGTTCCTCTCGGCTGACGACACGACCCCGGAAAAACTTGAAAAAGAAGGCGATACCGTTAAAGGCTCGCGCTTCACCTACGCCATCGGCACCCTGGCACTGTGGTCGGCCAAAGAAGGTTATGTCGACTCTAAAGGCGAGGTGTTGAAGAAGAACGAATACCAACACCTGTCCATCGCCAACCCGAAAGCCGCACCCTATGGCCTGGCCGCCACCCAGGTACTGGAAAAGCTCAAGCTGACCGAAGCGACCAAAACCAAGATCGTTGAAGGTCAGAACATCACTCAGGCGTACCAGTTCGTGTCTACCGGCAACGCCGAGCTAGGCTTCGTCGCCCTGTCGCAGATTTTCAAGGACGGCAAAGTCACCAGCGGTTCGGCGTGGATCGTGCCTGCCAGCATGCACGACCCGATCAAACAGGACGCTGTGATCCTCAACAAAGGCAAGGACAATGCTGCCGCCAAGGCACTGGTTGAATACCTCAAAGGCCCGAAAGCCGCTGCGGTGATCAAGTCTTACGGCTACCAGCTTTAAAATGTCGCTGACGAGTGCCGATTTCGCGGCGATCTGGCTGACCCTGAAACTGGCGTCCCTGACCACTGTCATCCTGCTGGTTGTCGGCACTCCGATTGCCCTGTGGTTGTCGCGCAGCCGTTCGTGGTTGCGCGGCCCGATCGGGGCGATCGTCGCCCTGCCCCTCGTGCTGCCACCCACCGTGATCGGTTTCTATCTGTTGCTGATGATGGGCCCGCACGGCTTTCTCGGTCAGTTCACACAATGGCTGGGGCTGGGCACGCTGACGTTCAGCTTCACTGGGCTGGTAATCGGTTCGGTTATTTACTCCATGCCGTTCGTGGTGCAACCGTTGCAAAACGCGTTCTCGGCGATCGGTACCCGCCCACTGGAAGTGGCCGCAACACTGCGTGCCAATCCTTGGGACACTTTTTTCAGCGTGATTGTGCCGCTGGCGCGTCCCGGTTTTGTCACCGCGGCGATCCTCGGGTTCGCGCACACCGTCGGTGAATTCGGCGTGGTACTGATGATCGGCGGCAACATTCCCGATAAGACCCGCGTGGTCTCGGTGCAGATCTACGACCATGTCGAAGCGATGGAATACGCTCAGGCCCACTGGCTCGCCGGAGCGATGCTGGTGTTCTCGTTCCTCGTATTGCTGGCGTTGTACTCCAGCCGCAAGACCCGCACAGACTGGAGCTGACCGATGATTGATGCACGTTTGCAACTCGCCTACTCAGGCTTCAGCCTCGACGTCGATCTGCATTTGCCGGGACGCGGTGTCAGCGCGCTGTTCGGTCATTCCGGTTCGGGCAAAACCACTTGCCTGCGCTGTATCGCCGGGCTGGAGCGCGCCGAACGAGGGTTCGTGCAGATCAACGACGAAGTCTGGCAGGACAGCGACAACGGCCTATTCGTGCCACCGCACAAGCGCGCCATCGGTTATGTGTTTCAAGAAGCCAGCCTGTTTGCGCATCTGTCAGTGCTGGCCAATCTGCAATTCGGTCTCAAGCGCATCGCCAGGTCTCAACGCCGGGTCGACATGGCACAGGCCACCGAACTGCTCGGCATCGGGCATCTGCTGGAGCGTCATCCGCAGCACCTGTCCGGCGGCGAACGCCAACGTGTCGGCATCGCCCGCGCCTTGTTGACCAGCCCGAAACTGCTGCTGATGGATGAACCGCTGGCCGCGCTCGACAGCCAGCGTAAAAACGAAATCCTGCCGTACCTGCAACGCCTGCATGACGAACTGGATATTCCTCTGCTGTACGTCAGCCATGCGCAGGACGAAGTCGCACGGCTCGCCGACTACCTGGTGCTGCTCAGCGAAGGCAAGGCATTGGCCAGCGGACCGATCGGCGAAACTCTGGCACGCCTGGACTTGCCGATGGCGCTGGGCGACGACGCCGGGGTGATCATTGAAGGTAAGGTCAGCGGCTACGATGCCGATTATCAATTGCTCAGCCTGCAACTGCCGGCCACCGAAATAGCCATACGAGTGACACACGCACCGATGGCATTGGGGCAGGCCTTGCGCTGCAAAGTACATGCGCGGGACATCAGCCTCGCGCTGCACAACGATGAGTTCAGCAGCATCCTCAATCGTCTGCCGGTGACGGTGGTCAGCGAGCAGGCCGCCGACAACGCTGCGCATGTGCTGATTCGTCTCGACGCTGCCGGTACGCCGCTGCTGGCACGGATCACGCGGTTTTCGCGGGATCAGTTAGGCGTGCATCCAGGGCAGCAGCTCTGGGCGCAGATCAAGGCCGTCGCCGTCCTCGCCTAAATCATTCGGCACGACGGCCACCGCGCGCGGTCAATCGTTCTACAGACCGCCGCGCCACCGAAGGAAGCCGCCATGCCCGACACCGCGCTGAATGACGCACTGCCATCCGACCTGCATTATGTCGATGACATCCAGCCCGGCATTACACGCAAGAAGCTGCGCGGCAAGTTCAGCTATTTCACGCCGTCGGGCCAGCGCATCATCGCTCCCGATGAAATCGCACGCATCAACGCCCTGGCCGTGCCGCCGGCCTATACCGATGTGTGGATCTGCCCCGACCCGCGCGGTCATCTGCAAGCCACCGGCCGCGACGCCCGGGGCCGCAAGCAATATCGCTATCACCCGCGCTGGCGCGAAGTGCGCGATGCTGACAAGTATTCGCGCCTGCGTGAATTTGGTGTGGCGTTGCCGAAACTGCGCAAACAGCTGGAAACACTGTTGGCCGCACCCGGTTTCAGCCGGGACAAGGTCATGGCCACGGTGATCACGTTGCTCGACGCCACGTTGATTCGGGTCGGCAACACACAGTACGCCCGGGATAACCGCTCCTATGGCCTGACTACGTTGCGCAGCCGCCATGTCGAGATCAACGGCAGCGCGATCCTCTTCCAGTTCCGGGGCAAGAGCGGCATCGAACATCAGATCACCGTCAAGGATCGGCGTCTGGCGCGGATCATCAAGCGTTGCCTGGAAATTCCCGGGCAGAACCTGTTCCAGTACCTTGATGAAAATGGTCAACGACACACGGTCAGCTCGTCCGACGTCAACACCTACCTGCAAACCCTGACCGGCGCCGACTTTACCGCCAAGGACTATCGCACCTGGGCGGGCAGTGCACTGGCTTTGGCGGTGCTACGCAAGCTGACTCACGAAACGGAAACCGAAGCCAAGCGCCATGTCGTCGAGATGGTCAAAGGTGTGGCCAAACAGTTGGGCAACACGCCGGCGGTGTGTCGCAAGTGCTATATCCACCCTGCCGTGGTGGAAAAATTCATGCTCGGCGCCCTTGCCGATCTGCCGCGACCACGTATGCGCAAAGGGCTGCGAGCCGAGGAAGTAGCGCTGGCGATGTTTCTCGAACAGATGAGCGAGATGACGGGCGCGCCTTGATTATCGCTGTAAGGTTCTCTAGGCTAGCCATCTTCCTCTCTTCAGGACGACCGCAGACGTGAACAACCCAGCCTTCTAAAAATGCCCTCGCGACACGCCTTTTTTGGCGCGTGTCTGTTTTCACGAGATTTTTTGGAGGTGCCGATGACTCACGTCTCGCGTACGCGCGCACTCGTCTCCCTGAATCAATCGAGCTTTCATTTTGCCAATGGCGGGATGATTTTCGACGCCCTGAATCTGAAGTTCGATCAACTGCCAACCGCTATCGTTGGCCGCAACGGTGTCGGCAAAAGCGTGCTCGCACGCCTGATTGCCGGATATTTGCGCCCTACTGCCGGCACGGTCACACGCTGTGCAACCGTGCATTACGTTGCACAATCGTTCATCGCCCAACCAGGGCAGACCGTTGCCGAGGCGACAGGCAGCGCCACGGTACTGGCAGCACTGCAAAGGATAAATGAAGGTCGGGCCTCGGCTGCCGATTTCGACCTTGCCGCAGAGCGCTGGGATCTGCCGGACCGCCTGCGCAACAGTCTCGACGAAGCCGGCCTCGGCGATATCGCAACCACCGATCTGACGGAGCGCCTCAGCGGTGGCCAACAGGCGAAAGTCGCCCTGATCGGCGCGCTGGTGAGCGACGCACAATTGCTGGTGCTGGATGAGCCGAGCAATCACCTCGACAGCAGCGGTCGCGAATGGCTGATGCGCCGGCTTGAACAATGGCGTGGCGGCTTGATTATCGTCAGCCATGACCGACAGCTGCTCGAGCGGATGCAGCGCATCGTCGAACTCACGCCGTTGGGCGCGAACGTTTTCAGCGGCGGCTATACCCAATTCGTCGAGCAGCGTCGAATCCATCAAGCCGCGGCGCAGGCTCAGCTTGATCAGGCGCGCAACCAGCGCCAGCGTGAGCGATCACGGCTGCAACGCGAACACGACACGATCCAGCGCCACGCTGCCGGCAGTCGGCGTAACGCCGACACCGCTAACGTTTCCGGCTTCGAACGAGCGGCGCTCAAAGCCGCCGCGAAAGAGATCATGGGACAGGTAAAAGTCGGCCATCAAGCACGCAAATCCGATCTCGACGCGCGCGTTCGCGAGGCCTACGCGAAAGTCCTGCCCGAGGAAGGCGTACTGATCAACCTGCCAGGAAGCGCGGTACCGAGTACCCGACAGGTCTGCACGTTGATCGATGCCTGTCTGCCGTGGTTACCTGTCGACGCACCGACAGCCCGCCTGAACCTTGCCCTTCATGGGCCAATGCGCATTGCCGTCAGCGGGCCGAACGGTTGCGGCAAATCGAGCCTGTTGCGAATGCTTGCCGGCGAACTGCGCCCGGCGAGCGGCGAATGCGTCACCCATGTGCCTTTGGCCTTTCTCGATCAGCAATTGCGCCTGCTCGATGGACGAACTGCAATTGTCGAGCAGTTGCAGGCGCAACGGACGCCGTTAGACGAAGGCACCTTGCGCAGCTACCTCGCGCACCTGCAACTGGATGCACGGCGGGCAACTTTGCCCTGCGCGTCACTGAGTGGCGGCGAACGCCTGAAAGCGGCGCTTGCACTGGCGTTGTGGCGCCAGGTGCCAGCGCAATTGCTGTTGCTTGATGAGCCGAGCAATCACCTCGACCTGAGGTCGGTGGAAGCGTTCGAACACGCCTTGCAGACTTTTCCAGGGGCAATTGTCGCGGTTTCCCACGACCCGGCATTTCTGAAGGCGTTGAATCCCAGCCATGTCCTGAGTTGGCACCCCACTGGCTGGCAGTGGCAACCGACGAGCTGAACTGTGTATTTTTTGCACGATTGCCGCGGCCTTCTATAGTTGATCTGACACGAATCAGCTGCGGTGACGCCATGGAAGACATTTTCGTCGTGAAGCGTTGCAACAAGATCATCATTCACGGTCGACGTGCCGGAGAAAGCCAGCATGATCCTGCCGAAGCCCTTGGCTGGTTCCGCATCTGCGACACGCGTACCGGCGGGTTCATCGGTGACGGCTATGACGCGCAAGAGGATGCCCAGCGCGAATGCCAGCGCCTCAACAAAGTCAGTTCGCCACTACCGGCCCGCCAGTCCTCCGGCTGATGCCGAGCAAAAGCGGGTCTATACTCAAACCAGCTGACGGAGCAGCGCCCCAACGGCAGAAGGCTCGCGACTCGCGGGCTTTTTGCTGCAGCTCAGGTTTCGTAAAAACGGAGGTGTTTCATGTCCGAAAAAGAGTCCATCACCACCCTCCTCACCCTGCTCGACGCCCGGCAGGCACGCCTCGCGGCTGCTTGCAAAGAGATCGCCGACTGGGTCGATCACCAAGGCGGGCACCCGACCGCCCTGCGCATCCGCGATCGTCTGAACGACATCGAGAAAGACGCACCATTGATCCGCAATACGCTGTCGGCGCTCAAGCCTGTCGATCGACCGCTGCCACGGTTCAGGTAAGCGCTTTCACGCGCCAGAGTTACTTGCGGGTGTTCTACCGGTGTTTCATTTTGATGAACACCTGCTGTCGTGCGTGGTCGAAAAAGATACACGTCACGAAGGAGGCGTCTGATGGTTATTCATTTCAATGTAGATGGACATCTGGCCTGTGGTCACAAGGGCCAACACCTCACGGCGAGCCGCGAACTCAATCGCGTCAAGTGCCGCAGCTGCCGCAATACCGATGCGTATAAACAAGCCCGCAAGGATCAACGTAATGCGGCACGCCGAGCGTCGCGCCAGACCAACACCAGCCACAGCCTGGTGAACTGGCGTACCGAGTGGCAGGAACGTCTCACGGCAATGGGCGGCCGCCAGCGTTTACCGCGCGGCTTTGCTCAACAACGCTTCGTTTGACGCATAAGATGACTGAACTGTTCTGGCAGCAAGGTGCGCAGATAGACAGGCAACACATCCACTGCGCGCACTCGCCGCAACTGACGTTATCGATGGTGGATGCACGGTTGTTTGATACGTTGGAACGCCTGGTCTGAAGGCGCCCGCCTGCTCGCCTTCAGCCAGATTCAAGTCCTGTTCCGGGACTGTTCAGAGCGCCTGCTCTCCCTGCTTCATGTTATCCAGCAGAAAACGGGCTGCCCGAATGCCGCTATACCAGGCGCCATGCGCTGTGCCGTGGGGGTCGGGCCATAGAGCTTCCCCGGCAAATACCAGCCGCTGATGCAGGCAAGTGCTGTAAAGCAGTTCACGCGAACCGGCACCTCCCACATTCATGTAGGAGTAAGCGCCTTGGGAATACCTGTCGGCACTCCAGTTGCTGGTGAGTGCAGTGCCATTCAGATCCCTGTTGATTGCAGCCTGCCAATCATCACCCAACGCAGCCTGCAACACGAGCTTCGCCTCGGCTGCTGCGATGTCGACGCTTTCGGAATCGAGCTCCCTTGCACGTTTTCCGCCACAGAAAAACACCAGCATGCGCTTGGCGCTGCGATAGAGGATCTTCCACGGGATGTCGTTGTGCAGGGTGATCAGGCTGATGTCGTGCACCGCTGGGGTGGGCTCGGGATCGAGTTCCGCTTCTGGCTCTGGCTGCCGGGCTTCCGTCACGAGCAATCCCAATCGTTCCTTGAATTGGGTAACTTCATGCTGGTGAATCGTCATCATGTCCACCGGTGCTATCCCGTTCTGCGCCAGCTCGTCGAGATGTTGAGCCAGTGAACCTTCATTCAATCTGAAAATTATTTTCTTGTAGTGCCCCAAGGGCAAGGCAGTGAAAGCGTTCCGTACTTCGAGCTCCAGCGGTGGCTCAAAAGCGAGCATCGGCTCGGTATGGTCGGGCACCCCGGCAATGATCGGCGTCGGCACGGCGATGACAGACGCCAAGGCAAGTATCTGTTTTGTTTCTTCTCCAGCGGTGACTTCAAGTATCAAACAGGTCGGACGCCCCTCGCCGCTAACGCTGGTGATACGGCTGACTTGGTGGTTCAGGTGGACTTTGAATTTTTCGCGATTGCGAGTTTCCAGCGACGAGGCAAATCTTCTGATCCTTTCTCCATACCCCTCTTCCGGCAGGTAGTTAGTCTCTTGAATATCGTCATTCTCCTCAACTATCTCCTCATCCGTCGGCGGCACGAGCACTAACGCTTCGCCGATCACCGCTTGATTGCCTACCGCTTCGTCCGGTTCGGCGTGGGTAAACCGGAACGCCTCGATCGACTCTTCCAGTTCACACTCCTTACCCAGTGCCAGCAATATTTGCGGGGATGCCTTCGCCCGAACGCAGCGCGCTTCCAAACGATCGGCTCTGCTCAAGCCAAGAGTCCTTATGATTTCCCCACGCATTTGACGACTGCGATTTTCGATATTTCTGAATTCATTTTTTATCCAGGCCATTCGCAGCAGTGGTAAAAACTGTTGATCCTCTTTCCAATTGTCAGTGGAGAAATAAATTTCTCTCGCCGCTCTGAGCGCATCAGGATCGTTGACCATACGGTCGAATCTGGGGTGTTTTTTCTGGTGGGATTTTGCGTGTTCACCGTCATAGGCCGCTTCACACAACAACTCAGGATTCTCCGGGATAACCCAATCGCGCAATTTTTCAACCAGTACTTTCAGCTCTGTAAGCTGAAGGGCATTGGCATTGATTTGTGCGTTGATCTTGTCCTCTGACTCCAATTGCCCCTCGATAACATCATCGGGAGCGTCATCCAGAGCTGTTTGTACCGATGTGTCGTTGTTACTCGCGCCTAACGCATACTCAACAAGTATTTCACTACAGGCCACACCCACTACAGCGCCTGCCATGAGACTCAAAGACGTCTGGTCGTGCTCGATATTGGTCTCGCCGAGGTTCAGCAATGGATTGCTGTTGGCGTTGTGCAGCCATTGGCAGCCAAGGTCAATAGGTTCTTCCGAGTCAGGAAAGGTGACCGTGTGCGCGCGACCACCGGGACGGTTGCGGGCTTCCAACAGATGTACCAACGTGTTGCGGTCCTCCAGCAAGGTGTTGGCCGCACTGAGACCGGCAGCTCCGGCCCCGATGATCACCACTGGTGCCAAGTCGAAGTACAGCCGTCGCGGCTGGACCGTCCCGATCTGGATATCCGCCATGTAGGGCCCGCCCTCTACTGTCAGGGTGCCAACGGGCAACAAGACTCTGTCGTCTTCGCGCAGATCAATCCCCGTCAACACGCCGTCCCATGCTAACGAACCCTCGGCGCAAGTAATGATACGGCGCAGAACAGGACGGCTGCTGCCGCGCCGGTAAATGTGCAGATGCGCTTGAGCTTCAGGACCCCAGCCGTTGATTTTCCAGCGAAAGTTGAGCGTGGGCTTGACTACCGCGCGCAACAGGTAACGTCCGGGATCGGCGGGGTTCAATTCAACATGCTCCGCCACATGGCCCGAGTGCACTTTACCGACCAAGCCAAATTCAACTATTTCAAACGGGTCAAGTGCACATTTGGCGACAGATACTGGAAGGCCGGAATAGTCCGGAATCCAATCCGAATAGTTGATCTTCAGCATGGCTGACTCCCTGTCGCTATGGAAAACGTTCGGGCTGAGAGTTCTTGCTGCACCTTGTCTATCGGCAATTGCAGAACGTTGTAAATACGCAGACTGGGGGCCATCGTCAAATCCCCCAACAACTCGAACACGCAGGGAGCTTCATCGAAGTGCGCAGAGAACCTTCTGGTCGCAGAGAAGAACTCCAGCACATCAATACTTTGGCTGAAGCCATAGCACCGCGCTTTTTCTACAACGACAGACAACACCCGCGCCAATTGCTCGTCGTTGATTTGACTGCAAAGACCAGGGTCATCCCTGCGCAGCCGTTCCGCCAGGCTTCGGGTGTAAGCAGAATCCTGCCCACGCAAAAGTGCCGCCATTTGCGCATCGCGAATGATCAGCATGGTTAATTCCCCCGATACAGAAACCAGAAATTGAAAGGCAACTGCGGGGCATAGATCAGGATTGCGCGAGAAGGGGGCATAAAACGTCCTTCCATGGAGAACGACAAACGCAGCGGTGCCGGTTGCACAGGTGCAACGACAGTGACTTGCGAGAACCCTAGGCAATGGCTGTTACTTCGTCAATGCTTCAGGTTCAGACTTATCACCTCAAAGGTGCACCGCGATACGCAGACTGTCCGCGTATCGTCGATACCGAAATCGTCACGCGCCGTAACACATCCGGCGCTTACACAGGAATCCTTCGCGCCAGAACGCGTCGGGATCAACCTGCAAGGGAAACGCCACCAACACCGTCGACGGCGCAGAAAAACTGCTCAACCCGGCGCCGGCCAAGATCAACGCAAGCCCCAGCGCCGTAGCGCCAAACCATGCGGTCAACCCTGCCGGATTGAACGTTGCCACCTCCTCAAGCGTTGCAACATCGTTGCGTCCGTAGAGAATCTGCGCTAAAGCCACACCAACCCAAGCGACGACGAAAATCCCCTGATAGGCCAGCGCCCTGATCAGGCAGGAATAAAAAATCCTGCGTTGACTTGGGATAACTGAAAACAAAAAGCCCCGAGAGAATCAGGGCTTCTAGCATCTTGATATTAAACAATGTTCGAGCTGGCCCGGTTTTACTTAGGCATCCAAGAATCTCTACTGCGTTATTTCTTTTTCTCCAGCTCACGCTGTTTAGCTTGCAACTCAAGCATACGATCCTCCTGTGCCTTCAGTCGTGCATCCATAGCTTTTTGTTGGTCATCAAATGTTTTTTGCTGCGCTGCTGAGTTCTGCGCTTTCATATAGCCCTCAACGGATGAAGGAAAACTACAACTGGTCGATGCTCTAGCAGCTGCGTCGGAGCGCTCTTGAAACGGCTTGTTAACGTCCAAAGCTAATCTCATGTCATCGCGAACTGCAGCCCCAACTGCTAATAATCCCTCAACTGATGATGCAGGGCCGATGCCAAAATTATTTGCATTGTTGACCGCCGCAACCGATGCGCCGCCGAACCCACTAAAACCTGCAATCCAAGGAGCATTGGCAGCGGCGTTTGCCGCAGTTAGCGCCGGTGCAATAACGGCCCCGGAGATAATCCCTGCTAGTGTCCATCTCCAAGCACTCTTCGCCTTCCTTTCAGCTTCTGCGGATTTCACACCAAAAAAATCGTAACAGCTTTGAAGGCCTTCCTTGATCATCTCATTCTGTCGTTCCAGGCTGATTTGATCTGCGTGTTCAACGTTCCCTGTAAACCTCATGAGATCCGGGCTGGAACAGGCTGTAAGTACAGTGCACAAGCACAAAATCGCGATCCTATTCATGTGACTCTCCCTTTCGGCGAAGCGCCGATCATGTAGGGATAGCTGATAGCCACTACTATGCAAAAAAAACCTGCATATTGACCGGAGGTCTGGAAACAGAATCAGCAAATGTAAATTGATCGTGATGGATAACGGCCCACCAAGGATCAGCAGCATGTTGCGAGAGAGGTTTGACGCGGCGCGCGAGGCTGCACGAGTAGAGAAAAAACGTTTGTAAGATCTTCGTGGCTGGGCCGGCGCTGACAAAAGCAGAAACAAGCGGCGACATCATGCAGGCCAAGTACCAGCTCAGGGACTTCCGCAGTAATGAGCGAGAATTACATCTGGAAAGGATCGGCACAAAAATCAGCCCGACCAATTAGGTCGCGGAGCAGACTCAAAAATTGCGGAAAACAAATAATAAGGGCCTGCATGAGAAACCTCACGCAAGCCCTTGATATTCATGGTGCCCGAAGCCGGAATCGAACCGGCACGCCCTTACGAGCGGGGGATTTTAAGTCCCGAGTGAAAATCAATCAGGCCGCACCTTGCGATAGGTTTTCTGGTCCGCAATCAACCTTGAAAGGCTGCCATACAGCCCAATGTTTCCGCATTCCGTAAAACGATTGCGGCCCGAATAAAAGCTCTTAAATCCGCGTAGAATTTCTTATCTAATCGGCTACTGTAAACTCGTAGTATGCCGATTCTGCATGATTCAGCGGTTTGCCCTCCTCCGGCGTTCTGCCGACAATGAATCCCCCTGCTACTCTGGTTTCTTCCACGGAGGAAACCAAAATGCCGAACTCAGATCTGCTCCCTTCCCTGCTCTTCAAGATCAACGAAAATCAGCTTGCCCTCGAAGCCGCCATCATGGAGCTATCGAACTGGGTCGAGCAGCGCGGATCGGCCGACGTCGCCGAGAACGTCCGCGGCGCCCTCTGGGCAATCGACAAAAATGAGGAGTTCATCAAGATGACGCTTGCGGTTTTGATGACGCCCGACTGACCGCTATCGGCCAAAAGCAGCCGCTCCTGGGGCAGCTTTTATGACCCCAGAGTGTGATATCGCCCCACCTTTATACTCAGCCAGAATGGCTCTGAAGCAGAATTGGCGTTAGCATTCTGTCCACTCGGCTTAAACAGCCTGTTTTTTCAGATCAGGGTCGCATTGTGGAAAAGCTAAAACGCCTCGAAAGTGGAATCGAAGGGCTCGACGCTCTGCTCAAGGGCGGACTGGTCGCAGGCTCTTCATACATAATACAAGGGCGCCCAGGGTCTGGAAAAACGATTCTGGCTAACCAGCTTGGGTTTCATCATGCGAGCAATGGAGGCCGTGTTCTGGTCGCCACGCTGCTGGCCGAATCGCACGACCGTCTCTTTCAGTTCCTTTCTACACTGAGCTTTTTCGACTCTTCCAAGGTTGGCGCCGAAATTCAGTTTGTCAGCGCGTTTGACACTCTGGAAAACGAAGGACTGGACGAGGTAGTAAAGCTGCTTCGACGCGAAATAAGCCGTCAGAAAGCCACAGTGATGGTGGTAGACGGCCTGCTCAATGCGCGTTCAAAAGCCGAATCGCACATCGATACCAAGAAATTCATTTCTGAACTGCAAGGGCACGCCGCTTTTGCTGGTTGCACGGTGCTGTTCCTTACCAGCTCCCGCCTCGACGACGGCAGTCCTGAGCACACCATGGTTGATGGCGTCATAGAGATGGGCGAAGAGTTATATGGCACTCGCTCAGTGCGTCGAATTCAGCTACGTAAAACTCGTGGCAGCGGCGCCATGACCGGTCTTCACGAGTGTGAAATTACCGATAATGGCTTGGTGGTTTATCCGCGACTCGAAAGTCTCTACAGCCACCCGTCTTCTCCCGATAGCGCCGATATGACACGCATCGCCAGTGGCATTGAATCACTGGACGGTATATTAGGCGGAGGCCTGCACAGTTCCAGTGTATCTCTGGTCATAGGCCCCTCTGGGATTGGTAAAACGACGCTTGGCCTTAAGTTCCTGGCCGAGTCGACTGTGGAAGCGCCGGGCCTACATTTCGGCTTCTACGAGAGTCCACAACGGTTGCGACTCAAAGGTCTATCACTGGGTATCGATATCAAGGGTATGGAAGATAGTGGCGCGTTGAACATTGCCTGGCAGCCCACCACAGAGGGGCTTCTGGATGGGCTGGGTGCACGGCTGTTGAGTATCGTTGAAGAAAAGGGCATCAAGCGTTTGTTTATCGATAGCCTAAGCGGTATGACGCGAGTCACGACGAATCCAGCGCGGATTACTGACTTCTTCAGTGCTCTGATGAACGAACTGCGATCCAGGGGGGTGACGGTATTCGCATCCTGGGAAATGCGCGATCTATTCGGCTCGGAGGTCAGCGCACCGAACTCTGACCTGTCCAGCATCGTCGACAACCTGATGCTGATGCGATTCTATGAGAATCACTCTGAACTAAGCAGGACGCTTTCCATTCTTAAAGTACGAGACAGCTCTTACGACCCTTCGCGATTCGAGGTCGTCATTCGTGATCAAGACGTTTTTCTGAAAAAGGCTTCGAGACATGAACCTTCAGTCCACGCTGAGACATCGTCCGGTTCAAAATCTTAAGCCTTTGCGCGGGTTGAATTAACATGACCACCATTCTGGTCGTCGACGACGAGTATTTGATCGCTGACATTCTCAGCTTTGCGCTGGAGGATGAGGGGTTCATGGTGGTGACGGCCAGTAACGGTCAAAAGGGCCTCGAAGTGCTGGATAGAGAGCGGCCAGCCTTGATCATTACTGACTTTATGATGCCGGTGATGGACGGCTTGGAATTCGCAACAGCCGTCCGAGCCCTTCCATCCGTCAAGCATTTGCCGATCATCCTGATGAGCGGTGCTCAAGCACACATTGGTATGGAGAGATCGGATCTTTTTGATGCGGTTTTGGCAAAGCCGTTCAATATAGACTTGATCATTGCCGAAGTTAAAAAGCTCTTGGTCTAAGGCCAGCGCCGAACTCACTAGGTGATTAGTGTGCGCTGGCCATGGTGAAGTCCCCCGATTGCAATTGATGACGCCAGCTCTGCTGACGAGGTTGCCGGCGCCTTCTCCGGCCGAGGGCTGTAACCGCCCACACCGATTTTTGAGAAAGGATACTTAGGGAGTTAAAACCTAAGGAAAAGGTATGGCAAAGACGCATTCACATCTTACGAAGCGGGGGATCGGCTTGAAGTGAACTTGCCACCGCTGTCACCAGCTCGTCCATCGACCACGGCTTTTCCAAGTACGTTGTAGAGGGCGGTACGATGGTAGGATCCAATGAGTATCCCGAGGTAAGAATCGTGGCAGTGTTAGGCCATCTCGCCTTCACCACCGCGATAAAATCCGAACCTTTGAGCTTGCCGGGCAAACCGTGATCTGCGATCACCAGTGGGTACGTGCGCGGCGTGCTGAGCATATGAATTAAAGCACCATCAGCGTTACCAAAGCTCTGCGAGCGCAAACCTATTTCGGACAAAATATCTATCATCAGGCCGCGAAGTATAGAGTCGTCCTCAACGACGATTACCGGCTCAGCCAGATGCCAAGATTTTTCGTAATCCTCATTCATGACATCGTTCCTGACTCGACCAATTCTGCTACAGATTGATGTGTGGAGCTTATTATAAGCCTCACTGAAGATTAGGTATTGTTGAGGTGAAATAAGTCCAAAGTCCGCTATTGGCCGGTAGCGGGCGCTTCCAAACTTCCGCTCATGGCCGAAAGCAGCCGCACCGCTACAGTTCGTCGCCTCACCCTCGCCCACCTTTCTCGCCTAGATTACTGTACGCGCATACAGTATTTGTACAGCGAACCCCGCAGCATGAATTTCGACCAGGCAAAAACCCTACGGCTCCAGCGATGGCGCGCGACTCTCGACGATCAGGACTTCCGTATGCAAAACCCAGAGGGGCATCGGGAAACCCTCCACGAGATGGCAGCTACGCTTCGCGATGAGGGCCTGATCGACCAGCTTGAGCAATTCGATATGAACGAAATGGCAAACGCCGCGTACTGGCACGCCGTCGAGGAGCTGCAGAACTCGCCCGGGCACTACCGCGGCGCCTCTACCTATGATGTCGTTCAGATCGACAACGGGAATCTGCTGGGCACCATCAGCCGGTCAATCTTCAACTTCGAAAGCGATGAACCGCGCGGCGCTTCCTTCGCCTACGACGGCAAGGTCTATTCTGATGCTGATGGTATGCGGCTGACTCTGAATCTTTCTCGGAAAATTGGGCGGATTTCAGGCTTGGTGCTGGAAATGAATGGCCGCCGATATCAGTTGGTAGAGACCGAACGAATGATCGCTGGCGTAACGCACCGACCACTATCCGATGCCGATGCTTACCGGGCGCTTATAGATGCAGCACAGGTCGCACAGGAGGAGCGGAATCTACGCGCTTTTGAAAAAGTGCGACCTCACATTGAATCGGCAGCTTTCTGTATTTGCCCGGATTGTCTCGACAACTTTAGTGCGCGGGATGACTGCTCGACCTGCGCCGGAAAGGGTTTTGTGACAAAGCTAGCTCCTGCAGGTCCACGCTGAAGGAGCCGTGCTAGGAATTGGCGGCCTGACCAATAAAGCATTGATTAACTACGTGCCAACGTTTTCAGGCGCTCCACCAGTGCGGCTTCGAAAATGATGTACAGCCTTTCAGCATCGCCGGAGCGCAAAGCCCCGCCGGTTTCCAGTCCAAGCACGAAGCCATCGGCCCGCGCCCCCGCCTTCACAGCGATAATCATTGAATCTGCCCGGACAATCTGCGCAAGCAGCCGATCCGCTTCTTTCTGCATCCTCTCGCTCAGCACCACGCCTTCCACGTCAGCCACCTATTACCTTCACTACGACATCCAATACATGACAGAAAGAACAACTGAAACCCAGATAATCGTCATCACAATTGAGTAGCCAGCCAGTTGCTTTTCCATGTCTACCAATCATCCAGTTCGAATCTAAATGATGGTTCACGGCTGGTGACCTCGCAAGAATGGCGCGGCGCCATCACTGCTGCAGATTCTTCACATATGCCTGGCACGCTTGAAGCGCAATCAGTCCGCGGTCGCCGTTGTCGGTGATGGCGATAATTCGTTGAGCATGCGCCGGGTCAAGTCGGGCGCGTACGGCTGCATGATCCACGCCGCCGGCGCCGGCGGTGCCTGGCACGTTGCAGCCTTTCGCAACGTCGGCTGCGTCAAGGAGGACTGACAGGCGGACATCAGCAGTGGCAAGGCGATCGCGCAGGCGAGCCTGGTCATTTTGCGCATTGGTCATTTTCTCGAAGTGGGTTTGTTCGCTGGCCGCCAGCCGCTGCTCGAGCGCTAGGCGCTTGTCCTGCTCGGACTGCTGAACGGTGGCGGCGGCCTGCGTCAGTTGATTGAGGGTTTCGGCGTGCAGTCGCGCCTGCTCCGCCAGTTGCTCCCCGTAGCGCCAGTCCTGAAACTGCCAGGCACTGCCGGCGCCGATCAGCACCAGTGCCATCGCGCCCACCGCTTTCCACGGAACGACCATCACGGCACATCCTTGAAGAAAACGTGGCCGCCCAACTTGAGCGTCTGCTTGGCCTTCGCCGCCCAGGCCGGCGCCTTGATGCGGGTGGCGTAGTAATGCGTGGCGCCGCCGGTAGGATCCGGCACCTTGCCGTCGATCACCTGGTCAGCAGCGATTCGGCACTGCGCCAGCTCGCGGAACGGGATCTGTATCACGCCGATCAGGAACTGATAGTTTGGGTCGGTCTTGTTCCAGCAACTGAATTGGTACTTCGCCTGGCACACACCGGCATAGCCCTCTCCCCACCACGACTTCTCTTTACCGTCGAACACACGATTGCGAATCGTCCAGGCCACGGCGATCTGGCCGGCGGTTCCTTCGCCGCGGGCCTCGCCCCAAATCGTACGGGCGAGGATGTCTCGATCTTTCTCGGTTACTGGCATTTCTTTTCTCCAGGCAAAAAAATACCCGCTCAATGGCGGGTTTCGGTTGGCTTATGCGGCTGGGCGCCACGGTCTATTGGCTGGCTCGGGGAATCCCTCTGCACCTTCCTTCCAGTTCCTTACTCGGGTTCGGTACGCCAGCCATTGTTCACGCGTACCCGGGAGCGCCTCAGCCCCCTCTTCCAGCGCCATCAACTGGTCGTTGATCTCCAAAATCTCGGTAGCTCGCCATTCCTCCTCGATGCGAGATCCTTCGCGCAGCGCATCCGCAGCAGCACTCGCATCGGCCAGCCACTGAGGGATCTCTTCGGCGAATGTCTCCCCTTCCTGCAATTCCATGTTGGGGTTGATCGCTCTCCAGCCGGTAGCTGTAATTGCATAAGGCATATTCGTCACCTGTCGAAGTAGTAGCCAAGCGTGTAGATGTAGGCGAGGTTCGAAGAAGACGTCCAATAGGTAATGGTCCTATCGTCAGCGATACGGCAGGTTCCGTTCTGCACCGTGCCCGCTGAAACGAATACCTGCCACCCTACCGATGCCGCAGTACCAGCGTCGGATGGCGTGAATTGCGCGATACCGCCCGAGTTTGTCTGGAACGATCCCACCAGCGTATGCGCTGTTATCGGGCAGCTTGCTGAAGTACTTACACTGCCGATCCCTGTTACCCCATTGAGAATTCGGAATGGTGCTATGGATGGGTTGCCGAAGGTATAACTCATCGACGAATCGAGCGGATGGTGGTGAAATTTGTAGATGTTGTTCGCCGCTCCTACCAGCAGCGAGCCGATGTAACGGCGTGAGTTGTCCCCTGTTTTCTGGTGTGCTTGGTTGTAGTAGCGCAACGGCACGGTCGCGGCCTGCTCAATGTCACCAGCAGCGGTCAGGTAAACGTGAATGAAGCTGTTAGCCGCCCCCGATGGCGTGAAAGTGCCGCCGGCGTAACTGACAACCTTGTTGACCGAAGAAATGTACGCACTGCCAGCGCCTACGCTGATCGACGTGGCCGAGACCCAGCTGAGCGTCAAACCGTCGATATAACCGCGGCCTACGCCGAGTGCTGCGGCTGTACCGGCCGAAGCAGCGGCGCTGAGTGCTGAGTTTGCCGCAGCGTCCTTGTAACCAAGCGCAGCCTGTTCCGATTGCCCGGCATTGGTTGCGGACGTCCCGGCAGCATTCTTATAGTTAAGCGATGCCGCTTCGGACTGCGCCGCCGCGTTTGCCGAAAGACCCGCCGCATTTTTATAATCCAACGATGCAGTTTCGGATTGACCAGCAGCGGCTGCCGACTGAGCTGCCGTGTTTTTGGAAGAAAGCGCGGCCGCGGCCGACTCAGCCGCCGACTGCACGCTCTCCTCCATACCGTCCAGTGCGTCACCCACCTCGAGCGATGCCTGACGGAGCGCGTCGGCGGTGGCTTTCAAATAGCCCTGCATCGGTGCGAGGGCGTAGGTTCCGCCCGAGTCGGTCTGGCCTTTATACGGCGGCGAAATTGAAAGTGCGCTATCGCTCGCGATGTTGGTGACTTCATACAATCCATTGTCTGGACCGATCCAGGCATCACCAACACGGGAATTCGCGATGAAAGCCGTACCGACGCCGATCACCGCGTTGGAATTTCGGGTAACAGAAACCGTTCCTGATTTGTACCAGGTCATGGACTTTCCCTATGAGTGAGAAGTTAGGCGGCTTGTTTTGCGAATACGGCCGGCAGGAAAAAATTAAATGGATTGTTTGGGGCGACTGTTACTGCGTAGAGAGTTCCCGCTGAAAAATCCCAGGTGCAGTAGAGCTGCCTCGGAATGTTTCCGCCGGAAACCATTGTCATGCCAAAATTGTTGATCAGCATGAACTCGTTTTGAGGGAAACTGAAAGGCACCGAGTAGTAGTTGCGGTACATCCCCTGATCCGTCTGCTCCGACTTCACATAGCTCCAGTTTTGGAAGCTACGAGTAAACGTAGCGTTCGGCGTGCCTGAGTCGAACAGCATTTTGCCAGTGCCATCCCACAGCCGCATTCCGTACTGAGCTACTGCCTGCGCCGCAAAAGCCGCCACAAAATAGCGGCCATTTGGCTGAGCCGTGGCGGTGCTGTAGGCCCGAACATAAAAACCGACCCAGTTGCCCGCTGAGCCTATCAACCTCACGTTGCTCAACCCGGCGATTCCGGCGACTGTGTCAGGACGCACAAAGACAAGTGGCGGCTCCTGTGACGCTACCGGCCTTACAAAATAAGTCGTCGAGCCCATGCCGCCTTCTTCTGTCGGCGCATACCTGCCACTCGAGATAACCACCAACCTCGCAAACTCTGAATCGATGGTCACAACGTTGTTGTTGTTTCTGAATTGAAGACCGTAGGCCATCAGTCGAACCTCATGACGATAAGTCGCATCGTGCCTGTAGCGACATAACTCGCGGCGTAGCCTCTTGTGTGGCTATAAACCCTGGCCACGTTGTCGATTAGCTCTGTTTCAAACTGCTGTTGTTGGTCGGTGTAAGCGCCAATGGGAACAACAATTGCGCAACCGTTCGAGGGGCCTACACCGGGGACCGAAAAGTCCTGATTGGACTTTCCGGCGGCGAACGTAACCAGTGTCGAAAGAACCACGCGAATGGTGAAAGAGTTCTCATCGACCTGGAGCACGCCATCGGCGCCCCAGATCCTCATTCCATAAGCCATAGTTCACCCCAGATATCCAAGACGCACGCGCAGCATGTTATTGGCGTCGTAGACCGAGACGTTCAGCGAGTTGATGACCAGCCGACCCTGACCAGGCACGATGCCGTTGATCTCAAGCGTCCCGTCTTTATTGAGAATCCAGCCCTGCACGCCGGCGATGTAATTGTTCGAACTGATGAAGTTGCCGATCTTGGCATTGGTGATGCTGCCGTCCTGTAGGAAAGCTGACCGCATGAACACTTGGCCGCCCTGCACTGCAAACGGCACCGAGATCGCGCCGCCGGCAATCGTGTTGACGATCGCGAACCGATCAGCAGCCACCAGGAACTGGCTCTGGAAAACGCCGTCCACGTTCTCAATGCCCAAGCCGATGCCCGCCGCCACGTACTGACCATTGGCAGTTACCGACATCTTCACCGACCACATCGTCTTGAGGTTGCCGTCGAGATCGGCAAACGCTTCAGCCGTCTCCTGAATGGCTGACGTGTTGTCGCCGACCGTTGCGGTCAGCTGAGTGATTTTGGTGGCGGTGGCTTCTTCGTTTGTGGCGACCGTCTGTTCCAGCTCAGTCAAGTTGGCCGAGTTCTCGCCCACTTCCGCATCAAGCGTTGTGACCCGCTGCGTCAGTGCGCTGTTTTGGGTTGCCCTCACCTTCACTTCTTCGGCAAAGCTGGTCGTGGCATTCCAGCCGCGCAGAGCATCCTGCGCTTCACCCTCGCCATCTTCGTCGCGATAGGAAGCCCGCAGCGCCTGAAACGCTGTTGCCTGGGCAGTTACCACGCCGTCGAGCTCAGTGATATCCGACGTGTTCGTTGCGACCTGCTGAGCCAGGCCGTTTGCGGTTTGCACGGTCTGACCCACGTCGAGCCAGTAAGCAGGATTCGGCGGCGGCGTATCGATTGGCACTGGACCAATGGCTTGATAGATCCGCTTGCCGACGACCACAAGGTCGTACTCCTCATAGGTCGCTTCCGGGTCGTAACCTTTCAGCCCATCCAGCGCATCGATCTGCTCTTGCAGGCCCGGAATCTTGTCGATCTCGTCGAGGATGTCTTGCCCCAACTCGGTACGGCCGATCTCGCCTGCGATCATTTCCAGAATCGCGGCAGCGTCAGAGCTGGATTGCCCCTGCACGCCGATGCCGATCGGATACCACGGGCCGATGTTGCCGATCTTGTCGACGATCCGGCCCCAGAAGTAGAACGTCACGCCAGCCCGCAGGCCGAGCATGGAGAAGTCGCTCTGCGGGTAAGCCAGGTCGGTCAGTTTGGTAGCCATGTCGAGCTGGGTGGTTTGGCTGTACCAGATTTCAGTCCTTTGGCTATCCTCCGCGCCAGCCGGGAAACCCCACTTCAGGTAGATGCCGAATAGCAGTGGCGTGGCATTCAGGTAGCTGAGCGCCGGCGGCAGTCCCTGCTTGCCTTTGAGATTGGTCAGGATCGAATTGCGCCAGATCGACGTGATATCGAACGCACTCACCGCTCGTACCCGGGCCACGTAGGCGCCCGCGTAAATCCCAACTACATCGACGTTGGTCATGCCGGTGCGCTGCAGCTTGATCCAGTTGCCGCTGTCTTTGCGCCACTCGATGTCGTAGCCGACGGCGCCAGGCACGGCAGGCCAACTGATGGTCATGGTGGCCACAGCCAACCCTTGGACAACCGCCGAAGTGGATACCAGCGTTACGCTCGCCGGCGCCGGCACTACAGTGATCGGGATCACGCTGATTGGGCGCTCTTCAAGCCTAGCGCCGGTGTCGATGTAGGCGAACTTGCTTGGCTCGTATTGCAGCGCACTGATTTCGAAGTCGCCTTCGGTGGTGCGCTTGGTGCGCAGCACGCGGTACAGCGGAATCGCCAAATCGTCGGCATCGAGCGCCCATTGCAACTGCGCGATCGGTGGTTCACTGTAGTTCGTGGTAACGGTCACGTCGCGCCCGATAACCTTCTGCACGGTGCGACCTTCTGCGCGGCCGCCCGGCAGGTTGATGATCAACCGATCACCGACCTTGGCCTGGGTGTCACGGTCGAGCGTCACCACGCGGCCAGACGCGGCCGAGATGCGCCCCCCTACCTCCCGCCCCGCCAGCAGGGAATCAGCCACCGGAATGATGTGTCCTGGCAGAGGGATTACGCCTTCCATGCCGGTCTTGAACGACACGGTGCGATCTTGGTTGTTGCTCAAGATCGCCCACTTACCGCGCCGCTGCGCCTCAGATGCGCGTGTGCAGCCAATGGCGCTCAGCTCGGTCGGGCGATCACCGTAACGGCGTTGCAGTTCGAGGTCGGCGAACGGAATGACGTCGGTGTCGTAGTTGTTCGCCGGGTTGTCGTAGCTGACCAGCGCCCGGGTGTACCGCGTTTTTGCCGAAGCGCTGCCGTAGGAGAACTTGCCGTCGATGACGTTGGCCCGAGTGAAGACGTAGTCGAAGTCTTGCGCGCGCGGCATGTCGGCTTGCATCACCAACTGGCCCTGAGCCCAGTAGGTCATGCCACGGTAGATGCCAGCGATATCGCGCAGCAGCGACCAGGCATCGGCCTTGCCTTGCAGGTTCATATCACACAAGAAACGCGGCTCGACGCCATTCAATCCATTCGGCACCAGTTGATCGCAGTACTGCGCGATCCGGTAAAGCTCCCACTTGTCGACCATGAAAGGCTTGATACGCTTGCCCAGGCCGAACCGGTCTTCGGTGCACACGCCGTAGGTGATCCACGCCGGGTTATTGGTCCAGGCCGATTTCATCGAACCATCCCACGTCCCGGTGTAAGTGCGCTGGATCGGGTCGTAGTTGCTCGGCACCATCCAGCGGCGCGCTTTGCACTTCACGGTCACGGCCGGAATGTTGGTGAACTGCTCGGCGTCGAATTCGATGTAGAGCAGTGCGGTATTCGGGTAGCGTAGCTTGGCGTCGATGACTTCTGTGTAGCCGGCTACCAGCATGGTGTCTGCGATCTTGTTGCTGTTCTGGTTTGGCGTCAGGCGGCGCACGCGGATCTGCCAGCCGGTTGTGGCGTCCGGCAGATCGATGCGGCGAGAGCGCTCATAGCGCGTGGTGGTCTTACCATCAACGGCGTCCACCAGCACCTGCTGATAGGCGCCCCCATCAGTGGCCACGTCGATGGCGTATTCGATGCGATAGCCACCGACGTTGCCTTCATCGTCGGCACGCTGCAGGGCCGGCCACGCCAGGCGCATGCGCACGGCCGAAAGCTGGGTGTTGGTGATGGAGCGCACCCACGCCGCATCGCTGCGCAGTTCGACGTTCAACGAGGTTTCATTCTCGACCGAAGGAATGCCGGGAATGTAGCTCTGATTCACCGAGCCCGACCGCCAGTCCCACTTCACGCCCGGAAAGTTGTAGTTGCCGCTGGCATCGCGGATCGGCGTATTGTCGAGATAGATGTCGTACTCGGTCGGTACCGCGTCGAACTCGCCCTCGCCCACGGCGATCAGCAGCTTTGCCAAGTTGGTCGAGCGCAGGCTATCGCTTGCTTCTACTGGCGACTTCGACTTACTGCTGCCGCCCTTCTCGCCGTGGATCTCGATCTGTGCTGCTGCGCCCATGCTTTCCTCCAGGCATAAAAAAACCGCCTCGCGGGCGGTTGGGTCACAAGCCATGAAGGCTCGCGTAGAGTTTCATCGCATAAATAGCAATGAGGATTAAATTCCGAGTAAATGCGCGAACCAGTGGAAACCATTTTTTCATCAGCAAAGCCCTCATCTGTGGCAGAAGACCAATCCTTCTCCCGTGTATGTGAGGGTTTTTGCTTTTAAGACTTATCTTCTGCCAGGATCGAGGCCGAGATGATCATTCCGCCCCACCGGCGCTCACCGATGCAGATCGGCACCGGGTTTCCGCTGGCGGTAGTGTTCTTGGCGCTGCCGAAGGCGTAGGACGGGGAGTTTTCGGGGGAGGCGCTTTGCTTCAGTCCTGATGCCTGTGGGCTGAGCATCTGAATAACACCACCAGCCGCCAGCCCGACGCCCAATTGCACGGCCCAAGGCTGCCCAAAGTACGATCCGGCCACGACCAGAACCGCACCAATGATGGTTTGAAGCAGGCCCGCTCGCTTGCTTCCGGAAATGACGGGGACAATGCGAATCTCCTGAGCTCCACCAAGGCCAAAATCTTTTTCAGCCACGTTTTTCCGGTTTCTGAAAATCGCGAAACACATCCCTCTGCGCTCAAGATCTTTAATGGCGCCTTCGAATCCTTTGATCGTGCACTTCAGTGCCTTGAATGCCTCGCCAACGGACTTGCTGCCAAGTTCGCGGTGGTGAACGCGACCAAACAGCTTGATAAGCGGGCCTGAAAGAAGAATGGTTGTCATGACTGGGTTGTTACTTGTCGTCGCTGCCACAGCTTTCTCCGGTCATAAAAAAACCGCCCTTGGGCGGCTTTGTCATTGCATGGTGGGTGATAGGTCCATGCTCATTGATGAGTCGATGGATATCCTGAATTTCTTGGTGGCACCAGCCTTTATGTTGGCTTCCCGCTCTTTCAAGCCGCTGCCGCATGCTGACGCGCCGATGATGTGCTCGCCGGCGGCAACGTAGAACTTTGCGGTTTCACCAGAACCAACCTCGGCAGCTTTTCGCCCGTCAATGCTCACGAAGGTATTGCAGCCGCCACCAACAAAGCCGGAATCACGGGTAACGATCAAAACAGCGCCATCGGTACCCGGCTTCTGATATGCGAACAGACGCGAGCTCGGCACAGGGTCAGCCTTTCCGGACGGCACCGGTGAAGTCGCACACCCAGCCAACAGCGCTACCGCCAACGCTCCTAAGATCAGTTTCATGCAGGTCACTCCTGTGGAAATGCGGGCAATGTAGCAGTACGTCGATTGTTCTAAAACCAGCAGCGTGGCATATGCTACTTTTTTCGAAGTCACATTCTTATGATGGAAGACGCCATATGCCAGAGCAAAACCCGGATGTAGATCTCCAAAAATTCGTCCGAATGATTGGCCTTAATACAGCTGCACCGGGCCGTTACAGCACCCTTCTCGCCCTGCAATTACTCGGTGGAGCGTTATCTGGCCACCAGAATCCCGCAAAAATCATCAGAGAGATCGAGGAACTTGAAGCTGGTAAACCCAGCCGGCTAAAACCGCCTATTCAAAATCGTCACCCACCGCTGAAAGGTCTATGGCACAAGCACTATATGCAGGATGGTCTTGCCTCCATGGCCCAGAACATTCAGAAGGGGCTAACCCGGTTTAAAAGCCCCCTATTCAAGCAGATGATTCGGGACGCAGAGGATGCTGGCGAAGAGCGATTCATCGAACCACACCACGTGCCTGCGCTGGTTGAAGACATTGTTAGCGGGAATTGGCAGAGGCTCGCAGAGCGGCAAGCTTTAAGCGGAGAATGGATTGTCTTCGCTCAGCATGAAGGCCAAAACTATTACCTTACGATAGCTACACATGACAGCGCTACGCATCAACATGTGCGCGAACAAATCGATCAAGTCTGTTGCATTGAATTTCCTTTCTTAACGAAACTTTTGACCGATGCGGAGAAACCGTGACTACTTGTCGTCAGATCGAGGTTGCCGTACCAGAACCTACCCTCACCTTCAAACACCTTGGACACACCAAGCGAGAAGACGGTTTGATTGGGCGCTACCACCTCGAAGTCACTGACGCCCGGAGTGGCAAAACCGCGACGATCTCCGTGGAGCCAAGGCATCTCGCTTCTGCAAAAAGCATGAAAAGAATTCTGCTGGATAGGTGCATGTTCTACAGAGCATCACGCGCAGAGCATGACCAGATGCTGCTTGAAATTCTTGATCCGCAGAATTTCGCACTCCATGATTAGCCCGGCCCAGCCGGGCTTTTTCTCGCCTGTACGAATCCCCAGTAACGCCCCGCCGATCTCCAATAGTAGCCTCTTGCCCTCACGCACGGATTCCCCCAGTCCTTTGCCTGCAAGCCCAAGGACTGGGATTGCGCCAATCTCGGCGCGTTTATGACCTGGAGGTCAATGTGTCAGAAGCAGACAATCAAGCAATTCAGGATCCTTTCAAGCTCGGCGTGCTTTCTGCGCTCGTTGTGATCGGTAAGGCTCTCAGAGCAAGTGATGCCGTAAACACTGAGGCCGTCATGGGCGATGCGCTGCGAACCATCTCGAAACTGCCGAGCGGAGATCGGCCGCCAGAAGAGCAAGACGAGAACACGCTCGCTTTGCGGTGGTTGGTCGCCGGCCTTCGTTAACGACCTCGCAGACAGCCCGCAAGACGCTGTCTGCGTCCATTTTTTTGGGGTCAATTTTCCCGTTCAATATTTTCTCCTGCGGCTCCGCCATGTCATGTGGTTGGTGTTACGTTCTTGTGCCTGAGAATCAGGCGTGTTCTGTCGAGCCACGGACCGCCCCAAATGATGATTTCGCTGGGCCTACCGTACAGGTGATGCAGGAGAAACGGGCCGGGGCCGAACGTCGCGGCATCCTCGCCCGGCAACGCCGGGTCAGCGCCGAGGAATATCCCGGCGTGGTTCGGGTAAACCGTACGCCCCACTTCCATAACGATCATGTCGCCGCGCTGTGGCTGGTCGACGCGGTAGAAGCCGGCGGCCTCGTAGTTCGCCTCGTACAGGCTGGTGTTGTCCTTGCTCTCCCACCAGCCATCGGCGCGCTTGAAAGCGTCGAACTCAAGCCCCCACTCGCGCTTGTACCAATCAGCGCAGACCTGCCAGCAGTCCCAAGCCCCGTGCACAAATGGACGTTTGAGCAGCGGCACATCCCCGGTGGGCAAAATCGTTCTGAGGTCCCCTTCCGGCCAACTCAGGATGTGCCATGGCAGCGCGGTGGCCTCGCACATGGCGAGGTCGCGCGGTGACGGCCGGCTGGTTGCGTCCGGATGCGAATGCACTACACCGATTACTTCGCCGACATCTTCGGCAGTCGCGTATTGCTCTGGATCGATTCGAAACTCCTCGTTCGGCTCGGTCGAGACATTGATGCAGGGGAAGTATTGTTGCTTGCGCCCGATCGCCAGCAGCAGCCCGCAGCACTCTTTCGGGTACTCGGCGGCCGCGTGCGCCCGGATCGCGTTCAAGATGTGCTTTCGCATGTCAGCTCCGTGCGATCAAGGAAACAGCAGGGAAGCCACCGAACGGCAGCGGGTTGCCTTCGCCAAAGCGCGGGATGCAGCCTTTGCCGAGCGTGGCGTCGCACTCGTCCAGTTCGGGGTTGTCGGTCACCACCCCGTCCTTCGTGACATACGGCCCGGTGTAGCCGCAGTTCGGCCCTCGGTAACCGCCGGTGAGGCACCAGTGGCACAGCGTCGTAGCCTGCCGGCCGATTGACTCGTTGCCTACGTCGCCAGGGCTGGCCAATTCCCAACTGACATTCTCCCCGTCCTCGTTCGTCTTCTGGTCGATGTACCAGACCTCGATCGTTTCTTGGGTTGGATCTGCCGTCGGGTTTCCGGTCGGGAAGTTCGCCGCGTCGAGGTAAGTGCCGAGCGTGTGACGCATCGTCAGCTTGAACTCGAGCAGATCCTCGAACGCCAGACAGAGCGCAGTGATGCGCCCGTTGACGTTGCCAACCGAGAGCGTAGGGCGAACGGCAGTACCGTCGCCGTTCGCCTCGATGCCGTCGATCTGCATCGGCCAGGCGCTGTATTCGTTACCCTGCCAGTAGATTGCCTTCGCCGGCAGTTGATCTGCATTGTCGCCGGCGGCGATCAGTTCGGCCGCCGTGTGCGGTATCGCGTGCCCGTGGAAACGCAGTACATCCGCGCCGTAGTCCGTGCCGTCCAATTCAAAGAGCAGCACTTCGCTGCCAGGTTCAAGCACCTGGATGTCACTGATCAGCGGCATGATTGCCCCTTATGGTTGGAATGCCCGCTCGAACGTGGCGGTGAGTTTGAAGACGCCGCCGCCCATTGGTGTAGGAGCGGGATTTTTACAGGTGAATAGCCCGAGCTCGCCGAGCGGCGTTGTCCATAGGAACGCCTTTGCCCCGGCATGCCGGTCGAGGAACGCCATGATCTCCAGCACCTTGGACTTCTGACCGGCGTAGGTGATGGGATAGGAGTCCTCTTTGTTGTTCGGGCCGTCGCCGACGTTCTGCGCATAGCCATTGCCGAACTTTGAGGTGCGTACCCGATAATTGATATCGGGTGTCTCCCCGCGCTCGGTTGGCCAAGTGAATTTCTCGATGGCCATCAGGCCCTCCCATTTGCATTTCGGAAGCTGGTACCGCCCGCGCGCCAAGAGTCGGCGACGGCTCTTTCGGCCACCGCCTGCATCTGCGACTGTAGGTTTCTCGACAGGGCTTGCTGATCGATCTGCATGCCTTCGGAGCTGCGATCCTCGGTCACTACCGTGACCGGTGCATTGATGCTGATCGCAGTGCCCGAGCCTCCCCCGGCGGCGATAACGCCCAGCTTGCCGCTGGAAGTCCGGGTCAGCGGCATGATCGCCTCCGGCCCCGCCTCACCCATGACGCCCGCCCGGCCGCCGGCCATGCCGAACGCGGTCGGCGCGCTGACGATGCTGTTGGTGAAGGCGCCGCCGTTGGCGAACATTTGCACGCCCGACGACCAGGCACCACCGAGCGCCTGCGGGAAGTAACTGCTGGAATAACCCGCCGAAGACGCGCCGAGATTCGACGACGTTGCACCCGCTGATCCAGCCGCCAGCCCATTACCGCCACCACCGCCAGTGAAGTAGCTGGTGGCAGCGCCGACGAGACTGCTCAGCAACGCCGAGCTCGCCTGACGGGTCGCGATCCGCGCCATGTCCGCGAGAATCGACTTGGTGAAGTCAGCAAACGACAGCTTGCCGGTCATGGCGAAGTTGACGATCGCGTCCTCCATCGAACTAAAAGCGTTACCGAACAAGGTTTTCGTCTGGCCGGCAATGTTGCTCGCCGAATCCAGGTAATTGGCCCAGGCCGATGTTGCGCCTTTCGTCCAGTCACCCTGTGCAGCCTCAACGTCCGCGTAGTTCTGGCGGATTTGGTCGGTGGCAGCCTTGTTCGCATCGGCGAGAGCCTGCGACTTCCGGGCGAACTCCTCCTCCGACATGTTCCGCGACGGATCGGATTTCTGGTTTGCCAGTTCCAGCGACTGCTGAGCAAACCGATCCTGCTGGCTGTTCAGTTCACTGTTGAGCGCGTTCAGGCGATCACCCTGCCCGACGCCAAGAACTGCGCGCTGCCCTGCGAGTTCCAGAGCTCGCTGCTGCTGAGCCAAGGCCTGAACGTAGGTCGTTATCGCGCGCTCTTGTCGAGCGAGGCGGCCAGTTTCGTTTGTGGCCAGAACATCGAGCTGGCTATCGGCGCCCTTCTGCGCTTTGACCATGCCCGCGCGCGCGTCGGCGATCTTCTGGTCCAGCTGGATGTCTTGCGCGGCAGAGGTGGTCTTCTTCGCCTTCGCGACTTCCAGCGCGGCAATCTCCGCCTCGTAAGCCGCAGTCACTTCGTCGCGTTCGTTGCCGATCAGCGCTTCGCGCTTCAGGGCGTAGTCGCCCTGAGAAACGAGCCCAGCCTTCTGCGCCGCATCCAGTTCCTTCTGGGCGTTTTTGTATTCCTCGCTGATTGCAGCCAGAATGTTTTTGGCACTGTTGAAGCTGGTCAGATCGACCTGCGAACCGGCTGCCTTCGAATCCTTGAACTGGTCGTTGATGTTCGCCAGGTTCTTGTCGATGGCGGCCTGATTCAGGCGCGGATCGTTCGGCGCTACCTTGCGGATGTCTTCGAGCTGCCGCTTGTACTCCTTGATCGCTTCGTTGCGTTTTTGCTCATTGGTCAATGCAGATTTGGTCAGCGCATCAATCTTTACCATTGCCTGCTGAGACGCCAGTTCGGCCTTTGAACGATCACCGTCGTATTTGGCGATGTCGGCTTCCGCGGCTTTCTGGTCCTCTAGCATGTTGAGTCGATTCTGGTAGAACTCGATCATCTCCTGCTTGTTTTGGAACAGGCCGATATCGCCAGCTTGAGCGCCCGCCAAGTCACGACGAGCTTGCTCGATATCCGTGCCGATATCGCTGCGCCCGATGTTCTTCAGTCCATCAGCAGCGCGAGCCACCGCGTTGTAGCCCTTCTCCCAGAAACTCAGGTTCTCGAGAATTCGCGGCGTACGCTCGTTGATAGCATCGGCGAACGATTCGGTAGCCAGCTTCACAGCACCCGCATGGTCGCCTTGTTTTTCCAGCGCGGTGATTTGCGAGTAAACCGATGCGGTTAGATAGTGGTACTGCTCGTTGAGCGCGGCAGACGCCTTGACCGGGTCGTCGGCGAGCTTGGCGAACTCCGCTACTGTCTCGCTTACGGCCTTGCCGGTTGCTTCCTGCATCGAGACAGCGGCTTGGGTGATTCCGGTAAAGCTCTCGCCAGCAATCTTCCCGTTACCCGCCAGCAGCGCTAAAACCTCAGCCGCTTGCCCGGTGGTGCCGACCGTAGCGCTGACCTGACGGGCCATTTCGCCCAATTGCCCAGCACTCACACCGGCGTAGTTGCCGGTCAGGATGAGCGATTTGTTGTAGTTGTCCTGCTCTTCGCTGCCCTTGTAGAAGGCGTAGGCCAACACGCCAACCGCCGCAGTGGCTAGCGCAAGCGGCGCCAGCATCGCGAGTAAGCCGGCGGCGCCCTCGCCGGCACCGGCACCCAATTGCGCAACCGCACGTACGCCACTTCCCCAGTCTCCCGAGGACAGCGCATTCCCCAGCTGAACGACGTTTTCCTGTGCCTGGCGAGTGCCGAGGCGCAACTTGTCGAAGCCGGTGGAGGTTTTGTTGAGCTTGTCGTAATCCTTGTCGATCTTGCTGAGGGCGGTGTTGTACTCGTCCTGGCTGATCCGGCCGGCATCCAGATGTTTGCCCAGTTGCTCGACCTGAGTATCGAGTTTCGCCAGCGCGGCACGGGCCGGGTCAATGGCGCCCAGCAGGCTATTCAATGCCTTCTGTTCATCCATGGCCGACTTGGCCAGCGCCACCTGCTGTTTGTCGAGCTGCGCCGAGATCTTCGCGGCCTCAGCCTCGCCATAGGCACCGGTCTTGGTCAGTTTCGCCAACGCATCGCGCTGTTTGGCAAGGTCCTGCGTAGTCTTGGCGTTGGTAGAGAGTGACTTCTCCAGCGCCTGCATTTCGTTCATCAGCGAAACGGCAGACTGCTCGGCCCGACCGCCAGCTTTCGCCATCTCATCCAGGCTCGTTTTGGCCTCGATCGCATCGGCCGAGTCGATCTTGACGCCGAGTTCTGCAATGTTCATCGACTCACCTTGAATAAGTGCCCGTGCTTACGGGCTGTTTTCCCTTTCCTCCGCCATGACGCGCAGGGCTTCGCCTTCCAGCACCTGA
Organism: Pseudomonas sp. NPDC087690; assembly: GCF_044743175.1. Taxonomy (NCBI): domain Bacteria; kingdom Pseudomonadati; phylum Pseudomonadota; class Gammaproteobacteria; order Pseudomonadales; family Pseudomonadaceae; genus Pseudomonas; species Pseudomonas sp. NPDC087690. Next base: position 502,256 of record NZ_JBIUVX010000001.1, read on the forward strand.
AGGTCAGGGAAGATTTCAGCGAGTTTCTTTTTCTTGATGCCGAGGAATCCGGCGACGCCGCGGATGCAGTTGTAATCAAGGCCGGTGGCGCCACCGGTGCCGACCCGCCACTGCGTGGACATTCGGTTGAACAGGAGAAAGGCCGGCCAGTTGCATGGCCAGACCTCCGTTTCCTCCTCAAGATCACCTGGCGAGAGGCCGAACATACCCATCAACTCAACCGGCGCCGCGGGCGCATACAGGGCGCGCGCGGCATCCGTCAGTTTCCCAAGCGGGCCTGGTTGTATGCGCCCTGATAGGCTTCGACTACCGCCTCGGTTGCGCCTTGGCACGACTTCACCAGCGCAGTGATGCTCTTCTCATCGAACTTGTCGTCGAAGGCCCAGCCAGCCACCAGATCCTTGATTTGCTGAACCTGCTGGGCTGCATCAGCAGCAACCACTTCAGAAAGCGATGGTTGATCCCCGAGCACGGCCAAGGCTTCCTTGCGATTCTTGTTCCACTCATCGAAAAGCGCGGCCAGTTCCAGCCGGTCGCGATACTTGAACGTGAACTCGATCTTTTCGGGCGCGCTGCCAACGATCGGGATCAGCACCATTGCTTGGAACGTCGGGTTCTGGGCGATTCGGATTTTTGCCATCGGTTACACCACCGCGGTCAGGTAGCGGGTCGGCTCAGCCTGAAGCGCCAGGTTCACAGTGCGAGTCAGCAGGTTGTTGCGGGACACTGCTGGCTGCTTGGAGAACGATGTGTAAGCGCCGTAGAGCAGCGTGTCATTACCCGGCAGGTTCAGACGTGCAGCCTCGACCTGTTTGCCGGCGTCGGCCTTCATCAGCACCTTGTTGAAGTCCTGCGCCGGGTCATCCGCCAGGGTCAGCACCATGCTGGCCGCCGATTTGTCGGTCGGAATTTGCTTGCCCTGGTCATCCTCGAGGAAAACCACGTCGAGGTAGTTCTGTTCACCGCCGGAGAAGGCAACGTCGGAGATTTGCGGAATCTGCACCCAAGTCAAAACCTTGCGCATGGTGCCCGCGCCGCCGCCGGCCGGAAAGATCTGGGTGTCAGTGGTGTCGATGCCCTCGAGCGTGATTGCCGTGGCGGTTGCCGCCTTCACTCGAACCACCTTGCTGTCCAGCTTGCTCCAGCCCGAAGTCAGCAACACGATATCGCCGGCGCTCAGCGTACCGCCCACAACGGTTGCCACAGCTTCAGTAGCGTTGGTGATGGAAGCGAACGCCAGTGCAGTGGCATAGGTTGCAGCGTGCTGGAAAGTGCCGCCGTTCGGGATCTTGTAGCCCATGGGTGTTTCCTCTTTGCAGATATGAAAAAACCCGCTCAGTGGCGGGTTTCGTAGGGTTGCCCAATGGGCGGGATCAGTTGGTATCGGCTCGATAGGAGAACGAGACCGGGACGGTGTACGCGGAATCGCCGGTGATGCCTGGACCGGGATCAACTGGGGACATAGTCACCACAGTGACCGCCCCTTTCGTGTCCCGAGCGTACAGAGGGAACAGGCCCGCCAGTTCATCGACGATCGGATTCGTCTTCGTTTTCCCGGTACCGGCCGGTGCAATAACGCTTACCTGAAACACGCCGGTAAACAGCCGATGATCGCCGCCGAGCGTGTTGCTCGCGGTATCGCCCAGGATCGTGAACGATCGCAGATACGTTTCATCCGCTACCGGCGTATATGCCATGTTCTCGAAGACGATCTTCAACTTCTGCGGCCTGGCATTATTCCAAGTGATGAGCTTTGCCTCGTAGATAGAGGCGATGATCGCGTGACTCATACCTGATTGTTCCTGATTGCCTCCTGCACGATCTGCTGGAAGCGAGCCACGGTTACCCGGACCATGCCGCCGGGGGCCTGGGTCGAATGACCGAACTCCAGCGGAATCGCGTAGGGCAAGTTGTTGATGATGTAGGCCATCTGGCCGGCGGTGAAGTCGCTCATCGCAGCAACCAGCGCTGCAGTGGTTTCGGCGCCGCTCGGGTCCACCTCGTCGAAGGTGACGCTTTCGACCACGCCGAGGGACATGTGCCAGTTCGCGCGGAACCGGCCGCCGACGTAACCTTCGGGCGCCTTGATGTCCATGCCGTCGTTGAGCTTGCGGCCTTTCTTGAGGCTGCCGCCCTTGGTGAGGTTGGCCGGATCGCTGCGCAGCGCGCTGTTGTGTTCGTCGACGGCCTTGTTGTACTGGGTCGCGACTGCGTTCTGAGCCCAGATCTCCGGGTTACCCACTGGAGACATGCGGATCAGGCTGCTGCCGACCTCGATGATGATCTCGCGCACACTGGCGTCGATGGCTTCGCTGGTCTGTGCGGCAAACTCGGCGAGACTCAGCGCGAAGCTGCCGGATTGACCGGCGCCCGCCCGGCTCATGCCCTCACCTGCAGTTCGTAAAGGATCGGCGTCCCGGCGGGATTCACCTCTTTCAACGGCGGCACAATTGACCAGGTGCGCCCCTGAATGATCACCTTGTTCAGCAGATCCGGCACCCATTCCAGCCCCTGCGCGGCGATCTTGAGCTTCTTGTCGCCCTGCTTGATGAGGCTGTTGTTCTGGAATTCCTGACCGGTGAAGTCGAGCAGGATGCCTTGGGCGGTCTGCTCGGTTGTGGCGCCCGGTGACTCGCCACCGGTCTCAGGGTCGTACTCGCCAGGCTCCGTCTTGCTGATGGTCACGGGCTGGCCGAACTCTGTGATCATCTCCAGAGCCATCACGGCCATTTCGTCGTAGAAGGCCATGTCCCACCTCCAAAAAAAGAAAAACCCGCCGAAGCGGGTCTATTTAAGCCAGTTTTTTATCAGGCCGTGCCCAGCGTTACCTTGGCAAAACCACGGCGCTTAAGCTCCTCAAGAATCTCTTCGACGGTTGCACCCGTCAGACTGACTGCATCTTCAAAGTCATCTATAACCTCTGCCGATGGCGCTACCAGCTCAGAGTGAGGAAAGAGAATCTTATTCAGTTTAAGCCAGCTATCTGGTTCTGGTACGTGGACGCGGCGCTCATACAAACCAACCATTCCTTCAAAGAAGCCTGCTGCCAGCGACAGTTCTTTTTGAGTCATGTTGGCAGCCTTGCGTGCGGAGCGCAGGCTTTCGGTGAAATTCTTTGCGTTTGGATTAGGGAGCATTTGGTTGAGCCTCTTTAGTGGGTGCGACACGGATCATACCCACTTTTTAGATAGCGTCAACTGTGAATACACTGCCCTTTTTGTGAAAAAACACTAAACACGCACTGCAAAAAACCCTCTTTTCATCAGATAGTCTGCGAATTGCGTTGCGCTTGGTCGATCAGGTGCCGCAGGCAACAGTCGGCCGCTGGTGTTCGGGATCGTTGCGTACTCGCGAGTTACCGCGCCCTCGACACGCTCCAGAGTTACCGCGCCTTTGCGCTTCTCGATCGGGTCAACGTCGTCGGCATGGATCTCGGCAGCGAGCGCCATCTGCCCGTAATGGATTCGCGCAGGCAGGTAGTTGTCGGGCTTGATCTCGTAATCGAGTTCGACTCCGCGGCGCGGCCAGGACAGAGCCTGCTCGCTGTTGAACTTTCGCCCTTTCCACTTCATGCCGTCCATCGCCAGCGAGGCTCGGCGCAGCAGCGCTTCCTGCGCTGGAACCTCCGCCGGGATGGTCACGCCGAACTTCACGGCGTACATGGCCAAGTCCTCGGCGGATGCGTAGCTTTCGGCGTCAGGCTTACTGGTACCGTCCTCAATGATGAGAGTCATGAATCAGCTCGCTGTGGTGTTCTGGATCGGATGCTACGTTACCGGGCACCCGGGTTATTACGCCTGCTGCAGATCAGCAACTGCCTTTTCCAGCGACTCTACAGAAGCGTTCGCCCGATACTGCACTTTGGCAGCGTCGAGCTGCGCTTTGAGGCCTGCGATTTTCTCGGCGTTTTCGTCAGGCTGATTCGCCGCCGCTTTCAGGCGCTCGATCTCGGCGTTCAGCGATTGAACTTCGCCCGCCAAATTATCACGCTCGCCCTCAAGGTTGACGACACCTTCGTGAATGGCCTTGAGTGCATCGAACAGGCGGATAGGTAGCTCGCCGGCGCCAGGGTGTTCCAGTTCAGTCAGACCTTCGGCGGCGGCGATCAGCAACACGATGCCGTCGCGCTCGGCGCGCAGCGTGGCGTTCTCTCGTTCCAGGCCGGCAATGGCGTCAGCGTCACCCGAATCAACCGGTGGGTTGATCAAAGGCTTCAACACCGAGACTTCGACGCCCTGCGCCTCATAGGCGTCGACCACCTTCGGCCAGTCGCCAATCACGACCGCATGGGTCACACCCGCTTCAGGCCGATCAAAGTGCGCTGGATTGCGGTAACGCTTTTCCGGATCGAAGTCCGAGTTCTGAGTGGAGTAAACCAGTTCCATAAAAATCTCCGTAGCGGCCATCGCTGGCCGCTGTCAGGGTCAGTATCAGCCGCCGGCTGGTGGCGTAGTGGTCAGAGTGATCAGCACGCCAGCAGTCACCTTGTTGCTGTTGGAATGCTTTACCCAGTTCGCAGCCGAACCCACAGCGGCAAGCGTAGGGTTCGCGCCGCCCGCGGTTTCCTTCCAGCTGTAGCCGAGAACATCGATGTTGACGGTGCCTTCAGCGCGGTAGCCGATGCCGAGGTTCTCTTCGTCGTTCACCGCGTACGAACGGAAACCAGGCGCCTGAGACTCAGTGATCACCACGGCATTTGGCAGCAGGCCGAAGATCACATCAGCCGGCGCGGTGTCGGTCACCAGCACTGGCTTGCCGAGAGTGCCCGGCAAGCCGCCGTAGATGACGACGCCCGCCTCTTCGTAGACCTTGTTTGCGATCGCCTCGTCGACAATGTCGAAGTAAGCACTGGAGTGCATGACCCACAGCGCGATACGACCGAACTTATCACCGAACTTGCGCATGCCGCGGGTCAGTGTCTTCTTGCCGTCGGTTTCAATGTTGGCCGAAACCACCATGTCAGCGTTGGAGCTGATCGAGGCGCGCAGTGCAGCAGTGGCGTACTGGATGAAACCTTCCAGAGTGGCGTCGGCAACGTCGGCACCAATGATCTGGGAGAACTCATCGACCGGACGACCGCGGCGTTTGAAGGCTTCTTCGGTGGTCTGGTACGGGCCGTACTTCCACGGTGCTTTGACGCCAACGGCTTCACCCGCGCCGATCTTCTTCGCGGTCACCTTACCGGTAGAGTTGACGTCGCGATGCTCCAGCGAGCCGCCGATCTTGTAGAACGAGCGCTTGCGAAAGTCGCCTTCGATCAGCTCGTTGTCGAGAACGATCGCGCCATTGGACGATGCGTTGAACACATCGAGGTTGTCCTGGACACGCTCCAGGTATGCGGTTTGCGCCTCATCGTTGTAGATGATCAGGTCGCTGTTCACAGTCGTTGCCATGGGTGAATCCCCTTACTTGGGCAGTTGCAGGTATGCGGTTTGGCCGTGCTTGCGCTGGTAATCGCGCTTTTGCTCGGCAGTCATTTCGGAGCGCTTGAATGCAGCCTGGCCGCCACCCCCGCCCGGGGCTTGTGTGCCTGAGGCCCTTGGCCACAGATGAGGTGCGCTTTCGCGCAGTGATTCCGCCCATTCGAGCGGAGTCAGAGGGGTCTTGCCGTCTTTGCCGAGGACGACCTGGCCGGATTCATCAACGGCGACCGCTTCCCCCTCCTCGTTCAGCGAGAACACGCCTTTGGCGCGTAGGATGATGTCGTCGGTTGCTTCCGGCAGTGCGCCGGCTTTCAAAGCTGCGCCGCGAACCGAATCGCCCAGGACTTTGCCCTGGAACTTCGCGGCGAATGCTTCGGCCTTCTCGGCGCGCGCTGTGACGGTCTTCAACTGCTTGTCGTAGTCGCCACGCAGGCGCTCGGTGCGGCGGTTGAATACCTCGTCCACCTTGCCCTCAGTCAGCAGCTTGGTTTCCTCGTCTTGGCCGGCCCGGCTGAGCAGGCCTTTGACGGCGTCGATATCGATGCCTTCGAATTGCGTCTCGAACTGGTTCAGCTTCGTGGTGGCGTCTTTCAGCTTGCCGTGAAGCTCGGAGTTTTTACCCTTCAACCCAGCAACAGAGGTCTCAACGGCAGTCGCGATAGCGGCCTTGATTGCCGGATTGTCCAGATCGATTTCGTTTTCTTCTGCCACGTTGATGCACCCTTGAGTTTGTGACGCCCGTTTCGCAGGCATAAAAAAACCCGCAAAAGCGGGTTATTCTGAAAAATAAAAAACCTAGTAAGTCAGAATTTCGATTAGTTGCAGTTCTTTCTTCCCGTATGGCGCCGACCACAATGAGTTAGAAGCGACGTCCAAGATCCAAAGCCACGGATTTGGATTGCTCACTGAGTTACTCTTACGACCGCTATTTACTTTCTTCGCGACAAACTCTACCCACTCATTAAAACTGTTTTCTCGAATATCGCAAATAACCCCGATTGTTTTAGATAAATCGCCTGCGCTCATAGCGTCCTTCAAGAGCAAAAGAGCACAATCGATCCTCGTATAGTTACTGCGATTTACTCTGCTAAAAACCGTAAACATCTCTAGACAATTCATCTTGGAGAAGAAACTTTTTCGCAAAGCGGGAGCACGCCTTATTAAAAATACAAAAAAGAGGAAATCGTCACGCCTATTTATATCGAAAGAACCATCGGATGTCAGCAATGCGAGTTGCTCATCAATTTCAGCAACAACAGCCGCATCAGAGAGCTCATACGAAAACTCAAGCGTTCCTTTCCTTTGTTTTCGGAAACGCGTGCATCTTTTTAAACATTCCGTAAGTGATTTCGTTGTTTTCCTAAGCATTCCTTTACCTTCGTCAGCCACATTTCAGGAGGGAAAGCTTAACTTATCGCATTACCAAGAGCATTTTTGACTTTATAAGCCAGCCGAGTGAAATGCTATAGGTTCTAGCTTTTTCATTTGCGCAAGTGAAAGTGGCGCGAAATTGCGATCAAGCTGTAGTTCTGCGAAACGCTCAATGCTCAATCCGCCCTCGCGCAACAGCTTTGCCCGCATCGGCCCGATTGCCACATCCTGAAATGACGCAGGCTGCTGCTGAAGCCAGTGGTAATAGTCGAGGCTTGCACTGACCTGCCCGGCTCCATCTGCGCCCACCGAAGCCCGGGTAGCGCCCTTGGCGAACATCTCGCTGAGCTTGGTAAGCAGGACGAACGTGGTCCGGCAATTCGGGTGAAACGGTGGGCGCGGCCCGGAATCGACCGGAAATCGGCGCTTATCCATCGACCGACACTGCTGGCTGGTCTTGCTGTCCAGCGTGGCGACCATCTCAACCTCGGACACGATGTCGGTGTTGGCCTTGGCCACCTCCATTCGCGCCTGTGACGACACATGCTGAATCGCTGTGTGCACCACCGTGCTGGCATTGCGGCTGGTGGTGGCGAGAATCCCGTCCTTGTACCCGGCTGCCTTGGTGCCGCGAATGTTGCGGATGATCTGGAAGTTCGTCTGCCCTTCGAAGAAACCCTGCCGTATCGTGCCGGTGACGCGCTCGCGCTCGGCACTGGTCCAGCCCTTGATGAACGACTTCAGCAGCTTGCCGCCGCCGGTGCCGCGCACACTGAGGGGATTGGTCAGCACTGCGGTGCGGATAGCCGCTGCCGTTGGCGCGACCACATCCAGCGAGACACCTACCGGCGCTGATCGAGCTAGGCTCGACGCTTCAAACTCAGCCTCGTAGTTGGCGATGTCGATCAGGTCGAGGTCCAGTTGCGCTCTGTAGCGATCAAAGATACCCAGCAGCAGACTGTCGACTTCTTTCAGCAACGCTTCCAGCCGCTTGACGTTGTACTCGGTCAGATCCGACTGGGTGAGCCGATCGCGAATCGAGCGGTCGATCTCCTTCAGGAAGGGAGCGAACTTGCCGACCTCCCCTGCCTTCAGCTTTTCGAGGAAGACCGCGTGCCGAATCGTGGCGTCAAGGATTGCTTGGTTTGCCGCCATCTACTTTGTCCTCGTCGTCCAGGCCCAAGCCGTCACCCTGCTCTGCCAACTCGCCATCGATCTGCTGGTCTGTGCGCTCAGGCGCGATCAGGCCAAGTTTGCGAAGGTAGGCACGCAAATCCGCTTTGGCGAATCCACCGTTCTGCCAGAGTCCAACCAATGCAGTGATCATCTGCGGATCGGCCGTCAGCTCCACGAATTCCTGGTTGATCTGATAGGCGACCTTCGCGTCGTCGACGCCCATGTAGGTGCAGCACCACATGATCGCCCGGGTATAGGCCTCACTGACGTTGGCAACGCAGCCGGCGAGCACCGACGTCGATGCGGACTGATCACCACGTGCTTCGGTCGCCGTCTTGGACGAGAGAGAAGCCACTACCATCCGTGCACCCAGCTCAATCATCATCTGGTTCTTGTCGGCCATCGCCTCCTTGACCAGTGTGTTCGGCAGTGGTTGGGCGTAACCGAAGGTGCCACCTGTTGGCAGCATCATCGGGGCGCGGGAGCCGACGTAAACGCCGTTCTTCTCCATCCAGTCGCGCCACTGTTCATCCAGACCGGAAATCCATGGCTGGGCTTGGCCGCACCAGAAGACGCTGTCCTCGTAGTCGGCGCTGTTCCGGTAGTGGCCCAGGTTGATCATGGCGATATCGTAGAGCGGTGATTCGTCGATGCTCGGATCATTGTTTTGCGCGCCGACGAAGGTGAACGGGATCTCTTTCAGGCGGCCGGCGGCGCCGGTGGGCTTGAACTCCTGAACAACGGCCAGCGGCCCGCCACCTTTCGGCCCGGACCTGCGCCAAACGCGGCAGACAAAGCCATCATCCTCGAGCGCCAATTCCCGGTATTGCTCTATCACCTTGAAACCGAAGCCGTCTTCGATCTCTGGCGACTCGCGCAGCACCACAAGAGTCAACACGCTGTGACCGCTCACCATGCCAGTGCGCCAGTTGATGATGTCTTCGGCGCAGTACGACAGGATGACCGAGTGGCCACCGGTGCCGGCGTCTTGGTGATAGTCGACATACAAACCGTGGCGACCAGCCTCAAGCACCTTTTCCAGCGTACCTTGCGAGTGCTGGTAAATGCTCACGCCTGACCCATTGGCATTGTCTTGCAGGTACTCCATCTTCTTTGCAACAGCCAGAGTCGGGTCTTTGTGAAACGCCAAACCGAGCAAGCCATTTCGCGTATGACCGGTGGCGTTCTTGAACACCGCCCGTTCGCGATACGCCTTGTTTCGATCTACGTTCTCCGGCGACTTGTCGTGAGCGTTGATGTAAGGCAGTCGGTCGACAACCCGGTGCTGGCCGGCGCAAACATCACGAACGGTTGACCAGCGATCCAATACTTCGATGTAGTCCGCCCGCTTGAAGGAGACGTCGTTGCTCATCGGGCGTATCCCATTTTGATAGCGGTGACCGGTTTGATGATCGGGTACTCGCGGTGAATGAAGTAACCGCCGCCGTCGTTGGCGTGGTCGTTGCCTTGGCTCTTGTCGGGCTCGCCATTGGGCGCCCAGATCTGCTGTTCGAGACCGTCGGCGTAGGTCGGGCATGTAAACGGGTTAACCAGGTACCGCCGTTCGCCCTGCGCATTGCAGAACATGGCATTCATGGCGTTTATCCGATCTTTTACCGGTGGGTTGGCCGCCGGCGCGATGACCGTAAAGCCTGCCTGCTTGAGCATGGCGATATCGGTGAGGCTGGCATTGACTGACTTGCGCGAATCGCCAGAGGCGTCGGGGTAGATCCGGATCTCGCAGGTCTTCTTGTAGTCGTTGCCGGTGTGCTCCCAGTACCGCTCTTTGATCCGGCGGATCATGTCCGGCGTGTCGTAACCCTCCATCAGCTCATCCACGGCGCGCGGTAGGCCTTGATCACGTTTGACGTGGGTGATTGCAGCCATCTTGCCGACGTTGAAGTCCATGCCGATAAACAGCGGCTCGCCGGGCTGCACAGTGTCGAAGCACTGGTTCAGCTTGCGGTCGTAGGCGTGATAGATCGATCCGGATGTCAGGTTGACGAACTGGCCATTCAGGTACGCGCGGATCAGTTGCTCAGGGTACGACTCCATCAGTGATGCGATGTAGTCGTCAGGCAGGTTCAGTTCGTTGTCGAAGGTGCTGGCCTGGATAAGGCCATACATCTCCTTCAGCGCTGGCTTGTCGCGCAACTGCTTCACGAATTGGAGAAAGACGAACTTGAAGCCTTCCGGCGTCGTGGTCACGTCAACGCCGTTTTTCAGCCCGGGCAGGTTGTAACGCATCCGGGCAATGATCTTGCGCCAGGCTTGCTGAGCCTTGATCGACGTCAGCACGTCCAGCTCATCCACCAGGGCGTGACCGATCTTGAAGCCGACGATTGTTTGCGGCTTCTCCATCGACCGGCAAATGACAGTACCGCGATACTGCCGACCGCTGTAAATGTGAACCTCATGGTTCGCCTGATTGATCTTGGTCTTCAGCCCCCAGTCGTAAGCCACCTCCTCCATCGTGGGGTAGAAGATGTCGCGGATCTGCGGGTAAGTCGGAGCGAAGTAACCGGCGTTGACGCCAGGCCACTCCATGAAATGCTTGCTCAGCGCCGAGCATCCGACCCAGGTCTTCCCGGAGCCGAAACCAGCAACGAATGCGCGAAACTTGTGAGGCAACAGGAGGAACTGCGACTGCGGAACGTTAAGGCTCGGCATTCGGCTTCCTCGCATCCACTACGTCGACCTGAATGCGCGTCGGGATTGCCGGCTCATCGTTGGGTTCGTCCTTCCGGTTGCGGTTGACGTAGACGTCGCCGACTTCCTTGGCGGCCTGCTCGAGGATCTGCATGGCCAGGCCGATGTTCTTCAGCGACTCGGCCCGCTCAACAAACCGGTTCATAGCGCGAAGCCGGAACGCTCGGTTGGCGATCGGGATCTCGGCGGTTTCTTCGCGGAAGCGCTTGCGCGCATCTTCAAACATCGTCACCCAGCGCTTGGCCAAGCCTTTCCCTGATGTCTTTGTCGGGTCGTGTGTCTCCACCTGTTGGCGGGTCACCAATATCCCGTATTCCTTTTGGACGGCTTCAACGACCTGTGAGGGCGTGTCGAAGCACGCCAAGGCCTGAACGATAAAGGCCTTCACGTCGTTTTGAAGGGCTGCCATAGATTTTCATCCGTCCAGAGCCTGTCCAGAATCAGGCCGACTTGAGCAGACAGGTTCCGCAGGCCCTCGATATGTTCATTTTCCCTACCTCAGCAGGATTGTTTGCAGCGTCCACCAGCTCTTGCACTTGAGCGCTTGCCCCATACCGACGCACCACACCGACGAACTCTTCAACGTCGTGTCCGCGCATCTCAAGCTTGGGCAATCCTTCCTGGGTGAACTTGGGTGCGCCGTACTGATCGGTCGCTTGAGCGATGTGGTAAAGCTCATGCTCCACCAGCGCGCAGAAGTCAGCATCTGAGCACTGGGCGCAGTAATCGGCAGCCAGAGTGATGATGTAGGCCGGCACATCGCCGAACCAATCCAGCATCTGCTGTTCCATCCGGGCTTTCTGCCAGCCACCAGCGCGGAATGCTACTTGCTCGGCTTGACCGACTACCGTGCGCCCCTTCTTCGTGAAGGCAGCAGACGCCCACATGACTCTCACGTCAGCATCGATCAGATGGGCATGGTCTTCGTTGTGGATGCTGCCGGTGTCGGCAAGGATTTCCGTTTGCAGCCAGTCCCAAACCTCTGGGGCAGGAGTCAGGCGGATGCCAAACTCGCAAAGACCGGACAAACCTAGCAGTGATGCTGATGGATGCGGTCTGCCCATTGTTTTTTCTCTCATAAAATCAGAGCAGCGAGCGTCATTTCAGGAGAACAATCTGGCCGCTCCCAGCTTGTAGGCATAGATCATCAAAGTGTAGTGTTGCTCGTTTATCTCACGGGGGGGAAAAGAGTGAACAGCACTACAAAATGGATAATCAGTACGGTTGTAGGGGTTGTGGTTGGAAGTGGAGGCGGCGCATTTGCTTTCCTTCAATATTCGTCGCAGCAATCGCGAGAGATAGGTCGCATTGAGGCTGAAAACAGTTATTTGAGGGATCAAATCGCTCAACTCAAACTAGAAAAAGAAAAGCTCATCGTCGATTTGAAAGATTGGGATTCGGCGTACCGTAAAATTGGCACAGAGTTTTCGAATGCCAGGTCGAGGCTAGCTGCTTTACAAAACGATGAATGCGAAACTATCTGGCTCGAGGTCCTAAGCCTAGAAAATACTGCTAGTAGAGCCGATACTTTGGAGTCCAGTTCGGAGCGCAAGCAGGAAATACAGAATCAGATTTCAGAAACTAAAAAAACCCATCAGGTTTGCCTTTCTTCCCGAAAATAAAGCTCGAAGCAGGAGTTTCACCAATGAGGGTCAGGTTTGAAGTACAAATGGATAAAGGCGTCAAAAACGGAAAATGGACAGGAAAGGTCGTGTACACCGTACTAGATATGCAAGATCTCCGCGCACCCAAAACCGTTCTTTCTCACGAAACCGAAGAGGCAGCCCGGTTACATTGTGAACGCCTTAATAGTACCGTTAGCTAGGTACTCAGCGAGCGACGCTAATATGTTGTGACACAATTTGCCAATTCGCGAAACGTGTCGCGACTTACTTGGTTCGACGCTCTATACCACCCGGCGCCTTATCGCACTGCATGCAATGCTCACAGTTCAGCATCCGGCAAAGCCAGGCTTTCACCCGCTGCCACCAGATGACCATGAAGATGTGGCGCATGCCGGCAAGAGCCAGCGAGACGTGCAGCGTGATCCCGGCAGTGGTCGGCCCCATCATGAAGATGTTCTGCTCCCGGCTCATCACAACGAAACCGCTGATGGCGATCGCCGAATAGATCAGCTTGCCGATGACACCGTCCCGCACTCGACCGCTCAGAACACACCAGGTCGCCCACAAGGCAATCAAGCCGCAGGCGATGGAGTTGATCAGTTCAAGATTCATGGTGGATTGCCTCCCCCGAACCGCTGGCGAATAAGCGCCCAGAGGTCAGCGGCTTTGATGGCTCGGTTGATGGCTGCGAGCAGCGATCCGCCGAAGGTTCCGAGCAAGAAGCCAATGCCCGCGACGATCTTCGGCTCGGTCACACCCAAGTAGGTGCTGACCATGCTCGTCAGGTACAGAGAGCAGGCAATGCCGGTGACTAGAAAGATCATCCAGGCACGCCAGTCCGCAAGATCGTCTTTGTGCCACCAGCTTGCGACGACAGCGCCGACCAGTCCTGCGATCAGCAATTCAAACCTGTCGATCTTGTCGAGCAGGCGCTGTAGATACTCCATGCGCTCGACTCCGTGGGCTGGGCATGAAAAAGCCCAAGTCATTGCTTGGGCTTGGAAAAATAACACTCAGGTGCTATCACTACGGTTTCAAAAAATCAGAGAACCCATAATGGCAAATGAAAAGGACGTCGGCGCTAGAATATTTTACTTCGCCCCCTACGCGCCGGAGATTGCAGAGATGTCTCCGCAAGCCCAAAACGAATTTATGTACAATTTCAATCGATCAACATCAAATGAAAAAGTCACCGTTGCCAATAAGATCCTGAAAGGGGCATTGATACCTGGCAACTCCGACAAGACACTGGAAGAGAAGATAGAAAGCGCCCTTAATACCAATCTTGGTCGGAAAATTGATCACCTTGTAGATGAGTCAATCCCTTATGGCCAAGCTGGCCGATGCACCTACGGGATCGTCATTTGCCTGGAATGCCTTCCCGATGGCCTGGGAATAGGAGCACAGTGGGTGGAAGTACCTGCCGAAAAAATTCCGCAGTATGACCAAGACATAATTTGTGTTTCAAAGCACTGACAACAAAAAACCCGGCGCGGCGGCCGGGTTTTTCATGTGAGGTCTTACCTCGTATCAAACGGGGATCTTACCGTTGGCCATGCATCCACACCAAATGGCGGCAATCATTGTGGCTACTGGCTGTACATATTGCATCATGGTTTCTTTCATCATCAGACTACCCTCATTCGCAAATTGGACTGTTGCGATCAGCAATTCAGGTGTGGCGTAAAGAACGGCCATCAAGACCGTAAGTACGAACAGAATTGCCATTTGAGCAGCCGACATGGCCGGATTTGAACCTTTCGATCCCCAGAAACTGGGCGCCAGATGCATGAGTCCTGGCTATGTGCTGATTTTACACGGTTAAAGCACGCGACTAAACATTGAAATGAAAACCCGGCGCTTGGCCGGGCTCAGGGTTTCGTGTGCGTTTCGCGTTACTTGTGCACTATGGGAAAAGTACGCGCAAAACCCCGTCATGTCAATATGATTATGCCGCCTCTTGATCTTTTTCCGCGTGGATCACCTGCCATAGTGGTTGCTGAGCCTGAGTATCCACTTCCTTTATCACTTCTTTCAGGGATTCCCAAAGGCCCAACCAGTCTCGAGTCCAGTTCTTCGGGTCGATGGTGACGCCGAAGAAAGTCAGCATCTCTGCGGCAACACGCGCCGGTCCCCATTCAGCAGCGCCTTGCACTTCGCCCTTGTACGACTGCAGAGCCAGAGTAACCAGGTACTGCGCCTTCACGCGCTTGGCCGAAGTCAGGTCAGGCAATGCCGCCTTGGCGGTGATCAGCAGCACAGCATTCAACAGGTGCCGCATGTTCATCGCCGGGTGGTATAGGTAGTGACCAAACTGCTGCACCTGGAACGGCAGCGTGTCGATCGCGCGCAGCACTTTGCCGATCATCGCCAGGTGCGCGGCGCGGGCGGTAGAGCGGCCAACTGGCGTGCGACGCGTCTCGCTGATACTGATCCTCTCGCGCACGACTTGGATGCGCTCTTCCTTGTCATCGCCCAGTGCGGCGAACACAGCTTCGTGCCGGCGCATGCGGGCGCCCTTCTTCACCGGTGCCGACTCGGCCCGTTCGATGGCCGCAGCGCTGATCGACGCGTTCGATTCGTGCTGCGCTTCAGTCCACACCTGTCTTGCGTTGATCAGCTTCATGCGGCTTCCCCTTTTTTCAGCTCTCTTGCCTTGGCTCGGTATTCGGCCTTGATGGTTTTGATTTCTTCGACGGTGTACTTGCGGGGCTCATGAGGCCCTTCGAGCCACTCGACTTGTTCCACCCCTATCAGCTGCAGGAGCGAAATCCGGTAATTCACCAGGTTGCCGGACAGATGCGTGTTGCACGGCGCGCACTGCTTCCAAACGTTCAGCGGTTCGAATCGCAGCTCGGGGTTCGCGCCTACAGAACGGTAGTGCCCGGCATGGTATTGGCCTTCGTGATGACGACCGCAGCTCACGCAAGGGCGATCGGCATCACGCAGGCGGATCCACTCGTTGAACGCGGCCTGGGCTTCGCGCATGTGTTCCGCCCTGCTCTTCAGTTTCTCCTTACGAACTTTGATCTCGCGGCGCTCGCACTGGTCGATTGCTTTGCGAGCCTTCTCTTGATGACGCGGGGCATCCATTGCTGCACAGGCTGGACTGCATACGGCCTGCCCGATACGCGAAGGGATGAAAGATTTCCCACACGATACGACACAGCATTTCTTCGGCTTCGACTGCTTCCTTGCGATCGTCATGCAGCCTCCTGACTCAGCAGATCATCGAAGTACACGCCCTGCTGAGCGAAGCGCCCCACGATGCGGTCGGTGTAGGCCACGCCCTGGGCTCGATTGAACAGGCTGGTCACCGGGAAGCCATCCGGTCCGAACAGATGGCAGCCCCCCATCATGGCCAGCTTCGTCTCGTACGGGAGGTGGCGCATGACGCGATACCACTCGGCCTGAAAACCGGCATCCTCGTTCAGCAGGATCTGCACGCCGACGTGCAACTTGCAGTACCGGCGAGCGTCGGCCTCATCGCCAATCTGGGTCATCTCTGCGATGCGCTTGTACATCGCGAACCACAGCCGGTTTTGGTCGAGCGTGCGGTCCTTTCCCGGGCGCAGCGATACGACTACGAACTTCTTGTCGCGGTACATAGCGCTAAGCTTCGTGATGGCCTCAGAGAGTTTCGCCTGACAGTTCACGGAGATTTTGTCAGCCATGGGTGGCCACCTTGTTCGGCAATCCGTTGATCAGCTCGCCGAGTTGCCGTGTCAGTCGCTCGTTCTCGGCCAGCAACTCCAGCGCCACCTCTTCCACTGTTTTCTCCCCGAGAAAGTCTTGCAGCGCCTCGGTGTTGCGCTTCCAGTCTGCACAATCGGTACGGTACGACGCCGCCTCGGCCCACAGCAGCTTCTGGAGTTTTTGTTTGTCGATGGTCATTGAGCAGCGCTCCTTGCTTTCAATTGTTCGGTCTGCTGAATAAGCAGCGCCCGGCGATCCGCCAGTTCATTGGCTGCCAGAATTCGCAGTTCTGTTTTTTCCTCGGCCGATGCTTGGCGCATGGCGAGCATCGAATCCTTTACCGCGGCGAGCTTCTCGCGCAGTTTTGGCGAAGGCCGTGCTACATCACCGGTCAGCAGCGCAACGACGGCCCGGCCGTCTTCGGTAACCGGCGCGACACTCAAGTCGGCCAAGTACAGCTGCCCGCGTTCATGTGGGATCCGTTGCATCTGCACGGCTTTGGTGATCGCCTGTGTGCGGCGGTTGGCGTCGAATCCGACCGACACGTGCCAATTGACGTTTTTGTTGTCCTCCCGAGCCTGCCCCACCAAACGCTCGTAAGCGCTGTTGAACGCCATGCGTGCACCGACCTTGTCGCCGGCGTCGAGGACAGGCTTCGCCGCAGCCAAGGCGAGCTGGATTTCGTCAGTCAGCACCACCGTTTCAAACTCATCGTTGGTGGTCATGGCGATTGCCCATGCTTCGTCCTTGCCCGGGCGGCCGTCAGCGGCCTGCACGCGCTGGAGGATATCGGCCATCGCCAGCTTTCCTTTCACCTCGAAGCGGCAGGCCTTCAGCGCGGCTTTCACGGCGGACACCGAGTAGGCGCAGAGGTCTTCGGCCATCATCGCCGCGGTGCCTGGGTTCATTTCCTGACCCATGGCCTCGGCGGTGGCGCAGATCGCTGCAGCAAGCCCGGCAACCTGCTGGTCGTTCATTTCAAAGGTATTCATTGCGCTCACCTGCTTGGCGCTTAGCCAAGACCATTTGCGCGGCCTGCTCGGCGGCGGAGACGTTCGCTTCGGTCCGTTCCATCTGGCGTGCTGTTGTGCCGTTGATGCGCTGACCGGTCACCCACTGGGTGTGGTAGCTCTCTGCGTTGGCCAGCAGCTCGTTGAGGCTGTGGCATTTGCGAAGAACAGCGGCATCGCTGGTTTTCAGGAAGTGAGCTGCGACGTGATGAGCGACATCGGCGCCGAGGCGGTCGACCAGTCGGCCGAGCTGGCCACCGACCTTTGCGTTCCACACCGGCCAAGTGGTGTAGCGCTTGCGGTAGGCCATGGCGTAGTTCGCCCAGACCTTGAAGGTTTTGCAGGACTGGTCTTTCGGGCCCGGCATGTCAGCGGGAATCTCAACCCGTGGCGTATCGGTGCGATCAACCACCAGCACCAGATTGCGGGCCGGCTTGCCCGGGCTGCCTTGCAAGTCCTGACTGGTATCCTGATTGGTACCCTGATGATTGGTATCCTGATTTGTCGGAGATTTTTCCGACCCTTGCTCGGATTTTTCTCCGACCTTGATCGGATTTTTTTCCGAGGTAGATCGGATTTTTTTCCGACCTTCGTTCTTTGGTGGGGTCGGATATTTTTCCGACCCATCCAGTTTCTGATTCCACTCGATCGCCTTCTCGGTCAGGCGAAACAGCGTGATGTTCGAAGTGCTGGAAAGCTGAATCAAACCCGCCTCTTCCAGGGCCTTCAGCATGCGATAAGCAGTGTCTGGCTTGTCAGTGAGCAGCGGCAGCTCCTCGATGATCTTGGCCTTGCTCAGCGCGAAGAAGATCCCGTCGTCAGTCTTGATTGGCTTTGTCCAGCTCGGGCAGCCATAGACGAAGGCGAACAGCAGAGCCTGCTGAGAATTCAGCCCCCACTCCAACGCCTTCACCTGATTGATCGTGACGGTGAACTGCATGTCAGGTGTTCCTGACGCTAGGAGCAAAGAAATAGATGCGCGACACGTTTTTCGAATTTTGAAAACGTGTCGCGACATTGTTCGGGGTATTGCTCGAATTGTGTTGGCTCTGCATAATCGGGCCTCTCTAGTTTTGCGAATCAGCCGACCTTCTCCGTCGGCTTTTTTGTGCCCGGAATTCAGGCGGCCTTTACCGAGGCATCCATCACGTCCAAGCTCTGCCGAACGTGGTTGATTTCCTGACGGATCAGGTTTTTTTCGAATGCGCTGACGTGGTTGTCATCCAATGCCTGGTGCACCGCGATGGTCAGATCGGCGACCTCTTTGCCGACGTTGATCAATGATTTGGTCAGCGCTTGTGGTTCCGGTGCTGCTTTCGCTACGAGGTCGAAACCAAACTCACTCGCCAGTACAGCCAGAGGTCGCATGTCGCCGGTGTGCAACAAAATCCCGAACAAATGCTCCACGGTCAGGCGGTGTGCGTCGTTGTCAGGATTGGCGCGCTGAAGCAGGCCAACGTGAGGAACGCCCATCTTTGCAGCAAGGGGCTTGGCTTCGTTGTCTAGGACAGCGCTCTGGCAGGCCCGCAGAAAATCTTCCATTCGTAAAATCTCAAATTTGTTTCCGTGGCGCCCTGCTAAGCATTGGGCGAACATTTGCTCAATCGGTTGCTGGGTGAGCATCTCAAGCTGCGGACTGCTGATCCCTTCCGCGCGTACAAAGATCACGAGCTGTAATTTTTCCGCCCGTTAGCTCCTCTGCTTTAAATGCTTTTTCAGCACCCATTGTGTGAATGCCGGCAACCCAGTACGAAACCGCAGCTTGTGACACATCGAGGGCCAAAGCTGTTTTGGTTTGCCCTCCAAAAAAGTCGACGAGTTTTTCTATCGGGGTCATGAAAGAACCCTCCAAATAAGCATGCTTATATCCTAAATAGAAGGACACTTATTTGCAAGCTGATAAGGGAACTTATAAATTCCAGCGCATGAGCACACTCGCCGAACGAATCAAATCCGCACGAAATCACGCAAAGCTGACACAAAAGGCCCTCGCACTAAAAGTGGGCGTTGAGCAGCCAGTGATCTCGCAGCTAGAAACAGGAAAAAACCTGCAAAGCGCACATCTGCCCAAAATTGCACATGTGTGCGGGGTCAATGCGATATGGCTTTCTGAAAACATCGGACCGATGATTGGCGGGAAAATCAAAGACACGAACATTGGTGATACACGCCAACCTGTCGAGTCTTTCCGTTACCCAGTGATCAGTTGGGTTGCGGCTGGCGCCTGGGCCGAGGCAGTCGAGCCCTACCCTGCCGGTTTCTCTGATAGGTATGAGTTCTCTGAATACGATTCAAAGGGGCCGGCTTTCTGGCTAACAGTCAAAGGTGACTCAATGACGGCGCCTGCAGGGCAGAGCATCACTGAAGGAACCCTCATCCTTGTCGATACCGAGGCCGAAGTTTCCCCAGGAAAATTGGTTGTGGCAAAACTGCCTGACAGCAACGAAGCAACTTTTAAGAAGCTCGTTAATGACGGAGGAAGGTTGTTCCTGAAACCGCTGAACCCTAGTTATCCGATTGAACCGTTCGACGAGCGGTGCCGGATCGTAGGTGTTGTTGTGAGAGCATTACAGAAATTCTATTAACCTTTAGCTTTTTTATACAACACGACCGATGTACTAAGTCGTGACCGTTATATTATTGCTCCCAAAGCCCCCACAAAAATCAGACTGCGCCAATGACAGCCGCAGTCTTACGCGCCCCTCTTTCCTTTCTCCGGGTGGAATATTCAGTAAACGCATCTCTCAAGAAAACCAGAAGAGACAACGTTAAGCGATGAAGTTCCTCGGAAGAAATGGCAATTGATCTAAAGTCTTGGTGCGTTAAAGAGTGTCGCACCGCTGTCATCTTTTCTGCGGCACGCTCTTTGAAGCTCACATCAGATTGGGTAGAGCAATAAGTTTCTTCAAGGCATATTTCTGCAAATGACACCGTAGCGTAGGCTAGAGCAGATCTAGCGCCCCGCTGATGATTTACATTCCAACTTAAAGCTCCGCGACAGTGCCCCAAAAGCTCAAGTTCGGACTCATAAAAATCCAGTCTTTCCGCAAGCTTAAAAATACTATCAAGTGGAAAAAAGAACTCAAAAATCTTGTAAAGCTCAAGATAAAAACTTACCAACCTGCTGGATTGAACCGCAGTCAATAGTTGCTCAAAAATCCAATCATGCCCATCAGCAGGGACTGCAAGTGAAACTTCTACAATTTGATCATAAAAATCAAAGATAAAACTATGCTGACGCTCTAACAAAAGCGATGATTTTAGACACACGACCCACTTATCATCATACCGAGCACTATCCTTAAGTTCAAATACGTAGGTTTTTGGGTAATATGGAAGAAGGTCATCCTCAAAAACTGGAAGATTAGAAACAAGAGAGTGAGGAATCTTTCTGAAAGCCGGAATATGGAATTTTGACACCAAATACGAGAGCTGCAAAAAATGCAGCTCACCATCAACAAACTCCGCTCCATCGTCTGCAACTATGAAATCCGGCAACACTCCAGAGGAATGGCTTATAAAAATTTTCCTGCCAACAGCATCATCTAATATCACATAAAGCAATGAATCGTGATTTAAACTATCAATGATTCTAGTGCTTGCGATGCGACTTATCCCCTCACCAACTAGAGCCTTAAATTCCGGATCACTTTCTTCCACAGGATTTACCCAAAAGTTCTGGGCAATTTCAACCCCCTCGGGGGCAACCATTTCAGAAGAAATCCAATCCCGGAGATTTACACTTATCAGTTCCTTGATATTTATTGACAAGAGACTATCTCGCCTTCCAGCAGGGTGACAGCGACCCTTGAGAAATTAACTGTGGAGTTTTGGAGAGCATCAAAAGAAATGCACGCTTATACAAATTTCGCTCATACTCACCGATACGGCTAGATTTCGCCGTAAGCATCTGGTTTAAGGTATCCAAATCAACGAATTCTGCGAGAGCCTTTTGAGACAGAGACGCCATATGCTTAGTTAAATCATTCGCACTTTGTTTGACCTGCTGCATTTCGACTGCCGCTGCATCTAGATCATAATCAAAGCCAGGAGTACCTAAAAGTCGCTCAGCGATAGCGACTACAAAACCAATCGATGCAGGAGCAGAAGTGAAAATATCTCGACCAGATTTAACTTTCGCATCTTCAGAGACGACAAGCTCTCTAACAACGCGATCAAATTGCATGTCGACTTGAGCCATTATTTTTATCGTATCTACGAACAGCGGAAAGAACGCATCATTCGAAGTTGCCTCCGTAATATCGATTTTTGCAAACTCCTCAGCAACACGCTCTCTGATATCAACATCAATAGATCGAGATGTATATGCCAAAAACAACTCAATAATTCTAGTACTTCTATACTCGCGAGCCTGAGACCTACGATTATTCTCATCAAGCCCGATGACTCTGATATTCCTTACATCCGAAGAAATCTTGGCTACAATAGGACGATAAAGAGTTTCTAACTGCCTCTTAAGATCCCAAGGGACCTGACCAGTATTAAGAACCAACATTCTATAAATCAGGCTTTCAACCTTCCTAGCGAGCCAAATCTCGACTCTCACCATCGGTTCAATGCCGCCCTCCTCTTTGGCCTCTAGCAATGCAGTCGTGCGCTGCATTCCATCGATAATAGAAAGATCAACTTTTGAGGCGACGAGTTCCGCAATCAATTCAGAAGATGTTTTAAGCTTCTTGAGTCGCCTAAGAACCGCCGGCTTACTCACTGCACCGACGACTATTGGGGGAATCACAGCTCCTTTTTTGAGGTCCTCTACAAGCCTGCTTCGGATTTTTAAACCCGTTTTGGTTCGAATAGGGGCTCTCTGGCCTTTCAACCCACCTTGATCGCTATACGCAGCTTCTATAAGAGCCAAATACTTTGAAAGGGTCATCGTACCCATAATTGAGATACAATCGCTATTTTTGTCTTCGAGCGTGATTAGTGGGAATGGCATGAGCTTCTCGAAATTCACTTTTCGATTAAAATTTAATTATCTATAAATAACCGCCGAGAGTAAATAGCGATCGCGATGATAAAGACGCTCCAAATCTGCGCTCAAACTCTGTGAAAGCTTACCCCCCCTCCTCCAGCGTCATTATCGAAGCGCCTACGCGGTCAGCTCAGGCGTCAAAAACGCCTTTACTCAGCAACCTAGCTGCTGCGCACTAGGCCTGCGACGCGTATTGCCAAATCATTACAATCGCAATACTGTACATAACCACAGTATAAGTAAGGAAGCATCGATGCCCTCTACCGCCACGCCTGCGATCTACTCCCAAGAATCCTACAAACTTGTGGTTCGCCGAATTCAGCGCCTTATCACATCTCTGGACGTACAAAAGGTCCAGATCGTAACCGTGAACCGCAAGGACTATGAAAGCCTCGAAGCCTGGCATCAGGTCATTCAAGAGATCGGAGAGACAAGCGGTGTTGACATCCAGCATTTGGACGGAGGTGCCGTGAGGATTGGATGGCGAGGGTATTACGAAGTTTGAAACGAGCCCGCCGTTGAGCGGGCTTTTCATTGCGCAAAGGAAATAATATAAGCGTGCTTATTGACACAAATAATAAGCAGCCTTATATTCGCTTCCATGCCGACACTGGCCCAGCAGCGAAAGCTGCGCCGCTCTTTAACAACCAGCGCCATGAACGACTACCCGGCCCGTCCGGTTAGGTCACTCCCGGCTCCATCGGTGGGAGGTCAGTAAACCGATGAACAAAACCGCACTTGCCTCTACCGGCGACCGGCGATCCGACAGGCCCGAAAGCCTGCCCACGCGCAGCCCACTGCGACGGCGGACGAGGTGTTGACCTAACTGAGTGAATGACCTGGTAAGCGGGTGCGAAGAAAAACAGATTTCACTGGCTGGCCTTGGCGACAGGGCCAGACGGGAAATCAACCGGAGACGGATATGGGAAACAACGACCTGAAGGACGCAGAGCAAACTCTGCAGCGCCTCGCTGCCGCCTTAAACAAAGCGGTCCGGGAGTATGCGAACCACGGGATGACGGTAGAGATGGATATCGTGAGCAGTTCAATAATCGGATGTGTTTCGGTGCCTTCGGTTTTGCTGAACTGCAGCATCGCCATCCGCAACCTCGACTGAACAACCAGCGCCACGACAGCCCTGTCGTTAACTGCCCGATCCTCTCTATGAGAGCGCATCGGGGTGTGATCTGGATTGATCCCCGAGCAGCCTAATCGTGAGCTTGGGTAATAGCATTCAGATCACACCCCGATGCGGACGAAACTGCGGCCTATAACCGCCCACCTGCATCGCAACCAACTACCGAGGAGTGATCGGGAGTTGCCTTCAATCAGAGGAATGGCAGCCATGTAAAACTGAGCGATTTACCTGCGCGGCACGGCAAGCCTGAAGGCCGGCGCCCACCACTCATACAGGCAGCGGACAGTAGGCCGTCGGTGTCCACCGCGCATCGGCCGAATGAGGTAGGCCACCCCCACGCACGTCGACAATTTGATGCTAGAAACCCAGGCCGTCGCCAGTAGCGGGCCTGGGACAGATTACTTGCTAGCTTTCGGCGCATAGCTCGGGCAGAAATGTTTTGCTGCCGACGGATCCCCTGCGGCCTGCACTTGAACTGCCTTGATTTCATCCTGAAATGCCGGATTGGTATCTACTGCAAGAATCTCCTTCTTTAGATCTGCGTTTGCCGCTATGTCTGGAAGGGAAAAGATGTTCTGCAGCGAATAATTCATTCCAGGCTCTTGTTCTGCACACATGCGCCCCATAGCCACCATGGTTATAGCGATGTCGTGATCCTCGGTAGCCGCTTGGGTCTGCCCCAAATTACTGAGCGCGACCAAAGCAACTAGACATACGGCCTTCGAAATAACACGCATGGGAATTCATCCTTAGAAGTTCTGTGCTTTATCGGCAGTGAAATCAAAAAATTCAACTCGCCACTTTGCAAATCGTTCGACACCACCCGAATGCACTCCCCTCCGCGCCCAACGGCAACCAGCGGAGCGAATGAGTGCATCCGAGTTTTGTTGGATCAACACCCGCCAACACGGAGGCGATCATGGCAACCAGCTATGCAGACAGTGCGCAGGCCCGAGAGTGGGACAGGCGCTACGACGACTGGGGGCGCCCGAAAGCGCCGCAGGTCGAAGACTTCCACGACTACGAGGCTGCTGCGCTTCAGCGCAGTCAGCACCAGGAGCTGATGGCAGCTCAGGAGTTGGTCGACCGCAAGGCGCGGGCCACGCGAATTGCATCAGCAGTAGTCGCCTACGGCAAATTCTGGGGGCTGAAATGAGCGCTCAGCAGAGCCCGGAGAACGCCGGCCTCCCCGGTACGGGCAATCACGATCTGGCCGTAGGGATGCTCGAAGGCTACATCCAGAGCATGTCCGACCCAGATTGCAGCGCACTCGCGGTCAGGTCCTCTTCAAACACGGCCCTCATGATCTTCCGCGCACTCAACATCATCAGCGCGACAGAAAACGTCACCTACACCGAGCGCCTGAACCGTGCATACGAATTCCGAAAAGGGAGAGCCGCATGACAACGCCACCGGTAAAAACGCTGGTTGATGAACAGCTCGACGACATCGAGCGCCGCATCGCAATCCTCGGCTTCGGTCTCCCTTTCAACGAGGTGATCGGCCGCAAACGCGAGGACCTGGTCGACAACCTCCCGCAGCGCCTGTCGGTGACCATGAAAGGCGGTCGCATCGCGGTGAGGGTTCGGCCATGAAGCTAGCCTACTGGATCCTCGCTACCGTCCTCGTTGCAGGCCTGGCCGCTTACACCACGGCGCGCGATTCGTCTGGCATCTGTGAAGTGCCGCACTCGACCACCTACCGGGTTTTCCGGTGACCAGTCTTCAGCGAGCGCGCCGGCTGTTGATACGGCGCGGTTCGTTCTCCGCCATCGGCGTTTTCACCTTCCTGATGCTGCTCAGCGCCCTCGCCGATCGCGTCACTCAATAAACAACACCACCACACGCTGCGCTCGGCGCGGCAAGGAATCGTTATGTCCGCAAACGCCAAACAAGCCCTCGGATCGGCCGACCTCGATCTGAGTGAAACCGGTAGCACAAAGAACGCTATTGCTCCTGCAGTTGCCGTCACCGACATCGCCGAGTATCGGCCGCATGAGGAACAGATCGTCCGTTTGGAAACCAGCTACGCGAAGCTCGTCGTTGACTGCTCGACTAGTGAGGGGCTGGCGAACGCCAAGGAAGTGCGCGTCGACATCCGCGACGTGCGCTACGCCTTGGCAAACACCACCAAAACTGCACTCGTTCCTTACCAGCAGAAGGTCAAAGAAGCCCAGGCCCGCGTCAACCAGGTAAAGGAGTTTGGCGAAGCGCTGAAGGATCGAGTTCTAGCGATTGAAGCGCCTGTCGACGAAGCCATCAAGGCCGAAGAAAAGCGCATTGCAGACGCTAAAGCCGAACGCGAGCGCGTCGAAGCTGAGCGCGTCGAAGCTATCCGAGCAAAAATCACCCGATTCAGCTCCGTCGCTGCGGCATACGCAAGCCGTAGCGCTGCCGATGTTGTGAACGTGCTGCTGAACCTCAAGGAGTCGGTAATCCTGCCAGAGGAATACGCCGAGTTTGAAGCTGAAGGCACCATCGCCCGGGACAACGCTATTGAGCAGCTCGAAACACTGCACAGATCTGCCGTCGAGCGCGAAGAGGCTGCCGCAAAACTGGCGGCCCAGCAGAAAGAGCTCGACGAGTTGCGCGAGAAGCAACGAATTGCCGATGAAAACGCAGAGAAAGAACGCCAACGGATCGCAGCGGAAGACCGCCAGCGCATTGCTGATCAGCAGGCAGAACTCAACCGGCAGCGCGAGCAACTGCAGCGTGATCAAGACGCCCAGCGCTTGAAGGACGAGCAGAACCAACGTGACCAGGAAGAACTGGCTCGCCTGCGCGCCCAAGCTGCCGCACCGGCCCCGATCATTGCAGCGATAGCGCCGCTGATCGAAGAGAAAGTCGAGGTCGAACCTATCAACACTCCGGCGATCGCCGCTGAATTCGACGACGTGACCACCACCGCGCCCGAGGTTGAAGACATCGTCGAGGTCGTCGCACTGGGCTTCGACGTAAGCGTCGACACGGCTCGCGCCTGGCTTCGTGCAATTCGCTTCTAACCCTTCCCTTCCCCTCTAAAGGTCGATGAACAAATCGTCGGCCAAGGAGAGCGCAATGAACGACTCAGACACTCAAGCAGCGACCGGCCTTGCCACTTACCAAGATCCGTCCCACAACGCGGCTGCCCTCATTCTCGACCCGGGCACCATGAAGTCGATGAGCGACCTCGCACTGATGATGTCGAAGGGCGTGACAACTGTGCCCAAACATTTGAAGGGCAATCAAGCTGACTGCATGGCGGTCGTCCTGCAGGCCATGCAGTGGCAGATGAACCCGTTTGCGGTTGCTCAGAAGACATTCATCGTGAACGGCGGTGCACTCAGTTATGAGGCGCAGCTCGTAAACGCAGTGATCACCGCCAAAGCACCTGTCAAAGGACGCCTCAACTTCGAATGGTTCGGCAACTGGGAAAACGTCATCGGAAAGATGCGCGAAGTGACCAGCCGAACCAAGAAGGACGAGGACACTGGCGAATTCAAAAAATACCGCGTTCCGGGGTGGAGCTTCGACGACGAGAAAGGACTCGGTATCAAGGTCTGGGCAACATTCAAAGGCGAAGAAGAGCCGCGTACCTTGGAGCTTCTGCTAACCCAAGTTCGCACTCGCAACTCGACACTTTGGGCGGAAGATCCGAAGCAGCAAATCGCCTACCTGGTAACGAAAAAATGGGCGCGGCTCTTTTGCCCGGACGTCATCCTTGGGGTCTACACGCCCGATGAGTTCGAAGACTCCTACGGTGGCGAAATCGATATCACACCTACGAAGCAAGCCTCAAACACCGCTGCCGCAGCCGAAGTGTCTTTTGGCCCAAAATCCCCATCACCGGAAATCGACGGTGTATTCGCTGACCTGCTGGTCGTTGCGAAGCGACAGGACATCGATGCATATGCAGCGGCTTGGGCAGGTCTCAAGCCTAAGCAGCGTGCAGCGATCGGCTTGGAGTGCCACGAAGCACTCAAGAGCATGGCGGCAACTGTTGATGCTGACTTCACGGACATGACTGGCCCCGGCGAAGACCTGTCGCAGGTCGAGGAAGCGGCGTAGTGAGAACGGAACTGCAAGGTACTGAAAAGTGGCATTCAGACCGATCCGGTCGAGTGACGGCCAGCCGCTTCAAAGACGTAATGGCTTGGGGAAAACCTGACAAGCATGGGAAGCGCGAGCCGATGGGGGCGCGGACCTCCTACATGCGTGAGCTGTGCTTCGAACGACTGGCAAAGAAGTCCAAGCACAACGTCAGCAGCGCTTCCATGAAGTGGGGTCACACAGAAGAGCAAAAGGCTCAGGACGCCTACGAGATGCTGACCGGCAACATTGTCGTGCCGTCGGAATTCATCGTTCACCCGAAGTATGACTGGCTCGGCTGCTCGCCAGACGGCCTGATCAACGATGACGGTGGCACCGAGTCAAAGTGTCCTTTCAACGAGGCGATCCACGTCAGGACTTGGCTGGAGGGCATGCCCGAGGAACATATGCCGCAGATTCAGGGCTGCATGTTCGTGACGGGCAGGCAATGGTGGGACTTTCTGTCCTTCGATTCCCGCCAAGACGAGGAGTGTCAGCTCTATATCGAAACGATTTACCGCGACGAAGACTACATCGCCAACCTGCACAGAGAGCTCGTCCAATTCAACCTGGAGCTGAATCGCATGGTGGATGAGGTCGCGGACAAAGCACGGGCACAAGCCCATAGATTAGGAGCTTGAGCATGATCAGCCTGAATCTCAACGCAGTTCGAACGAAACAAGGTGAGTCTGACCGGATCGCGGCGGCGACAGCTGACTTCTGGAGTCGGCCCGGCAGCAGCTTTAAGGAGCTGCCGCCAGCTCGAATGAAGCCGAAGCCTGAGCGGCGCGATTGGGTAGACCCTGAAACGGTACTCAAGCGGCGCCCGAAACCGATATCGGCGGCTGACCGCAAAGCTCTGCGAAAAATGGCGGACTCGCTATGAAGTCGAAACGCAAACCCAACAACGGTTTCGCCCGAGCTGAACGCAGTTGCAGGGCGCTGCTGCGCACCAACCACGTCGCAGTGGTGAACATTGACCCCAGCGGCAGCCAGATCATGGCGAACTGGAAGAGCTGCAAGCAGATCCGAAGTGTGGCGATCGCCAACGCGATCTTCGACTTCTCCTACCGCTGGACGATTTACATCGGCGCCATGTGTCGCGACGAACGCGGCGCCGAGTACATCAAGTCCGTGGAGATCTCGCCGGATGGCATCTACAAGGTCGAGCGCCTGACCGACGCCATCGAGCATTACTACCTGGAGCTGCGCAACAGCGCGAACCCGGCCCATCTGGTCGCATCAGGCTGGATCGCGATTCCGGACGAGGTTTCGATGGATGAAGCCGAAGCCGCGAAGCTGTTCTACGCCGCCGGCGCCTGGCATCAGGTGAAGGTAGCTGCGTGAGACGTTCCAGACCCCAACAACGCAAACGACAGACCTGGCTGGACTTGCCAGCCAGCGGAATTGAAGAGGTAGGCCATGGCCAAGACTGGCAAAGAGCGATCAGCGAAGGCTGCCGAAAAGCGGATCGAGTACGACGAGAAGGAGTTGCGGCACCGGGTCAGGCTCGGCACCCGGCAGAAGCTTGATGAACTGATGGCCTGGAACGGCATCACGGAAATCAACGAGGCGGTGCAGAACCTGATTCTGAATGCTCATGCGCTCGGGCCGACCCTTTCCTACCAGGCGATGGAAAGTCCGCGCCACAAAGTGCAGATAAGCGAAAACGTGGCGCGGATGTTTCGGGAAGAAAGCCTAGCAGAGTTAAAGCGCGACCCTGGGGATGAATAGCGGACTAGCTACCACTCCAAAGCTTTACTTATGCAGGATTTGCTCGATCAAAACTTATTTTTGCAATGCCTCCTGCCCCTCTAACATCTTTAACCCTCATAATAAAATTATCGACAACTTCTTTTCCCATCCCATATGAGTACGTGATCGAAAAACTATAATCTTTACTTTCTGCATCCAAGGGCACACGAAACTCAACGGACTTACCAGCAGCAATTGCACTACCACTATAAACCTGGGCCTTACCGATAGAGACCGACACACCTTCGGCATTCTTCCCAATATTTTCTATTTTAATAAAAACGTCCATCACCCGGTCTGATGCAGTGGGGACCCGAGCAGAGAACTTCATATTAGGCCGGTTTTCGTACTCGGCTATTTGCCTGCTGTATTTTACATTTTCCAGCTCATTTTCTAGTTGCCTACCAGCGATGCCAACCATTTCTTTTTGCTGGTCTACCGAATTTTTCAACTCCTGCGCCTGTAATTGCAACGCCTCCGAGCTTAATTTTAATTCGCGTCCCTGCTGAATATATCCGAGCACCAACCAGAGAAAAGCTATCGGCCCAAATACTCCCGCGAGAAAATCACCTATTGCGTTAAGCTCAAGAGTTGGAAGAGTTGTACGCTTCCAATACACAAGAACGGCTACGCACACTAGATAAACGCCCGTTGCTACCCCACCGACAACTTCTGATTTTACCTTCATATCTCGCTCCATCGAATGATCGCGAGATAATAAACGCAGCACCAACTCTTTGGAAGCATTTTGCCATCATTCGTGGCACTTCCAGCCACCGAGGGCAAGCCTGACTGGATCTAAAGGCGCACGGAATTGAAGAGGTAGGCCATGGCCAAGAGCAATGCAGATCGCTCAGCGAAAGCCGCGGCGATGAGGAAATCAGGCTGCACTGCCTCCCCGGTACACGCCAAGCACTTGCCAAGCTGATGGCCTGGAGCGGCATCGAGGAACAGGGCGAAGCCATCACGCTGATGATTCACCACCTGCACTGCCTTGGCCCGGGCGCCGCCCTGCCCCTGCTCACTCCGCCGCGACACGAATACGTGATACCCGAAAACGTGCCGCGGAAATTGAAGCTCGCCCACGACCGCGAAGCTCTTCGTATTTGTCACAGCGAATAACCATCACAGCGTTGCATCCGTTCACGGATCTCGATGCTGAAACAGAATGAGCTACCTAAGAAGCTTTACGCCTAAAAGCGAAGATATGGGAGAAAACATATTTTCGATCCTGAGAGTTGCTTGATCGGAGTTCGCCTCAGGACCAAAATCAATTTTCTTCCAATTCATATCAAAAGTGCCTTTCGCTGATGCAACTGAAAGCGCGTTACTAGTCGGTGATACGAACCGAATACATGAGCTTACACAACCTTCGCAAATCGATGAAAAGATGAACAATGCGTTAAGATCCTTTTCCAACAGCACATCCCACATAGCCTTACACTCTAAAGCAACCGCCTTGAGCTCACCGCGTGAACTATTTAATTTATTCAAACTGCCCGAGAATCTCTCGACAATCATTTCAGCTAATTTACCCTCAACCCGCTCTTCATCCAATACAAGACTC
Source organism: Pseudomonas sp. NPDC087690 (assembly GCF_044743175.1). Taxonomy (NCBI): domain Bacteria; kingdom Pseudomonadati; phylum Pseudomonadota; class Gammaproteobacteria; order Pseudomonadales; family Pseudomonadaceae; genus Pseudomonas; species Pseudomonas sp. NPDC087690. The sequence goes on from NZ_JBIUVX010000001.1 coordinate 532,789, forward strand.
GCGGCTATCCTGGCGTCGGCCCAAACATTGTTAACTTCTGTTTTGTACTTTTCTAATGAGATCGCCATTCTTCTTGCAAGCTCATGATCAGCAGTACTCTTTACCTGGCTTTTCCAAGTATTGAGGCCTGATGCCGCGACTATGACAGCTGCACATGTAGCGATCACGCCAACAATGTCGAAAAAGTCATGAATATTGGACGCTTTGAAAAAATCAGTACCAAGAGGGGCTTGCCCTATAAGAACCCCTACAAATACAAGCAATACGCAACCAAACCAAACAATCAAATCCTTGCTCAAACCCATCCCCTTATTCCATCCGTCAGCACACGCTGTCGCCTGCATAAACAAATACCCCACTTCTACGAATCACGCCAGCCGGCGAGGACTGCTCAGTCGATCTCGTCAGTTGTCGCCATTACAGAAGTCGTGCGCTTTCGAATGTGAATACTCCACATCCCATCGTCCTTACCAGTTGAGAGTTTGATTCTGGAGTCGTGACTGCAGACGAATCGCACCCGATCCTCTGTGAGGTTGTTATGGCTTGCAATAGCCCGTGTCGACCGGAATGGCTCCTTCTCCCTGTCACTGTTGGCTTGTAGCCATTCATAAATGCTCTGCGCATCCCGGTGAGTTTTCCAAGCAGCGCTTATCCCTTGCACCGCCAGCACTACCAGAGCTGCAACCGCGCCGCCCGCTGCGCCTCCAACGGAAGTGGAGATTATGTCGTTAAGCAGTTCCTGCTCCATTTGAAACCCTCACTAATTAATACGCTGAATATACCGGCGAGGATCCCCTATGTCCGCACAACAACCCCGAATCGTCTGCCAGTTCAGCTGCGGCGCTGCCTCGGCAGTGGCTACCAAGCTGGCATTGGCACAGTACAGCGCGACACACGACGTACAGATCATCAACGCTTTCCTGGCAAACGAGCATGAAGACAACCGGCGCTTCCTTCTGGACTGCGAAGAATGGTTCGGACAAAGAGTCGTGCAACTACGTGACGAGAAGTACGGCGCCGACATCATCCAGGTGTTCCGGCGCGAGAGATTCATGAAAGGCCGGAACGGCGCGCCATGCACCAAGTTACTGAAGCGTCGTCTGCTCGATACCTGGAAGCAACCGGGCGACATAATGGTGTTTGGCTATACCGCCGAAGAAGTCGACCGTCTGGAAGACTTCCGCGAGCGTACCCCCAATCGCCCTGTCATCGCGCCCCTGATAGACGCCGGCCTTGGTAAAGAGGACTGCAAGGCAATGGTCGAGCGTGCAGGGATCGAGTTACCGCTGATGTACCGCCTGGGCTACGACAACGCTAACTGCATCGGCTGCGTGAAAGGTGGCGAAGGCTACTTTCGAGCGATCCGCGAAGACTTCCCGAAGCAATTTGAAGAGCTTTGCCGTGTTCAGGATGAACTTGGTCCAGGCTCGTACCTGCATCGCGACCGCAAGACCAATATCCGATTCTCTCTACGTGACCTTCCGCCTGGTAAACCCCGCCGAAACGAGGCGTTACCAGCTTGCTCTTTCTTTTGCGAGATAGCTGAAGCCGACTATCAACCAAGCGGTGCGGGCATAACGTCGGGCAGAGCGTTAGTCGGTATACGGTCAACAATCTGAGCCTTCAATTTGCGATGCAGAACACGATGACAGTTGGCGCACAGGCATCGCAATTGATCCAGGGTTGTCTTGTGCTGCTCGCCCATATCTGCGACCTGGATCGCTTCATGATGAACCTCAATACAAGCCACCCCAAAATCGCCGTACGCTTCGACAGGATCTGTTCCGCACTCCTCGCAGAATAGCCGGCCATGTTTCTTGATAAATGAAGCTTTCTTGGCCTTAGAAAGACCCGGTGAGCGTTCACGTTTCAGGTGGTACACCAGCTTGACTTGGCCCTCGGCCCACTCCCTATCCTCAGTGTCTATGGGTATTTCAAGCGTCTCGCCTTGCTCACCTTTGGGGACGACTTTGTAACCCGCAGCTTCCAACAGCTCGAAACAGACGGTCCCCTTTCCCGCAGTGAAATGCTTGGGCATTACCTTGAATCCCAACGCTTCCGTTGCAGCGAGGCCGAAGACCTGCTTGGGAGCTAGTCTGGCATTAGCATCAACTAACAGGTCGTAGTCGATAGAGGGTCCAAAATCCTCTGCCAGGACACCTTGAAGGAGATATTGGACTGCTTTCCAAATGTACTCAGCAGTGACCTTACGTAATTCTTCCGCCGGCAAGCGAGCGTTACCTGCCAGCCCAGTCCCGTCTACGAAAACTAAGGCTTGTGTTGCAATTACCGCTTCCAAATCAGGGGCGTCCAAGAAGCCAAAAATTACGCTACCCAATGCAACTGAAATGGCCGCCAGGTAGCAGCCCTGGTTACCGTTACCATTTGACTGGAGAGGTGAGTTTTTCTTCGGCAGAAGTTTTAGGATTTTGTCGATATGAGCCTTCGGCGAAATCGAAGTCGATAATGCGATCCAGTTGATCGACACCAAAAATCCTGTAGCAGCCCAGCTTGCGCCAATCGCTCCAAATTCTTCTGGCTTTGGAGCTTCTGCGTAATTATTGATTGCGATGCCAATAGCTTTGATCCGTCCATTAGCGTAGGACACCACTACATCCCCAGGCTCCACCTGGGTTAAATTTTCATAAGTTTTGTTGCGAGCGCCATTTTTATTGGTTTTCGGCGACCAAATATAGCCACCGTCAAACTCGGCCTTAAAGGTCTGCTTATGGTTTACCCACCAAAATTTATACCGGGCGGTTAACGTGTCCTCAAAGTCGCGTAGGCGTGCTGCCGAATGCTCTACTGCCTCTGGGGAAAAAATATCAGGATGCCTAACCACAACGGCTTCAAATGCGAAATCCTGTAAACCAAGGCTGAGTAGAGCTCTGTAGCCTTGTGTTTCTGCCTCACGGATAACCACTCTCTCGACGCCCGAAACGATCCCGTGTTTTTCGAGCATGCGCCACGTATAAGCAGCAGGCTGTCGCTTCCCATGCTTCTGGAGCAGCGTCTGCTCGTAAGACAACACAGCGAGAATCGACTCAATCTCCGCCGATGAAGTTGCACCAAACCGCTCAAGAGCAATGCGTTCCGCTTCTAGCTTCAGGGTTTCAATCTTGTGTGCGTCCATGTTTGCTCTCTCCGATGAGGAGCAGATTCTAAAGCAGGTGGATGGCATTTCGACATATCTACATTTCACTACCTACCGACGTTCTGCTTACACAGTGCAAATTGAGTATTTGCAGAATTACAGACTGATCTAATAGCTCTGAAACCCCTCCCCTTCAAAGTCAGCCGCTATAGCGGCAAGGACGAACTCGCCCATGGAAACGATAAAACTGATTCAGCCGGTGCCGGTTGTGCGCGATGAAAACGGCATGTTCTGGCACCCGGAACTGCCGCCATTTGATGAAGGTGATGGCGAGAAGTGCAAGAAGTGGCTTGCCGAGCAGTGCCTGGCCGTGAAGATGACCAGCATCGAGGACGCGCCGGACGAGATCTCGGAGCGCTACTTCGACTCCCATGATCCGGATTGCAGCTACTGGGATCCGGACAAACCGGAAGGCGAAGACTGGTTCTGCCTGTCGATTCACGACACCGACGATGGCCCGGTCTGCTGGTGGGCACGACGCGAGGTGACGCCATGATCCTCGCCCCGCTCTACATGGCCTACCTCATCTACAAGGGGCCGTGGCGATGAATAGTTACCAGATCCTGATTGGCGACTGTCTCGAGCTGCTGCGGTGGATGCCCGATTGCAGCGTCGACAGCGTCGTCACCGACCCTCCGTACGGACTGTCCTTCATGGGAAAAAAATGGGACTACGACGTGCCGGCGACTGAGGTCTGGGCCGAATGTCTGCGAGTACTCAAGCCGGGCGGCCACCTGCTGGCTTTCGCCGGCACTCGCACTCAGCACCGCATGGCTGTCCGCATCGAGGATGCCGGGTTCGAGATCCGCGACATGATTGCTTGGGTTTATGGCTCTGGGTTTCCCAAGTCGCACAACCTCGATGGTGAGCACGAAGGCTGGGGAACTGCACTCAAGCCGGCGCTGGAGCCAATCACCGTGGCGCGCAAGCCATTCGCCGGCACGGTTGCTGCAAACGTCCAAGCCCACGGCACCGGTGCTCTGAACATTGACGGGTGTCGCGTGCGCGCAATCGACGCTGAGGCCTTGGCAAAGAACTGGACGAGACTGACCACCGTTGATATGCGAGGTGGGAACTACGTCGGGGGCAAGTCCGGAAAACTCCTGATGACGGCCGAGGCTTCGGATCTCGGCCGGTGGCCGGCAAACCTGATTCACGACGGAAGCGCGGAAGTCATCGAAGCATTTCCGGATGCGCCAGGGCAACTCGCGGCGGCCAGCACCAGCGATACCCAGCGGGCCGGGCAGAACTGCTACGGAAATATGAAGCGCGGGCGAGGTACCGAGGCGAGCGCTGACAGCGCGAACTCCGGTGTAGTTGGTTTTCAGATGAAGCCCGGGGCTCGTCGCCTGGACAGCGGCAGCGCCGCCCGCTTTTTCTACTGCGCAAAGACCAGCCGCACAGACCGACACGAAGGCCTGCTGAACCCTGGCCCGCAGTTCCAGCAAGGCACCATGCTGCGCAAGGTGGAAACCACGGAGACGACGGGCAATAACCACCCCACGGTCAAGCCCACTGACCTGATGGCCTACCTGCTGCGCCTGGTGACACCCGCCGGCGGCGTCGCTCTCGATCCATTCATGGGCAGCGGAAGCACCGGCAAGGCCGCAATGCGCGAAGGCTTCCAGTTCATCGGCTGTGAGATCGACGAGCGATACGCGGCGATTGCCCGGGCGCGGATCGATCACGAAATCTCTCGACAGCAAGAGCTGCAAGCCGAATCTGATCAGCTCGATCTATTCGGCACCGCCTAACCCCTCCCCCAACTCAACAGCCTGCCGGTGTACGGCGGGCGAGGAATTCGTATGTCCGAAATTGAACGTGTCATCGAAGCCATGATGGCGCCAGCGACCCCGGCCACCGAGGTCATCACGCTCGACCGAAACATTGTCGAGCGAGCGTTGAGCTTGATGGAGAGCCACCCAGATGTCGCACAGGGCGGGCCTTCGCTTTGCAATGAAGTCTCCGTGTTTCGCCAAGCCTTGGCCGAACCCACCGTAAAACTCTGGGCGATCCACAGCGTTGGCCCTGGCGAAGAGTACCCGTGCCTAAACAAAGAAGACGCCGAGCGGCGCGCGAAAGAGTTGCGCGATCTCGGTGAGCGTATGAAGCAGGAGCGTATCGCGCGCGGTGAAAGCGTTGAGCTTTGGAATGACTGGGTGACGAACGTTATCCCTTCCCCGTGGGAGCCGGCCGAGCATTTCGAAATCATGGCTGAGGAATGGACGGATCACGCCGAGCAGCTTCACGAAGAGGTGATCAAGCTGACCGAAGAAAAAGGAAACCTGCGTAAAGCCCTCGCGGGAATGCTTTTCGCTTTCGACGAAGGCGTCGGCCTCGACTGGTCCGCTGATCTGCTCGATTACGCGCGGAAGCTGTGCGCCGCCGAAGAATTCAAACCCTGAACCATCCCCACCTTCTGCCGCCACGCGCGGCATGGAGCATCACAATGACCATCCAGTTTCTGTCACACGAGGAGGTTTGCGAGCTCACCGGCGCGCGGACCAAGGCAGGTCAGATCCTCAACCTGAAAAAGAATGGCGTTCGCCATACGATTAAAGTGAACGGCTGGCCGAGTGTCACCGCGATGGCGGTCACCGCCGTCGGCGCATTTGAATCAGAAAAGCCCGTCTGGAAATCACGTAAGGCCAGCTGACATGGGAAGACGACCAAGTAAACCCGGCTCGATCGCCAGGCTGCGGGAACGCAAGAAAGCCAGCGGCCGGGTGTTCTACTACTACGACACGGGCGGAAAAGACCGAAAGGAAATTCCCCTGGGCAGCGACTACGGCTTGGCGATCATGGAATACGCGAAGCTAGAGCGTGATCGCACCGCAACCGATCTGGTCGCCAAGGTCATCACGTTCCGCTACGTCGCCGAAAAATACATGGTCGACATCGTCCCAACCAAAGGAACAGCCACCCAGGCTGACAACAAGCGCGAGCTGAAAAACCTGATCGCTTTCTTTGACGATCCACCGGCACCGTTGGAAACGATCGAGCCATTGCACGTTCGCCAATACCTCACTTGGCGCAAGTCCGCGCCAGTGCGCGCGAACCGCGAAAAGGCTCTGCTCAGCGCGATCTGGAATTACGCCCGGGATAAGGGCTACACATCGCTTGCCAATCCATGCGCGGGCATCAAGGGCAACAAAGAGACCGGCCGGGACACATATGTCGAAGATGCGCTGTTCAAGCGCGTGCACGACAAGGCGGACGCGGGCCTACAAGACGCAATGGACCTCGCTTATTTGACCGGTCAAAGAGTGACCGATACCCGGTTGATGGACGAGCGCGATGTGCGCGACGGGCAAATTTGGGTGTTGCAGGGAAAGACCAAGGCAAAGCGTAGGATCGAGATCACTGGCGAGCTTAAGGTTTTGATTGATCGAATCATGTCCCGAAAGTCAGAACACAAGGTCCGCTCGACGCGGCTGATCGTTACAGAGGATGGCACACCAATGACGGTGGCGATGTTGCGCAGGAGGTTTGACTTGGCCAGGGAGGCGGCCGGGGTGGAGAAATCTGAATTTCAGATGCGGGATTTACGCGCCAAGGCAGGCACGGACAAAGCCGAATCCAGCGGTGACATCATGCAGGCGAGAGATCAACTTGGGCATACGACCGTTGTGATGACTGAGCAATACATACGCAATCGTATGGGCAAGAAAGTTACTCCAACCAAGTGAATTGCGGACCAACATCAAAATAGCGGACCAGAAACAAACAAGGGCTTGCATCAGCTTTCGCTCGCAAACCCTTGATTTAATATGGTGCCCGAAGCCGGAATCGAACCGGCACGCCCTTACGAGCGGGGGATTTTAAGTCCCATGCGTCTACCAGTTTCGCCATTCGGGCGGTAGCGCGGTGTTGCTCTTTCCAGCTGTTGAGTCGCGATCCTGGCAGGATGCAGGCTTAAACAGCCGAGCGGGAAATATATACATCACGTCCCGGTGAAGCAAGTTCGCAGTGGCTGATTTCAAGACTAAATCTTGCTGCTCACTGGAAATAAAAAAGCTCCGTAAATCATGGATCTACGGAGCTTGTTTATAGTGGAGGCCGAGGTCGGAATCGAACCGGCGTAGGTGGATTTGCAATCCACTGCATAACCATTTTGCTACTCGGCCTCAAAACGTCTGTTATCAGTAGCACAACAACAAACGCGTTTTAACTTGGAGCGGGAAACGAGACTCGAACTCGCGACCCCGACCTTGGCAAGGTCGTGCTCTACCAACTGAGCTATTCCCGCTTGGTGATGCGCATTCTATAGAATTAAGAAGCTCCGTCAACCCCTTGATTCAAAAAAGTTTTATTTCTTTTCAACATCGGTCTTCAGATGCGGCCAGGCAGCGCGCAGGTACTGAACCATCGACCACAGCGTCAGGCCGGCGGAGACCATCAGCAAGGCGTAACCGAGAACGACCCAGAAGGTGAAGTCCCGTGGATTGGCCAGCAGGATCACCAGCGCGAGCATTTGCGCAGCGGTTTTCCATTTGCCCAGGTTCGATACGGCAACGTGTGCACGGGCACCGAGTTCGGCCATCCATTCACGCAATGCCGAAACGACGATCTCGCGACCAATGATGACAGCCGCTGGCAGTGTCAGCCAGAGATTGCCGTGTTCCTGCACCAGCAGGACCAGTGCGACGGCGACCATCAGCTTGTCGGCAACCGGATCGAGAAACGCTCCGAACGGCGTGCTTTGCTCCAGTCGGCGAGCCAGATAACCATCCAGCCAGTCCGTTGCTGCCGCGAAGGCAAACACCGAGGCGGAGGCCATGTAACTCCATTGGTAAGGCAGATAGAACAGCAAAATGAAGATCGGAATGAGCAGGACGCGTAGAACGGTAATCAGATTAGGGATATTCATCGGCACAACTGGCTACGAGGTGAAGGGGCATTCTACTCGCTATGCAGGTTTGCATAAATCGACTCTGCGAGCTTTTTACTGATCCCCGGGGCTTTGGCGATCTCTTCGATGCTTGCACGAGTCAGCTCCTGCAATCCACCAAAATGTTTCAACAAATCGCGTCGACGGGTCGGCCCTACTCCCGCAACACCTTCCAGCGTTGACGTACGGCGGGTTTTGCCACGACGCGCGCGGTGTCCGGTAATTGCAAAACGGTGAGCCTCGTCGCGGATCTGCTGAATCAGATGCAGTGCCGGCGAGTCGCCGCGCAAGGTGAACTCGTGCGCTGCATCATTCAGATACAGAGTTTCGAAACCAGCCTTGCGCGTCGCACCCTTTGCCACGCCGAGCAGGATCAGATCCGGCACGGCCAGTTCGTTAAGCACGTCGCGGGCCATCGACAACTGCCCCTTGCCACCGTCCACCAGCAGAATATCCGGCAACTTGCCCTCGCCGTCTTTCAACTTGCTGAAGCGTCGGGTCAAGGCCTGGTGCATGGCAGCGTAATCGTCGCCTGCTGTAACACCTTCAATGTTATAGCGACGATAATCGGATTTGATCGCACCTTCCGGGCCGAACACCACGCAGGACGCGACGGTCGCTTCGCCGCTGGAATGACTGATGTCGTAACACTCCAGGCGTTGTGGCGGTTCCTCCAGGTTCAGCACTTCTGCCAAAGCCTCGAAACGCGCAGCCGTGTGCTGACGGTTGGCCAGACGTGCGCCCAGTGCCTGCTCGGCATTGGTTACAGCCAGTTGCTGCCAGCGAGCTCGCGTTCCGCGCACCCGGTGACTGATGGTCAGTTCGCGGCCACGCAACTCGTGAATCGCCTCGACCAGTGTCGGAAAATCTTCGTGGACGACGTTGACGATCAATTCGCTTGGCAGGTCGCGCTCCGGACTGCTGATGAAGTATTGGCCAAGAAACGCCGCCATGACCTGCGAGACATCTTCTTCAATACCCACCTGCGGGAAGAAATTCTTGCTGCCCAGCACCCGTCCGCCGCGCACGCTGATCAAATGAACGCAGGCACCGCCCGGGTTGACGAACGCCGCAATGACGTCGATATCGCCGGTGCCGCCTTCCATGCTCTGTTGATCCTGAACCCGACGCAGCAGTGCAATCTGGTCACGCAATTCAGCGGCGCGCTCGAATTCAAGGTTGATCGCCGCCTCTTCCATCGCCGTTGACAGCTCGTTGGTCAGTGCATGACTGCGTCCTTCGAGGAACATCACCGAGTGACGTACATCCTCGGCATAGACCTCAGGCTCGACCAGTCCCACACAGGGTGCCTTGCAGCGTTTGATCTGATATTGCAGGCATGGCCGGGTACGGTTCTTGTAGTAGCTGTCTTCACACTGCCGAACAAAAAAGGTTTTTTGCAGCAGGCTGAGGCTTTCGCGAATGGCACCGGCACTCGGATACGGGCCGAAGTATTTGCCTTTGGCTTTCTTGGCGCCGCGATGGATGCTCAGACGTGGGAATTGTCCGTCGGAGAGAAACACGTAAGGGTAGGACTTATCGTCGCGCAACAGAATGTTGTACGGCGGTCGCCATTCCTTGATCAGCGTTTGCTCAAGCAAGAGCGCTTCGGTTTCATTGGCAGTGATGGTCGTCTCGACCTGGGCGATACGCCCGACCAGTGCTGCCGTTTTCGGTGCCAGCCCGGTCTTGCGAAAATAGCTGGCCAGACGCTTCTTGAGATTCTTGGCTTTGCCGACATACAGCAGACGCGCGTCGCTGTCGAACATGCGATAAACGCCAGGGCGCCCGCTGACGGTCGACAGAAAGGCGCCGGAATCGAATGCTTCAGTCATGATCAGGCGCTGGCATCAACCATGCCGTGACGCACCGCCAGAAGCGTCAACTCGACGTCACTGCTGATCGAGAGTTTCTCGAAAATGCGATAACGGTAAGTGTTGACGGTTTTCGGCGACAGACACAACTTGTCGGAAATGATCTGTACCTTCTGACAGCTGACAATCATCAATGCGATCTGAATCTCCCGTTCGGACAAGGCATCGAACGGCGAATCGTTGGTCGGCTGGAAGGATTTGATCGCCAACTGCTGAGCGATCTGCGGGCTTATATAGCGCTGGCCGGCGAATACCAGGCGAATGGCCTGAACCATCTCCGGCAACCCTGCGCCTTTGGTCAGATAACCCGCCGCGCCTGCCTGCAACAACCTTGTAGGAAAAGGATCCTCTTCACACACGGTAACGGCAACCACCTTGATATCCGGCTGACTGCGCAACAGTTTGCGTGTGGCTTCCAGACCGCCGATGCCGGGCATCTTGACGTCCATCAGGACCACGTCGGGTTTCAATTCCCGCGCCTTGATCAGGGACTCTTCACCTGACTCGGCCTGACCCACCACCTGCAAGCCATCGATATCGGCCAGCATCCGTGTAATGCCTGTACGAACGAGATCGTGGTCATCGACCACTAGCACCCTAATCAAGCAGACACCTCGCGATATGGTCTTATTGGGATGCCGGATACCTTAGCAAAAACTGCCAGACAGACCTAGCGGCAAGCAGCATTTAAAAAGTTTCAATTCATCATTGAGGGCTTGCCAGCCGTGGGTTTCAGAGCACAGGTGTACCGATATCGAGCTGCATCCTCAGGAAACACTCGTCCTCACCCTGTACTGCAAAGCCTTTTCTCAGATACAAGTTTTTCGCCAGATTATTTTTGAATACCGTTAGACGCACAGCGGGGTTGCCGTCGCGGCGAGCCATGGCAATAACCTGATCAATCGCCCAGGAACCCTCGCCCTGGCGCTGAAACGCCCGCGTCACCTGCAGTTCACGGATATACAGCGCCCGCGCATCGCGGCTGAGGCTGAAAAACCCCAAGGGCGCCTCCTCACGGATCATCAACCAGTTCTCACGTCCGGCCCAGGCAACGTCGAACGCCTCATCCTGCCACAACAAATCGTAATCATTGTAATAGCGCAGCATGTTCTCGCAGGTCAAAGTTCGCACAAATGCCAGGTCATCCTGCGTGGCCCGGCGCATTTGAAAGGTCATACAGCCCCCGCGAGACTGACGACCTGCCCCTGCCATGAGCCACCTTCGCGACGAGCGATCACCAATTCATCGCCAGCACCGGGAGCGGCAATGATCAACATGCCGTCTTCAGACCACACGGCGCTGCGCCCGGCCGATTGCCAGCCTCCGGTGAGACCGCCATGGTTGGCCATCAATACCACCATCGAGTGTTGCCGGGCATATCCCTGCAGCATCGCGGTGTCAGGTTCGTAGCCCTTCTCGCCGATCAATACGCCCGCAGCGTACAGACCGGCGCCCAACTCGGCAGCGGCCGCCGCATGGCTGGCGTGAGAAAAATCGGCACAGACAGCCAGGGCCACCGTGTCCGCGCCGATTTGCAGGGCTGCGCCACCGTTCCCGGCGGCGTAAATGAGCTCTTCACCGCAATGCAGATGCTGTTTGCTGTACACCCCAAGCGTGCCATTGGCGCCCAATACCAAGGCACCAATCAATACTGCCGAGCTGCCCTCCTGACGAATCGGCATGCCGACGACAGCCGTGATGCCGCGCTTTTGTGCCAGATCCCTTAACGGTTGAAGCACGGCGTCTTGCGGATCAATGGCCAATGCCGCCGCCACTTCACCCTCATAACCGGTCAGCGACAACTCGGGAAACACCAGCAACTCGACACCGTGTAGCGCCGCCAATTCGATGAATTCCATGTGCCGGACAATGTTTGCGGCGGGATCGCCGGCAATGGAAACCGATTGAGCAGCAGCGATGGTCAGAGTTGTCATGTTTCGTCCTTGGTTTCAGGCAAAGCGCAGAGTGTGTCACAACTGTTGCGGCGCTCAAGCGATAGGCATTGTCCTGTGCAATCGATAGCATTTTCTGATTGCTGATGCGTATCTGCCTCTAGTAAGCTCGGCGCATTCATCGGAGACAGACCATGTTCAACACCCTTTCACAGCTACGTACCGCAAGCGCCTCGCGCTCGGTTTCGTCTGCCCGGGTGAATGACGTCTGCGCTCCCGCAAGCTTTTATTTTGGGTATTGGTTTAGCCACTAGCGCGCCTGATACCCCACACGGCGCCCATGAAGACGGGTCGCCACCTGAGAAATCTCAACCCCCGGTCGGCCTCCCGACCGGGGGTTTTGTTTTTTCAGGCACAAATTTTCCAGCAACACACCAGACACTTTGAGGATTACGACATGACCTACGCCACTTATTACCGTTACGACCGTTTTTTCGCCTGGCGATTTACCAGCCTCCGCTCGGGACAGCCTGCCGCCTCCGATCGGTCACCTACAGGTGGCAAGCACACACACGTAGCCAATACGGCCAACTGTCGAACACCCCAATAGGGCCGAGCGAGCGGGAAACACCCGCCGCCTGCCCAGGAAGACCGAATATGAACTCGTCCGTTTCTGCCCTGCCACTTTCCACTCTTGATTCTGCCAACGAAGCACTGACTCTGCGCTTGCCCAGCTCGTTGCAACTCAAACAGCAATTGCCTCTGACCAGCGCCCTGAGTCAGCAGATTGCCGCCCACCGCCAAGCGGTCCGGGCCATTCTTGATGGCGACGACCAGCGCCTGCTGGTGATCGTCGGACCTTGCTCGATCCACGACTCGCAATCCGCCATTGAATACGCAGACAAACTCGCACGCCTCGCCGACGAAGTCAGCGATATGATGTTGCTGGTCATGCGCGCCTATGTCGAAAAGCCGCGCACCACCATCGGTTGGAAAGGCCTGGCCTACGATCCACATCTGGACGGCAGTGACGACATGGCCGGTGGTCTGACGCTGTCCCGCGAGCTGATGATCGAAATGATCCGCCGCGGGCTGCCAATCGCCACTGAAATACTGCAACCCATGGCAGCCGGATACTTTGACGATTTGCTCAGCTGGGTCGCGATCGGTGCACGCACTACCGAATCGCAGATCCACCGCGAGATGGCCAGCGGCCTGAGCATGCCGGTCGGTTTCAAAAACGGCACCGATGGCGGCGTGACCGTGGCAGTCGATGCGATGCGCTCCGCTTCCCACCCGCACCGACACTTCGGCGTTGATAGCCAGGGACATCCAGCCATTGTCCAGACCACAGGCAATCCTGATACCCATCTGGTACTGCGTGGCGGCCATCAAGGGCCAAACTTCGACCGCGAAAGTGTCGCCCGGATCCATGCCGACTTGACCCGCCTGAAGATTCCGAGCCGGATCATGGTCGATTGCAGTCACGCCAACAGCGGTAAAGACCCGTTGCGCCAGCCTGATGTATTCAACGATGTAGTGGAGCAACGCCTGCACGGTGACCGTTCGCTGATCGGCATGATGATCGAGTCTCACCTGTTCGAAGGTTGCCAGCCACTCAGTACCTCTTTGCGTTATGGCGTCTCGGTTACCGACGGTTGCCTGGGTTTCGCCGCAACGGAGCGCTTGCTGCTGAACGCCGCCGAACGCCTTCGCGCGCAATCTCAGGCCTGACCTCGCCAACAGCCTTTGCGGACACCTGGTCCGCAAAGGCTGAAAGGCTGATCAGCCCGCACGGAAATTACGCACGAACACGTATGCGGGTAGCGCTGGAAGCCTGACTGACATCATCCAGTCGCTCCACCGTATACGACACCTGCACCACCGTTTCCCGGTGCTCCCGCCAGAATCGGTGCGGCACAATAAACACCAGAGGCTCCCCGGCGGTTTCCCGGGTGATGTCGCGATCATCACGGTGATTGAAATACTCACCATCACAGCGCAGGTACACCAACTCGCCCTCCTCTGCCTGAGCATCGACGATGACCACCGTCACGCCATCAATGGAATCGGCGACATCAAGTTCGCCACCCTCCGCATCCAGAACCTGCGGTGCCGCCAGCTCGCCTCGAACGAGGGGAGCGATCAGGATTCTCAAGATCGCCGACTGCCTCAATTCACCCTCTGCCGATATGACCTGATAGCTGAGGCTTACCGTTTGTCCGGTGTGCGAGGCCAAGTGTTCGTGGGTAATCCAGAAAGAAAGCTCTTCGCGAACGGCAAAAGCTTCGACCATCAACTCATCACTGAACGTCTCTTCACTTTTTGCACCTTGCCAGCCAAGCAGGATCCGGTCCCCGACGGCCATCCGTGCATACGGACGCACAATCACGTTTGTACCTTTCTCGACACGCGCCGGATCGAGTGTCCCGCCTACGGTCTCTTCGATAAGTGGTGCCAGCAGATCAGGTTCGGGATCACCTACGTTCAATTGCAAGCGATCAGATGAAATCGGCTCAGGCAGGTTGACGCTGAACAGCGTCCAGTGAATTTCCACCGACCCGCGTTCCAGCATGGCGATGTGCACACCCTTGATGACGAACACGACCTCGTGCCCCACTTGCGCGGCACTGACAAAACGCGAAGTTACAGATTCGTAGGACAGTCCATCAGCATCGAGACCGCACCAATTCAAGACCAGCTTGTCACCACATTTCATCTGCGGGTAAGGCGCAACCCGAACAAAGGCCTTGTTCAGTGAGGGATCGATCATTCCGCCCTCCAGAACTTCGAGAGCCGGCGCAGGCAAATGCCGGACGGTCGCAGCCTCCGTAACAGGCCATGGCCGATAGCTGAATTCGAGTGTCTCGCCTTGCACCCGGAAACTCAGTTTTGGCTGCAGGGCTGAATGGGTATCCAGCAATGAGGTATCTGTTGCGAGCGTCTTGCAAGCATCGGTATTAGCGTCATACATGGTCATTCGTGGCTCCATTCCCTGGATAAAACGTCGCTGATCACAACAACGTCGAATGAGAGCCATTAAATAGCAACGCTTGCGCTGTCGATGTCAGCCTCGACAACTCCATAGCGGAGGGAAATGCGTCTGAAGGCGTAAGGCACAGGTATTGAACCTGTCAAAATAGCGCTAAAGATTGCTGAATGTTCCGACCATGCCCGCAAACAGAGCTGAAATGTCGTACAGCTTTTAGTCCTTTTTCACTTCAATACTGCGGTATTTTCGGACACCGACTGCATGACAACGTGATTTACAGTGATCCGGCGGAATCACCTATGAACGTCTGTAAAAGAGGTAGGAACATGCAACGGAATGCAACAACTCGCTATCCCATCCTGTTGGTCCACGGCCTGTTCGGTTTTGAGCGGATAGGCCGTTTCGAGCTGTTCCAAGATGTCAAGCAGGCATTGCAGGGTGCGGGCAACCGAGTGTTTGTGCCGCAGCTATCGGCCACCCATGACAACGAAGTTCGTGGCCAGCAATTACTCATGCAGATCGCGCGGGTGTTGAAAGACACAGGAGCAGGCAAGGTCAATTTGATCGGGCACAGTCAGGGTGCCCTGGCATGCCGTTACGCTGCCGCACTGGCATCCAGCAGCGTCGCATCCGTCACTTCGGTCAGCGGCCCAAATCATGGCTCGGAACTGGCTGACCTGTTGCGCAAAGCGCTGGTTCCCGGACAGATACCGGAACATCTCGCCGAGGAAATCGCCACGCAGTTCGCGAACTTCCTGTCGTTGCTCAGCGGTCAACTCGCGTTGCCGCAGAACGCCATAGCAGCACTCAACGCGTTGACCACCGAAGGTGTTGCGCGTTTCAATCGTAAATACCCGCAAGGTCTGCCTCCTGTCTGGGGAGGGCAAGGTGCGGAACAGGTCAATGGCGTTCGGTACTATTCGTGGAGCGGCACACTGCCAGAAAATCCGCTGGCCAATCCTCGTCCGCTCGACCCGTTACATGCCGTGTGCAGGGCCTTTTCCGGACACTTTTGCACCGAAGCCTGGCAGAACGACGGACTCGTCGGTCGCTACAGTTCGCATCTGGGCAGCGTGATCCGTTCGGACTATCCTTTCGATCACCTCGACAGCCTGCGCAGGCCCAAGGTCTTGCGATCACTCATACCTGATCCGATCGACCTCTATATAGAGCACGCCATGCGCCTGCAGGCCGTGCACTTGTAAACCGGGGGCGAACCCACTGAATGGAACTTTGCCGAGAATTCACCCACTGAATCCGGTAGGCTCCACACTTTACTGAAATAGATCGGAGATTTTCCCCATGGCTAAAGCCACTGCCCGCCACATCCTGGTTTCCAGCGAAGACAAGTGCAACGAACTCAAGGCCCAGATCGAAGGCGGCGCTGATTTCGCCGAAGTCGCCAAGGCCAACTCCACTTGCCCATCCAGCCGTCAGGGCGGCGACCTGGGTTCGTTCGGTCCTGGCCAGATGGTCAAGGAATTCGACACCGTGGTCTTCAGTGCACCGATCAACGTCGTGCAAGGCCCGGTGAAGACCCAGTTCGGTTATCACCTGCTGGAAGTCACCAGCCGTCAGGACTGATTCGTCGTCCGATTGCTCTGCAACGGCCCGCCTTTTGGTGGGCCGTTGTGTTTCAGTTACACATACGGCTGGCGACTGGCGCGCCTCTCGCGTACAACTTGCGCTTATCGATTACCCGGTTCCAAGGCTGACAATGCGACTGGTTTTCCCAACATTGATCCTTACCGCCCTCGCCCTGCTGTCGGGCGCCTGCGGTGTGAATGCAGCACCGCAACACGCGCTGACCGTGTATGGCGAACCCGCCAAGTATCCTGCCGGTTTCAGCCATTTCGACTACACCAACCCGCAAGCACCGAAAGGCGGGACAATGCGCCGCTCGGCAATAGAAATCGGTCACTTCGACCATTTGCTGCCGTATATCGACAAAGGCATCGGCGTCACGCAGATCGACGGCCTGCTGTATTCGCCGCTGGCCCAGCGCTCGATGGACGAGCCTTACACCGTCTATGGTCTGGTGGCACAAAAGATCGAGCGTTCGGATGACGGGCTTTCACTACGCTTCTTCATCAATCCCAAGGCACGCTTCGCCGACGGTAAACCGATCACCGCCGAAGACGTGCGCTATACCTACGATCTGCTGATGACACAGGGCAGTCTGCGTTATCGCACTCAGTTTGCCGACGTCAAAGGCGTCGAAGTGGAAGCACCGTTGACCGTGCGTTTCGACTTCAAGAACAACGAAAACCGTACCCTGCCGCTGGATATCGCGACCCTGCCGGTGTTCCCCGAGCATTGGTGGAAGAGTCGCGACTTCGCCGGCGGTGGCGGTTATGAACCGCCGCTGGGCAGCGGACCGTATCGCGTCGGCAAGGTCGATTCCGGGCGCAGCATCACCTTCGAACGCAATGCCGACTGGTGGGGCAAGGACTTGCCGGTCAGTCGTGGCCTGTACAACTTCGACCATTTCAGCATCGAGTACTTCGGCGATACCGACGTTGCCCGCCAGGTGTTGCGCGGCGGCGCCTACGACTACAACCGCGAGTTCTCCGCCACCGGATACTCGATCGGCTACGACAGCCCGGCGTTGAGCGACGGACGTCTGCAGAAAGCTCACCTGGCCACCGAGGCCCCGCAATCGGCCCAGGGTTTTGTGTTCAATCTGCAAAAACCGATGTTCCAGGACCGTCGTGTGCGTCAGGCGCTGGCCATGCTTTGGGATTTCGAATGGAGCAATCGGCAGATGATGCGCAACCTGTACATCCGTCAGCAAAGCTACTTCTCCAACACCGACCTCGCCGCGGGAAATTTACCCGATGCCGCCGAGTTGAAAATCCTTGAACCGCTGCGTGGACAGATCCCCGACGAAGTCTTCACGAAAGTCTTCCAAGCGCCGAAAACCGATGGCAGCGGCATCATCCGCGACAAACAACTGCAAGCCCTCGAACTGCTTGAACAGGCCGGCTGGAAACCGGACGGCGATCAACTGGTGAATGCTGAAGGTGAGCCCCTGAGTTTCACGTTTCTGGTCAGTCAGAACGGCATGGATCGCCTGCTGCTTCCGTACAAGCGCACATTGAAGCAGATCGGCATCGACCTCAACATCCGCCGGATCGACTCCTCGCAGTACGTCAATCGCCTGATGAGCCGCGACTACGACATGATCGTCACCGGCTATCCGGTCACCACCGCGCCTGGAGGCGAGCTGCTCAACTACTTCGGTTCCGCGTCGGCCAACGATCCGGGGGCCAACAACTACATGGTCCTGAAAAACCCGGCAGTCGACACGTTGATCAACGGACTGATCCGCGCCTCTACCCAATCGGACATGCTGCATTACGCGCACGCCCTCGACCGGGTGTTGCAATGGAATTACTACTGGATTCCCAATTACTACCCGCCAGGCACGTCGACCGTCTGGTGGAACCGCTTTGGCATACCGACAGTTCAAGCCAGCAATGACGAAGCCATCGATAGCTGGTGGGAGATCAGCAGCACGGCGCTGACCAATCAACAGATGACCGCTGAAAAAATCAGTCGAAGCAGACCCGGAGGGCCGCACTGATGTGGGCTTACATATTACGGCGCCTGCTGCTGATCATTCCGACGCTGGTGATTATCCTGCTGGTCAATTTCGTCATCATCCAGGCCGCGCCGGGTGGCCCGGTGGAGCAGGCCATTGCGCACCTGCAAGGGATCGGCGGTGGCAATGTCGGCGGCGGTTCCAGCGAAACCATGAGCAGTACCTCTCGGGCGAGTCGTGGCCTCGATCCGCAACTGATCAAGGATATCGAAAAACAGTACGGTTTCGACAAGCCGGCCCATGAACGCTTGTGGCTGATGCTGAAAAACTACGCGCAGCTGGACTTCGGCAAAAGCTTCTTCAGAGGTGCCACGGTCACCGACCTGATTCTCGAAAAAATGCCGGTAACCCTTTCACTCGGACTCTGGGCCACGCTGATCACCTATCTGGTGTCGATCCCGCTGGGCATTCGCAAAGCCGTGCACCACGGCAGCCATTTCGATATCTGGAGCAGCACGGCAATCATCATCGGTTATGCGATGCCGGCGTTTCTGTTTGCGATGTTCCTGATCGTGGTGTTTGCCGGTGGTACGTCGTTGAACTGGTTCCCGGTGCGCGGACTGGTCTCGGACAACTTTGATTCGCTGTCGACCCTGGGCAAGATCGCCGACTACTTCTGGCACCTGGTACTGCCGGTGACTGCGCTGGTCATCGGCGGCTTTGCAACGTTGACGATCCTCACCAAAAACTCGTTCCTCAATGAAATCACGCGTCAGTATGTGGTCACCGCTCGCGCCAAAGGCTTGAGCGAACGCCGCGTGCTGTACGGGCATGTGTTTCGTAACGCAATGCTGCTGGTGGTCTCGGGCATTCCCCAGGCGTTCATCAGCGTGTTCTTTGCCGGCTCGTTGCTGATTGAAGTGATCTTCTCTCTCGACGGTCTCGGCCGCATGAGTTACGAGGCGGCAGTATCGCGGGACTATCCGGTGGTGTTCGGTTCGCTGTTCATCTTCACCCTGTTCGGCCTGCTGATAAAACTGATCGGCGACCTCTGCTACACCTTGGTCGACCCGCGTATCGACTTCGCCGCGAGGAATGCCTGATGTTCAAGCTCTCGCCGCTGGGTCGCCGGCGTTTCGAACGTTTCAAGAAAAACCGCCGGGGCTGGTGGTCGTTGTGGCTGTTTATCGGTCTGTTTGTGCTGACGCTGGGCGGCGAACTGATCGCCAACGACAAGCCGTTGGTGGTCAGTTATCAGGGCCAGTGGTACTTCCCGGTATTCAAGCGCCACACCGAACAGGAGTTCGGTGGCCAATTGCCGTTTCAGGCCGATTACCGCAGTGACTATGTGCAGAACCTGATTCGCAAGGACGGCGGCTGGCTGCTGTTTCCACCGATTCCGTTCAGTGACGACACGCCAAACTACGACCTCAACAAACCGGCACCAAGCCCACCGACGGGCGTCAACTGGCTGGGCACCGACGATCAGGCGCGAGACGTGTTGGCGCGGGTGATTTTCGGTGCGCGCGTATCGATTCTGTTCGCTTTGATGCTGACATTCGTCAGTGCGCTGATTGGCATTGCGGCCGGTGCGTTACAGGGCTATTACGGTGGCTGGGTCGACCTGCTCGGACAGCGTTTGCTCGAGGTCTGGTCAGGGTTGCCGGTGCTGTACCTGCTGATCATCCTCTCGGGCTTCGTCGAGCCGAACTTCTGGTGGCTGCTGGGGATCATGGCGCTGTTTTCATGGTTGGCGCTGGTCGATGTGGTGCGTGCCGAGTTTCTCCGTGGGCGCAATCTGGAATACGTCAAAGCTGCGCGCGCATTGGGCCTGACTGACCGCAAAGTGATTGTCCGGCACATTCTGCCGAATGCCATGAACGCGACGCTGAGTTATCTGCCGTTCATTCTGACGGGGGCAATCTCGACACTGACCGCACTGGATTTCCTTGGTTTCGGCATGCCTGCCGGCAGCGCTTCGCTGGGCGAACTGATCGGTCAGGGCAAGCAGAACCTGCAGGCGCCCTGGCTGGGGTTGACGGCGTTTTTCACCCTGGCGCTGATCCTTTCCTTACTGGTGTTCATCGGCGAAGCGCTGCGTGACGCGTTCGACCCACGATCCTGAAGCGTGACCATGACTGACAACCTGATTGAAATTCGTAACCTCAATGTCGCTTTCCATGGCCAGAACGTGGTGCGCGACCTGTGCCTGGATATTCGTCCCGGCGAGTGCCTGGCACTGGTCGGCGAATCAGGCTCGGGCAAATCGGTGACCGCGCATTCGATTCTGCAACTACTGCCTGAAGGCGATGCACAAACCACTGGCAGCATTCGTTATCGTGGCCAGGAACTGGTGGGGGCCGATCCGAAGGTGTTGCGTGAACTGCGCGGCAACCGCATCGCGATGATCTTTCAAGAGCCGATGACCTCGCTCAATCCGCTGCATACCATCGAAAAACAGATAGGCGAAACCCTGTTGCTCCACCGTGGCCTTGGCGGCAAGGCGGCACGGTTACGCATCCTTGAATTGCTCGGCCTGGTCGGCATCCAGAAACCCGAGGAGCGGCTCAAGGCTTATCCGCATCAGTTGTCCGGCGGCCAACGGCAACGCGTCATGATCGCCATGGCGTTGGCCTGCGAACCGGAACTGTTGATTGCCGACGAGCCAACCACCGCACTCGATGTGACGGTGCAGCGCAAGATCCTGCTGCTGCTCAAATCCCTGCAACAACGTTTGGGCATGTCCCTGCTGTTGATCAGTCACGACCTCAATCTGGTGCGCAGCATCGCTCAGCGCGTCTGCGTAATGAAGGCCGGGCAGATTGTCGAGCAGGCACCGTGCGAAACGCTGTTTACCGAGCCGAAACACCCTTACAGTTGCGTGCTGCTCAACGCCGAACCCGACGGCCAAGCGTTGCCCCGTGATGAGCGTGAGAATGTTCTGCAAGTCGAAGACCTTAAAGTCGAGTTTGTCATCGGTGGCGGGCTGTTTCAGCGTAAGCAATACCTGCGTGCAGTGGACGGCATCAGCCTGAGTATCCAGCGCGGCAAGACTCTGGGCATCGTCGGTGAATCCGGTTCGGGAAAATCGACATTGGGTCAGGCGATCCTGCGCCTGCTCGATTCCGAGGGCAGTATCCGTTTCCAGGGCACCGCGCTCGATGGTTTGGACCAGAAGCAACTGCGGCCTTGGCGGCGACAGATGCAGGTGGTGTTTCAGGACCCGTTCGGTAGTCTCAGCCCGCGCATGTCGGTGGCGCAAATCATCAGCGAAGGGCTTGAGGTGCATTGCGAGTCAACGGCCAATGAGTGTGATGAGCAAGTGATCCGCGTACTCAAGGAAGTCGGCCTCGACCCCGAAAGCCGCCATCGCTACCCACACGAGTTTTCCGGCGGTCAGCGACAACGCATTGCGATCGCTCGGGCGCTGGTACTGAAACCGGCGCTGATCCTGCTCGACGAACCAACGTCGGCACTCGATCGCACGGTGCAGAAACAAGTGGTCGCCCTGCTCCGTGATCTTCAGGAAAAGCATGGCCTGACGTATCTGTTCATCAGTCATGACCTGGCGGTGGTACGCGCCCTCGCCCACGACATGATCGTGATCAAGGATGGCCAAGTGGTCGAACGCGGTGCCAGTCATGAGGTGTTCGATGCGCCACAGCATCCGTATACCCGAGAGCTGTTGGCGGCGGCACATCCGCGCCAGGCATGATCGGCGCCAGACGTAAAACCGAGTCGCGGCCATCGCGGGCAAGCCCGCTCCCACAGGTTTCACGGGTGCGCACCCCATCTGTGAACAATCGCGAACCTTATGGGAGCTGGCTTGCCAGCGATGAGGCCGCCATTAACAACCCGAATTCCGGATCTGCCTGCACATGAACTCCACCGAAAGCCTCAAGGACTACCAACGGGTGCGCACCCTGGCGATCCGCTCGCTGTTCGAGATCATCGAGCAATCGAGCGAAGGTACGGTGATTGTCGATCGTGATGCCAATATCGTCTGGATGAACGAGCGTTACGCCCGTCGCTTTGGCCTCGAGTCCGCTGCCGGAGCCATCGGCAAACCCTGCGAAAGTGTGATCCCCGGCAGCCTGCTGCGCGAAGTGGTGCGCACCGGGCGGCCAATCCTGCTGGACATGCAGGACACCCCGAAAGAGCCGCTGGTGGTGATGCGTCTGCCGATCCACGATGATGCCGGCAGCGTCATCGGCGCCATCGGTTTTGCCCTGTTCGATGAATTACGCACCTTGTCGCCGATGCTCAAGCGCTACCTGAGCATGCAGGAAGAACTGGCCTCGACGCGTTCGCTGCTGCGCGCCCGCCAGACCAAATACAACTTCGCCCACTTCATCGGCACCAGCGCGGCCAGCCTTGAAGTCAAACGTCGTGCGCGACGCAGTGCCAGCGCCGATTCGCCGGTATTGCTGCTCGGCGAAACCGGCACCGGCAAGGAGTTGCTCGCGCAAGCGATCCACAGTGCTTCGCCACGGGCGCACAAGGCGTTCGTCAGCATCAACAGCGCGGCGATTCCCGAGGCATTACTGGAAGCGGAATTTTTCGGCACCGCACCGGGCGCGTTTACCGGCGCCGACCGCAAGGGCCGCACCGGTAAACTGCAGATTGCCCAGGGTGGCACACTGTTTCTCGACGAGATCGGTGACATGCCGCTGCCGTTGCAAAGCAAGCTGCTGCGCGTACTGCAGGAAAAAGAGTTTGAACCGGTCGGCTCCAACGAGGTGATCCAGAGCGATGTGCGAGTGATTGCCGCGACGTCGACGGATCTGCAAGCGGCGATCAAACGCGGCGAGTTCCGCGCCGACTTGTATTACCGCCTCAACGTACTGCCGATCCAGGTGCCGCCATTGCGCGAGCGTCTTGATGATCTGCCGGCACTGAGCGAAGCGATTCTGGAAGAACTGCGCAGCCAGCACGAATTGCACCACGATGCGCTGCAACTGCTCGGCCAGCATGCCTGGCCGGGAAACATTCGCGAACTGCGCAATGTATTGGAACGGGCGGCGTTGCTTAGCGATGACCTGATGCTGACAGAGAGCGATATTCGCGCCGCCATCGGCACGTTGACTCAGGTTGAGCGCAGCTCTGCGCCTACGATTGAAACGCTGCCCGTGGAAACCTATGCGCAGGCTCGCGAGCGCTTTGATCGGCAGTTGATCCAGTCAACGCTGGCGCAGTGCGCGGGGAAAGTGCCGGCAGCGGCGGCAAGGTTGGGGCTTGGGCGGTCGACGTTGTATAAGAAAATGGTTGCGTTGGGGATTGCCGAGTCTCAATAACGAGACTTGATCTCCGATTTGAGATTATCCATATAAAGATCAAAAGATCGCAGCCTTCGGCAGCTCCTACGGAGGTTCATCCAATCCAGTGTAGGAGCTGCCGAAGGCTGCGATCTTTTGATCTGCCGAAAAAGTCTCCAAACGGAGACAACCCATTGAAACACGCCCCACAAAAACACCTAATATCTTTATATTTCAATAACTTATATATCTGGCACAAATCTCGCTTTAGCCTCTCCTACACCCGTTTCAACCACAAAAATAACAATTCTGGAGAGACACACCATGAGTGTGATCATTGCCTTGGCAGCCCTCGCGCTGCTGATGCTCGCGGCCTACCGTGGCTACAGCGTTATTCTCTTTGCACCGATCGCCGCCCTCGGCGCCGTGCTGCTGACCGATCCTTCTGCCGTCGCCCCAGCCTTTACCGGGGTGTTCATGGAGAAAATGGTCGGCTTCATCAAATTGTATTTCCCGGTATTCCTGCTCGGTGCGGTGTTCGGCAAACTCATTGAGCTGTCGGGCTTCTCACGCTCGATTGTCGCTGCCGCCATTCGTCTGCTCGGGACCAAACAGGCGATGCTGGTGATCGTACTGGTCTGCGCCCTGCTCACCTACGGTGGTGTGTCGTTGTTTGTCGTGGTGTTTGCGGTGTATCCGTTTGCCGCCGAGATGTTCCGCCAGAGCAATATCCCCAAACGCCTGATCCCGGCGACCATCGCTCTCGGAGCATTTTCGTTCACCATGGATGCCCTGCCCGGCACCCCGCAGATCCAGAACATCATCCCCAGCACGTTCTTCAATACCACCGCTTGGGCGGCGCCGTGGCTGGGCGTGATCGGCACGATTTTCGTCTTCTGCACCGGCATGCTGTTTCTGCAACGTCAGCGCAACAAGGCGCAGCGCGCCGGTGAAGGCTACGGGACCGAGCTGCGCAACGAACCGGAAACAGCCGAAGACCTGAAGCTGCCGAACCCATGGATTGCGCTGTCGCCGCTGCTGGCAGTGGGCATCATGAACCTGCTGTTCACCCAGTGGATTCCGCAGTGGTACGGCAAGACCCACAGCCTCGCGCTACCGGGCATGGCTACGCCGGTTACCACCGAAATCGCCAAGCTGACGGCAATCTGGGCGGTGCAGGCGGCTTTGCTGGTGGGCATTCTGATGGTGTTGGCGTTCGGCTTTCAGGCGATTCGCAGCAAGCTCGCCGAGGGCAGCAAAAGCGCAGTGAGTGGCGCGTTGCTGGCGGCGATGAACACTGCGTCGGAATATGGTTTCGGTGCGGTGATCGCTTCGCTGCCGGGCTTTCTGGTCTTGGCTGACTGGCTCAAGCAGATTCCCAATCCGCTGGTCAACGAAGCCATCACCGTGACGTTACTGGCAGGGATCACCGGTTCGGCGTCGGGCGGCATGAGTATCGCGCTGGCCGCGATGTCCGAGCAGTTCATCAGCGCCGCGCACGCGGCGAACATTCCACTGGAAGTGCTGCACCGTGTAGCGGCGATGGCCAGTGGAGGCATGGATACCTTGCCGCACAACGGCGCGGTGATCACCCTGCTCGCGGTCACCGGCCTGACCCACCGCGAAGCCTATAAAGACATTTTCTGTATTACGCTGATCAAGACCCTTGCGGTTTTCGTCGTGATCGGCACTTTCTACGCCACTGGCATTGTGTGAGGTACTCATGACCACTCTTTCCGGCAAGACCGCACTGGTTACCGGCTCCACCAGCGGCATCGGCCTGGGTATTGCGTTAAGTCTGGCCAAGGCTGGGGCCAACCTGATCCTCAACGGTTTTGGTGATGCCACGAGCGTCATCGCCGAAGTCGGCCAATTCGGCGGCCGGGTTGGCCATCATCCGGCCGATGTCAGCGACCCGGCGCAGATCGCCGAGATGATCGCCTACGCCGAGCGTGAGTTCGGCGGCGTCGACATTCTGGTCAATAACGCTGGCATCCAGCATGTCGCCGCTGTCGAGGAATTTCCGGTCGAGCGCTGGGATTCGATCATTGCGATCAACCTGTCGTCGGTATTTCACAGCACGCGCTTGAGCCTGCCGGGCATGCGCACGAAAGGTTGGGGGCGGATCATCAATATTGCCTCCGTGCACGGTCAGGTCGGTTCGACCGGCAAGGCTGCGTATGTCGCGGCCAAACACGGGGTGATCGGTTTGACCAAAGTGGTTGGCCTGGAAACCGCGACCAGCAATGTCACCTGCAATGCAATCTGCCCGGGCTGGGTGTTGACGCCGCTGGTGCAGAAGCAGATCGATGATCGCGCCGCCAAGGGTGTCGATCCGCAACAGGCGCAGCATGACCTGCTCGCTGAAAAGCAGCCGTCGCTGGAGTTCGTCACACCGCAGCATTTGGGCGAGTTGGTGTTGTTTCTGTGCAGTGAGGCGGGTAGCCAGGTAAGGGGCGCGGCGTGGAATATTGATGGTGGGTGGTTGGCGCAGTAGTCGGTTGAAAGACCGCGTTAACGTTCATCGCGGGCCAGCCACGTTCCCACAGGTGCAGGGTGAAATTGGAATCTGCTGACTACCTGTGGAGTGTGTCTGCCCGTGTCTGGATCTGAAGCTAAAACAAGAGGCAAACAATGTCCGACATCCTTTGGCAACCCGACGCCAACCGTATCGCCCAATCGCGCATGGACACCTTCCGGCGCGCGGTCAATCAGCGTCATGCGCTGAATCTCGACGACTACCCTGCTCTGCACCAATGGAGCATCGAGCAGCGTCCACAATTCTGGCAGGACATCGTCGATTTCTTCGACATCCGTTTTCACACTCAACCTGATGCGGTGCTGCGTGAAGGTGCACAAATGCCCAGCGCCGAATGGTTTCCCGGTGCCACCCTGAACTTCGCTGAACACCTGCTGCGCCGCCGTGACGATGCCGTGGCGGTCGTGGCAGTGGCGGAAAACGGCCAGCGCGAGCAACTGAGCTGGGCCGAACTGGCCGAGCATGTCGCCGGCTTCCAGGCCAGTTTGCAGGCTTGCGGCGTCGGCCTCGGCGATCGGGTGGCCGCGTGCATGCCGAATACCTGGCAGACGCTGGTGGCGATGCTTGCGACCACCAGCCTCGGCGCCATCTGGTCGTGCTCTTCGCCGGATTTCGGCACGCACGGCGTCATCGACCGTTTCGGCCAGATCGAGCCGAAGGTGCTGATCACCTGCGCCGGCTATCGCTATGCAGGTAAAGAGATCGACCAAACCACCAAGCTCAATGAAATTCTCCAACGGCTGCCAACACTGAAGCAGCTTATTGTCGTGCCTTACGCACGCCCGCAAGCGCGCCTCGCGGATTACCGGACACGCGCCGAAGTGACGCTCTGGGATGACTTTTATCAACCCGGCGGCGATCCGGATTTCGTCGCGGTGGCGTTCGATCATCCGCTCTACGTGCTGTATTCCAGTGGCACCACCGGCGTGCCGAAATGCATTGTGCATAGCACCGGCGGCGTGTTGCTGCAACACGTCAAGGAACATGGCCTGCATTGTGATCTTGGCCCCGGCGAGCGTTTGTTCTACTACACCACCTGCGGCTGGATGATGTGGAACTGGCTGGTATCGGCCCTCGCGGTCGGCAGCGCAGTAGTCCTGTACGACGGCTCGCCGTTCTATCCGGATCATCAGCGGTTGCTCGATCTGATCGACGATGAACGCATCAGCGTGTTCGGCACCAGCCCAAAGTTTCTCGCGACCCTGCAAAGCGATGGCAGCAAACCGCGCGACAGCCATGATCTGCGCAGCCTGAAAACCCTGCTGTGCACCGGCTCGGCGCTGTCGCCGCAAAGTTATGACTTCGTCTACCGCGACTTCAAAACCGACGTGTGCCTGGCGTCGATGTCCGGCGGCACCGATATTGTCTCGTGCTTCGTCAATGGCAATCCGCTGTCAGCGGTGCGTCGTGGCGAAATCATGGGCAAGAGCCTGGGCATGGCCGTTGAAGTCTGGAACGACGCCGGTCAACCGGTGACTGGCGAGAAAGGTGAACTGGTCTGTACCCGGCATTTCCCGGCGATGCCGATCGGCCTGTGGAATGACCCGGATGGCAGCAAACTGCAGCAATCCTATTTCAGTCTGTTTCCCGGCGTCTGGGCGCAGGGTGATTACGCCGAACAATTGCCCAACGGCAGCATGATGATTCATGGCCGCTCGGATGCCGTACTCAACCCCGGCGGCGTACGTATCGGCACCGCGGAAATCTATCGTCAGGTGGACAAAGTCCCGCAAGTGCTCGACAGCGTCGCCATCGGTCAGCGATGGCAAGACGACGTGCGCGTGGTGTTGTTTGTGCGTCTGGCAGACGGCGTAACACTCGACGACCCTCTGCAACAGCAGATTCGGCAGGTGATCCGCGCCAATACCACACCACGGCATGTGCCGGCGAAGATAGTCGCGGTCAGCGATATTCCACGCACGATCAGCGGCAAGGTCGTCGAACTGGCCGTGCGTAATGTGGTGCACGGCGAAAAGGTCAAGAACACCGACGCGCTGGCCAATCCCGAGGCGCTGGAGCAGTTTCGCCAGCGCCCTGAACTCGACAACTGAATCCGCTCATTCCATCAAGCCCCACTCACCCGAGGTGGGTGGCGCCGGTGCAGCATCGGCCTGCAATTTCAAGCGCAGGCGCAGGTTGTTCACCGAGTCGGCATGCTTAAGCGCCTCGTCTTCGCTGATTGCACCTTCCAGCACCAGTGCGTGCAGCGCGCCATCGAACGTCTGCATGCCCAGCTCGGTGGATTTTTCCATGATGCCCTTGAGCTCGCCCAACTGATTACGCCGGATCAGGTCGCCGATGGTCGGCGTCCCCAGCAGCAACTCGACCGCAGCCCGCCGCTGGCCGTCCAGCGTGCGCACCAATCGCTGAGAAACAAAGGCCTTGAGGTTGTTGCCCAAAGCATGCAGCAACTGCGGCCGGCGCTCCTCGGCAAACAGGTTGATGATTCGCTCAAGCGCCTGATTGGCGTTGTTCGCGTGCAGGGTCGACAGCACCAGATGCCCGGTTTCGGCAAATGCCAGCGCATGCTCCAGGGTGTCGCGGTCGCGGATTTCACCGATCAGCACCACGTCAGGTGCCTGGCGCAGGGTGTTTTTCAGTGCGGCATGAAAACTGCGCGTGTCGACACCGACTTCGCGTTGATTGATGATCGACCGTTGGTGCCGGTGGATGTACTCGATCGGGTCTTCAATGGTCACGATATGCCCGCTACTGTGACGATTGCGATGATCGATCAACGCCGCCAGTGACGTCGATTTACCGGAATCGGTGGCGCCGACGAACAGGATCAGCCCCTGTTTGAGCATCACCGCTTCGAGCAGCACCGGCGGCAGCTTGAGGTCTTCAAAACGTGGAATGTCGAGTTTGACGTTACGGATTACAATCGACACCTCATTGCGTTGTTTGAACAGGTTGACCCGAAAACGTCCGATACCGGCGCGCGAGATCGCCAGATTCATTTCCAGATCGCGGTCGAACTCCTGACGCTGTTCGGCGTCCATCAGGGAATTGGCGATGGTCGCGACCTCGCCGGGTCTGAACGGCTGCGCACTCAGCGCCGTCAGCACCCCCTGAAAACGCGCACTGGGTGGCGCTCCCGTAGACAAGAACAAGTCCGAGCCGTGCTCCCGGGCAAAACGTGTTAACAGTGCATCGATTTCCATGGCCACCAGTACCCGCGAAGCTTCCAATATTCAGACATGCCCTGCTGCCGTGACGCAGCGGTACATTGAGCGTCTACCGTCCCTGAAGAATAGTAGACGCCGCTTAACGAACGACACGCAGGACTGACGCGATGAATGCCGTACCCACCCACGACGATGCTCAGGCGCTGATCGCCCGCACCGATTGGAGCCGCAGCCCGCTGGGCGATGCCAGTGCCTGGCCACAAAGCCTGCGCACCGCCGTGGACATCGTGCTCCACTCGCCGATGCCGATGCTGTTGCTCTGGGGCCCGCAGCTCACGCAGATCTACAACAACGGCTTCGCCATGCTCGCCGGCAACAAGCATCCGCACGCTTTCGGACAACCGGCGCATCTGGTATGGCCTGAACTTCGAGACTTTACCGACCCGATCTACAGCGCCGTCCTGCAAGGCCAGGTGCGCACCTACAGCGAGCGACGCTTTACCCTGCAACGTGAAGGGCAGGAATCCGACTTCTGGCTGGATTTGACCTACAGCCCGATCCGCGATGAAACCGCGCAAGTGGCGGGCATTCTGGTCACCGCCATCGAAACCAATGAACGGCGGCGGATCGCCCTCGAACTCAAACAACGCTCGGAAGAAAGCCTCAAGGCCCAGCGCGAATCCGAGGAACGTCTGCAATTGGCGCTGGCCGCCACTGACGCTGTCGGCACTTGGGACTGGGACATCGGCGAAGACCGCTTCATCGCCGACAGCCACTTTGCGCAGTTGCACGGCGTCGATCCGGCCCGAGCCGATCAGCTGCCGATTAGCGCTTATCTGCAAGGCGTGCACCCTGAAGACCGCGCCATGATCGCGCGCAGCATCAAGCACTGCATCACCCACGGCACCGAGTACGCCGAGGAATATCGCCTGTTGCAGCCCGATGGCGAGTTGCGCTGGGTGTTTGCCCGGGGCCGCTGCTACAAGGACCATCACGGTCGGCCAGTGCGTTTTCTCGGCGCCGCGCTGGACCTGACTGAGCGCAAACACACCGAGCAGGCGTTGCGCCAGAGCCAGACGGAATTGCAGCTGATCATCAACGCCATGCCGATCCTGATCAGCTATGTCGATCGCGAAGAACGCTTCAGGCTCAACAACGCGGCGTATCTGGACTGGTATGGCCTGACACCGCAAGAACTCTATGGTCGAACCATTCGCGACGTTATCGGCGAGGAAGCCTACTTCCTGCGCGCGCCGTACATTGCCGAAGCACTGGCTGGCAGGTCTTGTTCCTTCAGCCTGTACACCACGCACCGCGACGGCAGCAACCGCCACGCCTTGATGAACTACTTGCCTCGTCACGGTGCGGACGGCGCGGTCAACGGTTTCTACATTTTCGTGATCGATGAAACCGAGCGCAAGAAAACCGAAGAAGCCCTGCGTAACCTCAATGAAACGCTCGAGGAACGGGTCAGCGCCCGCACCGAACAACTGGCGCAGGCCAACCAGCGTCTGCAGAACGAAATGTTCGAACGCGAGCGTGCCGAGGATGCGTTGCGCCATGCGCAAAAAATGGAAGCGGTCGGTCAGCTCACCGGCGGCATTGCCCATGACTTCAACAACATGCTCACCGGAATCATCGGCAGCCTCGATTTGATGCAGCGCTATATTGCCGATGGCCGCGCCAACGAGATCGGGCGTTTTACCGAAGCAGCGGTGTCTTCGGCCAATCGTGCAGCAGCCTTGACCCATCGCCTGCTGGCGTTTTCGCGACGCCAGTCACTGGATCGCAAGCAGCTCAACGTCAATGAGCTGATTCATTCCCTGGAAGATCTGATCCGCCGGACCAAAGGTGATCCGATCGAACTCAAGTTGCAGCTAGCCGATGACCTCTGGCCTGTCAGCACCGACGTCAGCCAGTTGGAAAACGCCTTGCTCAACCTGGTGATCAATGCGCGCGATGCAATGCCTGACGGCGGCGAGTTGCTGATCGAAACCGCCAACGTCTACCTCGATGGCAGCGACATCACCACGCTGGAGCCGGTCAAGGCCGGTGATTACCTGATGCTCGCGGTCAGCGATAACGGCTCGGGCATGACGGCGTCGGTCAGGTCCAAGGCGTTCGATCCGTTCTTCACTACCAAACCGATTGGTCAGGGTACCGGGCTTGGGCTGTCGATGATTTACGGGTTCGCTCAGCAATCGGGCGGGCATGTGAGCCTCGACAGCCTCCCGGGGCAAGGCACATGTGTGCGCCTGTACTTGCCACGCCTGCAGGGCTTGGAGCTGGAACGCCCGGCCAGTGCGCCGATCCAGCAGCCGGCGCCGGCTGCAACCGGCGAAACCGTGGTGGTGGTCGAGGACGATCCGGCGGTGCGCATGCTGGTGCTCGACCTGCTGCGCGAGCTGGGTTATCAGGCCTTTGAGGCCGAAGACGCGAAAACCGCTTTGCCGCTGTTGGAGTCTGATCTGCGGGTCGACCTGCTGGTCACGGATGTCGGCCTGCCTGGCATGAACGGCCGGCAACTGGCGGAGATCGCCCGCCAGCATCGCCCAGGGCTGAAAATATTGTTCATGACCGGTTACGCGCAAAAGGCTGCCGAGCGGCAAGGGTTTCTCGAGGACGGTATGGACATGGTCGCCAAACCCTTTGCCATTGAGCTGCTGGCGAACAAGATCCGCACGATGATCAGTCAAAATCCGTGACTTGAGGCATAATCCGCGCCCCGCCGTCACCCCGTTATCAGGTATCGCAAGATGAAAGCCCAAGCCCGCCACATTCTGGTAAAAACCGCCGAAGAGGCCGAACAGCTCAAGCAACGCATCGCCAAAGGTGAAGCGTTCGATGTACTGGCCAAGAAATTTTCGACCTGCCCGTCCGGCAAGCGCGGCGGCGATCTGGGTGAAGTGCGGCCTGGGCAGATGGTCGGCGCGATTGACGCGGTGATTTTCAAAAAACCACTGCGTACGGTGCATGGGCCGATCAAGAGCAAGTTCGGCTATCACCTGGTGCAGGTGTTTTACCGGGATTAAATATCGCTTTCCTGTAGGAGCTGTCGAGTGAAACGAGGCTGCGATCTTTTGATCTGGTTTTTAAGATCGCAGCCTTCGGCAGTTCCTACAGGGATTGCATTCAGGTTCTGGGAATCAATGCCCCGGGCACCTGAATCACCCGGCTGGCCAACTGATGCCCCGCCTCGGCAGCCTCTTCCGTACTCCCGCCGAGCAGTCGACTGGCCAGATACGCCGCACTGAACGAATCCCCCGCTGCGGTGGTGTCCACCACCTTCGCGACTTTCTGCGCCGGCACTTCAAAGGCCTCGCCATCACAACGAATCAGGCACGCCTCGGCGCCGCGCTTGAGCACCACTTCCGGGGTGCCGAACTGCGCGTAAGCATCAAACACCGCATCGCAATCGGCAAAACCAAACAGTGCCTGTTCGTCATCCACCGTCAACAATGCCAGATCAACGTACGGCAATACGCTGCGATAGGCCTCACGCGCCTCGTCCACCGAAGCCCACAAGCGCGGGCGGTAGTTGTTGTCGAAGACAATCCGCGCATCGCGCTGACGCGCTTCGATCAGGCTATGGATCAATCGCTCACGGCCCTTCGTACCGAGCACCGCCAGGGTGATACCACTGAAATACAACACGTCGTAATCCGGCAACGCCGCCAGAATCGGTTCGGCTGCCGGGGTGGTGAAACAATCGCGCACTGCCGCTTCGTTGCGCCAGTAAAGGAAACGACGCTCGCCGTTGGCGTCGGTCTGGATGCAATACAGGCCCGGCAAGCGACCCGGCAGGCGTTGAACCAGATCGAGGCCGATACCTTCGCTGGTCCAGATCTGGCACATGGCATCGCTGAAGCTGTCGTCGCCCAGCGCGGTGACGTAGTCGACCCGGGCCTTGTCGCCCATTGCACGGGACAAGTACACCGCAGTGTTGAGCGTGTCGCCGCCGAAGCTTTGCTGCAGGCTGCCGTCGGCGCGTTGCTGCAGTTCGATCATGCATTCGCCGATCAGGGCGATGCGCGGGGTGTTCGGGCCCAAGGGGCTCAGGGTGTTCATCTTGTGCTGTCTCCGTTGATGCGCGGATGTCTGGGCGGGCCTCATCGCTGGCAAGCCAGCTCCCACAAGGATTCATGTCGCTCACAAATTTTTTAATCAACACTGAACCCTGTGGGAGCTGGCTAGCCAGCGATTGGCCGCGACTCGGTCTCGAGCCTTAGAAACAAGTCTCCATGCGCTCGATCACCGACAACTGCTCATCCACCAACAACCCCACACGCCACTTGTCGAACGTCAGACACGGGTGCGACGTACCGAAGGAAATGATGTCACCCACACGCAATTCAACGCCCGGCGCCACCGTCATGAACGCGTGTTGATCCATCACCGCCGTGACCTTGCAGGCACTGACATCATCGCCCACGGCTGGCACGACGCCCGTCTTGTAACGCAACAACGGCACCGGCAAACCGGCGTCAAACGCGACGTCACGCTTGCCCAGTGCAATCACTGCAAAACCCTGTTCCGGCAGCGACTGCACATGCGCCCAGACTTCCAGCGCCGGGCGCAAACCTTCGTGCAAATCACTGCGACGGTCGAGCACGCAGCACTGCGCCTCCTTATAGATCCCATGGTCATGCGCCACATAACTGCCCGGTCGCAACACGCTGAGAAAACGCCCTGCCGCGTTCTGCGTTTCGAACGATTCGGCAATCAGGTCGTACCACGCCGAGCCCGAAGCGGTGATGATCGGCTTGGCGATCGCGAACGCGCCGCTGTCCTGCAACTGCACCGCCAGACGCACCAGCGACGCGGCAAACTGCCGAATGCCACTGACTGCGTGATCGCCGTGAATCACCCCTTCGTAGCCCTCGATGCCGGTCAGGGCCAGCGCCGGTTGGGCGTTGATCGCCTTGGCCAGTTCGATGACTTCCTGCTCGCTGCGGCAACCGCAACGCCCGCCGATCACGCCGTATTCGATCATCACGTTGAGTTTCACCCCGCGCGAAGCGAAGTAGGCACCGAGATCGGCGACGTTGTCCGGGTGATCGACCATGCAATGGAAATCGAACGCGGGATCGGCGAGCAGATCGGCAATCAGCGCCATGTTCGGCGCGCCGACCAATTGGTTGGCCATCAGCACGCGGCGTACGCCATGGGCGTAAGCGGCACGAGTCTGGGTCGCGCTGGCGAGGGTGATGCCCCACGCGCCGGCGTCGAGCTGACGCTTGAACAGTGCCGGGGTCATGCTGGTTTTGCCATGAGGCGCAAGTTGCGCGCCGCTGTCGCTGACGAACTTCTGCATCCAGCGAATGTTGTGCTCCAGCGCCTCGCGATGCAGCACCAGCGCTGGCAGGCTGACGTCACGCGTCAGGTGCGCGCCAATGGCCGCGTCGCCCTTTTCCACAGCAGTATTGATGGCAGTCGTCATGGTCGAACTCCTCACTTTTTACGCGGCCGCAGGCAGCCGCGGTTATTCGTTGATACGCCGGGCGAGGCTGTTGGCGCTCTCGATCAGAACCCGGCGATAGTCGTTGTAATTGTTCTTCGCATCGGCCCGTGGAGCGACGATGCACAAGGTGCAAATCGCGATGCCATTGCGGTCTTTGACCGGCGCGGCGAAGCAATGGGTGAAGGTGTCGGCGACGCTGTCGAAGGAGAAAAATCCATCGATACCCGCCTGCCGGATTTCCGCGAGAAAACGTTCCAGAGGCAAACGCTCGCCATCGGGCAGGATGTAGTCGTCTTCGTCGATCAGGTCGATGATCTGTTGATCGCTCAAGTGCGCGAGCAGCAGGCGTCCGGAAGCCGTCCACGGGATCGGCGCGTTTTCGCCGATGTCGGAGGAAATGCGGAAATGCCGCTCGCCCTCCTTCATCAACGCCACCGTGTATTTGCGCCCGTTGAGCAAGCACATCTGCGCGGTTTCACGGGTCTGGCTGACGATCTCCTGCAGGGCGTGATCGGCCTCGCGACTGAGGTCGAAATGGCGCAAATGCGCTTGACCGAGAAAGTACAGTTGCCGTCCCAGATAGACATGACCGTCCTTGCCTACCGGCTCGAGAATCCGTCGTTCCAGCAGCGAAGCGACCAGTTCGTAGACCGTGGATTTCGGGCTGCCGATGCCGTTGGCGATGTCGTTCGGGCGCAGCGGCTGGCCGACTTCCTTGAGGAAATCGAGGATATCGAACGCCCGGTCCAGACCGCGGGCCCGGCGCTTGATGGTGTCTTCGGTCATTTCAGTGGTTCCCATTCAAAGTCGCCGGGAGTTTACCGCTAATGATCGTTCCCATGCTCCGCGTGGGAATGCAGCCCGGGACGCTCTGCGTCCTTGGAACGCGGAGCGTTCCGAGAGGCATTCCCACGCAGAGCGTAGGAACGATCCGCGTATTGGTCAGGGTTTCTTCTTGTACGCAATGCAATCAATCTCGACCTTGCAATCAACCATCATGCTCGCCTGCACACAGGCCCGCGCCGGTGCATGTTCGGGCTTGAAGTACTCGCCGAAAACCTTGTTGAAGCTGCTGAAATCACGCGGATCGTCCAGCCACACCCCGGCGCGTACTACGTCTTCCAGGCCATAACCGGCCTCTTCAAGAATCGCGATCAGGTTCTTCATGGTCTGGTGGGTCTGCTCGACAATGCCACCAACAATGATCTCGCCATCCACCGCCGGCACCTGACCGGACACATGCAGCCAGCCATCCGCCTCAACAGCGCGCGCGAATGGGCGTGGCTGGCCGCCAGCGGCGGTGCTGCCGGTGCCGTAACGAGTAATGCTCATGGGTATTTCTCCTGATTACAAAACGAAAGATTAAAACCGCGTGCTTTTCAGAAATTCAGCCAGACGCGGTGATTGCGGGCGTTCGAACAGCTCCTTGGGAGGCCCCTGCTCTTCGATTCGCCCCTGATTCATGAAAACGATCTTGTCCGAGACCTCAAACGCAAAACGCATCTCGTGGGTCACCAGCAGCATGGTCATGCCGTCTTCGGCCAGGCCCTTGATCACGTTGAGTACTTCGCCGACCAGCTCCGGGTCGAGGGCTGAAGTCACTTCGTCGAACAGCATCAGGCTCGGGTTCATCGCGATAGCACGGGCAATCGCCACGCGCTGCTGCTGACCACCGGACAACTGGCCGGGGAAGTGATTGCGCCGCTCCAGTAAACCGACGCGCTCCAGCCATTTTTCGGCCAGCACTACGGCTTCGTCTTTGTGCATCTTCTTCACCTTGAGCAGGCCCAGGGTGACGTTTTGCAACGCGGTCAGATGCGGGAACAGATTGAATTGCTGGAACGCCATGCCGGTCATTGCGCGATGGCGGGCAATCACTTTTTCAGCGTGCCTGATGCGTTTGCCGTTGGTTTCGTCATAGCCGATCGATTCGCCGTCGAGCAGGATCTGCCCGCCCTGAAACTCTTCGAGCATGTTCACGCAGCGCAGCAGCGTGGTTTTACCCGAACCGCTGGAGCCGATCAGCGTGACCACGTTGCCGCGCTGCATGCTCAAGTCGACCCCCTTAAGGACTTCGACCGCACCGTACTGCTTGTGCAAACCACGGATGTCCAGCAGCGGCTGGCCGTTTTGAACGTTGGAAACTTGAGCTTCAGTCATGGCAAGGCCACCCGCTTTTCAATGTGCCGGCCGAGTAATTCGATGCCGTAGTTGATGACGAAGAACAGAAAACCGGCGAACAGGTAAAACTCCAGGGTCATGAAGTTTCGGGCGATGATCTGTTGGGTGCTGAGGAGCAATTCGGCGACGCCGATCACTGAGAGCAAGGTCGAGGCCTTGACGATTTCGGTGGATGAGTTGACCCAGGTCGGCAGGATCTGCCGCAGTGCCTGAGGCAACAACACGTAGCCGAGGGATTGGTAGAACGTCAGGCCGATGGCCTGGCTCGCTTCCATCTGTCCGCGGGGCAAGGCTTGCAGCGCGCCACGGACAATTTCAGCGACGTGAGAGCCACAAAACAGCGTCAAGCCCAAGGCGCCGGCCTGGAACGCGCTGATCTGCCAGCCGAGCGCCGGCGCCATGTAGAAGCAGGCCAGCACCAGCACAAACACCGGCGTGCCACGAATCAGATCGACGTAAAAACGAAACGGCGCGCGCATCCAGAATTTGCCGTAGGTCAGCACCAGACCGGCGACCACGCCAAGCATCGTGCCGAGCAGAATTGCCAGCGCCGACACTTGCACACTGGTCAGGAAGCCCTGCCACAGCGGTTCGCGCGCGATCCACAATTCATGTAACCAACTGGGAGATTCGTACATCGCAGCCTCCTATCGGCGGATTGCCAAACGCTGCTCCAGGTATCGCAGCAGCATGGCAATGAGGTAACAGGCCGCGACATACAACGCCGTGGTCACCAGCCAGGTTTCAATCACCCGGTAGCTTTCGACGTTGATCTTGCGCGCGTAATAGGTCAGCTCCGGCACCGCAATCGCGGCGGCCAGCGAGGTGTCCTTGAACAGCGAGATGAAGTTGTTCGACAACGCCGGTAAAACATTGCGCAGCATCACCGGCACGGTGACATAGGCCTTGACCTGCCACTCGCCAAGACCGATCGCCAGTCCGGCTTCGCGCTGCCCTTTGGGAATGCTCAGCAAACCGCCGCGGAACACTTCAGTCAGATATGCGCCGGCATACAGCGACAACGTAATGATGAACGAAGGGATCTTGTCCAGACGGATCCCAAGGCTCGGCAGTGCAAAGTAGATCAACAGAATCAACACCAGAATCGGCGTGTTACGCACCACCGTGACGTACACCGAAGCCAGCACCCGCAGGGCGCGATGCTTTGACAGCAGCGCAAACGCCATCAGCAGGCCGATCACGCAGCCGATGGCGATCGACACCAGTGCCAGTTCGAGGCCCAGACCGAGCCCCGCCAGCAAGGTGTCGAAATCGCGCCACACGGCGGCAAAGTTCAACTGATAGTTCATAGTCAGCAGTACCTTGAGCGGGGCGACGTGAATCGCCCCACTCTCACGGGATCATTTGAATTCGACTGGGAAACCGATGGCGGGCGACGGCAGATCTACGCCGAACCATTGCTTGAACGACGCCGCGTAAGTCGGGAATTCAACACCGGTCATGGCCTCATGCAACGCGGTGTTGACGAAATTCAACCAATCCTGATCGCCGCGTTTAACCGCACACGCGTAGGTTTGCGGGCTCCAGGCATAGGTCGGACTGCGGTAGCGGCCAGGGTTCTGCACCATCAGGTATTTGACCGAGGACTGGTCGGTGGCGGCGGCATCGGCGCGGCCGGAGTTCACCGCCTGATACATCAAGTCGACGCTGTCGTACTGATCGACCTTGGCTTTGGGCAGTGCCTGGTGCACCAGTTCTTCGGCGTAGACGTTCTGCAGCACCGCCACGGTGACGCTGTCGCCAGCGCCTTGCAGGTCTTCGATTTCCTTGTACTTGCTGTTGTTCGGCAGCAACAGGCCGACGCCTTCGCGGTAGTACGGCAGCGTGAATGCGACTTGCTGCGCACGACTGGCGGTGACGGTGATGAACTGGCAGCTCATGTCGACCTTGTCGGTCAGCAGATTGGGAATCCGCGCATCGGACGACTGCACCACGAACTCGACCTTGCTCGGATCGTTGAACAGACCTTTGGCGACGATCCGCGCAATGTCGATATCAAAACCCTGCAACTTGCCGTCCGCGCCCTGGAAATGCCACGGCGCATTGGTGCTGCCGGTGCCGACAATCAATTTCCCCCGGGCCAGCACACTGTCGAGCTTGCCGTCGGCTGCCTGGGCCATACCCATGACAGCGGACGAAGCCGCGAAAACAAAAACACACGCTTTGAACAACGAAGGACGGCGATGCATGGCAAGCACTCCAGATTTGTGTTTATTCCGCTATACCGGAACACGGTTTGTTACTACGGAATAGACAGCAGAAAGTGTGCCACAGGATTCAGTCAGAATCTGCAATGGATTGAAATGTTTCTGGAATCAATGGGATGCAGCAAGCAGGGAAGTTATCGCGAGACGCAACTTGGATTGAAGGCGCTACTGTGGGCTACACACCGCGAGTAGGAGGTTCCCATTTGGGGCTTGGGTGATCCGGTTCGGTGCAAACCATAGAGACATGGATTCAGCTTTTAAAAGCAATTCAGCGTTTGGCGGCTTCTTTATAAACGTCGCGCCGTTCTCGTTTACCGACAGCTATAACGGTGACGATAAGGATTTCATCCTTGACACTCCACTTCATAAGTCATCTATCGAGACCTTGATAGTCGGGTCATTTTCCCGCTCCTTGCAGAGCGCTATCAACTCCAGGTCCTCCAGGCGCGCCATCATCGTCTCGTACTCTTTGGCGGGTACACAGTAAAACGCTGGCTCATTTCGGTTGAGAATCGCGACTGACTGCCCACCCCCAGCGGCGACGGTTCCCATCGGGTTTTTTTTCAATTCGGAAATACTCGCAACTACGTGAGAAAGAATGATGTGTGCCATGACGGTACTCCTTAAGGGGCTTTGAGTGGCACCCAAAATAGCACTCCAAACGAGTCATGACTCCAATGCGACTGAAGATATCATGCGTTCTTTTCCGACGTTTCTGTCTTGCTCGTCGGGTAGCTCTCGTAAATTCGTAGGAAAAAACTCACGGTTTTTACGCGCACCTGTAATTTCTGACAGTAGACCTTCTTGCCCCCTCTCCTTTAACGTCATTGAACCTACAAGGTCATTGAAAAGGAGATTTCAATGAAAGCCATCGCATCGAATACCGATCTGGCTCCGGTTTATTGCAAAGCCCTGAAAACCTGGCGCCCAGTGATTCTTTATTTCGCCAACGAACACTGCCCGGCCTGCGAATGGGCCGGGCCGATCTTTCGTCAGACAGCCGAGCCGTACCGGCAGCGCGCCGACATTTATATGCTCAACACCAGCGAGTCGCCCCGCCATCCGCAAGTGACCGGCACGCCGACAGTGCTGTTCTACAAGAACGGCAGGCTGGTGAAAAAGCTCAAAGGCATCGGCACCGAAGAAACGCTTGCACGGGATTTCGCCGAGCATATCGGCAGGACCAAAGCCCCCTCCGCCCCCCGCAAACCCTCGCATGATCTGACCTGGCTTCGGCAGACCCTGCGCACCCTCTGTACGATCCCACGCGCAAGCCGATGGGACTTTTCCTGAAGTTGCCATCCAAAAAGCCATCAACTGATGGCACTTTCTTCCTGAATCATCGGTAACAAACAAGCCCCAAACCTGATTGGACAAGCTCCCATCCGGCTGCTTTTCTTTATTTCTCAGTAAGAGAACACGCGAACGGCGTTTCGCCCCAGCGTTGCAAAGTCCAGGAGGGGGTCAATGTCTTTTAAAGTCATGATGGTTTTCGGTACTCGCCCGGAGGCCATCAAAATGGCCCCGCTCGCTCGGGTTCTGCGTCACTGGCCTGACATCCAACTGAACATCTGCTCCACCGGCCAGCATCGCGAGATGCTCACTCAGGTGCTGGACGCCTTCGAGCTGACGGTGGATGAAGACCTGCACGTGATGACCCAGGGCCAGACCCTCAACGGTTTGTCGCAGCATTTGCTGGCACAGCTTGATCAGGCCTACGAAAGGGTCAAACCGGATATCGTGCTGGTCCACGGTGACACCACCACCAGCTTCATCGCCGCCCTCGCCGCGTTCAATCGGCAACTGCCCATCGGCCACGTTGAAGCCGGCCTGCGCACCGGCAATCTGCGCGCACCGTGGCCTGAAGAGGCCAATCGACGCCTGACCGGCGTCATCGCCGACCTGCACTTCCCACCGACATCGAAATCCGCCGCCAATCTGCTGCGCGAAGGCGTGCCCGAAGACAACATCGAAATCACCGGCAACACGGTGATCGATGCCTTGTTGTGGATGCGTGCCCACCAGCAACAAACCGATTGGCAGCCAGCAGCTGATTCACCTTTGGCAGTGCTTGATGATCAGCGCAGGATGATTCTGGTCACCAGCCATCGTCGGGAAAACCTCGGCGATGGTTTTCAGAATATTTGTCAGGCCTTGGCAGAACTCGCCGAGCGTTACCCGGACGTGCAATTCGTTTATCCGGTACACCTCAATCCGCTGGTGCAGGAGGTGGTGTACGGCATGCTCGCCAACAAACCCAACATCTATCTGGTCGCACCACAGGATTATCCGAATTTCGTCTGGCTCATGGGCCGTGCGCACTTCATCCTCACCGACTCCGGCGGCGTGCAGGAAGAAGCCCCCGCCATCGGCAAACCGCTGCTGGTGTTGCGCGACGTCACCGAACGGCCCTCGGTGCTGGAAAGCGGCACCATGCTGCTGGTCGGCACCGACAAGGCCCGCATCATCAAGGAAGCCGCGCAACTG
Source organism: Pseudomonas sp. NPDC087690 (assembly GCF_044743175.1). Classification (NCBI taxonomy): domain Bacteria; kingdom Pseudomonadati; phylum Pseudomonadota; class Gammaproteobacteria; order Pseudomonadales; family Pseudomonadaceae; genus Pseudomonas; species Pseudomonas sp. NPDC087690. Next base: position 574,415 of record NZ_JBIUVX010000001.1, read on the forward strand.
CTCGACGACGAAGAGACCTATACGCGCATGAGCCGTGTGCATTTCCCTTATGGCGATGGTCACGCCAGCGAATTGATTGCCTCCCGCCTGCACGCCTGGTTGAGCGCACGCTCGGCGGCGGGTAACGGGGTATGAGTCTGGGTTGGGTCGATTTCTTTGCGTATGTGTTGTTTGCTCTCAAATATGTGGCGATTGTCCTCGCCTTGTTGATGTTCATCCTGGGTCTGGATGACCTGTTCATCGACCTTGTGTACTGGGGCCGCAGGCTGATCCGGCGCTGGCGAATCTACGAAAAATTCGAGCGCGCCGATGAGGAGCGTCTGTACGCGATCCCGGAAAAACCGCTGGCGATCATGGTCCCGGCATGGAATGAAGTCGGTGTGGTCGGCGAAATGGCGCGCCTTGCTGCCTCGACCATCGACTATGAGAACTATCAGATTTTTGTCGGCACCTACCCCAACGACGGCGAAACTCAAGCCGACGTCGATGCGGTTTGCCAGCATTACCCCAACGTGCACAAAGTGGTCTGCGCCCGCCCTGGCCCGACCAGCAAGGCCGACTGCCTGAACAACATCATCGACGCGATCCTGCGCTTTGAAAGCGAGGCAAAAATCCAGTTCGCCGGGTTCATCCTGCACGACGCCGAAGACGTGATTTCGCCGATGGAATTGCGTCTGTACAACTATCTTCTGCCTAACAAGGACCTGATCCAGATCCCGGTCTACCCCTATGCACCGGAATGGAAAGGCTTCACTGCCGGTCACTATGTCGATGAGTTCGCCGAGAACCACGGCAAGGACGTCATCGTCCGCGAGGCCTTGACCGGTCAGGTGCCCAGCGCCGGCGTCGGCACCTGCTTCAGCCGCAAGGCCATCAGCGCCCTGCTCGAAGACGGCGACGGTATCGCTTTCGATGTACAGAGTCTCACCGAAGACTACGACATCGGCTTCCGCCTCAAGCAGAAAGGCATGAAGTGCATTTTCGCCCGCTACTCGGTCAGCAATCCGAAACTGGCGCTGGAGCAACCGTGGGTGTTCGGCATGAACCGCGAGTTCTCCCAAGTGATCTGTGTCCGTGAACATTTTCCTCGGGATTTGCAGCACGCGATCCGCCAGAAATCGCGCTGGATCGTCGGCATCGTGTTTCAGGGCACCAAGAACCTTGGCTGGAGCCGCAAGGGCCTGCTCAACTATTTCCTCTGGCGCGACCGACGCGGCCTGATCGCCTACATGCTGAGCTTCCTCGTCAACCTGCTGCTCGTAGTCTTGATGGTCATGTGGCTGGTCACGGTGATTTCCCCCGAGTCCTGGCGCTATCCGTCGATTCTTTCCGACAGCTCTCTGCTACCGGTATTGCTCTGGCTGAACGGTTTCATGCTGCTCAACCGCCTGTTCCAGCGCGGCTGGTTCGTCACCCGTTATTACGGACTGGGCGAGGGCCTGCTGTCGGCACCACGAATGATGTGGAGCAACTTCGTGAACTTCTTCGCCAATCTGCGCGCGCTTAAACAGGTCATGGAAATGGGCGACTCCCGCCGCGTGGCGTGGGACAAGACCACCCATGAGTTCCCCGCCCTGACCAAAGCCCAACGCACACCGCTGGGCCATCGTCTGGTGGAAAAAGGCTTGCTGACCGAGGAACAACTGGAAGCGGCGATCACCAGTCCGGTACGTCGACGTCTGGGACGTGAATTGTTGTTGCGCGAGTACATCGACAGTACGCAACTGGTGCAGGCGCTGGCTGAACAACTCGACCTGGAGTGGGCGCCGCTCAATCCATTCAAACTCGACAAACGCCTGATTGATGCCGTGCCGCGCCGCGTGGCCTCGCACTATGGCGTGCTGCCGGTCGCTGAAGATGGCGAAACCCTCGTGCTGGCGTCGGAAGGCCCGGTCAGTCAGGTGTCGCTCGGCGCGATCAGCCGTCAATTGAAACGCCCGGTACGCTGCCGACTGGCACCGCAGGGCCGGGTGACTTTGGGGATTCGTCACTGGTACGCGAGCCCCCGTCAGAATGCGCAAGTGCGTCATATGCTTGAAGTGCTGGAGCGTCACCAGGACGATGAAGCCTTGCTGGAACGCGTCAGCCGCCATCAGGTGTTGCTGGGCAATTTGCTGCAGGTACGCGGGATGGTGCCCCCCACCCTGTTCAATCAGGCGTTGATCGACTTCGACGCCGAGAAGATGTCGCTCGGCGAACACCTGATCTCCCGGGGCATGATCACCCAGGAAGTACTCGATCAGGCACTGGCCGACCAGGCCAGCGAACAACAAGCCGCCTACCGCATCGTCCGGGAGGTCGCATGAGGCCTGTTCAGCGTCACACCCTGTTGCTGGGCAGCCTGTTGCTCGGCCTGAGCACAGCGTACCCATTGCAAGCCGCACCGCTGAGTGATTTCGAGCAGTTTCGCAGCTATCCCTACATGGATCGCAGCTATCGCGAGGCGAAAAAGGGCAACTGGAAAGAAGTTGAACGCTTGATGCGGCACTTGCTGGAGAAGGTGCCGAAAAACGATGAGGCAAGGGCCTTGCTCGTCGAGTCATTGGCCAAACAGCGTCGCTACAAGGATGCGATTCAGGCATTGCCAAAGGACAACAGTGAAGCAGTGCTCGACTTGCGTCTGACCTGGATCGAGCAGGATCCGCCGAGCAGCACGCAAGTCGAACAATGGATGGCCACCAGCGACCTCAACGACCGCGTACGGCTTTGGCAGGCTTACAGCTTGAGCCTGGCCAAGTTCGGCGGTGCGGCCAAGGCCCACGACTGGCTGGCGCAACTTTCGCCCAAGGGCGATGAAAACATTCTGCGTCTGGCCCGCGCCAACTGGTCGGAACAATTGCGCGACTGGAGCGGCACCATCGGCGAACTGGCGCCGCTTGCGGCCCGCAAACAGCTGGACGCCGAAGGCTGGCAGCGGCTGGCCAATGCCTACGTGCAACGTCTCGATGAAAAACCCTTGCAACAGCTGTTGCAGCAGGCACCTGACCCGCAAGCGGCGCGCAAGGTGCGTCTGGCGATGGTCGATCGCGCCATCGCCATGGGCCACGACCAACAGGCGCAGCGCTGGCTGCAATCGCTGCCCGCCGCCGACCTGGCCGACCCGGCGCAACGCCAGCGCCTGTGGGAACTGGCGCGGCAAACCGACGACGTCCCCACCGTGCAACGTCTGAGCAACGATTTACAGCGTCCGTGCCTGGAAACCACCGAGTGGCTATCGCGCCATGACCCCGAAGCCGCTTTGACGCAACTACGCCAGTGCCAGCCATCAGAGGATCCGCAAGCCTGGCTGGTTCTCGCTCAGCGCCTGCAAGCGACGGACTTGCTGCAGAGCACGCGTTTGCCCGAGCCGTGGGACAGTCGTCGCCAGGCGCAACTGGTCGATGTCTGGCAGGAACAGGGCGAGAGCAGCAAAGTCATGGTCTGGCTCGCGGGCCAGACGCAGACCCCGGCGGTGGTCAAGCGCAGGGCCGAACTGGCCCAACGCATGGGGCGCCGTACGGAAGAGCAAACGCTGTGGGAATACCACTATCGGCAAACCGGCAACCTGGCGTCACTGAATCAGGCCAGTTTCCTCGCACTGCAAAGCGGTGATCGCGCCCACGCCCGGCAACTGCTGGAAAATGCTTATGACCGTCACGGCGCGCGCCTGCCGCCTGTAGCTCTGCAACGTTTGGCGGGGCTTTACGCGTCGTCGAAAGACATCACGCCCGCGCAACAACGGCGTATGGCCTCTTTGATCAGTCATATCGACGGTGCTACCCGTGGCCAACTGCTCGCACAACTCGCCGAAACCGGGCAATGCGATGCGGTACAACAAGCCATCGGCAGTCACCCGCAAGCGGCTGGCGACTATCGCGCCCTCGCCCGCTGTGCGATGCCTGATCGTCCCGGCGAAGCCGTGGTGTATTACCAGCAGGCAGAAAAACTGGGCGATCGCAGCAGTCGCTTGCCGTTGGCCTATGCGCTGGAGGCGGCGGGCGACTCCACCGGCGCACTGGCCATCTGGCGCAGCATTCCGGCCGCCGAACTCACCGACAATGCACGCCTGACTGCAAGCCGAAGTGCATTGAATGCCGGTGACAATCAAGCGGCCGAGCGCTTCTGGCAACAAAGCAGCACTCGCGGCGCCAATGAATGGTCGCTTGGCGCGGCCATCGCCGACGCTCGCGGCAATCATGCCGAGGCGCTGCAACGGCAACGCCGAGCCTTGCAAATCGCTCCGGACGCCGGGCATTTTTATGCCGCTTCGGTTTCCGCGCAAAAGGCTGGCGACCTGGCGCAAAGCAATGCCTGGCTTGCCGAAGCGGTGCGCCGCGATCCAGCCAATCCGCGTTATCGCGCCGACTACGGCATGCGCCTGTCCGGTGCGCCAAGCCGCGAAGAACGCGCAACGGCCATTCCCTATCTGCAACAGGCGACCCGCGATTTTCCCGAGGACTATCACCTTGGCGAAACCCTGGCCTGGCGTTACGACGAAATCGAGGACAGTGCCTCGGCACGTAAAGAGCTGCGTCGGGTTATCGATCTGGAACAGAACCCGGTGGCCGCCGACGATGAGGACGGCAGCATGGAGGCCCGGCGTTATCGTCAGCGCCGCGCCCATGAAACGCTGTCCCGGCGCGACAATTTTACTATCGCCAGTACCTGGTCACCCGCCGGCGTATCGACTAACGACTTTCTGCGTGACGACGACAGCCAGGGTTCAAATCGCAGCCCCAACTCGCAAAACGTCCAGGTTGCGATGTGGGATCACGCTCTGGGTGAGGAACCAAGCCGCGCTGGCAGCTCGCTTTCGGTTTATGGTCGCGTGTTGCTCGGCGGGCAAAGCCGCACCCGCTACGCCGAATCCGTGGCGGCAGGCGTGGGCTTGCGTTACAAGCCGTGGGGTACGCAAAACATCAACTTCTACGGCGAGATCTACAAGCAAAGCCAGTTCGACGACAAGGACAACCACGGCCTGAGCCTCGGCCAGTTGATCAATCCCGACAAACTCTCGGACCAACTCGATGACCACCGCCAGGACGGCCACACCACTACCGACTACCTGCTGCGCGCCACCGCGTCGTTCCTCGATCAGGGCAAATACCGCAACGACTGGCGCGTTGACGAAAGCGAATGGGATGAGCGCTTCCTCTACCTCGACGCTGCATGGTGGACCAAGGCTGGCGATCACCAATGGCTGTCCCGTTTCCAGCAAGGTCATACCTGGAAGCTGCCGTTAAATGGCGCGCAGACCATCATGCCGTATGGTTTCCTCGAGTTCGCCAGCCAGGATCCGAGCAACGATTGGCGGCAAGACCTGCGCACCGGTGTCGGCCTGCGATGGCAGTGGTGGTACGACGATGATCGCTACAACGCCTACCGTTCTAAACTGACGGTGCGCACCGAATATCAACAGTCCCTGGGCGGCAATCTGTATGAAGGTGGCAACGGTGTGCTGCTGGGCGTGGAGTGGAATTTCTGATGGCGCGCTGGATGCTGTGTTTCTGCCTGATGTTTGGCTCACTCTTCGCACGAGCCGATGAGCGTGTGTTCTATCAACCGCTGAATGTCGATGCCAGCCTCAGTCAGGCGCAGTGGCAGAAAATCTGGCAGGACACCGCCAGACAGGGCGCGCGAACCCTGATTGTGCAATGGACCGCCTATGGCGACTCCAATTTCGGCGGCGCCAACGGCTGGCTCGCCAACAGCCTCAAGCTCGCCCAACAGCAAGGTTTGCAATTGGTGTTGGGATTGAAGATGGACCCGGCCTATTACCAACGCATCGACGAACTGGACAGCGCCGCCCTCGGCAAATATTGGCAAGCGCAATTGGGTCAGTCGCTGGCTCAGCAGCGCCGACTGCGCGAAGACTGGAAACTCACGGTACAAGGCTGGTACTTGCCGCTGGAGCTGGATGACTTCCACTTTCTCGCGGCGGACCGTCGTATGACGCTGCAAAAGCAGCTCAAGGATTTCGCCGCAAAAATCGATGCGCCGCTGCATGTCAGCGCATTCAGTGCTGGCAAACTGGCCCCAACGGTAAACGGGCAGTGGCTGGGCGATTTGAGCGCAATGGGCATTCAGGTGTGGTGGCAGGACGGCGCCGGCACAGGTCGCTTGCCGGTGGTCGTGCGTGACGGTTATGCCAGCGCGCTGCCCTGCTCCGTCGGCATTGTGCGTGAAGCGTTTCGTCAGGTCAGCCGTGAAGGCCAGCCCTTCCACGCCGAACCCGTCGCCCCGGATGCGACATCGACCGGGTGTCATCCCGGCGCAGTGTTTTCACTGCGCTATCGTCCATGGGGCCGAGTGATTCTCGACAACCAGCGCAACCATCAGGGCGGCAATGTACAAAACCATTGAAGAGCAGGTACTGAAGAAAACTGCGCCCGCCGAATTGCGGGCGGAGTTCATCCAGCATGAATACGAGCGCATGCAGTCGTTCAGCCTGCTGATCTACATCGTCAGCATTGGCATGTGGCTGTTATTCGACCTGATCGTAAGTTTCCTCGGCGGTCAGGGATTCACTTGGCGCTCGATGATTTTCCTGGCGCTGTTTGCGGTGTTGACCGTGGTGCTGGCCTTCACCCGCAAGGCTCGCCACTTCAATGTCATCACCGTGCTGTTCGTGCTGGGACTGACCGTTGGCATACGTTTTATCGTCAACGGTCTGCCACCCGCCGTACACAGTTCCTGGCTGGTGCTCGCGGCCGCCAGCATGCTCTACAGCATCTCGGTGCTGCCGCTGAGTCGCTGGTCATTCTTTGTCGTTCAGGTGCTGATCTGGGTACTGCTCAACCCCTTCATCAATACCACTATCAGCCTGATCGAATTGAGGGGTGTACTGACCGCGTGCTACAGCGTGTTTCTCTGCGCACTGACCATCTACACCTTTCTGAAATTGCGCGAAGCCAAGCTCTACAACTACATCATGTCCAGGCTGCTGCTGGATCAGGCCTATAACGACCCCCTCACGGAAATCCCCAACCGTCGCTCATTCATGACCGTCGCCGAACAACATCTGCACGCCGTGCCTCGTGAGCATGACCATTACCTGGCAATGATCGACATCGACAACTTCAAGAAAGTGAATGACACCTATGGCCACGACATCGGCGATGAGGTGTTGAAGCGCATTGCCGCCGATATCAAAACCGTCATGCTGCCGTTCGATTACGCCCGGCTGGGCGGTGAAGAGTTTGCGATTTATCTGGCCGGCGTGCGGCGCGAAGACGTTGAAGCCCTCGCGACCGAACTGTGCCGATTGGTGCGCGAGCAACCCACACGGCACCCAGTGACCATCAGCATCGGCTTGACCTGCGTGGAGGACAACGACACGTTGAACCAGGCGCTGATCAAGGCGGATGCGGCACTGTATGAGTCAAAGCATACCGGCAAGGATCGGTACACTTTTCATCAGTAGATTTAGCTGGCTTCGGTATTACGCGGCCTCGGGAACCAACAACACCCGCGTCACCCGCCGCTCCTCAACCGCCAGAACGGTCATTTGCCAACCTTCATGCGTCAGACAATCACCTTTCATCGGCAAGCGGTCCAGCAGGCTCATCACCAACCCGGCCATGGTCTGGTAATCCTCGGTCGGCTCAGCGCCAAAACCGGTGCGCTGGCGAACCCGCGTCAGGTTCAATGCACCGCTGACCATAAATCCGCCCTGCTCTTCGACGACGTCCGGGCCTTCGATTTCACTGGCATCGGGTAGCTCACCGGCAATCGATTCAAGGATGTCGGTCATGGTCAACACACCGACAAAATCACCGAATTCATTGACCACGAAGGCGATGTGCGTCGACGCACCGCGCATTTGCTCCAGCGCGTTCAGAATCGAGTAGCTGTCGAGCAGATTGACGGTCTTGCGGGCCAAATGCTCCAGATTCGGTTCATTACCGGCCAAGTATTCCTTGAGCAATTCTTTCTTGTGCACGAAACCCAAGGGTTCATCCACCGCACCGTCACGAATCAACGGCAGGCGCGAGTAGGACGAATGCATCAACTTCGTACGAATCGCCTCCGCGTCATCAGCCAGATCGATGCTGTCGACATCGGCGCGCACGGTCATCAGGGCGCGGATCGGGCGCTCCGCCAGTTGCAGCACGCCACTGATCATCACTCGTTCGCGGCGATCAAACAGCTCGGCAGTCGGTGCCTCGCCATCATCCAGCAGGTCGGAAATCTCCTCGCCAACCTCTTCCACCGCCAACTTGCGCCCACCGAGCAAGCGCATGACCGCGTGGGCCGTGCGCTCGCGCATCGGGCGCAGGCCCTGCATCGAACGCTTGCGTCGGGCGCGGGCAATCTGGTTGAACACCTCGATCAGGATCGAGAAACCGATGGCCGCGTACAGATAACCTTTCGGGATGTGGAAGCCCAAACCTTCAGCGGTCAGGGCAAAACCGATCATCATCAAGAAGCCCAGACACAGCATGATCACCGTCGGGTGGGCGTTGACGAAGCGCGTCAACGGTTTGCTGGCAACGATCATCAGGCCAATGGAAATGATCACCGCGATCATCATCACCGCGAGCTCATCGACCATGCCCACGGCGGTAATCACCGCGTCGAGAGAGAACACTGCATCGAGCACCACGATCTGCGCGACGATCGGCCAGAACAAGGCATACGCGGTATTCGTCGACCGTTCGCCAATGTGACCCTCCAAGCGTTCGTGCAATTCCATCGTTGCTTTGAACAACAGGAACACACCACCGAACAGCATGATCAAGTCACGGCCGGAGAAGCTCTTGTCGAAGACTTCGAACAACGGCTGCGTGAGGGTGACCAGCCAGGAAATGCTCGCCAACAGGCCCAGACGCATAATCAGTGCCAACGACAGGCCGATGATCCGCGCGCGGTCACGTTGATGCGGTGGCAGTTTGTCCGCAAGGATTGCGATGAACACCAGGTTGTCGATACCCAGCACCAGTTCCAGCACGATCAATGTCAACAGGCCTAACCAGGCCGTGGGATCCGCTAACCATTCCATAAAACGTCTCGATCTCTCTTCAGTGAATTCAGGCTGCCGGACACGGCAAAGCGCAACGCGAAGGCTCAAGAGCCGCGTTAACAACGATAGTCGGGTGTCGGAAAACCGGATGCTGCGAGTGCGTCAAGACCGCGCAATGGCGCGTGGGGGAACTACAACTGGGAGGTTCCAAGAGGGTGTTCATGCAAATCCTGAATGAAAAATGGCCTTGGAGCGTACAGGCTTTGGGAACATTTCCTACAGCGGCAAATCATTTCAAAATCTGTATCAAGCTGAAAAGCTTCGCGAGCAGGCTCGCTCTCACAGAAGTCTCAGATGTGAATGTGATGCTTGGTTTGACATCGAACCCTGTGGGAGCGGGCTTGCCCGCGAAGAGGCCCGCTCAGACACCGCAACCTTCAAAGTTCGTCGATATGCCGATAATCCGCCTCGAGCGCCGCCGCCAGTTCCTTGGCCCGCCCTAGTCGAATCGGCCCGCGCTCAATGTCGATCAACAGCCCCGGACAGGCTACTGCCGACATCGCACCGAGATCCTTCAAGCGCCCATCGGTGACCACCAGCAATCGCTGTTGTTCGGCAGGAAAGCGCTTGCGCCGAACCGTCAACCATTGCTGTGCCTGCGCCAGCGCCGCCAGCAACGGTGTGCCGCCACCCGCGCCTAACTGATCAAGCCAGACGAGCAGTCCGCTGGACGCTTTCAAACCCTGCACCTGCCATTTCGGCGTGGTGCCACTGGCGGTCAACAATGCCAACCGCGCACGCTGTCGATAGGCGTCATCGAACAACTGCGCGAGCAAGCCCTTGGCGTCCCTCAAGGCATGATGACGACGAGTCGAAGCCGACGCATCGACGATCACCAGCCACAGTTCATGGGGCGAACGCGTGCGCAATTGGAACAGCAGATCTTCACGCACTCGAGGACGCCCATTGAGCAAGGTGCCCGGCCAGTTCACCGTACCGCTGCGGGCCGCATGGCGTTTGCCCTGACGTCCACCGTCCAGTTGTCCGGCCCGGGGTTTGGCATTCGCCCCCGCTGCGGATCGGGGGCGAATGCTTACGGCTTTTTTGGTAGCGGCCAGCTCGGCACTTCGCGGCGGGCGCCAGTGGCTAAGGCGGGCGCAGGCATGTCGCCCCACTCGCCCTGCCCTTCGCTCGGCTTTGTGGCCTGAGTCTCGGCCGGCGACTGTGCAGACTGTTGCGGAGCCGTTGGCGGTTGCTCACGACGACGATGGCGCAGGGCAAACTCGGCCACGGCGTCGATGTCTTCTTCGCCAATCTCCGCTGCCCCGCGCCATGCCGCGTGGGCACGGGCCGCACGCAGCCAAACCAGATCAGCGCGCAGGCCATCCACCCCGGCAGCAAAACAACGTTCGGTGATCTGTGCCAACGCAGTATCGTCCAGCGCAATGTTGGTCAAGGCCGCGCGAGCGTGTTCACAACGAGTGCGCAAAGCTTGTTGTTCGCCTTGCCATTGCCCACAGAAGCCTTGCGGATCACTGTCGAAATCGAGTCGACGCCGGATGATCTGGCCCCGTTCGATGGGCGCGGTGTGGCCGCTGAGGGCAACGTTCAGACCGAAGCGGTCGAGCAATTGCGGGCGCAATTCGCCTTCTTCCGGGTTCATCGTGCCGATGAGGACGAACTTCGCCGAGTGCCGATGGGAAATACCGTCACGCTCGATCAGGTTGGTGCCGCTGGCGGCGACGTCGAGCAGCAGATCGACCAAGTGATCGGCCAGCAGATTGACCTCGTCGACGTAGAGCACGCCGCCGTCCGCCTTGGCCAGCACACCGGGAGAAAACTGCGCGCGACCTTCGCTCAGTGCGGCATCGAGGTCCAGCGTGCCGACCAGGCGCTCTTCGGTGGCGCCCAACGGCAAGGTGACGAACTGGCCGCTGGCAAGCAGATCGGCCAGGCCTCGGGCCAACGTGGATTTGGCCATGCCGCGCGGGCCTTCGATCAGCACACCGCCGATTTTCGGGTCGATGGCGGTGAGGCACAGAGCAAGTTTCAGGTCATTGGCGCCGACCACGGCGGAGAGCGGGAAATGCGGGGTGTCGGTCATTTGGGTTTTCTCTGTCGTGGTCGTGGGTGTTCTTGGGTGGTGGTGTGTCAGTCGGGGTGGCCCTCACCCTAGCCCTCTCCCAGAGGGAAAGGGAACTGACCGAGGTGTTCTTTCAAGGTACGCCGACCTGAGTTATCGAGTTGACTTCGATTCTGAACAGCACACAAATCGGCTCCCTTTTCCCCTCGCCCCCTTGGGGGAGAGGGCTGGGGTGAGGGGGTGACTTTCCTGAGGACGCTACATATCTTCCTCAATATCCAACAGCAGATTCTCCAGCGCCTCTTTATAAGCCCCCGGTTCCTGCCACATCCCGCGCTGCTGTGCTTCCAGCATCCGTTCGGTCATATCGCGCAGGGCATGGGGATTGTGTTCGCGAACAAACTCCCGAGTCGCCGGATCCAGCAGATAAGCATCGGCGAGCAGCGCGTATTGATGATCGTCGATCAACTGCGTGGTCGCATCAAACGCAAACAGGTTATCGACCGTCGCCGCCATTTCGAACGCGCCTTTATAGCCGTGGCGTTTGACGCCATCGATCCATTTCGGATTGGCTGCCCGCGAGCGGATCACGCGGTTCAGCTCTTCTTTCAAGGTGCGAATCTTCGGCAGATCCGGCTGGCTGTGATCACCGTGATAACTGGCCGCTGCTTCGCCGCGCAGGCTTTCGACGGCAGCCAGCATGCCGCCCTGGAACTGGTAATAGTCGTTGGAATCGAGCAAGTCGTGCTCGCGGTTATCCTGATTCTGCAGCACCGCTTGCACTTGGCTCAGGCGCTGGACGAATTGCTCGCGGGCAGCCGTGCCTTCATCCGAACCGCCATAGGCGTAAGCGCCCCAGTTCAGATAGACCTCGGCGAGATCCTCGCGGGTTTGCCACAGGCGCCCGTCGATCGCGCCCTGCACGCCGGCCCCGTAAGCGCAGGGTTTGGCGCCGAAGATTCGCCATCCGGCCTGACGCCGCGCGGTGTCTTCATCGAGACCCGATTGCAGCAGCGCCTCGCGTTCGGCGCGTACTTTGGCGGCGAGTGGATTGAGATCATCCGGCTCGTCCAGCGCTGCCACGGCTTGCACGGCGGCATCGAACAGGCGAATCAGGTTGGCGAAGGCGTCGCGGAAGAATCCCGAGACACGCAAGGTCACATCGACACGCGGACGGTCGAGCAGACTCAGCGGCAAAATCTCGAAGTCATCGACGCGCTGACTGCCTGTCGCCCATACCGGACGTACGCCCATCAGGGCCATGGCCTGGGCGATGTCGTCGCCGCCGGTGCGCATGGTCGCCGTCCCCCAGACAGACAGCCCGAGTTGACGCAGGTGATCGCCGTGATCCTGCAAGTGCCGTTCGAGAATCAGCGTGGCCGACTGGAAACCGATGCGCCACGCCGTCGTAGTCGGCAGGTTGCGCACGTCGACCGAGTAGAAGTTGCGCCCGGTGGGCAGGACGTCGAGGCGGCCACGACTCGGTGCGCCGCTGGGGCCGGCGGGGACAAAACGACCGCCGAGGGCGTCGAGCAGACCGCGCATTTCAGCCGGGCCGCAGGCGTCCAGGCGTGGGGCGACGACGTCGCGCAGATTCTGAATGATTGCACTGACCTCCGCCCAACGCGGTCCCTGTAGGAGTGAGCCTGCTCGCGATAGCGGTGGATCAGGTAAATCTTCAGCGACTGACACTCCGCTATCGCGAGCAGGCTCACTCCTACAAGGGGATTGCAGTGTCTGGGAGATCAGTTGAGTGGCGAACAGTTCGAGGCGTTCGCGGGTGTCGCCGGCGGTGCGCCAGGATTCGTTGCTTTGCGCTTGCAGCGCTTCGGGGCACGGGCCGGTCCATGGCTCGGCCAACGCGCAGTCGAGCGGATCGAAACCCAGTTCAAACGCCTTGGCCAATGCCCGCAGCAGGCTCGATTGCGCGCCTTTTCCGTCCCCTCGCGGAATCCGCAGCAAGGCCAACAACGTATCAATGCGCAGTCGCCCCGTCGGTGACTCGCCAAAAATGTGCAGACCATCGCGAATCTGCGATTCCTTCAGATCACACAAATACGTGTCCAGACGCGGCAGCCAGATCGCCGCATCGGCGTCGCTGTCCAGGCCCGCATCCAGTTGCAGTTCACGATCAATCTGCGTGTCGCGCACCAGTTGCAGGATGTCGCGCTGCAACTCACGGGCACGGCGCGGATCGAGCAGTTGCGCCTCGTAATATTCGTCGGCCAACAGCTCCAGATTGCGCAACGGCCCGTAGGTTTCGGCGCGGGTCAGCGGCGGCATCAAGTGATCGATGATCACCGCTTGCGTGCGTCGTTTGGCCTGAGCGCCCTCGCCCGGGTCGTTGACGATGAACGGATAGATATTCGGCAGCGGCCCGAGCAGTGCATCCGGCCAGCAATTCTCCGAGAGGCCGACGCCTTTGCCCGGCAACCACTCGAGATTGCCGTGCTTGCCGACGTGAATAACGCCGTGCGCGCCGTAGGTGTTGCGCAACCAGAAATAGAACGCCAGATAGCCGTGTGGCGGCACCAGATCCGGATCGTGATAGACCGCGCTCGGATCGACCTGATAACCACGCGCCGGTTGAATGCCGACGAAGGTCAGACCGAAGCGCAGACCGGCGACCATCATCCGCCCGTCGCGGCACATCGGATCGTTTTGCGGCGATCCCCAACGCTCAATCACGGCAGTGCGATTGGCTTCGGGCAGCGCATTGAACATGGCCAAATAAGCGTCCATCGCCAGACTTTGCTGGCACGGGCGCAGGTCCATTGTGTCGAGATCGTTGCTGACGCCACCGAGCAATCGCTGGATCAACTCAGTGCCACTGTCCGGCAACTCTGCCGTGATCGGATAGCCCTCGGCTTGCAATGCTCGCAGGATGTTCAGCGCTGCCGCCGGCGTGTCGAGACCGACGCCGTTACCGATGCGCCCATCGCGGGTCGGGTAGTTGGCGAGAATCAACGCGATGCGTTTTTCGCCATTCGGCACCCGCGCCAGATCGATCCAGCGCCGCGCCAGTTCAGCGACAAAATCCATGCGCTCAGGCTGCGCGCGATAGCAGACCACATCGGACTGACTGCGCTCGCTGCGCCAGGCCAGATCCTTGAAGCTGATCGGCCGGCTGATGATGCGCCCGTCGAGTTCCGGCAAGGCAATGTGCATGGCCAGATCGCGCGGGCCCAGACCCTGCTCGCTGTCGCGCCAGCCGGGCTCGTTGTCCTGCGCGCAGATCGCCTGAATAACCGGAATGTTGCGGCGAAACGGCCGCAGATGCGGCGCTTCGGGGCTGGACTGGGCGAAACCGGTGGTGTTGAGGATCACCCCCGCCTCGACTTCATCCAGCCAATCCTCGACCACCGCCAGGCAGCCGGGTTCTTTCAAACTGGCCACCGCAATCGGCAGCGGATTAAGCCCCGCTGCCTGCAAGCGCTGGCAGAAAACATCGATGAACGCGGTGTTCGCCGCTTGCAGATGCGAGCGGTAAAACAACACTGCCGCAACCGGTTGCTCAGGCAGCCATTCGGCTTGCCAGTCACTCAATGCAGCGGTGTTTTTAGTCGGGTGGTAAATCGCCGTGCGCGGCAGGGTTTGCGGTTCTTCCCAGACGTAATCGCGGCCGAGCCAACGGCTGGCCATGCAACGGAAGAAATCCAGCGCATTGCCCATGCCGCCCTGACGCAAAAACTGCCAGAGCCGGTCGCGATCTTCGGCGTTGACGGTGCTCAGGTCGCTGAGTTCCGGATCGGGCCGATCATCGCCCGGCACCAGAATCACCTGCACGCCACGATCGCTCAGTTCAACCAAACGCTCGACGCCATAACGCCAATAGGCAATGCCGCCGTGCAGCGAAATCAGGATCACCTTGGCATGCCGCAGCACTTCGTCGACGTACAGATCGACCGAAGCGTGATTCTGCACCTGCATCGGGTTGGCCAGACGCAGGCTCGGGTAATCTTCCGGCAACTGCTGCGCGGCTTCGGCGAGCAGCGCCAGGCTTGAGTCGCCGCTGCACAGGATCACCAGCTCGGCGGGGGTTTGGCCTAGGTCGGCAATGTTGTCATCCGAGACGAATCCGCCGGGCTGAGTCCTGAGCAGGTGCATGATTTAAACGCTGAGCGCGGCGCGCAATTGCGCTTCGAGTTGCGCGGCGTCGAGTTGCTGACCGATCAAAACCAGGCGCGTGACGCGCGCTTCATCAGCGCCCCACTGGCGGTCGAAATGTTTGTCGAAACGCGTGCCAACGCCCTGGATCAGCAAACGCATTGGCTTGTTTGGAATGGCGGCGAAACCTTTGACACGGAGGATGCCGTGCTTGACCACCAGTTGCGTCAGGGCGTCGAGCAGCAGGCTTTCATCGGCTTGCGGCAGTTCGATGGAGATCGAATCGAAGGCGTCGTGATCGTGGTCATCGTGATCGTCATCGCCTTCACCGTGGTGGTGATCGTGATGGCTGTGGCGGCTGTCGATGTGCTCTTCGGAACCGGCGCCAAGGCCGATGAGCACGTCCAGCGGCAGACGACCGTTGCTGGCTTCGATGATTTTCACCGCCGGTGGCAGCTCTTCGGCGACTTCAGCGCGCACGCGAGCGAGGTCTTCCGGGCTGGTCTGGTCGGCCTTGTTGAGAATCACCAGATCGGCGCTGGCCAATTGGTCGGCAAACAGTTCGTGCAGCGGCGACTCGTGATCCAGGTTCGGGTCGAGTTTGCGCTGGGCATCGACCTGATCCGGGAATGCTGCGAAGGTTCCAGCGGCTACGGCCGGACTGTCGACCACGGTGATCACCGCGTCAACGGTGCAGGCGCTGCGGATTTCCGGCCACTGAAAGGCTTGCACCAGCGGTTTCGGCAAGGCCAGGCCCGAGGTTTCGATGAGGATGTGGTCGAGATCGCCGCGACGTGCGACCAGTTCGCGCATCACCGGGAAGAATTCTTCCTGAACGGTGCAGCACAGGCAGCCGTTGGCCAGTTCGTAAACGCGACCGGTGGCTTCTTCTTCGGTGCAACCGATGGTGCATTGCTTGAGGATTTCACCGTCGATGCCCAACTCGCCGAACTCGTTGACGATCACCGCGATGCGACGGCCCTGGGCGTTGTCGAGCATATGGCGCAGCAGCGTGGTTTTGCCCGAGCCGAGAAAGCCGGTGACGATAGTGACGGGGAGTTTGGCCAGTGTTTTCATCGGTATGCCCTTTGGCAAGCGGCGGGCATACGGGACGAGAACCGGCAACGCACGCGCATGCCTGGAGAGTTCGCCACCGGATCACCCCGCCCGGTTGTAGTGAGAATCTGTGACGAGGCAGGTCTCCTGGCTGACGGCGTTCAGGCGCAGGGCCTGGCGTTTGCTGCGCCTTCCCGCGGGCTCATCGGTTGAGCTGGCAGTGGCGTGGCAGCGAACATCGCCGTTCACAGTTGCGGGGGCAGCCGCGGCATTGACCGCGTTCCCTTCTTAGCTTCGGCAGCGGCCGAAGAACCTCGAAAGCGCAAGGCTACGCATCGTCTAAGGGTGGGTCAATGGGCGTTGAGTTTTGGTTTTTGGGGCGTATCCGTTGCTGTGGGTGCTGCCGCTGGCGGTTTCGCTCTTACAGCGAGTCCCTTTTTCAAACGCCAAAAAGGAACCAAAAGGCTTTGCCCCGGCGTACGGCACTTCGCTGAGGCTCAGTGTTCCCTCGCTACGGTGTCCATCCGGGGGCATCGCCTACGGTTTGCTTCGCTGCACCTCCTCTCGATGAATGCGGCTGCGCCGCACGGCGCTGCGCGCCTACCCCCGGATGAACACCTCCGCTCGGCCTGCCGAAGGGGCAAAAAAGCCAGATCAAAAGCCAGATCAAGAGCCAAAGCCAGATCACGAGCCCCTCACCCTAGCCCTCTCCCGGAGGGAGAGGGGACTGATCGAGTTGTTTGGGCGAGGTACGCCGACGTGCGATACCGCGTCGAACGCGCATTTTGAAAAGCCCAAAAATCGGCTCCCTCTCCCTCGGGAGAGGGCTGGGGTGAGGGGCGAATCCACCACAAAACCAAAGCCGACCACGCTGTGCTCTTTACCACTCAACAGGATGAGCGTTAGCTCGGCTGCAGCTCTTGATCTGTAAGGCGACGTCGGAAGGCTGAGTGGAGGGATTGATCCGGGCGTGGGAGCGCAGCAACCGTTTGGCGCAGCCAAACACAGCGAGAGGAGGTGCAGCGAAGCAAACCGTAGGCGCTGCGCCCGGATCGATCCCGGAGCGAAGGGACCCCGAGCCCCAGCGAGCGGGCCGCACGTAGGAGCAAGCCTTTTTGGTTACTTTTTTCTGGGCCGGCATTCCGGGCGTCTGGAAAAAGTGACCCGCCGTAAGGGCGGAACCCTAATCAGCAACACCCGCAGCAACGGATATACACCCAAAAATTGACCAAAACCCCACCCCCATGCTCTCCTACACACCTTGTTACGGGTGCCCTTCACAGGGTGAAACGGGAAACCGGTGAATCATGTGCTTTACTCAAGCCCATGTCAGTCCGGTGCTGCCCCCGCAACGGTAAGCGAGCGAAGCGTCAGATCCACTGTGCCAGTACGGTATGGGAAGGTGACGCTTGCAGGTAGGCCAGATGCCAACCCCTCGTGAGCCCGGAGACCGGCCCGCAACGCACAGTACGCATTTTGCGTCGCTGAACATAACAAACCCGCGGTGGGCGGGCGCTGTTCGAACCCCTGCGTGCTCGACCCGCAGGGGTTTTATGCGCTCTGAATCACCCGCTGACACTCCAGAGGGAAGCGCCATGTCGATCATCAGCAGCACCGGCAGCAACACGGACAAAATCGCCAGCACCACCACCCTGAGCCAACGCCTGACCGCCGCTGTCTTCGCGTCGATTCTGGGTGCCAGCCTGGTCTATTTCGCCGGTTTCTCGCATATCGAAGCAGTGCACAACGCCGCGCACGATACCCGCCACAGCGCCGCGTTCCCGTGCCACTGAGACCTGCCGACATGATCAAGCGAATTGCTCAAACTGCAGGTTTCACTGGCTTGCTGGCCGCCCTGCTCCTCACCCTGCTGCAAAGCTTCTGGGTTTCACCGCTGATTCTCCAGGCGGAAACCTTTGAGAAGGCCGAACCGGTTGCCGAAGTCCACGAACACGCCGCTGGCACTGCTGCGCACACTCATGATACCGAGGCCTGGGAGCCGGCAGACGGCTGGCAGCGCGTGGTTTCGACCACTGGCGGCAACCTGGTGGTGGCCGTGGGTTTCGCCCTGATGCTTGCGGGTCTGTACACCCTGCGCGCGCCGACCAAAACTTCGCAAGGCCTGCTCTGGGGGCTGGCCGGTTACGCAACATTCGTGCTGGCGCCCACTCTGGGCCTGCCACCTGAATTGCCGGGCACCGCTGCAGCCGATCTGGCCTCGCGACAGATGTGGTGGATCGGTACTGCCGCGTCGACCGCTGTCGGCCTGTCGTTGATCGCATTCAGCCGGCACTGGTTGATGAAAATCCTCGGCGTGGCGATCCTCGCCGTGCCGCACGTGATCGGCGCGCCTCAGCCGCAAGTGCATTCGATGCTCGCCCCTGAAGCATTGGAAGCGCAGTTCAAAATCGCTTCGCAGCTGACCAACGTAGTGTTCTGGCTGGCCCTGGGCCTGATCAGCGCCTGGTTGTTCCGCCGCAAAATCGATGGTCAATACCACGCATGACGAGTGACAGCGCAGCGCCGACCTTCGTGGTCGGCCTGGGCTGCCAGCGCGGCTGCCCGGCCAGCACGCTGCGCGCGTTACTGGATCAGGCGTTACAGGCACATCGCATTGAGCTTCATGCGGTGAAGGCTTTGGCCAGTATCGACCTGAAACGCGATGAACCCGGTTTACAGGAACTCGCCGCACAACTGGCGCTGCCATTGCTGTACTTCAGCAGCGAGGAGTTGGCCAGTTACCAAGAGCGACTCAGCCACCGTTCCGAGATCGCTTACGAACGCACCGGTTGCTACGGCGTTGCCGAAAGTGCTGCGCTGGCCCTTGCCGAACAGTTGATTCAGGCACCGGCAAAACTGCTGATTTCCCGGCAGAAATACGCCCAGGCCACCTTCGCATTGGCCGGCGCCGCGTAAAAACCCGATAATCCCCGCCATCGATCATGAGCAATCTTCATCTGAAGCGATTGCTGCGCCTCTTTTTCACAGGATTCTACGATGACCGTCTACTTCATCGGCGCCGGCCCCGGCGACCCGGAACTGATCACCGTCAAAGGCCAGCGGCTGATCCGCAGTTGCCCGGTGATCATTTATGCAGGCTCGCTGGTACCGGCGACGGTGCTCGAAGGTCATCAGGCTGACACGGTAGTCAACAGCGCCGAATTGCATCTGGAACAGATCATCGAACTGATCAAAACCGCCCACGCAAAGGGTCAGGATGTGGCGCGGGTACATTCCGGCGATCCTAGTCTGTATGGCGCGATTGGTGAGCAGATTCGTTATCTGCGCGAGCTGAATATTCCGTTCGAGATCATCCCTGGCGTGACCGCGGCGGCCGCGTGCGCGGCGTTGCTGGGCGCGGAGCTCACGCTGCCGGACATTTCACAAAGCGTGATTCTGACGCGTTATGCCGATAAGACCGCGATGCCAGCGGGTGAGGAACTCGGCAGTCTGGCGCAGCATGGTGCGACCATGGCGATTCATTTGGGCGTTAATCATCTGGACAAGATTCTGACGGAACTGCTGCCGCATTACGGCGCTGATTGCCCGATTGCAGTGATTCACCGGGCGACGTGGCCGGATCAGGATTGGGTGGTGGGGACGCTGGCGGATATTGCCGGGAAGGTTGAGGCCAAGGGGTTTCGGCGTACGGCGTTGATTCTCGTCGGGCGGGTATTAGGGAGTGAGGTGTTTAGCGAGTCATCGCTGTACCGCGCGGGGCATGCACACCTTTACAGACCCTGAAAGCAAAAGATCGCAGCCTTCGGCAGCTCCTACATTGGAATGTGTTTCCCTGTAGGAGCTGCCGAAGGCTGCGATCTTTTGATCTTGTGGCACCAGACAAATGCACTCATCACGGGAAAATGCATTGCCTGGTTTGTGACGGCTTCGCAGTGAACACCTTACTTAGTAGTAGGCGTTTTCTTTCTGCGTGTGGTCGGTCACGTCACGAACGCCTTTCAGCTCCGGAATGCGCTCAAGCAAAGTACGCTCGATGCCTTCCTTCAAGGTCACGTCCGCCTGGCCGCAGCCCTGGCAACCGCCACCGAACTGCAGCACGGCGATGCCGTCTTCAACCACATCGATCAGGCTGACCTGGCCACCGTGGCTGGCCAGCCCCGGGTTGATTTCGGTTTGCAGGTAATAGTTGATGCGCTCGTTGACCGGGCTGTCGGCGTTGACCATCGGTACTTTGGCGTTTGGCGCCTTGATGGTCAGCTGGCCACCCATGCGGTCGGTGGCGTAATCGACAACGGCGTCATCGAGAAACGCTTCGCTGAAGTGATCGATATAAGCGGTGAAGCTTTTCAGCCCCAGCGCGGTGTCTTCAGGTTTTTCTTCGCCCGGCTTGCAGTAGGCAATGCAGGTTTCGGCGTACTGAGTGCCAGGCTGGGTGATGAAGACGCGGATGCCGATGCCCGGGGTGTTCTGCTTGGAGAGCAGATCAGCCAGGTAATCGTGGGCGGCGTCGGTAATGGTAATAGCGGTCATGGAAACTCCTCGCAGGCTTGGGCGCAGTTTACGCCAATCGTTGCGCCGGACAAAGTCCTAGTATTTTTGTCGGGAAAGATTCTCGTCGGGCGCGCCGTCGATTCGCGCCTTGAGCCAGCGATAGCTGCGTTTTTCTACCCATTCGTAGCTCAGCCATGAGCCGACGCCGATCGCCAGCGCGCACACGACAAACATCAAATACGGGTTGATGCCATAGCGTCGCGCGATGAAACCGCCCGCCGACAGCACCAGAACATGCATCAGATACACCGAATACGAACAATCACCGAGCAGCTTGAGCACACGGCTGCGCTCGACATAACGCTCAAGCGAGATACACGCCATCACCAGAACCGCACTCGGTACACCCCAATTGAGCAGCCTCGGCGCCGGTGCCAAATGATAAATCGCCAGCAACGCCGCGACGATGGCCGTCAGTGGCAGCCACAGTCCCGCACCGATCCAGCCCCGGCGATAGAGCATGCCGATGCCGATCCCCAGCAGAAACTCATAGACAATGTCCGAACGGTAAAACTCGCTTATCCAGCCAAACCCGGTCCACGCCTGACTCACAGCAAACAGCAACGCCGTGACTACCAGCAGGCGCACCTGCAGGCGGAACAGCAACGCCCAGGCAAACAGCACGTAAAACAGGATTTCGTAATTCAGCGTCCAGCCGACATTCAGCGTCGGATAGAAGCCGTAGCCGCCGGGGTTTTCCGTGGGAATGAACAGCAACGACAACAGCAGATGGTTCCAGTCCACCGTCTGATCCGGCAACAGCGGCTGGGCGAACACCACCAGCAGCGCCATCAGCAGGGTGTACAGCCAATACGCCGGGACGATGCGAAACAGGCGGTACAGCAGAAAGCGCGCCGGTGGCAGCGGTTTGTTTTCGGTCGAGAGGAAAATCACCAGACCGCTGATGACGAAGAAGATATCGACGCCCACCGCGCCCTTGTCGATGAACAGCTGCCCGATGGGCCCACGCGCCTGAAAGTCGAAGAAGATCTGCATGAAGTGATGGCAGACCACCGTCCACGCGGCAAGCGCACGCAGGGCCTGCACTGAAATCAACATTGCCCGCTCCCGATCACAAGTCCTGAAACCACCGCAGATCCCTTGCAGGAGTGAGCCTGCTCGCGATGGCGGCGGCACATTCAACATCTCCAGTGCCTTATTCTCCGCTATCGCGAGCAGGCTCACTCCTACAGGGGTTTTGCGGTGTCGCTTGAAGTTGGGACAGCAAGCCTGTCTCAAACGATCAAAGATTCTCGTAGCGGTTCATGTCCAGCACGCCCTCTTCCACCGGGTCGGTTTCGTGGATGTACTGAGTCAAATCGTGGAAATAGAACCAGAATTGCGGATGACTGCGGCGAATTCCCCAGCGTTCGACGATTTTCTCGAAACGGTTGGCATCTTTGGCGTTTTCCATTGCATCGACAAATTCAGACACCTGATCGGCAGGGATGTTGAAGATGAAGTTCGGATAACTGCTGAGCACGCCCGGGAAAATGGTGATCGTGTCCAGTCCAGGCTGATAGCGCAGCGACTCACCGAGCAGGAACGCCACGTTGCTGTGTGCACGATTGCGCAGCAGGCTGTAGACCTCGCGTTTGCCGCTGGCGGTTTCGACGCGCAGCATCGTCGCTTCCGGCAACTGATCAATCACCTTCAAACCGGCCGCCGGGCGTGAAGTCAGGCGACTCAAGGCCTGTTCGGCATTTTGCAACGCCGGGTCGATATTCGGCCGCGAGCAGTAAGCGCCGTCGCAGCGATTGATCGGATCCGGCCGCGCATTGAGATCGCCGTAACGCGCCAGCAATTGCATGGCGAAGTCGTATTTCGGGTCTTTTTCGTCGAGCTTCAGCGCAGTCGGCTTATCGTCGTCAATCGCTTCGTAATCGAGCCACATCTTGAACTGGCCACTGTTCTGGTACCAATCGTCCAGATAGTCCTCGCGCGAATCGGCCGGCATCAGGCGCAGGAAATTCTGCTCGGCGCCGTTGCGGATCAAGTCGAAATACAGGCGAGTCTGCGCCTGGTGGGAGACGTTACCGAACACGTCGAAGTTGACCGCCAACTGGTAATAGGTGCGTTCAAGCAGCGGGTAGTCGAACAACCACATCGTCTGCGGCACTTCGCCGATCAAGCCCTTGGTCACCGAAGCACTGTCAAAGTGGCGGAAAATGCTCAGCAACGCGTTGTCGTTGCCCGCCCACAGCGTCGACCAACTTGGCGCAGGGACTTCGGCATAGCTGTCGCGACGCAACGCCTCGTATTCATTACGTTTGTCGCGATAGTTGTGCCACAGGCTCAACACGCTGCCGACGTCGTCGTTCTGCCCCGGCATCGCCAGCAACGGCGTGGCCTGGCCACGATAGTTCGGATCGGTGATGTACAAGTCGTGTTCCGGCGCCTGGAACAGCGCCCAGAAGTTGTCGCGGATTACGTCGGTCGCGATCTGCCCACGGCACACGGGTCCACGAATAAAGGTGCGGACAAAATATTCGGCGTTATCGAGCATGAACTGATAACGCGCCTGCGCCGGAATCGCTTCAAACGTGGCGAACGGATTGGCGCGGCTCTGCGGGCCGTAGCCCGGCAAGGCATTGACCTGCCAGTTGCCGCTGTAAAACAGGCTTTTGACCCGCGCCATCTTCGCCGCGCTCAGCGGGTAGGTGATGTGGGTTTTGTGCACGATCACCCCTTGCACCGGCCACAAGCGGTAATACACCTGCGTACCCGGATCGTCGTTCGGGCGGCGGGTGGCGATCAGGTCGATTGGCTGGCCAGTCGGCGTGCGCGAACGCACCCATTGGAAGTAATGCCCCGGCTCGCCGTCCTTGAAATAAAGGTGCGCGAGGAACAGGTGTTCGTACAACCAACGGCCAACCAGGCTTTCGCGGGCACCGGGGCTGTTGAACAGATTTTCCCACTGGACGATTTGCAGGGATTCTTTAGCGCTCGGCGCCAGGCCTTGTTCGTCAATCGGCGCACCAGAGGCGAGCCAGCGTTGCAAGGTCTGGTATTGCTGATCGGTCAGGCCAGTGACTGCCAGCGGCATGCCTTCTTTCGGGTGCGCCCCGGCGTAACCCTCGAATTCGGCGGGCATGGCGCACTGGTTTGCCCGATTCAGACCCAAGACGATGTCTTCGGGAAGTTTCGCGTTGGGCGTCAGCGGCGTCTTGTGCCCCAACTCCAGCATCCGCGCCATCAACGCCGCTTGGCTGCCTTGGGCGTCGAGTACCGAATAGAAGTCCTTTTGCTGCCAGGCGCGCTTGCCGAAGGCGTCGTAAAACAATCGGGTGGTCGGCGCCGCGACAGTGCGCTCGCCGTCATACACCGGCATTTTGCTCGCACCACGGGCTGCGCCCTCGCCACTGCCGAGATTGAGCTGGCAGGCGGAGTCGTAGCAGGCGTGGCAGGCCACGCACTTCTCGGTGAAGATTGGCTGGATGTCGCGGACGTACGAAATAGAAGGGGAAATTGCAGGAGCAACCGCTGGCTCTTGCGCCATGGCGCTCCAGCTGAGAAACAGCAACACAAAACCAATGACGCGGTAAGACATGCTGCTGATCCCGAATTTTTAAAAAAACGCCGCGATTCTACATTATGACGCCCGTACCATCATGAGCGATATTCATGCAAAAGCGCCACATGCTCTAAAACCGCACAGGTTTGTTATGATCCCGCTCCTTCGTAATGGTCTTTCCGAGTAGTCCAAATGTCCGATCGCAGCGTCCGTCTTCAAGCTCTCAAGCAAGCTCTCAAAGAGCGCATCCTGATACTCGACGGCGGTATGGGCACGATGATCCAGAGCTACAAGCTCGAAGAGCAGGATTATCGGGGCAAACGCTTTGCTGACTGGCCAAGTGACGTCAAGGGCAACAACGACCTGTTGGTGATCACTCGTCCCGATGTCATCGGTGGCATCGAGAAAGCCTATCTGGATGCCGGCGCCGACATTCTCGAAACCAACACCTTCAACGCCACGCGTATTTCCATGGCCGACTACGGCATGGAAGAACTGGCCTACGAGTTAAACGTAGAAGGCGCACGTCTGGCGCGCAAGATTGCCGACGCCAAGACCGCCGAGAACCCAGCCAAGCCGCGTTTCGTTGCCGGCGTGCTCGGCCCGACCAGCCGTACTTGCTCGCTGTCGCCGGACGTCAACAACCCGGGCTACCGCAACGTCACCTTTGATGAGCTGGTGGAAAACTACACCGAAGCCACCAAAGGCCTGATCGAGGGCGGCGCCGACCTGATCCTGATCGAAACCATTTTCGACACCCTCAACGCCAAAGCGGCGATCTTCGCCGTGCAAGGCGTGTTCGAAGAGCTGCACATCGAACTGCCGATCATGATTTCCGGGACCATCACCGATGCCTCCGGCCGCACCTTGTCGGGCCAGACCACCGAAGCGTTCTGGAACTCGGTGGCGCACGCCAAGCCAATCTCCGTCGGCCTCAACTGCGCGCTCGGCGCCAGTGAGTTGCGTCCATACCTGGAAGAACTGTCGAACAAGGCCAGCACCCACGTTTCCGCGCACCCGAACGCCGGCCTGCCGAACGAATTCGGCGAGTACGACGAACTGCCGTCGGAAACCGCCAAGGTCATTGAAGAATTCGCCCAGAGCGGTTTCCTCAATATCGTTGGCGGCTGCTGCGGCACCACGCCGGGGCACATCGAAGCCATCGCCAAAGCCGTCGCCGGTTATGCGCCGCGGCAGATTCCGGACATCCCCAAGGCTTGCCGCCTCTCGGGTCTGGAGCCGTTCACCATCGATCGCAGCTCGTTGTTCGTCAACGTTGGCGAGCGTACCAACATCACCGGTTCTGCAAAATTCGCCCGTCTGATCCGTGAAGACAACTACACCGAAGCCCTGGAAGTCGCCCTGCAACAGGTAGAAGCCGGCGCGCAGGTGATCGACATCAACATGGACGAGGGCATGCTCGATTCGAAGAAGGCCATGGTGACCTTCCTCAATCTGATCGCCGGTGAGCCGGACATCTCGCGCGTACCGATCATGATCGACTCGTCGAAATGGGAAGTGATTGAAGCCGGCCTGAAATGCATTCAGGGCAAGGGCATCGTCAACTCGATCAGCATGAAAGAAGGCGTCGAGCAGTTCATCCACCACGCCAAACTGTGCAAGCGCTATGGCGCCGCAGTGGTGGTGATGGCGTTCGACGAAGCCGGCCAGGCCGACACCGAAGCGCGCAAGAAAGAAATCTGCAAACGCTCCTACGACATTCTGGTCAACGAAGTCGGCTTCCCGCCGGAAGACATCATCTTCGACCCGAACATCTTCGCCGTCGCCACCGGTATCGAAGAGCACAACAACTACGCGGTCGATTTCATCAACGCCTGCGCCTACATCCGCGACGAACTGCCGTATGCGCTAACCTCGGGCGGCGTGTCCAACGTGTCGTTCTCGTTCCGTGGCAACAACCCGGTGCGTGAGGCGATCCACTCGGTGTTCCTGCTGTACGCGATCCGCGCCGGTCTGACCATGGGCATCGTCAACGCCGGTCAACTGGAGATCTACGACCAGTTCCCGCAGGAACTGCGCGACGCCGTTGAAGACGTGATCCTCAACCGCACGCCGGAAGGCACCGACGCCCTCCTCGCCATCGCCGACAAGTACAAGGGCGACGGCAGCGTCAAGGAAGCCGAGACCGAAGAGTGGCGCAGCTGGGAGGTCAACAAGCGTCTTGAGCATGCGCTGGTCAAGGGCATCACCACGCACATCGTTGAAGACACCGAAGAGTCGCGCCAGTCGTTCGCCCGCCCGATCGAAGTGATCGAAGGCCCGCTGATGTCCGGCATGAACATCGTCGGTGACCTGTTCGGCGCCGGCAAAATGTTCCTGCCGCAAGTGGTGAAATCCGCCCGTGTGATGAAGCAGGCCGTGGCCCACTTGATCCCGTTCATCGAACTGGAAAAAGGCGACAAACCGGAAGCCAAGGGCAAGATTCTGATGGCAACCGTGAAAGGCGACGTGCACGACATCGGCAAGAACATTGTTGGTGTAGTGCTCGGTTGCAACGGCTACGACATCGTCGACCTCGGTGTGATGGTCCCGGCGGAGAAGATTCTGCAAGTGGCCAAAGAGCAGAAGTGCGACATCATCGGCCTGTCCGGTCTGATCACGCCATCCCTTGACGAGATGGTCCATGTTGCTCGCGAGATGCAGCGTCAGGATTTCCACCTGCCGCTGATGATTGGTGGCGCGACCACCTCCAAGGCGCACACGGCAGTGAAGATCGAGCCGAAGTACAGCAACGATGCGGTGGTCTACGTGACCGACGCCTCGCGTGCGGTCGGCGTCGCGACACAGCTGCTGTCCAAGGAACTGAAGGCCGGTTTCGTCGAGAAGACGCGCCTGGAATACGTCGATGTGCGCGAACGCACCTCGAACCGCAGCGCGCGCACCGAACGCCTGAGCTATGCCGCCGCGATCGCCAAGAAGCCACAGTTCGACTGGG
Organism: Pseudomonas sp. NPDC087690; assembly: GCF_044743175.1. NCBI lineage: Bacteria > Pseudomonadati > Pseudomonadota > Gammaproteobacteria > Pseudomonadales > Pseudomonadaceae > Pseudomonas > Pseudomonas sp. NPDC087690. The sequence continues at coordinate 601,584 of NZ_JBIUVX010000001.1, forward strand.
CGTCTTACCAGCCGGTCAAGCCGACATTCACCGGCAGCAAGGTTCTGGACAACATCGACCTGAAAGTCCTCGCTGAATACATCGACTGGACGCCTTTCTTCATTTCCTGGGACCTGGCCGGCAAATTCCCGCGCATCCTCGAAGACGAAGTGGTCGGTGAAGCCGCGACTTCGCTGTACAAAGACGCGCAGGAAATGCTCGCCAAGTTGATCGACGAGAAGCTGATCAGCGCCCGCGCCGTATTCGGCTTCTGGCCGGCCAATCAGGTGCATGACGACGATATCGAGTTGTACGGCGATGATGGCCAGCCATTGGCAAAACTGCATCACCTGCGCCAGCAGATCATCAAGACCGACGGCAAGCCGAACTTCTCGCTGGCCGACTTCGTTGCACCGAAGGACAGCGAAGTGACCGACTACGTCGGTGGTTTCATCACCACCGCTGGCATCGGCGCCGAAGAAGTGGCCAAGGCCTATCAGGACGCTGGCGACGACTACAACTCGATCATGGTCAAAGCCCTCGCCGACCGTCTCGCCGAGGCTTGCGCCGAATGGTTGCACCAGCAAGTGCGCAAAGAGCACTGGGGTTACGCCAAGGACGAAACCCTCGACAACGAAGCGCTGATCAAAGAGCAGTACAGCGGTATTCGCCCTGCGCCGGGTTATCCGGCCTGCCCGGATCACACCGAGAAAGCCGCACTGTTTACCCTGCTCGACCCTGAAGCCGCCGAAATGCGCGCAGGACGCAGCGGTGTGTTCCTCACCGAGCACTACGCGATGTTCCCGGCCGCAGCAGTCAGTGGCTGGTACTTCGCCCATCCGCAAGCGCAATACTTCGCCGTGGGCAAGGTCGACAAGGATCAAGTGCAAAGTTACACCTCGCGCAAAGGCCAGGAGCTGAGCGTAACCGAGCGCTGGCTGGCACCGAACCTCGGTTACGACAACTGATCACTCGGCTCAATCCCGGCGCCGGTTTAACCGGCGTCGGGAGCGGCGCATGCAGTTCATGCGCTGGATGGATGACTTGAAGCGCCGGATACAGGTGTTCTTGCGGCATTGACTGCGTCGATCTCCTGCTGCGAAAGCTCGATCATCTTCACGTTGCGTTCGGCCGTACGGTCGAACAACCGGCTCAAGTACTCGGGATCGTCGGCGCTCAGGCCGTCATCTTTGCCGTCGTCAAGCAAGTGTGACTCTTCCAGTTTCCTGAAGTCCTCGGGGAACTTCTCCTGAAGGTACTCCACCCAGTAATCGCGCTGAATCAGATCTTCGAGAAACTTGTCGGACCGCTCGGCGTTGCTGACTTCGGTTCGCACCTCCACCAGTTGTTGCGGGCTGACGCCCGAAGCATAGGTCATGTTTTTCGGCTGCCCCGGCAACTCCAGGCCATCCTCCCAGCCGGTAGTCAAACCGATTCGATAACCCAGGCGCACTTCGGCCTCATCGAAACCACTGCGTGCTGCCGCCGCTTTTGCCAATTCGTCGACTTTGTCCAGGCGAAACAGTCGTCGCGACAGACTCAACAACACCCCACCTTTTGCGTCTGATCGACCTGACGGTAAATCCAGCAACGCGTTATGGGTGAACACCTTGGTTTCCAGCCCGCTGAAGGTAAGGATGCGTCCATCGACGCAGGTTCCGTGGGTGGTAGCCCCGGCGAAAATCACTTCCCTGAGTTCGGTATCAGCCGCGGCCGCTTCCATGACGGTCCATACCCGCCGCGTCAGATCCGCGTTGGCCACCCTGAACTCTCGGGTGTCCTGCAGTCGCTCAAGCAGATGAAAGAACGCCGCGCTGTCCGGTTCAGCAGCCAGTTGCTCCCAGAGCGTATCCCGAGCCGCCAGTTGTTCAGGAGGCAGATTGGCAAGCCATGGGGCTTTGTATTGCGCCTGCGACGGATCGATAGGTAGGGTTTCGTCGGATTCAATGCTGTCAGACGTTTCGGTCAAGCCGCCGGCGGCGTCGTCAACCATCTCTTCGAGATCCGTGCGTGAAAAACCCAGCACCCGATGGCGCTCACCTTCCGCCTGATAGGCCCTGAGCCGCACGAGGCTTTCTTCGGACAAGTTGTAGTTGTCAGTCAAGTCCGTACCGTTCATCAATTGTTCGTGGCTACCGTCAAGTGCGTCGTCGGGCAGCGTAGTGATGTCGTTACGGCTCAAATTGAGCGTGCGCAGATGCTCCGACTCCAGCGCACCTTCCGGCCATGCGTACAGATTGTTGTTGCGCAAATCGAGAGCTTCCAGCCGCCCGAAATAGTTGACATCGAAGGACTCGAGGTTGTTGTAGCTCACATCCAGCCAGGTCAGTTGAGCCAGATCTTCAGCGCCCGCAGGCCACGCTTGCAGATCGACGTTGCGCAGATTGAGCGCTTTCAAGCGCGACAAGCCACCGACGTTCAACCCGGTTAACGGGTTGTTATGCAGGTCCAGCTGTTCAAGCGCCGGGAACGCCTCCAGGCTTGACTGCAACTGCTCAGTGTTCACCAACAGATTGTCGGAAAGGTCCAGCCGGTTCAGCCTTGCCAGGCTGCCAGGTTCAATCGGCAACGCGTGCAGGGCGTTGTCACTCAGGTCGAGCGTTTGCACTTCTTGAAAGGCGCTGACGAAATCGCGCAGTTGCAAGGCATCGACGCGCTGGCCCAGCAGAAGCAAGGTACGCACATGAGAAAACGCATCGGCAGGCAATTTCGGCAGCTCGCTTAGCATCAATCCCGATAAATCAAGGGTCGAAGCGGAAACCGTCGAACCGTATCGCTTGAAAAGCCCTTTGCGCCAATTGCTCCTGATGGCATGGATGGCGTTGGATCGCCCGATTACTTCCCTGAGCGTTTCCTGATAGGCCATGCCCTTTTGCAGCCACTCGCCGAGCTGTTTGTCGAGCGTTGCAAACTGCTCGCTCAGGGCTTCGATTGCGGCGTAGCGCTGTTGTTCATCAGGCCATTGCTGGAAAAACCGCTCGAAGATACTTTGCGCCGCCTGGCTCAGGCCTTCGCCCAAACGCTGCAACTCGCCTTTGCAGTAATCGCGGACCATCGCTTCGCGGTCTATAAAGTGCGCGGGCAGTGTCCTGGCGTACTCGTAGGCGACCTTGAAGTTTTCGCGGGAAAATCTCGACCAGTCCAGTGACAATCCGGACCATAACTTTTCGTGCCCCTTGAGCAACCCCTCAGGCAAGTTACTGATCCCGGTATCCTTGAGACTCAGTCGTTCGAGCTCCGGCAGTTCAAGCACGCCGGTCGGCCACTCCAGCAAGGCGTAGGCGACGATCTCCAGCTTGCGCAGCTTTTGCAGGTGACTGACGTCGAATGTGATCGGCTGGTAGCTTGCAGAACACACGGTCAGTTCTTCAATCCGGACCAACATGCCCAACCGTGCAGGCATGTCAGCGGCAAACGGGACGGCGCTGTAAAGCGTCAGACTTTTCAACGCCGGCATCCCCTGCAAGATTTGCGGCACATTGCTGAACAGTTCGCTCGTCGCATTGATGCGCAAATTTTCCAGGTTCGGGAAAACAGCCAGCAGTGAGTCGGCATTCGCATCCGTGATGCAGCGGCCGCGTACGCTCAACTCACGCACATGCGAAAAGTCCGCAGTCAAGGCTGGTAACGGTTCATCACAGATCAATTCCAGCTGTGCATAACGCGGATGGTCCTGCGCCAGCGGTGACTCGCGCCAACTCTGTTTGATATTGCGCACGACGCTCGCTCTGCCACCGATCAACGATTGCAGCGAGAGTTCTGGCGTCGACTCGCCCTGCCATTCGGCGAGTGTCGAGTCGAGCTCTTGCCATTCACGCATGCGCCTTTGCAGAAGCTCGTAGATCTGCAGGTCAGTCTTTCCCGACGCCAGCTGCTGAAGAATGAAGCCGCCCGCTTGTTGATCGGTGAGGCCCGGATAAACATTCTGCACCCGTGTCACCAGCAGTGGATTGACGCCCTGCCCGCGTCCACTGGCGTAGTAACCGAGGCCATGACCGGGCACTCGCAGCGCCGGTTTGAAGCGTTTGCCGGCGCCATGACGCTTGCCGGCCAAGTGAGCCAGTTCAGCACGATACTGATGCACGTGATCTATCACCAGACGACGCAGGGATGCACTCTGACTGACGTCAGCAAGCCCCAAGGCCTGACGGGATTTGTCGGGCAAGGCATGCATGACCGAAGAAAAAAAATTATCGCCTTGCCGAGCAATGCCATTGAGCTCCTCTGCGCGTTCGTTGAAGGCCTGATAGGAGGGGCCCTGCTTGACCAGGTATTTCAGTTGCCGCGAAGATTCGCTGCCGACACTATCGATCAAGGGTCCGTGAGTGCTGCCCTCGCGGACTTCGAGACGCACATCGTCTGACCAGCCAGGCAGTCTTTCGAGTACGCGCAAAGCGAGCCACTGACTCCCGGATGCGGCCAGGTTCTCCATGTGTAACCCGACGACCGCATGATCGAAGCGCCTGCCTTGAGCGTACCCGCGCGACTCTTCAAGCAACCGCAACGGCAACCGCCCGCCTGTTTCCAATCGCGCAAGCTCTTCGGCATTGGCCTGCATGCATACCCTGATCGCTGCAGAACTGCCGAGCCCGGGCGTGGCCTTTTGTAGCCGGCTGATCCACGGTGCCTGCAATGTCGGTTCGGCATAGAGCTGCTCGAACATTGTCGGTTGACGGGTTTTCAGGAAGTCCACCAATTGCGCTCTGAACTCGACGGGCCGGTTTGCGCTGATGCGGGCCGCTTCAGATCCCAGCAGGCCGACTATTTCCTGCTCGTCAAGCGCCTCAAGAAGGATGGCGGGCATTTGAGCAGTCAGCACATCGGCGCGGGCGATCTGAATCGGTGCCTTGATAGCGTCACCTGGAAAAAGTGACGCGTCACCATGCTTGACACTCGCGCCTGACAAACCCGGGCCGTCGAAAACCTCAAGCACGCGTCCGGTGGGCCATCGAGGCATTTGTGGCAGCAATGACAATGTCAGCAGGAAAGGTTCATCAACGGTGGAACCGTCCTCAATGTTCTCGATGATCCGGCTCACGGCCTGGTCAGCCTCGAACAGGCGCAATGTATCGGCCAACGCCAGTGGCGCAGGCGAATGGTCCAGATGCATCTGGCGCAGAGCATCATCACTGACACCGCTGAGATCCGCGATGTTGAGCAATTGCTCATCGGAAAAGGCCTCGGTGCAATGGCCGATACGCCGCAGCAGCGTCAATCGATCCCAGGTCAGCGGTCGCTCGAAGGTATGTCGCCAGGCGCCCAGCCGGTTGTGTTCGAGAATGGGCCGATAGGCTGACGCGTCAGTCGGATGGAGAATGCGCCATTGTTTCAGTTGTTCATCAAAGGCCGTTTGATACACCTTGCCCTGCTGACGAATGTAGGTCTTGCCATTAAGTCGATGCAGGCCTTGCGCATCAGGGACAGACGCGGCGGACGGCCCGTCTGTGCTTTCATAAGGCGCAAGATCAGGTGCCCACAAACGTGGCTTGCCGTCGAGACGTTCAATGGGCTCGGCCTTCTCGATCACCGGCACCGATTTGGCCGCAGTCAATCTGCCCAGGCCCTTGCCTGCACCTGCCATTACTCCGATCAGCGCGAGGTTTTCTGCAACATCGACCAAGTGTCCCTTGGCCGCCTGGCGATCACCTTCAGTCCATTCGATAGCGCCCTCGAACGACTCATACAGCAATTGCCCGGCCATCACCGTCATCATGATCTCGCCCAGCACCGGTACGAACATCGACACCATGTTCAACGCGAGCATGCCGAATTCCAGCAAGTGATTGAGCCGTTTCGCCCGCACGTTCGCGTCGACATCCGCGGTCGGTACGGCGCGGGCACGCGCATCGGCGATGAATTTGCCGCAATGCTGTTCAAAAAGGTACTGCCACAGATCGGTATTGGCGGCCCAAATGCCTGCCACGCCGTTGCGCACGATACCGAACGGATTGAGATAAGGATCCTCCTCTGGTTCACGCTTGCCCTGGTGCTCGGGCGGCAGTTCCTTGATCTGCGTGAAAACCGAGACCGGCGGGAACATCTGGACGACTTTTACCCAGATCGAACGTAACGGGTCTACCGGTGCATCCGCCGCAGGCCGGGTGAATTGACTGAAGTAATAAGGGCGGTCGGCATAGGTGAAGAACTGACTGAAAAAACGCTGGTAGGCCGTTGCCGGCTCACTCGACGGCGAAGCGTCCCGTGCAGTGAACTTGCGTTTGAAGACTTCGCGCATCTGCGCTGAGGTGTAGCGTTTGAGGGGATGTTCCGGGTCATGGGGGATGTAGACGATGAACTCGTTGGTGTATCGGTACTGTTCGCTGATGCTGAACACCACGCAGCCGGTCATCCTGTGTTTCATCAGACTGAGATCACGAAACCATACGGATTTCTTGCCCAGGCGCGGGTGGACTTCACCATCGACGACAGACAGGAGCATTCGATAGTCGTCTGGCTCGATGTCCTTCTTAAGCAACGCCAGTTCAGCGGCTGCGCGCATCGCGGTTTTCTGGCTGCTGATGAATTGCTCACGCAATGTTCCGCTCGACTGGAAAAACGCTTTCACACGCGTCTGATAGAGCGCGCCGATATCCAGTGTTCGACACAGCGAGAGAAACTGGCTGACAGTGATATTGAGTGTCACCGCCTGGAACGTATCGGCGGTCGAAGCGGCGACGAAAAATCCGGATTCGCGATGAAAGGCCCCCTCCTCGCATTCAGCCGCTTCGAAATTGTGCAGGGCGGCTTGCAGCATGGAGAGCTTCAACACTTCGAAGGTCGACACTTCGATTTCCAGCACGCTGACTTGCAACGGATGCCGGAGACACAGCAGGGTTTTGTTGACGTCGAGCTCGACGCTGAATCGGTCCTTGAGCGCTTTGAGCAGCTGAGCCTCGGCGAATGCTTCGATGCTTTCAAGCGCTGCCATGCTCTTGTCCAGTCGCGACTGGGCAAGAAAGCCTTCGGTGATGTGCGCTTGCAGATTGCGCCGTTGCTCGTCGGACAGCGCCTGGTACCAGTCTGGTAGTTGCGTGTCCGCGCTCTTGATATGAGCGCGGCGCTCGGGGCTGGCGTCGATCAACCAATCGGGGACCATCTGCTCGATACGCTTGCCGTGAAGACTGGCGCTGGCCAGCGTCTGCTTATCGAGGCTCAACGGAGGGTTGGAAGACTGCGCAGCTGCGGGCAGCGTCGGGGGATGAATGGTCATTCTGTCGCTCCTGAAAAGTGGAACGACAGGACACCATTCCTGCCGGGGCGAACTGCGGTACATAGTTATCGCATCGGCGATGAGTTGTTACCAATCGCTTCAGCTGAGCAGCGCACGGCAAGGGCACTCTTCGGTGAATTGACTATGCTGTCTGGGACACACACGCAGACGGGGGATTTATGGACGATCCAGTCGACAACAAGCCACCCAGCTTCTGGCAGATGCTGCACAGCGTCATGGCCGCGGCGTTCGGGGTGCAGAGCGGAAAAAACCGGGCGAGGGATTTCACCCATGGCAAACCCGGCCATTTCGTCATTCTGGGCATTCTGTTCACGGCGGTATTTGCCTTGACGCTGTTGGTCATCGTCAAAGTGGTGCTGCATTTCGCCGGGGTTTGAAGCGTCTCAGTGCATCAGGGTTTGCAGGTTGAACGGATAGCGATATGAGGCTGGTCGGCCCTTCGCCGAGAGTTGGCGGAAGTTCACGCCATAGTTCGGCGACTTGCCCATGACCAGCATTTGTCGAGCGTGAGACTTGTCGACAAGTTGCAGCAATGGAATCTGCCGATCACGGCCGCCGTACTGATCGAGATCGACGCCAAGCTCATGATCATGCAACTCGACCAGCGCCCAGCCACCGAGGGTGAAATGGCCACCCACCAACGCGCTCAACCGCCCGTCGACGACAGCCTGCAACGCGGCAGGTGACGTGTTGACTGCGCTGAACAGCGCATCCTTGCCGGGGGTTTTACCGGCCTCGGCAAAAGCGCGCATGGCACCGAAGGCCATTTCATCGTTGGCCGACCACACCAGCGAAACCTCGGGATAACGCTTGACCAGTTGCCTGGCCTGCTCATATGCGCGTTGCTGGGTCCAGCCGCTGTAAACCAGTTGCCGCAAGCGCACCTGCGGATGTTCGGCCAAGGCTCGCTGCATACCGTGCTCGCGCAACTGCGCCGACGGCGTGATCTTCAGACCGGAGAACGCCAGCAACTCGATCTGTTGATCCTTGGCAACCGGGGGGTGCAGACGAATCAGTTCCTTCATCATCAGGTAACCGCCTTCCTCGTCATTCGGCACCAGGCTGCCGATGCGGTCCGCACGCTCGCCCACCAGCGCTTGCTGATTGGCAGTCAATGCTGCGTTGACCATGAACAACTTCACGCCGCTGCCCTGCGCCAGACGCAGAATCTGTGGCGCGATGTACTGTTCGTTGACGAACATCAGGTAGTCGGGACGGTTGGGCCCCTGCAGGGCGATTCTGGCCTGGGCGAGGGTCAGTTCCGGCTGGCGCTGGGAATAGAGGATCTGCAGATCGATGCCCAGATTGCGCGCAGCCGACTGCATGAACTGCGAGTAACTGATCCAGAACGCTTCTTCGGTCGAGCCCGGATTCAAAAACAGCACCGATTCTGCTCGCGCACTGCTGCCCAAGGCTGTGCCCAGCAAAAGAAGACCGATATGGAGAAACTTGAACATGAAGCATCCGGGCCCAAGGAAATATGGCCGCGCATTATAGCCATCGATCAATCGGCTATTGACGCTTGATCCCGTTTTTTGTCCGACAATCGTCGGGAGCGGGCCCGGATGGGTCGTTTACTGATGACTGACCCAGAATACCGCTGTTCCTACAACCAGAATGATCAGGAACAAAATGGCCCATGCATCGACACTGCTATCGCTTTTTCTTGCCTTGGTCGGATTGCTCATTGCATCGCCTCTTATCGGTTTTATCGGTGATTGCAGAAAGACTCGACCACAGTTAAGACGATGATTGTCCGCACGACAAATGTGGGTTAGTTGACAGCTATTCTCGTTAGGCGATTTGGTTCTTTACATATACTCAAACATCACTTTTGCGCATAACTGCAAACGGGTATATTGCCCCGGCTCCCTTAGGGAGTGCGCGGCCGTGCGCGCAGAATTGCAGAGGCACCATCGGACTCCAGCAAGCGAAAACGCAGCGTTTTCCGAGTGGCCCAAAGCCTGAGAACAGGACTTATATGTACGTATACGACGAGTACGATCAGCGGATCATCGAGGACCGCGTCAAGCAGTTCCGTGATCAGACCCGACGCTATCTGGCAGGTGAGCTGAGCGAAGAAGAATTCCGCCCTCTGCGCCTGCAAAATGGCCTGTACATCCAGCGCTTCGCGCCGATGTTGCGGGTGGCGGTGCCTTACGGCCAACTGACTTCGCGTCAGACTCGCATGATGGCCAAGATTGCCCGCGACTACGACAAGGGCTACGCCCACATCAGTACGCGGCAGAACGTGCAGTTCAACTGGCCGGCGGTGGAAGACATCCCGGACATCCTCGCTGAACTGGCCACCGTGCAGATGCACGCGATCCAGACCAGCGGCAACTGCCTGCGCAACGTCACCACCGACCAGTTTGCCGGTGTGGCCGCCGACGAAGTGATCGACCCGCGCCCATGGTGCGAGATCGTCCGTCAGTGGACTACGTTCCACCCGGAATTCGCCTACCTGCCGCGTAAATTCAAAATTGCCGTCAACGGTTCGACCGCTGACCGCGCCGCGATTGAAGTCCACGACATCGGCCTGGAGCCGGTGCACAACGCCGCTGGCGAACTGGGCTTCCGCGTACTGGTCGGCGGTGGCCTCGGTCGTACCCCGGTGGTTGGCGCGTTCATCAACGAGTTCCTGCCGTGGCAGGATCTGTTGAGCTACCTCGACGCGATCCTGCGGGTCTATAACCGCTACGGCCGTCGCGACAACAAATACAAGGCGCGGATCAAGATCCTCGTCAAAGCCCTCACGCCAGAAGTGTTTGCGCAGAAAGTCGATGCGGAAATGGAACACCTGCGCGGTGGCCAGACCACACTGACCGACGCCGAACTGCAGCGTGTGGCCAAGCACTTCGTCGACCCGGATTACAAGGCGCTGGAAAACCAGACCGCGCAACTGGCCGATCTCGACAAAGAGCATCCGGGTTTCGCTCGCTGGCGTACCCGCAACACCCTGGCGCACAAGAAGCCGGGGTATGTCGCCGTGACCCTGTCGCTGAAACCGACCGGCGTGGCGCCTGGCGACATCACCGACAAGCAGCTCGATGCCGTCGCCGATCTGGCCGATCGCTACAGCTTCGGTCAACTGCGCACCTCGCACGAGCAGAACATCATTCTGGCCGACGTCGAGCAAAGCCAACTGTTCACCCTGTGGGGCGAACTGCGTGAAGGCGGTTTCGCCACACCGAACATCGGCCTGCTGACCGACATCATCTGCTGCCCTGGCGGTGACTTCTGCTCACTGGCCAACGCCAAGTCGATCCCGATCGCCGAATCGATCCAGCGCCGTTTCGACGACCTCGACTATCTGTTCGACATCGGCGAACTGGATCTGAACATCTCCGGCTGCATGAACGCTTGCGGCCACCACCACGTCGGCCACATCGGCATCCTCGGTGTGGACAAGAAAGGCGAAGAGTTCTACCAGGTTTCCCTCGGCGGCAGTGCCAGCCGTGACGCAAGTCTGGGCAAGATCCTCGGCCCGTCCTTCGCTCAGGAAGCCATGCCTGACGTGATCTCGAAGCTGATCGACGTGTACGTTGAACAACGTACCGAAGACGAGCGCTTCATCGACACTTATCAGCGTATTGGCATCGACCTCTTCAAGGAACGCGTCTATGCAGCGAATCATTAAGAACAACGAGGTCGTCGACGAAACCTGGCACTTGCTGCCCAAGGATTTCAACATCGACGAGATCAGCAACTGCGACGACCTGATCGTGCCACTGCAGCTGTGGCGCGAACACAGCCGCATGCTCAAGGCCCGCGACGGCGGTCTGGGTGTGTGGCTGGACGCTGACGAAGAAGCCGAGGAAATCGGTGAAGACGTCGCCGAGTTTCAGGTGATCGCCCTGAACTTCCCGGCATTCACTGACGGCCGCAACTACTCCAATGCCCGCCTGCTGCGCGACCGTTATGGTTTCAAAGGCGAACTGCGGGCGATTGGCGACGTGCTGCGCGATCAGCTGTTCTACATGCACCGCTGCGGTTTTGACGCCTTTGCCGTGCGCCCGGATAAAGACCCGTACGAAGCCCTTGAAGGTCTGAAGGATTTCTCGGTGACCTATCAGGCTGCCACTGACGAACCGCTGCCGCTGTTCCGTCGCCGCTGAAGGTTTAGCGCAGACAAAAAAACGCCGGTCATGTGACCGGCGTTTTTTTATGCCCGTTCGATTTACCAGAAGCGTTGCTGGGTCAGGCGACTCCACCAGCTCAGCAGTACGCGGTCGACCGAGCCGCTGGCGGCCATGCCGATCCGCTCCTGCAGACTTTTGCGCTCGGCGTAGTGCAGGTGATAGACCTCGGCCTTTTTCGCCCGGTCTGCCAGATATTCATCACTGGTCTTGAGTTCGTCGACCAGTTGCTTATCCAGCGCCGCGACGCCGAGCCAGACTTCACCAGTAGCGACATCGTCAATCGCCAGTTGCGGGCGATAGCGAGCGACGAAGTTCTTGAACAGTTGATGGGTGATGTCCAGGTCTTCCTGAAACTTCTCCCGGCCCTTCTCGGTGTTTTCGCCAAACACGGTCAGGGTGCGCTTGTACTCACCGGCGGTGAGCACCTCAAAATCGATGTCGTGCTTTTTCAGCAGGCGGTTGACGTTGGGCAACTGCGCCACCACACCGATCGAGCCAAGAATCGCGAACGGCGCACTGATGATCTTCTCACCGATGCAAGCCATCATGTAGCCGCCGCTGGCGGCGACCTTGTCGATGCAGACAGTCAACGGCACACCTGCTTCACGGATACGCGCCAGTTGCGATGACGCCAGACCATAGCTGTGCACCATGCCGCCGCCGCTTTCGAGTCGCAGCACGACTTCGTCCTTCGGTGTGGCAAGGGTCAGCAGCGCAGTGATTTCGTGACGCAGGCTCTCGGTAGCCGAGGCCTTGATGTCACCGTCGAAATCCAGCACGAACACGCGAGGTTTGGCCTCGGGTTTGTTCTTCTGCTTCTTCTCGCTTTTCTCGGACTTGGCTTCGCCCTTGCGCAAAGCCTTGAGCTGATCCTTGTCGAGCAAGGTCTGCTCCAGACGCTCACGCAGGCCTTTGTAGAAATCATTGAGCTTGCTGACCTGCAACTGCCCCGCCGACTTGCGCCGGCCCTTGCTGCGCAATGCGGCAAAACTGGCGAGCACCACCAGAATGGCGATCACCAGGGTGACGGTCTTGGCCAGAAAACTGGCGTACTCGGTGAAAAACTCCACAGCGACTCCTTAAAACAATGCGCGGGTGCAAAACACACGCTCGGGATAAGTCCAGCATACCCATGCGCCGGCTCGTCGGCCAGCCGTGAAACCTCTGGCAACACCCCTGTAACGGGCATTTCAAACAAGCGTATGTTTTTTCATTGACAGCTCGACGGCATCCTCATAACCTCGCCAAACCTTCAACGTACCGGGATGACGCGGACGTGGGCAGCATCTATTTGATTCGACATGGCCAGGCCTCCTTTGGTGCAGACGACTATGACGTCCTGTCGCCGACCGGTGTGCGTCAGGCAGAAATCCTCGGTCAGCACCTCGCTGAACTGGGGATCAGCTTCGATCGCTGCCTCGCCGGAGACCTGCGCCGTCAGCAGCACACGGCCACCAGCGCCCTGGAGCAATTTACTGCCAAAGGCCTGCCGGTGCCGATCCTGGAAACCGATTCCGCGTTCAACGAATTCGATGCCGACGCGGTGATTCGCGCCCTGCTCCCGGCGATGCTGCCGGACGAGCCGGAAGCCCTCGACATCCTGCGCAACGCCGCGCAGAACCGCGGCGAGTTCCAACGCATTTTTGCCCTGATCATCGAACGCTGGCTGGCCGGCACCTACGACACGCCGGGGCTGGAAAGCTGGCTGGGTTTCGTCGAACGCGTCCAGGCCGGGCTGCACCGGATCCTTGATCTGGCCGATAAAAACCAGAAAATCGCCGTGTTCACTTCCGGCGGCACCATCACTGCCCTGCTCCACCTCATTACCCAAATGCCTGCCCGACAGGCCTTTGAATTGAACTGGCAAATCGTCAACACCTCGCTCAACCAGCTGAAGTTTCGCGGTCGTGAGGTGGCTTTGGCTTCCTTCAACAGTCATGCACACCTGCAACTGCTGAAGGCTCCGGAACTCATCACTTTCCGCTGAGTCCGGATAACTGTGAACCTTGCTGTAATCAACCTAATAAGGATCGAACCATGACCTCCGTAGCCGATGCCGTAAAAGCAATGCAAGCCAAGTTCAACCCAGCCGCTGCTGCCGGCCTGGATCTGGTCTTCGGTTTCAACATCACCGACGAAGACAAGCAGTACTCGCTGATCGTAAAAGACGGCACTTGCGACATCCAGGAAGGTGAAAACCCGGACGCCAACTGCACACTGGTGCTGGACAGCGAAACCCTGAAAGGTATCGTCAGCGGCGAAACCGACGGCATGCAGGCTTTCATGGGCGGCAAGCTGCGCGTTGAAGGCGACATGATGCTGTCGATGAAACTGTCCGAGCTGTTCCCGTCGTAACAGCGACGTTCAGTGACACAAGAATCCCGCCCCCTGTGGCGGGATTCTTGCGTTTCGGCCCTGTAGGAGCTGCGGCACGCTGCGATCTTTTGACCCTGTTTTTTTAGAACGCAAAGTCAAAAGATCGCAGCCTCGTTTCACTCGACAGCTCCTACAGGGTTACCCGGTGAACGAAGCGGCCAGTAACTCTCGGGTATACGGATGCTGCGCTGCATGAAACAGCGTATTCGTCTCGCCACGCTCCACCACCTCACCGTCCTTCATCACGATCAAGTCATGCGCCAGTGCTCGCACCACCGCCAGATCGTGGCTGATGAACAGATAGGTCAAGCCATACTCCGCCTGCAAACGCCGCAACAGCGCGACAATCTGCTTCTGCACCGTGCGATCCAGTGCCGACGTCGGTTCATCCAGCAGGATCAAGTCGGGCTTGAGCACCAGCGCCCGGGCGATGGCGATGCGTTGCCGCTGACCACCGGAAAACTCGTGGGGATAGCGATGGCGAGTAGCCGGGTCGAGGCCGACTTCACGCAGCACATCGATCACTGCCCGTTCGCGCTCAGCGGCATTCAAATCGCTATGCACCTGTAGACCTTCGGCGATGATCTGCTCCACGCACAGGCGCGGACTCAGACTGCCGAACGGATCCTGAAACACCACTTGCAGGCGTTTGCGCAGCGGCCTGAGTTGCTTGCCGCTCAACTGCTCCAGCGCCTCGCCCTGAAAGCGGATGCTGCCCTGGGCATCCAGCAAACGCAGAATCGCCTGGCCCAGCGTCGACTTGCCGGAACCGGATTCGCCGACGATCCCCAAGGTCTTGCCGCGCTGAAGATTCAAATCAATGCCATTGACCGCGTGCAAGTACGACTTCGCGCGCAGCCATCCGCCGCCCAAACGGAAGCGCACATTGAGATCACGCACCTCCAGCACGTCCTCCGCAGGCTCCCGGCACAACGCTTCGCCACCCGGTTCAGCGTTGAGCAATTCGATGCTGTAAGGATGTTGCGGCGCACTGAACAACTGTTCACACGACGCCTGTTCGACGATCAGACCGCCGCGCATGACCGCCACCCGCTGAGCGATGTTTCGCACCAGATTCAGGTCATGACTGATGATCAGCAGCGCCATGCCCAGCCGTTCTTGCAGCTCCTTGAGCAACAGCAGAATCTTGCGTTGCACGGTCACGTCCAGCGCGGTAGTCGGTTCGTCGGCGATCAGTAACTGCGGCTCGCAGGCCAGCGCCATGGCGATCATCACCCGTTGTCGCTGACCGCCCGAGAGTTGATGTGGATAGGCCTTGAGCCGCTCGCGCGGATGTTGAATGCCGACCAATTCCAGCAGTTCCAAAATCCGTTGGCGCGCCGCCGCCCCGGCCAACCCCTTGTGCAGCGCAAGGCTTTCACCCAGTTGCCGCTCAATCGTGTGCAAAGGGTTCAGTGAGCTCATCGGCTCCTGAAAAATCATCGCGATGCGGTTGCCACGCAATTGCCGCAAGTAGCGCTCATGCACGCCTAGCAGCTCCTCGCCGGCATAACGGATGCTGCCGTCGATCCGCGTGATGGTCGGGTCAAGCAATTGCAGAATGCTGTGCGCCGTCACCGATTTACCGGAGCCGGATTCCCCAACCAGAGCAACGCACTCACCGGGGCGAATGTCGAGGTCGATGCCGTGCACCACGGGCTGGCCATCGAAGGCGACGCGCAGGTCACGTATTTCGATCAGATGTTCAGGCATATCAAGTCCTCGGATCAAACGCATCGCGGCAGGCTTCGCCGATGAAAACCAGCAGTGAAAGGATCAGCGCCAAGGCAAAGAACGCGGTCAAGCCCAGCCACGGTGCTTGCAGATTGCTCTTGCCCTGACCGATCAACTCCCCCAGCGAAGCACTGCCGGCCGGCATGCCGAAACCGAGAAAATCCAGCGCTGACAAGGTCGCAATCGCGCCGGTGAGAATGAACGGCAGATAGGTCAGCGTGGCGCTCATGGCATTGGGCAGAATGTGTCGAACGATTACCTGCGCATCGCCCACACCCAGCGCGCGTGCCGCTTTCACATATTCCAGGCCACGGCTGCGCAGGAACTCGGCCCGCACCACATCGACCAGACTCAACCAGGAAAACAGCGCCATGATCCCCAGCAACCACCAGAAATTCGGCTCGACAAACCCGGACAGAATGATCAGCAGATACAACACCGGCAGCCCCGACCAAACCTCCAGCAAGCGCTGACCGATCAAATCGACCCAACCGCCGTAGTAGCCCTGCAACGCCCCGGCGGCGATGCCGATCAGCGCACTCGCCGCGGTCAGCGCCAAGGCAAACAACAGCGACACGCGCGTGCCGAAAATCACCCGCGCCAGCACGTCGCGCGCCTGATCGTCGGTGCCCAGCCAGTTGTCGCCACTGGGCGGACTTGGCGCCGGCTCCGTGAGGTCGTAATTGACCGTGTCGAACGCGAACGGAATCGGCGCAAACCACATTCGCCCGCCCTGCCCCTCGATCAATTGCCGCACCTGAGCACTGCGATAGTCCGGTTGAAACGGCAACTCACCGCCAAAGTCCTGCTCGGTGTAGCGCTTGAACGCCGGGAAATACCAGTCGCCCTGATACGTCACCAGCAGCGGTTTGTCATTGGCCACCAGCTCACCGCCGAGGCTCAGGCCGAACAGTGCGAGGAACAGCCACAACGACCACCAGCCACGCCGATGTGCTTTGAAACGCGCCCAACGACGCTGGCCTATTGGAGATAACGTCAGCATCAGGCAGCCCTCGCGGTGAAGTCGATACGCGGGTCAACCAGCGTGTAACAAAGGTCGCCGAGCAGTTTTATCAGCAGGCCGAACAAGGTGAAGATGAACAGCGAACCGAACACTACCGGATAGTCGCGCGCGACCGCCGCTTCGTAACTGAGACGGCCGAGGCCATCGAGAGAAAAGATCACTTCGATCAGCAACGAGCCGCCGAAAAACACCGTCACCAACGCTTGCGGCAAACCGGCGACGACCAGCAGCATCGCATTGCGAAACACATGGCCGTACAACACCTGCCTTTGACTCAGCCCTTTGGCGCGCGCGGTCACCACGTACAGTCGCGAGATCTCGTTGAGAAAGCTGTTCTTGGTGAGGATCGTCAAGGTCGCAAAACCGCCGATGACCAAGGCAGTCACCGGCAGCACCAAGTGCCAGAAATAGTCGGCCACCTTGGCCCACGGCGACAGTTCGGCGAAGTTGTCCGAGACCAGTCCGCGCACCGGAAACCAGTCCAGCGCCGTGCCACCGGCAAACACCACGATCAGCAGCAGCGCAAAGAGAAATCCCGGCAGCGCATAACCGATGATGATCGCCACACTGCTCCAGACATCGAACGCCGAGCCGTTGTGTACGGCTTTGCGAATGCCCAGCGGAATCGACACCAGATAGGTGATCAGCGTCGCCCACAGGCCCAGCGACACGGTCACCGGCAGTTTCTGCCAGATCAATTCGGTGACGCTGGCACCGCGAAAGAAACTCTGGCCGAAATCCAGTTGCGCATAGCTTTTGAGCATCAGCCACAAGCGCTCGCTAGCAGGTTTATCGAAGCCGTACTGACGCTCGATATCAGCCACCAGTTTCGGGTCCAGCCCCCGGGTGGCGCGAGACTCGCCGCCGACGGTTTCGACATGGCTGGAACCCACCGCGGCCCCCACGCCAATCCCCTGCAAGCGCGCAATGGCCTGCTCGACCGGGCCACCGGGTGCGGCTTGCACGATAACGAAGTTGACCAGCAGGATCGCGAGCAAGGTCGGCACGATCAGCAGTAAACGCCGCAGGCTATAACCCCACATGGCCGTACTCCTTGTGCATCTGCGTTGCGGTCAGTGCGGTCGGGCTGATTTCCCACCATGTGTCGAGGCCGGCGTCATACAGCGGCGCAATCGCCGGACGGCCGAAGCGGTTCCACCACACCGTGGAAATTCCCGGTGGGTAATAGTTGGGCACCCAGTAATAGCCCCACTGCAACACCCGATCCAGCGCATGAGCATGGCGCAGCAGACTCTCGCGATTGTCGGCCTGCACCAGCCCTTCGAGCAGCGCATCGACGGCCGGATCGCGCAACACCATGTAATTGTTCGAGCCGGGATCGTCGGCGCCGTCGGAGCCGAAGTAATTGAACATCTCCCGGCCCGGTGCCTGACTCACCGGGTAACCGGCGACGATCATGTCGTAGTCGCGATTGCGCACGCGGTTGGTGTATTGCGCGGTGTCGACCTGGCGGATGTCGAAGCCGATGCCGATCTGCGCCAGGTTGCGTTTGAACGGTAACAACAGCCGTTCGAAACCTTTCTGGCCGTTGAGAAACGTGAAGTGCAGAGGCTCGCCATTGGCGTTCACCAACTGATCGCCCTGGGGTTTCCAGCCAGCGGCCTCCAGCAGGTTCAGTGCCTGCAATTGTTCGGCGCGGATATTGCCACTGCCGTCGGTTTTCGGTGCTTCAAACACCGTGGTGAAGACTTCATCGGGAATCTGGCCGCGCAACGGCTCAAGAATCTTCAGCTCTTCGGCATCCGGCAATGCAGTGGCCGCCAGTGCGCTGTGGGAGAAGAAGCTGCGCTGACGCAGGTACATGCTGCGCATCATTTGCCGGTTGCTCCATTCGAAATCCCAGAGCATGGCGATCGCCTGGCGCACGCGACGATCCTGAAACGGCGGTTTCTGCAGGTTGAACACAAAGCCCTGTGCGCCTTGCGCAGCACCCGGTGCGAGATGCTCACGGAGCAATTTGCCTTGTTCCAGCGCAGCCCCCGCGTAGCCGATGGTGAAACTGGTGGCAGAGAATTCGCGGTTGTAATCGAAGCCGCCGGCCTTGAGCACCTGCCGTGACACGTCGGTGTCGGCGAAAAACTCCACGCTCAGTTGATCGAAGTTGTACAGCCCGCGTGTGATCGGCAGATCCTTGGCCCACCAATCCTGCACACGCTGGAATTTCACGCTGCGCCCGGCATCCACCGCGCTGATGCGATACGGGCCGCTGCCCGGCGGAATCTCGAAACCGCCGCCCTCGGCGAAATCGCGGGTGCGCCACCAATGTTCGGGCAGCACCGGCAGTGTCGCCAGGTCCAGCGGCAAGGTGCGGCTGTCGTTGTTCTTGAAGAGGAAGCGCACTTGCGTCGGCGACTCCACGACGACTTCAGCGACATCGCGAAACTGCTGACGGTATTTGAGGCTGCCCTGGGTGGTGAACAGCTCGAAGGTGTAACGCACGTCTTCGGCGGTGATCGGTGTGCCGTCGTCGAAACGCGCCTTCGGGTTCAGGTAGAAGCGTATCCAGCGGCGATCCGGATCCAGCTCCATCTGCTGCGCCACCAGACCGTAGACGCTGTAGGGTTCATCCTTGCTGCGATAGGCCAGAGGCGCGTAGAGCCAGCCATCGATGTCGGCCACGCCGGTGCCTTTGTCGGTGTAAGGAATCAGGTGGTCGAACGGGCCACTTTCCAAGGAAGACCGGCGCAGGCTGCCGCCCTTCGGCGCGTCGGGGTTGGCGTAGGCCAGGTGCTGGAAGTCGGGGGCATATTTGGCGGGTTCGCCGTACACCGTTAACGCTGGTTGCAGGGCGGCCCAACTGAACGGAGTCAAAAGCGCGAAAGCGCTGAATAAAATGAGCCTTGAGAACATGGGCAGATCCTTTTACACGGTGTTGCTACTGGCCTCTTCGCGAGCAGGCTCACTCCTACAAAGGTCTGCGGTGAATACAAATCCAATGTAGGAGTGAGCCTGCTCGCGATAACGCCGGAACAGTCACCACACATCCTGCCTACCTGTGATGTGCAACAGGCCGGCGATTTTTATAGGGCAGGCTTTAGATCAATCGGTGACTAAAAACCGCCATCTCTGAGAATTTTCAGAACTTGTAACTGACCCGCGTGTAAAGCGTCCGGCCAAACGGGTCGCTGTATTTCGGGTCGTAGCCGCTCTGGAACGTGTACGTCTGGTTGCTGAACGGTGGTTCGCGGTCAAACAGGTTTTTCGCGCCGAGGGTCACGCTCAGGGTCTTGCGCCAGGTGTAGGTGCCGGCCAAGTCCCAGACGTTGTACGAGCCGACGTAATCGTGGGTGTCGCGATCGGAGTCGTGGTAACCGCTGGTGTAGCGGTTGGTCAGGGCCGCGCCGAACGGGCCGTAGTTCCAGCTGCCGGTCAGGCTGTGACGCCAGCGCGCCACGGCACCCGCCGACGCAAAGTCACCGCCACGGAAATCGCCGAGCTTGTCGATGTAGTCGCCCTTGAGTTGTTGCTGGTAGTCATAGCGGGTGACGTAAGTGCCTTGCAGGCCGATGCCGAAATTGCCGTACGGCGTGCTCGGCAAGCGGTAATCGAAGCTGACATCGACACCATTGGTCTTGATCTTGCCGAGGTTGGCCAGGCCGGTGACGATATGATCGATGGAGCCATCCGGCTTGCGCACCAGGCGATCCGGGTACAACTCAGGGTTCTCGAACACCGCCGATTCCGGAAACTCGGCAATCTGGTTGGCGATGTCGATCCACCAGAAATCCAGCCCGGCGCTCAGGCGTTCGAACGGCTGGTAGACAAAGCCAAGGGTGACGTTGCGTGCGGTTTCCGGGCTCAGATCGGTATTGCCACCGCTGGTGCGATTGAACTGCTGCGCGCAGTCACGGTTGGCGATGCCGCCATTGCTCGGATTGCCGCCAGCGCACAAGCGCGGATCGTTGTAGTTGGCATTGGTGAAACTGGTAAAGGTCGGGTTGTACAGCTCATACAACGACGGTGCGCGGAACCCTTCGCTGTAGGCACCGCGCACCACCAGTTCCTTGAACGGCTGGAAGCGGAACGAGTATTTCGGATTGGTGGTGCTGCCGAAGTCGCTGTACTTGTCGTGGCGTACGGCGGCGGACAGTTCGAGGCTGTCGAGCACCGGCACATTGACCTCGGCGTACTCGGCGGAAACGCTGCGATCCCCGGCAACGCTGCCGTTCGGATCAACACCAAGGCTTTGCACGTCGCCGGCAAATTGCGCGAAATCCTGATGGAAGTCTTCCTTGCGATACTCGCCGCCCAGTGCCAATGCCGAAGGGCCGGCGCCGAACCAGTCGCCGATTTCACGACTGATGCGCCCGTCGATGGCCTTCACTCGCCCTACCGCCGTGGCGTAATCACCGTCCACCGCGTTGGCCGCCAACAGCGCGGAACCGGCAGCCGTCTGCGGACCGAACGGGTTGATCACGCCATTGGCAATACCGGCACTGACGGCGCGGTCGTTGACGTAACCGTCCTGAATGCTGTTGACCACTTTGTTCTGGTTGTACGAGGCGCCGAGGTTGTAATCCCAGCCGACCAGCGTGCCGTCGAAACTCAGCAGCAAGCGCTGACTGGTGTTGTCGTCTTCGTGCTGACGCGCGCCAACGGCGGTTTCGCGCCAGTTCACATCGACCGGTTGCGTCGGGTCGAGGGCAAAACCGTTCGGCCCTGGGGTGATGCCGTTGCCCGGATAGAACGCCGTGCCGGGGTTGACCTGATTACCCATCAACGTGCCTGGGCCGATTTGCGTGCGGTTTTCGTTTTGCGCCCAGAAGTATTCGAGGCTGACGTTGTGATCGTCCGACAGCTTGCCGGTGGCTTTGGCGAAGGCCGAAGTCTTCTCCGTTTCCGGCACCAGATCGAGGTAGTTCCACAGGCTCTGCCGGCAGATGCCGTTGCGCGCCAGCAAACCCGGTGCGTTGCAACCGGAACCGGCCAAAGGGTTGGTGGCGTTACTGCCCTGGCTCCAGTTGGCCGGCGAGGCGGTGCCGGAGGTGTAATCAAGTCCGCGGTTGGGCTGATAGTTGTAGGTGTAGCCGCGATCCTCAGCGGCCAGGCGTTGCTGCTTGTCGTAGCTGACCACACCAAACACGTTGAAGCGATCCTCCTGCAAATCACCGAAGCCCCAACTGCCGCTGAAGTTGCGGCTTTCACCGCCCCCCGAATGGGTTGGCGTGTCGTAGTTGGTGCTGATCTGCCCTTCGGTAAGGCTGGTCTTGGTGATGAAGTTGATCACCCCGCCAATCGCGTCGGTGCCGTACAACGCCGAGGCGCCATCACGCAGCACTTCGACACGGTCAATGGCGGCGAACGGGATGGTGTTGAGATCGACACCCGAGCCGTTGATCGCATTGGTGGCGTTGTTGCTCAGACGCCGGCCGTTGAGCAGCACCAGGGTTTTATTCGGGCCAATGCCACGCAAATCCGCATACGACGCGCCGCCACTGCTCGACCCTACCGAGCGACCGGAACCAACCGAAGACTGGTTGGCGGATATCCGGCTGACCAGCTCCTCGGTGGTGGTGACGCCCTGCTCGCGCAACTCTTCGACGCGCAGGATGGTCACCGGCACTGCGGTTTCGGCATCGACGCGGCGGATTGCCGTGCCGGTGACTTCCACCCGTTGCAGCTGGGTCGTGGGTTCGTTTGCCGAACTGTCAGCGGCGATGGCCGGCAGCGTGTTGATAGCCAGCAGCAAGGCCAGGCTCAAAGGCGATTTGACGGGTGAAAACTGAATCATGAACAGCCATCCCTGCGTTTTGGTTTATGCAGGGATGTGCAATGACGAATAAGGATTTATAGAGGGCGACTTAGACTGTTGGGTGCTGAGGTTATGCAAAGAATGCCATGCCTCCGTATCAAGCCGATGCCATCTCCCGCAGCAACCGTGTATCCAGGCCAAAACGTTCTTGAGAGACCATCTTGAACTGCCCCGCTGCCAGGTCGCAGCTCACCAGCAGATTCCACGAGTGGCGGGTTGCCGCCGAGGGAATCAGGACAAACGGATGCTCATCCAGTAAAGCGTCGGCAAACCGCTGTTGATTGGGCGACGGCCACGCGGGACTCAACCAGTAAGGATTCGGTACCTCTTCAGGCTGAACGACTTTGACCCGTGCATCGCGGATGACTTCAAAGCACGTCAGCACATATGGCTCTCTGTCCAGTGCATCAAAACTATTATTGGCCGCCACCTCCAGAATGGCCGAGGACGGGTCGACAGATGCATAGACGACTCGCCGGCCAGGCGCATTCCATCGACCGCCCTTCAGTTTTGAACCCATCCCGCTGTCCCACGTATCTCCATAGGCCTCCTGATCCAGGCGCCAGCCATACCAGTGACCGTCCCAGGGCAAAGGATTCATGGGTAACCCCCATACAGAACCCGACACAAGTATTGCTCGACCATCTGGAAACCCAGCGGATGGTGAGTCAACGCCAACGGCACGTAGCCGTTAAGGTAAGGGATGGATTTCTGCATCCATATTTCCGCCTGTGACAGCCCCCCGAACGCACGAGTGGCCATCTCCAGCACCAGCGCATATTGGTAGGCGACAACACTCTGCTGTGAGTCGAGCCGTATCGATTTGCCTTCCTTCAACAGCCGCTGCACGGTTCTGACAGACCTGCCGGTGATGCGTTTGACCATGTCTTCGCGCAGGTACATTTCGGAAGTTGAAAGCATGTTGACGACGTCGCTCAGCTCAAAGCCCTCCTCGGTAAGGCGGACAATCAGCATGGCGTCGTCACCGAGGTCCTGGCCGTTCACGAGTAGCTCGACAGGCTTGCCCGCGACCTTCTTCAGCCCCGTCAGCCGGGGCACTTTTGCTGTGGACATCGCGACATCCTCCATGGGGCATCTGGCGCGATCGTCGATCCAGAAGTTGCGCAGGGAATAAACAGAGGTTTCATGCTCAATGAGTGGGGTACGCATAATCGATCCTTTATCTGGGAGCCTGAGCGTTCAAGCTGCTCAGCGACTTCAATGTCAGATCCAATGCTATAGATCGCGCTTCCGACGACCAACCTGAAAAGGTCGTCGGAAATATCCCCTGCTTGCCGCAAAACCCGCCATTTTCCGTAGGACGTAAACGCGAGATACCTGCCCTCAGCCGCCGAAGTGATAACTCACGTCCAGCCACCATTGCCGCCCGTACGGGTCATAGTTGCCGGTCGGGTAGTACGGCCAGCCTGCCGACTCATCGTGTTTAACCTGATTGAGCAGGTTGTTCACGGTCAGCCCGACACTCGCCCGATCATTGAGTTTGTAACGTGCGCTGGCGTTGAACACCGTCCAGGGCGACAAACGCCCGTCCCCTGCGCCATTGGTGACCGAACCGTAGCGAATGCCCATCAGCGTCGCCGTGGCTTTTTGATAATCCCAGGTCAGGCTGGCGTTGACCTTGCTGCGCCAGTCGTAGTTGGTGCGCGAGGTGCGCCAATCCTGGGTCGGTGCTTCGTCCGACTCCTTGTAGTAATGCGACAGCACCAGGGTGTAACCCAGCGCCGAACTGAAGGCGCCGTATTGCCCGGCGCCCCAGCGGATGTTGCTCTTGAAGTCCAGGCCACTGACACGTTCGCTGGCAGCGTTGATGGCATTCACTCGCACGCGCTGCAACTGGTTCGGATCAATGGCCGCGTTGCCGGCGTTGCGATCGATGCGTGCCAGGGTCGATTGGCAATTGGCCGAGTTGATGTCCTGGATGCCATTGCGACATTCGTTTTCTTCTTGCAGCAAACGGTTTTCGTCGACGGTGGTCAGCAAATCGTCGATCTCCACACGCCAGAAATCAGTAGAGAAATCGAAGTTGCGCGACGGCGACCAGACAAACCCGTACGTCCAGGATTTACCCCGTTCAGACTCCAGATTCGCGGTGCCGCTCTGGGTGTAATCGACCCGCCCGCGATCACAGGCGCCCTCCACGCCCTGGCTGCAACCGTAGTAGTCGATCTGCGCCGGGTAGTAACCGTTGCTGTCGGATTGATAGATGTAGTTGAGGTCCGGCGCGCGGAAACTGGTGCCGTAACTGCCGCGCAGCAACAGGCTGGTCACCGGACGCCACTCCAGACCGAGGTTGTAGGTTTTCTGTTGCTCGGTGCGACCGCTGAACTTGTACTGATCCCAACGCCCCGCCGCCGTGGCCAGCACGGTGTCGGTGACCGGAATGCTGAACTCGCCGCCCGCCGCATAACGCTTGCGCGAGCCACCGGAGCTTTGCGCCGGGCTGACGCCGTAGAAACTGCCATCGTTGAGGCCGTCATCCGGGTCGACGCGGTATTCCTGCTTGCCCGCCTCCAGCACACCGGCAAACCCCACCGGGCCGGCCGGCAGATCAAACAGATCGCCATTGACCGAAGCGTTGTAACTGGTCGACACCGATTTGCTGCTCTGGGTCAGGTTGCCGCGAAACTGCTGCCATTCCTGCGGCGTCAGCGGCCGGTCGAGCCGCGAGGCATCCGGGGCGAACACCGGATAACCGCCGCTCACGCCCAACTGCGGACCGAGGTAAAAATCCTGGATCGATGATAGCGGCGTATAACGGGTGGTCCTGACGCTGCGATATTCCGAGCGATTGGCTGCCAGATCGTAACTCCAGCCGGTGTCGGCGATCTTGTCGGAGAGACCGAGGGTGCCGGTCCACGACGTGTCGCGCCACTTGCTGTTATTGCTGGTGCGCCCGCCGATTTCCTCTTCGCCGAAGCGCCGATACCAGCGCTCAAGATTGCCGCTGTTCTGATTGATGAAGTCCGGCGAGGTGAAGGTCGGGCCACGGGTGTTGTTCTGGATATGGTCAAGGCCGTACATCAAGTCGGCGAAGACCTGGCCGCTGTCGCTGAAATGCCAGGTGCCACGCGTGTAGCCGTCGTAGTTTTCCTTCTGGGTCTGCACGGTCCAGTAATCGTTGTACATCTGATCGGTGCGGCAACGCCCGCCACTGTTGAACAACTTGTTGTCGAACGTGCCCTGATAGGCGCCGCAACCCGGGCCGAGATAGCGACTGTTGCTCAGATCGCGGCGGTAGCCGACATCCGCCAACGGGCCGCTTTGCATGAAGCCACGGTCATCGGCCCAGATCGGGTCACGATTGGTCAGCTCGAGGCCGAACAGGCCGTCGAAATCCCCCCAACTGCCGCCGCCGCTGATCTGCAAGCGCTGGTTGTCGCCGCCACCGCGCTCGCTGGTGCCGCCCTTGAGGTTGACGTCGACACCGTTGATCTTGTCTTTGAGGATGATGTTGACCACCCCGGCGATCGCATCCGAACCGTAGATCGCCGAGGCGCCGCTGCTGAGAATTTCGATGCGTTCGATCACCGCTGAAGGAATATTCGCCAGGTTGGTGAAATTGACCTTGCCGTCGTACGGCGTGGGGTAATCCGCCACACGCCGGCCGTTGATCAGCACCAGCGTATGGTTGGGGCCGAGGCCGCGCAGGTTCAGCGCGCTGGCGGCCGGTTGCCAGGTGTTGCCGTAGTCTTCGCCTTGGGTCATGCCGGTGTTTTGCGTCTGGGTGGCCAAGGCGTCGTAGACGTTCTTGTAGCCGCGCGCTTCCATTTCTTCATGGGTGATGACGTTGACGGGCGTCGCGCCGTCGCTCTGTGCTCGGGCGATGCGCGAGCCGGTGACGGTGACTTTTTCCATGCGGTAATCGGCGTTGGTGACGGGCGCCACGGCAGTGACTTTGGCTGGCACTGGTGCGGCAGCGTCAGCTTCACGAATGCTCAAACCCTGATTGCTTTGCTCGACTTGCAGGCCGCTGCCGAGCAAGGCCTTTTCCACCGCTTGCCGGCCCCCCAAGGCACCCCGCACCGCCGGGCTGCGCTTGCCTTGCACGAGATCCTGACTGAAGGAAATCGGCACGCCGGTCTGCCGCGAGATATCCAGCAGCACTTCGTCGAGCGGGCCGCTGGCGATGTCGAACGTGAACACCGCCGCAACGGCTTCCTGCGCCAGTGCTGGCAACGGCGCAACACCCATGGCCAGTGCAGCGGCGAGGGTCAGTCGAGGTAATTGTTGTTTGAATGAGAACATCGAGGGGCTTCCCTGTTGAAGGCATCTGCAGGGAATGAGCAGCGGGCCGGCGCTTTTTATAGGCCGGCATTTAGGCCAAGAAGTCATATCCCTATAACCGAATAGAACGCACCGCGCTGCCGCAGATCTTGAAAGCTGCTTACAGGGGGTTGGCGCGGGGGGCGATGGAGACCCAATAGGGGTTGTGCCAGGTCACGCGGATCGGCAGCGAACGTTCGAGCAATTGCAACGTGCGGTCACTGTCATCCAGCGGATAGAGACCGCTCAGGCGCAGATCGGCGACCTGCGGACTGACATGCAAAATGCCCCGCCGATAGCGACGCAGGCTGTCGATGACTTCACTGAGCGGACGGTCGCGTACCTCCAGCCGACCTTGCGTCCAGGCGCCTTCGTAGCCTCTGCTGCGCTCCATGGACAGCACGCCAGCCGCGTTGAAAGTCAGACTCTCACCCGCACCGACCACCTGCCGCGCGCCACCCGCCGTGAGCACTTCGACCTGCGAATGGAGCATCACCAGACGCGTGGAATCGTCGCCCTGCTGCACCAGAAACTTCGTCCCCAACGCGCGCATGCGACCGTGTTCGGTCTCGACCACA
Organism: Pseudomonas sp. NPDC087690; assembly: GCF_044743175.1. Lineage (NCBI taxonomy): Bacteria > Pseudomonadati > Pseudomonadota > Gammaproteobacteria > Pseudomonadales > Pseudomonadaceae > Pseudomonas > Pseudomonas sp. NPDC087690. The sequence continues at coordinate 628,705 of NZ_JBIUVX010000001.1, forward strand.
AACGGTCGCGACGGATCCTTGGCGACGTCGACCAGCAACTCACCACTGCGCAGTGCCAGCAACCGCTGAGTGCTGTCGAACAAAGGCACCACCCGGCTGCGCGCATTGAGGGTCAACGCGCTGCCATCCTGCAGGGTGAAATCGCGCCGCTCTCCGGTGCCGGTCGACAGCTCACCCGCTTCGGGCAGCCAGCCGTAACGCCGACCGAGCAAACCGGCCAACACGGCAACACCGAGCACGCTCAAACTGCCGCTGATAAAACGCCGACGACTCGACGGCGCATTCAGACTGTGCAGCAGACTGTTGCGTGGCAATCCACTCAGGCTCGGATTGCGCAACAGTTTCAACCCACCGCCCATTTGCTCGATGATCTGCTGATGCCGTGGATCGGCCGTGCGCCAGGCATCGAACGCCGCCCGCTCGCCGAGGCTGACGTCGCCCGACTGCAACAACGCCATCCATTGCGCCGCCTCATCGACCAGCGTTTCGTCGGGCCTCATGCCTGCATCGCCTGATAGCAACGCTTGAACGCTTCAACCATGTATTGCTGCACGCGACTGGTCGACACGCCGAGACGCTGGCCGATCTCGCTGTAAGTCAAACCGTCGAGCTGGTGATAGAGAAACGCCGCTTTGGCTTTGGCCGACAGACCGTTGAGCAGGCGATCCACCGCCAGCAACGCCTCGATCACCAGCGCGCGTTCTTCTGGCGATGGATGCACCGGTTGCGGCGCCAGTGCCAGACTTTCCAGATAGGCACGTTCGAGATCCTGGCGACGCCAGCCTTCATAGACCAAGCGCCGGGCAATGGTGGTCAACAGTGCGCGCGGCTCAAGAATGGCCGTTGGATCAGGCAGCGCCAGAACCCGCAGAAACGTTTCCGATGCAATGTCCTGCGCACCGTGCGGGCAACCCAACGTGCGGCCGACAGCCGCGCACAGCCAGCGATAGTCCTTTTGGAACATTTGCCCAATGATCTGGTAATGCGGGTTATGCCCACCCATGCCTTGCTCCCTGAAACGGGGTCCACCCGCTGCGAAAAATCATCGTTCTGCCGGGATCGTCCGGCTCTGATCAGGCGCGACTGTGCAATAGCGTCGAAAACATTTGAAGGAATAAAAAATCATCATAAACAAACTATTTTGCATAACACCTTTCATCACCGCAGAAATGCTGGCCAACACAACGTTGACCCTGGTCACGAGTGCACGCCTGGACACTGATTAATCTTCCGGCTCCATCGAAGGCCAGGGACGGCTCACTGGGAGCCCGCGGCTGATCCCATTCAAGGAAGAACATTCATGCGACCACTCAACATCATCCTGCTGTCGTCGGCGTTCAACGGCCTGACGCAACGCGCCTGGCTGGAATTGCGTCAGGCCGGGCACTCGCCCAGCGTCGTCCTGTTCACCGACGAAACCGCGGTATGCGAACAGATTGAACACAGCGGTGCGGACCTGGTGATCTGCCCGTTCCTCAAGGATCGCGTACCGCAAGCGTTATGGCGCAACACGCAACGTCCGGTGGTGATCATTCATCCAGGCATCGTCGGCGATCGTGGTGCCAACGCGCTGGACTGGGCGATCAGCAACGAACTGTCACGCTGGGGTGTCACCGCCCTGCAAGCGGTGGAGGAAATGGACGCTGGCCCGGTCTGGGCGACGTGCGAATTCAATCTGCCGTCGGGGCTGCGCAAATCTGAGCTGTACAACGGTCGGGTCAGCGATGCGGCGATTCGTTGCATTCGCGAGGTGGTGGAGAAATTCGTCGACGGCTTTGTGCCGGTGCCGCTGGATTACGCTAATCCGACCGTCCGCGGCCGCCTGCAACCGAACATGAAACAGGTGGATCGCAGCTTCAGCTGGCACGACTGCGCCCGCTTCATCAAACGCAGCATCGATGCTGCCGATGGCCAGCCGGGGGTGTTGGCAAGCCTCGCCGGCGGCCAGTATTACGTGTACGACGCACATCTGGATACGCGCAGCGGCCTGCCCGGCGAGATTCTCGCTGTGCACGACGATGCGGTACTGGTGGCGGCAGGCGATCACAGCGTGTGGCTCGGTTCGCTACGGCGCAAACCACAACCGGGTGAAGAAACCTTTAAGCAACCGGCGCGGCATGTGCTCGCCGGGCAATTGGCCGATGTGCCGAGACTGGACTGGTCGATCGCCAGCCAGCCGTTCAGCGACGAGGCGTATCAACCGCTGCGTTATCGGGAGTCGGGGCATGTCGGCGAGCTGACCTTCGAGTTCTACAACGGCGCGATGAGCACCGAGCAGTGCCAGCGCATGGTCGAAGCGTTGCGTTGGGCCAAGTCGCGCGACACGCGTGTGCTACTGATCAAGGGCGGGCGTGGCAGCTTTTCCAATGGCGTGCATCTGAATGTGATTCAGGCGGCGCAAGATCCCGGCGCCGAGGCCTGGGCGAATATTCAGGCGATCGATGATGTCTGCGTAGAGCTGTTGAGTGCGCGGCAACTGGTGGTCAGTGGCGTGACCGGTAATGCCGGCGCCGGCGGTGTGATGCTCGCGTTGGCGGCTGATATTGTCTTCGCGCGGGCCGACATCGTGCTCAACCCGCACTACAAGAGCATGGGTTTGTATGGCTCGGAATACTGGACGTACAGCCTGCCCCGCGCAGTCGGACCGGCAATGGCCGAGCAATTGACCCAGGCGTGCCTGCCGGTCAGCGCCCATCAGGCGCTGCAATTGGGCATGGTTCAGGAAGTCGGCCCGCGCTGCCCGGATGAGTTTGCCCTATGGCTGCTGCAACGCGCCAATGCCGTGCTTAGCGATCCGACCTACGCCGCCGTGCGCGAGCGCAAGTCGCGCATTGATCAAGTGCTGATTGAGCAATGCCGCGACAGCGAGCTGCAAGAAATGCAGGAAGACATGCTCTACAACCGCAGCGGGTTTGCCGAGAAATGCCACCACTTCGTCTACAAGCGCAAGGTGTGCGGGACACCGGCGCGGCTGGTGGCGGATTGGGCGCGGGGGCAGAAAGTCGAGTTGGCAGGTTGAATCGACGGTGAATGGGCTGGATCGGCTCGCGATGGCCTCGGCAGATCCAGCATTTAACACATCGCAGGCATAAAAAAACGCCAGTTCTCGCGAACTGGCGTTTTCTTGAATATGGCAGGGGCGGCTGGATTCGAACCAACGCATGGCAGGATCAAAACCTGCTGCCTTACCGCTTGGCGACGCCCCTGTATCTCACACCGTGTAACTGTCTGTGTGCGAATGCGCGGCAATTTACCAACATTCGTTGCATCTGTGAAGCAAAAAATGAAAAAAATTTGTTTTAAAACAGCCAGTTATTATTTTTCAGGGGCTAGAAGGCGCTCTTGGGGCCATTTCGCCCGCCAGGTGATCGCCAAATCTGTCACTGATTTCGATGCATTCCCCGCTTGAGCACCGCCAACGAAACACGCGGCACGATCATCTTTTCGATCAGCGCAACCACTTCCTTCGCGCCAAAACAACGAAACATCACGCACCCGGCATCGGTATCCAGGCGGATGATCCGAGTGATGAAACCGCCGTCGATACACACGCCCTTGATCATTCCGATCGGAATCTCGATGTCCAGCGTGCCGTCCTGCACCAAGCGGTTCATGGCGTTGGCGTTGAGGTGCAGTGCGGTTTTGGTCAATCGCATTCTGCCGCCGACCCACAGGCCACCATAGGCTTGCTGGAACGATTGCATCACCCCGGCCAGCACGTTCACATTGCCGGCGCCGACGCTGTCGTAGAAATTGCCGACCTCTTCGTAATTCACTTCAACGTCGGCCACCAGAAAGTTGACCAGTTTGGATTTGACGATTTTTTCAGGCATTCAGGGATCTCCATGACCTAAGGGTTATTCCATGCACTGCAAACCCAGCGCACTCAGAGATCAGCCGCTGTTTTTCTGTTACCAGAGCGGCTATCCCGAGACGCTTCAAGAGCAATGGCAAACGGACATCTACGTGCCGTTGCAGTGAACGCAAAACCCGTGGTGAAGGCATTCCTCACCACGGGTTTTCATTTACCGGGCGGTAAAACTGGCCCGCGCCGTGTGCAGCTTCTTGTAACTCTCGATCAGGCGCAGATGCCGATCCAGACCTTCCAGCTTCAGGCTGGTCGGCGTCAGGCCGTAGAAGCGCACGCTGCCATTGACCGAACCAATCGCCGCGTCCATGCGCTCGTTGCCGAACATGCGGCGGAAGTTGGCTTCGTAGTCTTCCAGTTGCAGATCCTCGTCCAGTTCCATCTCCAGCACCACGTTGACCGCTTGATAGAACAAGCCGCGCTCGACGGTGTTGTCGTTGTATTGCAGGAAGGCTTCGACGAGGTCTTTGGCCTGATCGTACTTCTGCAAGGCGAGGCAGATCAGCAGGCGCAGTTCCAGAATGGTCAGCTTGCCCCACGGCGTGTTGTCATCGAACTCGATGCCGATCAGCGTAGTGATCTCGGTGTAATCGTCCTGCTCGCTGTTTTCCAGGCCTTGGGCAAGATTGCGCAGGCCGACCTTGCTCAGGTTGTGCAGGTTGAGGATATCGGCACGAAATTGCAGGGCTTTGTTGGTGTTGTCCCAGATCAGGTCTTCGACCGGGTAGATCTCCGAGTAATCCGGCACCAGAATCCGGCAGGCCTTGGCACCGATGTGCTCGTAGACCGCCATGTAGACTTCCTTGCCCATGTCTTCGAGGATGCCGAACAACGTCGCGGCTTCTTCGGCGTTGGAGTTTTCGCCCTGGCCCGAGAAGTCCCACTCGACGAATTCGAAATCAGGTTTGTCACTGAAGAAACGCCACGACACCACACCGCTGGAATCGATGAAGTGCTCAACGAAGTTGTTCGGCTCGGTAACGGCCTGACCGGAGAAGGTCGGCTGCGGCAAGTCATTCAGGCCTTCGAAACTGCGGCCCTGGAGCAATTCAGTGAGGCTGCGTTCCAGCGCCACTTCCAGGCTCGGGTGCGCGCCGAACGAGGCGAACACGCCGCCAGTGCGCGGGTTCATCAGGGTCACGCACATCACCGGGAATTCGCCGCCCAGCGATGCATCCTTGACCAGCACCGGGAAGCCCTGCTCTTCCAGGCCTTTGATGCCGGCGAGGATGCTCGGGTACTTCTCCAGCACTTCTTGCGGCACGTCCGGCAAAGCCATTTCGCCTTCGAGGATTTCGCGTTTGACCGCGCGCTCGAAGATCTCCGACAGACACTGCACCTGCGCTTCGGCGAGGGTGTTGCCAGCGCTCATGCCGTTGCTCAGGTAGAGGTTTTCGATCAGGTTGGACGGGAAGTACACCACTTGATTGTCCGACTGGCGCACGAACGGCAGCGAGCAAATGCCGCGCTGAGTGTTGCCGGAGTTGGTGTCGAACAGGTTCGAGCCGCGTAGCTCGCCATCGCGGTTGTAAATCTTCTGGGTGTACTCGTCGAGGATTTCCGTCGGCAACTCATCTTTCGGGCCAGGCTTGAACCATTGCTCGTCCGGGTAATGCACGAACTCGGCGTTGGCGATCTCTTCGCCCCAGAACTGATCGTTGTAGAAGAAGTTGCAGTTCAGGCGCTCGATGAATTCGCCCAGTGCCGAGGCCAGCGCGCCTTCTTTGGTCGCGCCCTTGCCGTTGGTGAAGCACATCGGCGAATGCGCATCGCGAATGTGCAGCGACCAGACGTTGGGCACGATGTTGCGCCACGAGGCAATTTCAATCTTCATGCCCAGGTCAGCCAGAATCCCCGACATGTTGGCGATGGTCTGCTCCACCGGCAGATCCTTGCCGGCAATGAAAGTACCAGCGTCCGAACCTGCAACCGGCATCAACAGCGCCTGGGCATCGGCGTCGAGGTTGTCGACTTCTTCGATGATGAACTCAGGGCCGGTCTGCACGACCTTCTTCACCGTGCAGCGATCGATCGAGCGCAGGATGCCCAAACGATCTTTCTCGGAAATGTCCGCCGGCAACTCGACCTGAATCTTGAAGATCTGGTTGTAGCGGTTTTCCGGGTCGACGATGTTGTTCTGCGACAGGCGAATATTTTCCGTGGGGATGTTGCGCGTGTCGCAGTACAACTTCACAAAGTAAGCCGCACACAACGCCGACGACGCCAGAAAGTAGTCGAACGGCCCCGGTGCCGAACCATCGCCCTTGTAGCGGATGGGCTGATCGGCGATCACCGTGAAGTCGTCGAACTTGGCTTCAAGTCGAAGGTTGTCGAGAAAGTTGACCTTGATTTCCATGCGGGATTACCAGAATACGGCTAAACGAATGGCCGCCATTATCCGGTTTTTGCGCGGGAAGTCTTGCCCTTTCGGGATTGGCCGCTGATCGGCGTCCTGCACTTGGGGAGGCAATTCGCGCGGGTTTCACTACGCTTTCAGTGCAGTCGCCCAGAAGAATCTGAACATTGCGCCCGTGCCAGGGTTCTAGATTCAGAAGACAGCGGATCAAGGACGAGCACATGGACATTTCCAGCTATGCAGCCCCGCTTCCACCGCGCCAGAGCGCCGTCACTCGCCGCCTGGCCTTCGCGGTCGGAGCGCTGTTCGTCAGTGGCGTGATTGCGGCGGCGGTCGCTTTGCTGGGTATCGCCGAGCGCCTGGACAGCGAAGAGATCAACAAAACCCGCTTTTACTCGGCTCGCGCTCTGGAAAACCGCATCACTGCCTCGAAAAACTACATCACCAGCTACGCCTACTGGACCACCGCCTACGAGCATTTGAGCGGTCAGGTCGACACCGATTGGGCCTACACCGAGCAGAACCTCGGCAAAACCCTGTTCACCAGTGACGGCTATGACGGCGTGTTCGTGCTGAACCGCGAAGGCACCCGTTACGCGGTGGTGCGCGGGCAAATGGTCGATGCCGAGCTGCCCGCGTTCGTTCAGGTGAGCGCCACGGAGTTACTCGATCAAGTGTTGGGCCAAGGTGATCTGACCAAACCGGTCAGCCGCTATTCACTGTTCGAAGGCTGGCCGGCGCTGGTGTCGGCGGCGGCGATCATTCCCAACGATGAGCGGCCCCTTGGCGACCCACAGACCTCATCGGTGCTGGTGTTCGTCGACAAACTCACACCGACCAAGTTGCGTCTGATTGGCAGCGGTTACGGCTTGAACAACCTGACCCTGGCGCCGGACGAGACCATCGACCCGCAGCGCCCTCGGGTGCCGCTGGACAGCACCGGTTACAGCCTGATCGCTGATCTGGAACGGCCCGGGCAACATTTATTGTGGTCATTGCTGCCGCCACTCGGCGCGACGATTGTGGTGCTGATGCTGCTGACCGCGTACTTCTTCCGTCACGCCTTGCGATCATCGCAGTACGTCGACCAGAGTTTTGCCGTCATGCAAACCTCCAATCAAGCGCTTGAAAACGCCAACCGCGAACTGGAAGCCAGTGAAGAACGCTTTCGCGCCGTGGCCGAAGCCGCGTCCGACTGGATCTGGGAGGTCGATCGCGCCCTCGCGCTGACGTACCTGTCGGCGCGCTTCAGCGAAGTGACCGGTTACCCGCAAACCCTGTGGTTGGGGCAAGACATCCGCCACCTGTTGAGTTGTGACACCACGCCACTGGAACTGTGGCTGAGAAACCTCACCGAGGAGAACAGCGCCAGTGACTTGCGTTGCACCTACCGTGACCACTCCGGCCAGCAGCGCCACTGTCGGCTGTCCGCGCGGCCGATCTTCGACAAGCACGCGGTCATTGGCTATCGCGGCACCGCCAGCGACATCACCGACGAAGTCGCCGCCCATGCGCAGATCCAGCACCTGTCGATGCACGACGCCCTCACCGGCCTGCCCAATCGCAACAAACTCGCGCGTTATCTGGATGAAGCGCTGCTGCTCAAGGAGCACGCGCCGCCATTGTCGCTGCTGATGATCGACCTCGATAACTTCAAACCGATCAACGATTCGCTCGGCCACCCGGCCGGTGACGCCGTGCTGCAGGAAGTCGCCGTGCGCCTGCGTGAGTGCACCCGCGAACATGACATCGTCGCGCGACTGGGCGGCGACGAATTCATCGTGGTGCTCAACGGCATGGACAGCCATCATGAAATCGACAAGTTCTGCACCCGCCTGATCGGCAGCCTGCATCAACCGGTGGTCTTCGAGCAGCATCCGTTGCACATCGGCGCCAGCATCGGCATCGCCCTCAGTCGCCGCCACGGCTACATACCCAGCGACCTGATCCGTTACGCCGACATTGCCCTCTATCAAGCCAAATCCGAGGGCAAAAATACCTGGTGCTATTTCGAAGCGCACATGAGCGATCAGATCCAGACCCGCCGGCAGATGGAAGACGACCTGCGCCACGCGCTCAAACACAACGAATTCATCCTGCACTATCAGCCGCGCTACAAGATCGATGGCAAGCACATCGTTTCGGTCGAAGCGCTGGTGCGCTGGCAGCATCCCACCAAGGGATTGCTCGGCCCGGACCTGTTCATCCCGCTGGCGGAGCAGACCGATCTGATTGTCCCGCTCGGCCGCTGGGTGCTGCGCGAGGCCTGCGAAACCGCGCTGGGCTGGCCGGAAGACATTCTGCTCTCGGTCAATCTGTCGCCCGCGCAGTTTGCGGTCAGCGATGTGGTCGAGGATGTTCGCGAAGTGCTGGTGCAAACCCGTTTCCCGGCCAGTCGCCTGGAACTGGAGATCACCGAAAACGTGATGCTCAACGACACCGACGGCGCCCTGACCACCATGAATGCCCTGAAAGAACTCGGCGTGCGCCTGAACATGGATGACTTCGGCACCGGTTATTCATCGCTGGGTTACCTGCGCGCTTATCCTTTTGACGGGATCAAGATCGACAAGCGCTTCATCGCCTCGATCAGCAGCGGCACCAATGATCGCGCGGTGGTGCAGGCGATCATCGGCCTGGGCAAAGCCATGGGCCTGACCGTGACGGCCGAAGGCGTCGAGACCGAAGAGCAATTGGATATTCTCGGGGTCGATCAATGCAACGAGGTGCAGGGGTACTTCATGAGTCGGCCGATCGACAAAATCGCGTTTGCTCGGCTGTTGCAGGACTCCAGAGGTGTACAGCTGAAATCAAAAAAGGGTCGGGTAACCTGAGCGTTTTAGCTGGGTGATCGACCCAATTCGGCGGTAAACACATTGCCCGCATCACGCACCAACTGCCGCCACTCGGCGCTGGTGATCAGACCTTGCTCTTCCATTTCATCGGCGGCCTTGAGCAGTTCGTCGTACTGTTGTTCCGGGTCCAGACGCATCTGCGCTTGCGTCGCCAGTTTTCGCCATGCCGCCAATTTGTCTTGTTTGCGCTGATCGAACATCAGGGATGATCTCGTGAAGGGCTCCACGGGTAGAAAGAAACGAGATCGCGATGGTTCAGCGCAGTCGACGGATGGACTACTTGTTTCCAAAGGGCTTCGCCGATCAGCAATGATGGATACACCACCGCCTCTGTAGGAGTGAGCCTGCCCGCGATAGCGGATTGTCTGTGACGGATGTGTTGGCTGACACACCGCTATCGCGAGCAGGCTCACTCCTACAGGTTTTTTTGCTGGCCAGCCGCCCACTGTGTCTGGCGCAATTCGTCAGAACTTTGCCGCTACGCGTTTATACGGATAATCCGGATCGCGGTACTTGCCCGGCTTCTGCCGTTTCGGCAATTCGACCTTGTCGCGTTTCACATCTTCATAAGGAATGCGGCTGAGCACATCGGTAATGATGTTCAACCGGGCGCGGCGCTTGTCGTTGGAATCGGCCACCAGCCACGGCGCGTGTTCGGTGTCGGAATGCTTGAACATTTCATCCCGCGCCCGTGAGTAGTCGTACCAGCGGCTGTAGGACTTAAGGTCCATCGGCGTCAGTTTCCAGGTTTTGCGTCCGTCGTTGATGCGCGCCTCAAGCCGGCGGGTCTGCTCTTCGGGGCTGACCTCCAGCCAGTACTTGAGCAGGATCACTCCCGATTGAACGATGGCGTGCTCGACCCACGGAATCGATTTGAGGAATTTGTCAGCCTGTTCGTCGGTGCAGAAGCCCATCACCCGCTCGACACCGGCGCGGTTGTACCAACTGCGATCGAAGATCACCACTTCGCCTGCCGCCGGTAGATAAGGCAGATAGCGCTGCACGTGCATCTGGCTTTTCTCGCGATCGGTCGGCGCCGGCAACGCCACCACGCGAAAGACACGCGGGCTGACGCGCTCGGTCAATGCCTTGATGGTCCCGCCCTTGCCAGCGCCGTCGCGGCCTTCGAAAACGATGCAAACCTTAACGCCCTTGGCAATCACCCATTCCTGCAACTTGACCAGTTCGACGTGCAGTTTGCGCAAATGCTCGAGGTAATCCTTGTTTTTCAGCTTCGGACTTTCAGGCGCCGTGGCGGCCTTCTTTTTGCCTTTTGCCATGACCTTGGCCTCTCTCCAATAAATGCAGAAACAGAGTGTTGATTGACGGGACAAACCAGACACGTGAGGTTAGTTCATGACGTGCCGTTTGCCATGACCCGGCAAAAAGCAAAATTGCCATGTGTTTCCTTCGTTCTTTATTGCGTCGCACTGTTCATTGCCTTGCCCTTGTCTGCCTGGAGTTTTTTCGATGCCCGCGTCCAAATCCCTGCCCACCGCCCTGCTGGGCCTGGCCCTCGCCTGCCCGGCAATGGCCGAGACTCAAGGTCTGGAACTGGGGCAAGTGCTGATTTCGGCCGACGAGCAAAGCGGTTCAGACGCAAGCGTCGAAGAAGCCAAAACCCGACTCGAACAGGTGCCCGGCGGCACCAACGTCGTCGATATGCGCCAGCCTTTGCAGGGCCGCGTGGCGAGCAATCAGGATGTGCTGGCGTATCAACCTGGGGTTTATGCGCAGTCGGCGGGTAACGAAGGGGTGAAGATTTCGGTACGTGGCTCGGGCATCAACCGCGCACCGGGCGCCCATGCCTCGGGGCTGTTCACCATGCTCGATGGCCTGCCGTTGACTGGCCCCGGCGGCACACCCTATGAATTGCTCGAACCACTGTGGGTCGATCACGTTGAAGTGTTGCGCGGCGCCAATGGCTTTGATCGCGGCTCGCTGGCACTCGGCGGCGCCATCGATTACGTCAGCCACACCGGTTACAACGCGCCGAAACTGCAAGTGCGTTACGCCACCGGCAGCCATGGTTATCAGCAGCGTCAGGTCAGCTCGGGACAAGTACTGGGCGACTTCGACTATTACGTGTCGCTGACCGACGCCAACGCCGACGGTTATCAGGATCACACCGCCAGCGAAAGCAAAGGCGTGATCGCCAACTTCGGCTATCGCTTCAACCCGAACCTGGAAACGCGCTTCTACATCCGCTACCGCGAAACCGACAACGACCTCGCCGGCCGCGTGACCAAGCACTCTATCGAACACTCGTCGCGAGCGGCGAATCCGTCCTATGTGGCGCGCGACGACAGCCGCAAGCAACCGGGCAGCACGTTCATCGGCAACAAAACCACCTGGTACATCGACGACGACTCGAGCATCCAGACCGGCCTGGTCTATCACGATTACCCGATGGACCTGCGCGAAGGCCCGAACCGCCTGAAAGTCGCCTACACCGACGTCAGCGGTACCTTTGACTACAAACGCCGCGACACGATTTTCGGCATGGAAAGCCGCAGCAATCTCGGCTTGCGCGTGACCAAACATTTGCCCAATGACGGCGCCAGCGAATTCGTGCGAGTTCCGTCCGGCAACACCGCCGGTTATGCGTCGGGCACAAAAATGCGCGACTTCACGTATCAGGGTTCGGACACCGTTCTGCACTTGGGCAATGACCTGGAACTCGCCGACGACCTCTGGCTGACCACCGGGCTTGCCGCCATCTACACCCGTCGAGAAAGTGACGTGACCTACCCGCAGAGCGGCGGCAAAACCAGCATGAACGACTGGGACTATGCCCCGCGTATCGGTCTGCGCTACCAGATCAACCCCGACCTGCAAGTGTTCGGCAACCTTAGCCGCTCGGTCGAAGCACCGCACCCGTGGTCGCTGATCTACAGCACCAACGTGCGCTTCCCGGCCGGCAACGGCGCGGCAACCGGCACGCAAAAGGATCCGGTCAAGCTGCAAAACCAGACAGCGACCACGCTGGAACTGGGTGGCCGCGGCGACAGTGCCGTTGGCGAATGGAGCCTGGCGTGGTACTACGCGCAAGTGCGGCATGAGCTGCTCTCGGTGCTGCCGGATGCCAATGCCGTCACGCCTTATGAGTTGAACGCCAGCCCGACTGTGCACCAAGGTATTGAAGCCAGCCTCAACAGCAAACTCTGGTCGGCTGCCGATGGCCGCCAGTTGAGCCTGCGTCAGGCCTACACCTTCAGCGATTTCCACTACCGCGACGATGATCGCTTCGGTGACAACCGCTTGCCGGGCTTGCCGATGCACTACTACCAGGGTGAATTGCGCTATGACTGGCCGCAAGGTTTCTTCGCCGCGGTAAATACCCAACTGGTTTCCAAAGTTGCCGTGGATTACGCAGACAGTTATTACGCCGATCCTTACGCATTGTTCGGCGCTACCCTTGGCTACAACGCGCCGAAGGGCGACTGGCAAGGTTGGCTGGACATGCGCAATTTGACCAACAAGCACTACGCGGCGACAGTTACGCCGGGTTATGACGACAAAGGACTGGATGCCGCGCGTTCAACGCCGGGTGAAGGGATGGGGGTTTATGTCGGGGTTTCGTGGAGTTTGCTCTGACACTTTTTCGAGACGGTGGCTTGAATGGACAAACCTTTAAGACTTGAAATCGAGAGTGCTGCCTATGCTGACTTTCTCAGTCTTTGGCGTCAGGGCAAGTTCCAGAGTCAGCGGCTTGGGCAAGCGTTTTATAACCATTTCCGCCTGTATCAACTTTCTGATCAGACGCATTTGCACGGACTTTATGAGGCTGATGGGGAAAAAGCATTGAAGCTCATTTCCAGTGTGTTTCAGATAAAGTAAGCGCTAAAACTTCATTGGCGAAGGCAGCAATGGGACCGAAAACAGAAGAGCTGATCGGCACGCTTGAGCAGCTCGCAACGTTGCTTGAGAGCGATGGTGATACTCACTGGAGCTTGTGGATGCGCAACGCCCGAAGCCGATTGTTGCAGTCTGATTATTCAGGGATCGAGTATCTATTGAAGGCCTATGGCGGGATGGGCTCTTTCAACGACGTCGTTCTCGGCCAGCGCTTTGATGGTCGGGTGCTTTCATGGAAGTCAGACCATGTCGAGCTGAACGAAGAATTCAGCAAGTTGCGAGAGAACGCTGCGGGACTGGCCCATGAGATCGAACGCTCCCAGGCTTGAGGGCATCTTGCTGCTGCGCCCCGCAAGCTGAGTACCAACTGCGAAGTCACTCAAACATCTGCACTACCAGGCCAAGGATGCGTTTTGAAAACTACCAGTACGAAACAGTTGGTTCAGGGCCTCCCACAACACAGCAGTCCTCGTGAACTACTCATCCAGGTACTGGAAGCCTCGATCGAGTTGGTATCGCTTCCTGACAATGATTTCAGCTGGTCTTCGTGGGCGGATAAGGATGCGGCAAAAACCGAACTGGAGTTGCTGCTTCATTCGCTCAGAGCTGGCGCGCTACCCGACAAGCTTCACATCGCCGTGCTTTTCGCTCCTACCGGACCGCTTCAAGAGCTCAGTCTCAGCAGCGGATGGGCAGATACATTTTTGAAAGTCGCCGATAAATTCGATGAAGCTGAAGCGCGCCTGTGGTGAGTGAAGGCGCGTCCCGGTCTGGTTTTGCAAACGCTCTTGCAGGAGCTGCGGCACGCTGCGATCTTTTGATCTTGCATTCAAAGATCAAAAGATCGCAACGTGCCGCAGCTCCTACAGGGGCGTGGGAGCGGCTTTCGTTGTGTTGGGCCGCTGTGTATCATCGGCGCAGGCTGATGCTGCCTGCCGCTCGCTTCCGAAAGGAAAGGTGAAAGCATTGCTTCTTTTCCCCAAATCCCTGCGCATTTCTTGAAGTCGAGGTTTGGCAACGCGAGCACCAGAATATCTCGACCACAGGAGATACGATGCTTTCAATCGAACACGCCAAGCAGATGGCCAAACGGCTGCGCGCCGCACTGGAGTCGCGCGATCAAGCGATGACCCATTGCGCAGCACTGGAAACAGTCGCGCAGCAGTTGGGTTACAAGGACTGGAATACCGCATCGGCAATGCTGCCTGCGGCAATACCCGAATCCGCCATCACCTTCGATAAAGCCATTCCTATCCTGCGAATTTTCGACGAAACCAAAGCCCGCGAGTTCTACCTCGACTTTCTCGGTTTCAATGTCGAGTTCGAGCACCGGTTCGAAGCGGATCTACCGCTCTACCTGGGGATCAGCCGCAATGGCCTGCAACTGCATCTTTCCGAACATCATGGCGATGCAAGTCCAGGCTCGACGGTGTTTGTGCCGATGCATAACATCGAATCGTTCGGCGAAGAATTATTGAACAAGCGCTACGGATACGGACGTCCGAGTGTTATGCAACAGGACTGGGGCAAGGTCCTGGAAGTGTACGACCCCTTCGGCAACCGCATCCGCTTCTGCCAGAGCTGATCGTAAAATGCGGACCGGTTGTCCGGTCCGCCCTGAATCACGCGAACCATTGAGCATCACGGAGCAGGCTATTGAGCGAATTCACACATACACCGGGACCTTGGGTTCTGGATGAGACAGCCGAAGTTAGCAGTCCTGGCAGTTTGAACCTTTCGATCTGCTCCATGAGCAGCGTGGACTTGCATGAAGGGCGTTACAGTTTCGGCACGGCGTCAAACGCTAATGCCAGGCTGATTACCGCCGCGCCAGATCTCCTGAAAGCAGCAAAAAGGGTTAAAAACAGTCTCGATGAATGGCTCATCGCCGCTGAAAAACAAGGGCTGCCTACACCCTTGGTGGTTGGACTTGCTGATTTGAAAGCGGCGATTGCCAAAGCCAGTTAATCGCAAATTGCATGAGTCCGTGTTGGCAATACGGATTCACTCATACAATTTTCCATGGATGTCTCGATGCGCATTTCCCCTTCGCTGTTAATGGTTGCCTTGGTCGGTAGCCTGCTCAACGGCTGTGCTTCCCCCTCGACACTACACAACAGTTATTCAAGCACCGCACAAAGTGTCGAGTCCGATCGGGCGGATATGGACTTCAAAGATGGCAGCGTCTATTTCAAGGCACAGAACAACAAACCTTCATCCGCTCAGTTCAGCCAAAGCCTGAATGCCTGCGTTCAATTTCAGGTCGCCAGTTACAACAAGAATGGTCAAGGTGTGCAGGTAAGGCGTTCACTGGGCGACTCCGAAGCGCAAATCATCAATGAAGGCAGTCGTCTGTGCATGGAAAGCAAGGGGTGGGCGCTCTACAAGGTTATCAACGGCCAAGTGAAGCGCATTAACCACAGGGAAGAAAGTTTCGCCTCCATGCCCGAAACTCAACTCAAGAGTTCAAGCGACCTTGTCACTGGTCAACGTCAGTGGTACCTCAAATACGCACCCGCTGTTCTTGCAATCGGTGACTTGGAACAATGATCGTAAAATGCGGACCGAATTGCCCGGTCCGCCACAAGGACACGTGAAAAAATGAAAGTACTGCTCATCGCGGCGCTTGGAATTCTGTCAATCGTTCAAACATCTTTGTCCGTTGCCGATAACGCCAATGGCAAGAATCTTTTTCTACAGCGATGTGCGATGTGCCACGGAGCAGATATCAAAGCAACAGGCCCCTTGGCAAATAAAAGCCAGCCGCCGACACCTGACCTGACTACAACCGCCTTCAAGAAACGCCTGAATGATTATCCGGGGGTCATCGTCTCCTCGATCATCCTTCGCCCCAATGGCGACTTGATTCCGAGAACCCTGCGCGAGAACGGCGTAAAAATAGCGCCGCACGTCTGGAGCGTTGAAGACTTTCGCGACTTGAATCAATACATGAGTAGCGTGATTTCAAAAAGTCGCTGATTTGATAAACGGCATTAATCAGGCATTTCCGGCACGCCTCTCGCCGCCAAACTATTCCCCCGCCCCTCCCAAGGAAGGCACGTTTTTGAATCGCATTAAATCCAACGACCGAAACACCCTTAATCGCACTTTGCCGCTGCTAATGCTGTTGGCATCAACAGCTCTGCTCAACGCTGGATGCTCCCATCCACCGCCGCCGGTCGAACGCGACCCGTGCCTGGATGAAGGCCCAAGCCAGAGTGCCGCTTACGAGGACTGTGTGGTTGACCGTAATGACGAAAGAGATGCGGCACTCAAGGCCATTCTTGGCACTGGTCCTGATCTTTATACACAAGCACGTCTCGCCGATCCGGGGGAGTTCCCTCTACAGGATTCCGACTACCCGGATATCCCAAGCCCCATGAGCTACCACACTGCCAACAAAATTTCTGCGGCGGAGCAGCAAGCGTTGCCGTTCAAGATGAAAATCCGCTGGAACTACACTTCCCGGAAATTCCTGCCGCGACCTCGCGATCTGGTGCGCATGAATGAAATGGAAGCTTTGCTAAAGTCGGCCGCAACGGAAAACGGCCTGGCGAAGTGGGTGTGCACAGTGACCGGTGAGCAACGTCGAGAGTGGGTTTTCTACGGCCGAAGCGACGCTGATTTCATGACTCGAATGCAAACGATACTGGCCCCGACCGGGCCGTATCCCGTCGAGTGGAGCGGTCGTAAAGATCCTGCGCACAATGTCGAAGGGACAAGTAACGCCGACGCTTCCGGGGAAATCCTTATTACCCCGAAACTGTGCGTGGAGTAATCGATAGGGGCACTTGCGGCAGAGCGTGAATAACCTCCGCCGCCATCTATTCAGCACTGCTCATCCCGGCGTTTGCTGATATCGCTAGCGTTTGCTCTGCTATCCAGTCCTCGTGCCGCGCCCGGTTGCGCCCGGCACCATTCGGCTCGTTCGTTCCAGGCGTACGGTCCTGAAGTCACTCTGTTGCTTATTGGACTTGTCGCGCCTGGCGTATCCGGTCACCATCCAAGCATTAGCCAGCTAATTGCCACTATGCGATATGGCTCCACTTCTCTTGTGAAACATCAAACAAAACGCCTCACTAACAAGGACCGAATGCGTGGCCAGCGAACTTCAAGCACCTTTCAGCACGATATTGCCCCCGAATCCTCAGGATGCAGCCTTGGCGACCTTGCCACCCATGGCCAACCTTATAGTCGATCGCGCTATCGATAACGTGACCCGCAAGTTGGTGGCAGGCTACCGTAACAAACGCAACGCCACTCCGAACGCCAACCACACCGATTTCAGTGCTGAGGCCAAAGAAGCTTTGAAAGCGACTTCGGCCCAGTCCGTCATGCAGGTCGCAAATCGCGGCCAGGCGTGGAAAGAGATGATTCAGAAGAGCCTGACGCATGGCATTTCATCGCTGGCAACCTTGAAGTTCGATGGCAAGTTCACGATCGAGAATGGCCAACGACCGGATGATTTCAAGCAGAAAATGCCCAACGCCCCCGGCGTCTATGTTGTCTTCGATAAATACGATAAGCCTGTGTATGTGGGCGACAGCGAGAACATGCAATCGCGCTGGAATGCCGGCCACTTCAACGAATACAAGCAGGGGCAGAAACCTGGAGCAGAGCCTTACAAACTCGCCGATGTGATGGAAGCCGGTTGCACCGTCCGGTTCATCAATATGGAATCCAAAGAGACCGCCGCCGCATTGGAAGCCCATCTGATCAGGGAGAACTTTGCTCAGTTCAAGGACGTGAGCAAGAGCGAGACAAATTCTTCTGCGGACGAAGATGCCAAGCGAGAGCAGGCATTGTCCGACGGTAGGCTTAGGAACAGAAAGGAAGAGCTGGCTACTGAACAGGGCACCCGCAGCAACCAAGAAGCGAAGAAGATCAAAGACACATCGGGGGCGACCATTTCTCTAGCGGCCGGTGCAGCCGGCGAGGCTTTCAAGAATGTTGGTTATGACATCTTCGAGCGACTGACGACGACTGCAATCAAAGCCATCAAAGATGAACT
This sequence comes from Pseudomonas sp. NPDC087690, assembly GCF_044743175.1. NCBI lineage: Bacteria > Pseudomonadati > Pseudomonadota > Gammaproteobacteria > Pseudomonadales > Pseudomonadaceae > Pseudomonas > Pseudomonas sp. NPDC087690. The sequence continues at coordinate 646,653 of NZ_JBIUVX010000001.1, forward strand.
GGTAGACGTGTTGAGTGGCGGCGTCGCCAAGATCAAGGTGCGCGTAGATCGGATGTTGAAGAAGATCCTCGCAGTATTGCGCAATGTATTGGAAAACCCGCTACAGCTCTTGCGTGGTATTGCCGAGTTCATCGTCAACGCCCTGTCCAAGACCATCGGCCAGATCTACAACCTGGCGCGCAACCTTTTCGATTTGGCCAACAACAGCTGGCAGCTCTACAAAGGGGCGCAGACGATGCCCCGTGAGGAGCTCGTCCGCAAAATCAGTGAAACCGTCATCATTAGCGGCTCATTGGTGATATGGGATTCGTTCGACCTGATGCTGGAAAAATGGCTGGTAGCACAGACAGGTGGCACCTTGGCCGCCTTCGCGCCTTACATCTCAGCAGCCGTCGCTGCCGTGGGTTTCGGCATTTCAGCTCATGCCCTGCAGGGCTTCATGACCCGCATTATCAACGCAGTCATCGCCTTCCAGGACGGGCAAGTGGAGGTGCTGAACGCTGAGCGCGCAGCGTGTGAGCAACTCATCATCGTCGCAGAAAACGAACTCGCGCTGATTGGCGATCTGGGTGGCTACATCGAGTCAGAACTGATGGTTCTGGGACAGATGGAAGCTTATACCCGTACGTTGTCGATTCATGAGCCCATTGCCGCGATCGACCCTCTCACTCTGCGTATTATCCGCTCCTGATTCGAGAAGCACGCCTATGAACATGCATAACACCCCCGCCAGGCTTTCTGCTGTAATGCGACGTACCGACTGTATCCTGACAGCCGCCAACCACCAAGAGATCAGGGACTTCACGCGAGCCCTTGAAGAGGCGGTTCTGGACATAGAACGGGCATCACGCCAGAGTTCAGAAGTCAAAGACCAGGCTGGCTCACTGATGAACAGTCTGGAGAGCCGGAACTGGTGGGGCCAGCTCACCTCGGGGTTGTCAGGTAACACCGATAAAGAGCTGGCCATTCTGGTTCAGGGACTGGGCGCCAGTCTCGTGGTCACCCAGAAAGTGCTGCAAGTCATGTTGAAGGTCATGACCCAGAAAAACCAGGTGCTGCAGGGATTCAATGAGGCGCTGGTCAACAAAATCGCGATGGTCACGGCAGATACAAAAACCCTCGATGGCAATCAAAAAGTCGTGGTCAAAGCTTTCCTTGACCAATTGCAGCAGCAGGTCTGCGACCAGTTACAACAGCAAGACATGGTCGATAGTCTGGAACTGCGCATGATTGACTGTGAAGCATGGCGCGAAGAAAAAGAAATCCATGAACAGTTTGTCAATGCACAGTTGACCAGACATGAGCAAAATCAACAGTCGGCGACTTCGCGCACCCAGGAACTGGAAGGCAACGTTAAAGTTCTTACCGATCAGACAGGTCGACTCGCACAGCATCGAACCCTTGATGATGCTCGGATAACTGAACTGTTGCAGAAGACGCAGGCCTTCTCACAGCAACTGCCAGCGCTCGACAATTGCAATCGCGTACTTGCCGGCCGCGTGGATGTTCTGGAAGCTGAGCGTGCTGACTTGGCCAGGCAGATGCATCTATTGACCGACCGCGCCAAGACGGCGGAGGCTGCATTAGCGCAGCAATCTGCAACGATCAGTCAGCTGCAGCAGGTTGATATTGAGCAGAAAACTCTGCTTCGCGCCGTTGAACAGCGGCTGTCGTCACTGGAAACTATCGATAGTTCGTCGCGAACCACAAAGGCGCGAGCCATCCACTATGCACCGGCACTGGTGGCTTGCCTGCTGGGAGCGCTGGCGATTTATCTATCGCTGGCAACGTAAGCAAGCTCCAGCGCAGTGTGCAAACTGTGTTGCACACTGCCAGCGGATTGCAAGTTGCTATCCCCCTCGCCCAATCATGGAAGATCCACTCATTGAAACCAGCTCTCGGTGCCCTGCTTCTAACCTGCCTGACCACCAGCGCTCTCGCTGACGTCAACGCTATCGGTTTCCAGTCCTCGACCCTGCCCGACCCGCACAATGAGCGTGCGCTGGAGATGGTGGTCTGGTATCCCAGCACAACCACCGTCACGCCACAATTGATCGCCGACGATGTGGTGTTTGTCGGCAATGCTGCCGTGCGCGACGCGCCGGCCACCGCAGGCGAGCATCCACTGGTGGTGCTTTCCCACGGTTATCGGGGCAACTGGAGCAATCAGGGCTGGCTGGCGAGTGCGTTGGCCCAGCAGGGTTACATCGTCGCGGCGGTCAACCACCCCGGCACCACCACCCATGACCGTAGCCCGCAAGCTGCCGAGCAGTTGTGGCAGCGGCCGGTCGACCTGAGCCGGGCGATTGCGGCGGTGACCTCGCAGCCGCAGAAGTTTGGCGCCGTCGCACCGCGCCAGATTGCTGTGGTGGGCCATTCGCTCGGCGGCTGGACGGCCATTGAAATCGCCGGGGCGCGGTTCGATCCGCAGCTGTTTGCGCGTGACTGCAAGGTTCATTCACAACTGGCCAGTTGCATCAATTACGACAAGATCAATCCGGCCAGCACGCCCGCACTGAAAACTCAGTTGGCCAGCGACTTGCGCGACAAACGCGTCACCGCCGTGGTTTCCCTTGACCTCGGTTTTTCGCGCGGGATGACCAGTGAAAGCCTGGCGGGACTGCCGGTGCCGGCGCTGGTGATCGCTGCCGGTGCGCCGTCGCAGGATCTGCCTGCGCAACTGGAGTCAGCCGACCTCGCCAAACGCCTGCCGCAGGCGTCAACGCAGTATGTCGAGATCCGCGATGCCAGCCATTTCACTTTCCTGGCCATGTGCAAACCGGGTGCCGTGGCACTGCTTGAAGAAGACGTGCCTGGCGATGGAATCATTTGTGGCGATGGCGACGCTGCGCGTCCTCGGGGGGTTATCCAGCAGCAGGTTGCAACGTTGATCAACGAGTTCTTGCAGCAGGCCTGGAAGCAGCAAGACAGTCTGGTGAAGCGCTGACAGCAAGGCTTTTGCAGACAAGAACAACCGGTTTATCAAGCGCTTGTGTGAGTGAAGCTCAGCGGATGAGTCAGCAACGCCATTGATGTGCCACTACTGAAATAGTATGTTACTCAAAATCCATCCCCTGCTTCACCCCCGCACAAGGAAGACTTCATGTCGCTCAAAGGAAAGATAATCTCCGGTTATCTGCTCATCGGCTTGATCTACGCGCTCTACTCCTGGCTGTTCAGCTCCATCTACTCCCACGCAGGCTTCTTCTACAACCTCGGCCGGGGCCTGATGTGGCCGGCGGCGATGTTCCCTGCGCTCGGCGCATTCATCGGCGGTGTGGTGCTGGTAATCATCGCCGGCGCCTACGCGCTGAGTCGCCGTTAAGCCTCCTGCACTTCAAATCTTTCAAGGAACGATGCTCATGAGCATGAAAAAAGTAACGCTGGCCGTATTGATGGCCATGGCGCTGGCGGGTTGCGGCGGTAGCAAGGACAAGGCAGAGAAACTGGTCGAGTCCAGCGGAATGACCAAGCAATACGGCAACATGATCGAAATGGTGTCCACGGGTTACGCCACCCGCTATCCGATGCTCGAGCGCGAGCAGATCCGTAACGTCGTGCGGGAAAACATCGATCCCGACGACCTGAAGGACATGGTCGTGGAAATCTACGCTGATCACTTCGACAACGATGAACTCGACCTGATGATTCGCGCCAACCAGCACCCCGAGCAGGCCATGGCAATCATCCTCAATTCGAAACAGGGCCGCGATCTGGCGCAAAAAGTCATGACCATCCAGACCACCATCGCCAAAGACATGCAAGACGCGATGGCCGACCGCGATGAGGCGATCGTCGATACGCTGGATGATTTGAAGGATGAAGCGCAGGGCTAGACCACGTTCTTTGTAGGAGTGAGCCTGCTCGCGATAGCATCCGTCCAGCCGACATCAGGCTGACTGAGCCGCCGCCATCGCGAGCAGGCTCACTCCTACATGGGTTTTCACCTCAAACCACAAATCCCAATCCCACCCACATCCCTGTGGGAGCTAGCCCTGTTAGCGATGACGTCAGCCCATCAAAAACACATCAACCTGACACCCAACCTCAGTGCCCGACCACAGCCCCCGCCCCCGCACCACGCGGCCCCGCTTTAAACCCGTGCGCCCGAGCGCTCCAGGCAATCACAAACCCGACCGCGACCAACACCACCATCGCCCACGGAAACGATGCAACCCCCCACCGATCCAGCAACACCCCGCCGACCACGCCGCTGCCGGCAATCGCGCTATTCCATGCCACCACATTCAACGACAACGCCACATCTGCGCCATCGCCCGCCGCATCTGCCAACGCGGTCTGCAACAAAGTCGCCGCGCCACCAAAACTCAATCCCCACAGCAACACGCCGAGGTAAATCACCTCCGGCACACGCCCCCAAAATCCAAACCCCACACACACCACGGCAAACATCACCAGGCTGGCTAACACGGTCTTGCGCAACAGCGGCTCAACCAGTTTGGCCGTCAACCAAATCCCCGCCAACGCCGCAAGACCAAACACCAACAACACCAGATCCACGCGATCCGCCAACCCCGCCGGCGCCACAAACGGGGCGATGTAGGTGTAGAGAATGTTGTGCGCCAGCATCCAGCTGATCACCACCGCCAGCACCGGTCGGACACCCGGCGTGGTCAACACGCGGCGCAACGACAGACGCTGATGCGCAGGCTGCGGCGGATAATCCGGCACCTTCACCAACACCCAAACGATCAGCATCAAGGTCAGGGCCGACATCAACCCGAACGTCGTGCGCCACCCGACCAACCCGCCCAGCCAAGTGCCGAGCGGCACGCCCAATGACAGGGCAATCGGCGTGCCCACCATCGCCAGCGCCAACGCCTTGCCCTGCTGATCCGGCTCGACCATCCGCCGCGCATAACCGGCCAACAAACTCCACGCCAACCCTGCCGCGACACCCGCGAAGAAGCGCGCCACCAGCGTCACGCCATAGTGCGACGACAGCGCCGTGATCGAGTTGAACAGCAGAAACCCAACGATGGTCAGCAACAACACATTGCGCCGCCGCCAGCCGCGCGTGGCGATGGTCATCGGGATCACCGCCAGCACCGAGCCCAGCGCATACGCGGTGACCATCTGCCCGGCCATCGAAGGCGAAATCGCCAAGCCTTCGCTGATCAGCGGCAACAGCCCGGCGGGCAGGGTTTCGGTAACGATGCAAATAAAACCGGTCATGGCCAGCGCCAGCAGCGCGCCGATGGGCAGGCGTTTGGGCGCCGCCGAGAGAGTCAATGAAGGTGTCACGGGAAACTCCTTGAGTTTGGAAATTCAGACTTGCGTACCGATCGATATAAAATACTGGCGGCAGCCGAGGCCCGTTGTCAACGACTTATGTATCGACTAGTATCCAAATCACTTTCCGAGGAGTTTCAGAGATGGCGAGAACCGGTCGCCCCCGCGCCTTTGATCGCGACGACGCCGTCGATCAGGCCATGCAATTGTTCTGGCAACACGGCTACGACGCGACGTCCCTCGCACAGTTGAAGGCTGAACTGGGCGGCGGCATTTCCGCGCCGAGCTTCTACGCCGCGTTCGGCTCTAAAGAAGCCCTGTTCGACGAGTGCGTGCAGCGTTACCTGGCGACCTACGCCCAAGTCACCGAATGCCTGTGGGACGAAACCCTGCCACCACGCCAAGCCATCGAAACCGCCCTGCGCCAATCGGCACGCATGCAATGCGACGACGGCCACCCCAAAGGCTGCATGGTCACCCTCGGCGTCATGAGCGCCCCGAGCCCGGAAAACGCCCACGTCGCCCAAGCCCTCACCCACTCCCGCGCCCGAACCCGCGCCGGGATTGTTGCGTGTGTTGAGCGTGGTGTGAGTGAAGGACTGTTAGCCGACGACGCGAACGCAGCCGCGATGGCGACGGTGTTCGACAGTTTCCTGCAGGGGATTTCCATCCTTGCTCGGGATGACACGCCGCTGGAGAGCATTGATGCGGCGATTACGCAGGTGATGCGGACTTGGGATGTGATGGCGAGCAGTTGACGTCTACGTTGCCTCCACCTAATCTGCGCCCATCTCGCCCAAGGCAGTACGCGGTCCTAACCATCCAGGACACGCCAAACCCTTGGGCGTTTTCTTATCAAAAAAAGTGCCGGCCTAAAGCGGATGAACTGCTTCCCGCCTCACTCATAAAACTTCCCAGCCAACAAAATCGCCGCACACCGCAGCCAGACATTAGAAGCTGCGGCATCCGCCTGAGCATTCCTCGAAGTAGCCACCGCCCAAGCAGCCGCCGCATCAAGAAACGTATCGACCGATCCATTTTCCCAGTCCGACGCCCCCGCCTCACTGGAATTCTCCAGCGCCCGCTCACGGGAGAAATCAGCACCCAGCGCCGCGACGAAATCGATGAACGATTGCTCATCGGTGACACGTTCCAGCAACTCATCAAGATCTACAGACATAGCCATCCTTGCGTTGAAAGGTTAGTGCCAAGCAGCACGCGATAATCACAAGATGCCCCATCGCTAAGCGACCACCTCAACATAACTCGACTCCCCGCCACCCTCGGCCCCCGACAACCAACCCCACACAAACCGCAACGTCGTCCGCCCCGCCTCATCAACCCCCACCACACCCCGCGACCAACCCGCGCGGATCTCGCCATCCGTGGTGATGCACTGATAAAGCAGCTCGATACTGTCAGGCCCGGTCACCCGACCAACCTGGTTGCCCATGCGAATATGGCCACCCGCATAAGTCCCCCAAACCGTCGCGCCTTCGACGAAGTATTCAAACACCGTGCGCGCATCGGACAGCCCCTGAGCGTTGTTCGCCACGGCAAACCGGCGGTTGTTCAAACGCTCGGTGACTTGCGAAAAAGCAGATTCCATAAACCACACATCCTTAGTCGAAAAGATCCATTCCAGCCTTCGCGCATCCTAATCCATTACCTCCGCGCAGCAAGGCGCTACAGGCGTTTTCTGCCAACCCAACCGCACAGCCACGTTTGACGGTCCTACCCGCCCCACCTAGTCTGCCCAAAACACCCTGACAGCCAAAACCGAGTTCACGAGAGGCAAGATGAGCAACTTCCCGATCGTCGCCACCGTCCTCTCAATGATCCTCGGGCTCTCCGTCACCCGTCTGCTGCTCGGCGTATTAACGGTGTTCCGCATCCGCCGCGTCGCCAAGCCAGATTGGGTGGCGCTGGTCTGGGCGGTGATGCTGTTTACCATGCAGCTGCAATTCTGGTGGGCCGTCAACGCACTGTCGGCGGTGAAACAGACCTTCTCGTTTCTCGAATTTCTATTGTTGGTGATGCTGACACTGTCGCTGTTCGTCACGGCGGCGTTGTTGTTGCCGAGCCGCAGTGAGGATGAGCAGAACGGGTTGCGCGTGTACTTCGAGCAGGATGGGCGATACGCTGATTTCCCTCGCAACCTGACGATGCGGCCACGCAAACGAAAATGGGGACGGCGTTATTTTCAAACAATAACGCCGTCCCCATTCTTTTTTGCCACCAAGTGACTTGCCCTTCCTAAGCCGGCGCCTTCAACTCGACGTTATCCAGCGCCTTGTTCACCGCCAACTCCCCCAACATCACCACCTGCGCAATCCCCAACAACGTATTGCGATTCGACCCTTCCAACATCCCGGCAAAATCACCCAGCATCACCGTCGCCGAGGCCAAAGATTCGCAAGCATTGACCAGCAAGGTTTCGGTGTCGGATTGTGGGTTAACCATGAACAAAGTGCTGGGACTGTACGGCGTAGCCATGATCTTCTCAGGCACAAGATAATGATCGAGCGCCCGCTCCGCCGCCGCGTGAAGCTTTCTCGAATCAAACGACTCATACGGCGACGCCGGATCTGTGATCGGCGGATTGTTTGTGGTTTCGGACATCAACTGAATCTCCAGCAAGCACCCAACAAGGCACTCCAAGAAAAACGACTACCAAATGAACACCGCTCCCCCCTGTAGGAGCTGCCGCAGGCTGCGATCTTTTGATCTGCTTTCCAAAATCGCAACCTATGGCAGCCCCTACACAGAGCTCGCGGCATCCCCGTAAACGAGCCAGCAACTAGTGCGGCAAGCGGCGCCCATCCAGGATTCGATTGACCATCAGCTCACTCAGCATGATCACCTGATGCAGCATCAGCATGGCCCGCCGCTGAGAGTGGTCAACGACATCGCCAATATCACGCGCCATGTCACTGGCAGCGGCTAACGACTCGCAGGCTTCGACGAGCAAGGTTTCCTCGTCCACGGCGGGATCGACCAGGAAGATCTTGTTGGACTTGCGGGTAGGGATTGAAAGCTTCAGTGAGCCGGGGTTGAGATAGAAGTTGATGGCGCGGTCGGTCGCCTCTTTTATCTTTTGGGGTTCTAGCGATGGGTCGTACGGGATCGGATCGATGTCCGGTGGGTTTGGCGTTGGTTTGAACATTGATGAAGCTCCTAACACATTTAAAGGAGGCTTCACCCTTTCGCTACCAAACGAAGGGTGGCGGCCATGCAGAGGTTGGTAGACCGGGTGTTAGGATCCGGCGCGCCCTAGGACGCCCTATACATGGCCACCATAATCGAGCGAGAAATCTCGACGACAGTGGGCTGTACAACTAACACCGGGCTACCAAACCCGATCACTGTTTTCAGTGACGGGGAAACGATATAGCCCGCTGCATAGTCGCGTATGCCGGCGGATTCTGGCGTACGCGTAGGCAACGGCGCAAGGCGTTGTAGCCTTTGTGGCGTAACGGGTTGTGTAATTTAAACGCATTTGACTCGCTACGTTTAAGCAAAAGGCTCGCTAATAAAAAAGGCCCTAACGGGCCCTTTTCACTACTTAATCCAAATCCACAATCCCACTGCAAGCTACAGCCTGCTAGCGATTTCCTTCCAGATGTAGGCGTAGTTGTATTTCAACCAGCGAACCAGCACTTTGTCGAACTGCCGACGAAACCAATTCCGCTTTCTCGCAGCCAACCTTTCCTCTATCGACTTTTTGAGAATGTCGGGATCGAACCCTGTCCACACCGGTGGTACAGCGGCCACAAGATTGGTGAAACACACAGGAGCGACCTCTGAATAGAGGATTTCGTAAAGGATTTCAGGATCGACGCCTCTGACCTTCCTCGCGACGTAGTCGTATTCGACGGGGAAGTCGTTGAATGGCTCCGAGAGCGCGGCTCTTACCTTGGTCAGTAGTGGCTCTGTCAAACGTCCCAATGCGAAAAATTCCTCCGTCTTTCATCCAATGAGCGTGAAATTGTTTTGACTGCGAAACCGTTTGCGATTGTTGCGGTGATGAACAGCACTATCACGCAAATTAGCGTGGCAGGGGCGCAAATATGCGGCCCCTCATCCGCAACTGCCGCCACCGGCAATGATGCCTTAGCGCGCCGCTTTCTTTAGGCAAATGGGCACAAATTCATTCTTAGAAAATAAATCCGTCCCCTTTGCGCTCCAAAACCTATTTTCAACGTTCGCATTGGTTCGTTTGCAGTCCTTTCCACAGGCAGAAATCGGCCAACAGCAGCAACTGACGCGATCAGCCTTTATCCTTCGCGTCCTCGCGGATTCCAAGCGTCAACCGCTCGACCAGCGTTAGTGCTTCTGCCACGGACTCCCGCTTGATCACCAATCGCTGCCCAGACTTATACCGCGTGTCACCAGTTTTCCTGATGTAATCATCATCGACGACACCCTGTGTGTGGGCTAATAGATGACGCTGCTGGAATACCGTCGTCAGCTGTTCCAGCTCGACGGTCACAAGGTGCTGATCGTAACCGTGTCCTATGGCAGCAACCCAAAGATCTGAACCCTCCGTAAGGTTCTGAAATGCGTTACGCCGAATCTTGGTTGTCGGCATAACACGAGCGTAAAGCGCTTCTGTATTTCGCTGGAATGCCGTCACAACGTTTTGCAAAGCGCTCTCAACGATAAGACGACACGTGTTCTCCGCAGTGTCCGCATCTGGAATGGCGGCTCTTATGGCGTCAACGGCTTCAAGCGACTGTCGGATGCCTTGGACCGTAAGATCAAAAACGAGCTCAGCTGCGTTTGCTCCACAAGACGGACAGAAATACGCCGCACCGACAACGGCATATCGACACCCACAATCACCACAAGTAATTTTCAGACGCATGGGCGCTGCCGCAGCATAGGGAATCGGTACAAGCTGAGGTCGGCTGTCCACCCTTAAGCTCATCGAGATGAAACCGCCCTTGTTCTGTCTCTGGTTGAATTTCTGCGCATCAATGCGAAGTGCACCACCGATTGCCCCCTCGATACACGCAGCTGCAACACCCCGAACGTGATTGAGCTGTTCTTGCGTCCACCATTTCTGGGCATCGGCGGCGTGGCCGCAAAACGGACAAAAGACCTCCTCGTCCCTGACCTTGTTTTTCCAGTCTTCCATCAACACCTTGAACTGAGCTAAGCATTCTTGCGCGGGACACTCACGATCAAAGTAGTTTTCATCGTCTGCAGAGATTGATACTGCAGACTTTTCGTCGCCAAGCTTTTTCAGTGCGCGGATTGTTTCTTCAAACATCGCCTGCCTCACCCTAAAGATACGTTTCCGTCCGAGGCGCCGCGTGCAGACGCTTCGCTCCAGTTAAGCTAACACCCGTTCAATAACCAAACTGCCAGGGGCCCCTACGTGTATCTGGAGAGAGTGAAGATGGCCTCCCCTTCTACATCAAACAGACAAGCGAGTTTCCCTAAATGCCTCACTGAGCTGTAGCGCGGCGCTTCGCCGGTCGCCCATATCGACTAGCAGGTCAAGTATCCTCAAAAACTTCTGAGCCACGGCCAGCGTCATTGGCGCATCACGATGTGCGAAGTACTGCACTAATTCCGCTATACGCGCCGGAGTTGTCGTTCCGTGCCAACCGATCAGTCTGTCCGGTCCCTCGCTGATGATTGCCAGTACTTGATCCGCGAAGGTCTCGGCGTGGTAGTTAGCTTTTGCGCGTTCACAGAGCGTTAGGAAAGCCACCATCACGGACACAGTCCATCCAGCGGCGCGAATGAAACGATCGATTATAGGCAAAATAAGGCTAATTTCTGACCAATCGCCATTGGCATAGCGAGCCGCCATGCCGGCGTGCTCAACAGAAACAAACATTAATGTACGTACAAGATTGGGCTGATCAAAACCCGAAAGCTCTCCACTTCGATATGCGTCGAGATTGAAAGCAGAACTCCGAAGAAGTCGTCCAAGGCAGAGGTCAAGGGTTACAACTGCGTCGGCTGGAACGACCAGTGCATCGTAAACGTAGGCGCAGACATATGCGCTAGCGAAGGGAGACAGCATTGCCCAGCAGCATTCGTCTTCGACCCCAAAAATCGGTTCTAGGAAGCGAGGCTGGAAATCTTCAAGGGGAATGAGCCCAGACACCTGACCAAGTGTCGACCCTAAGGTGTTGGTCCATTCAAAAATCTGAGTCGTCGGACGATCTCTGTGTCCGGCCTTTGCCCAAGGCGGCGAGTTTTTTTGGACGGTCCAGTCGAGAATCTCTGCCATAAATTCGAGGAGCGTACTACTAGCGCTGCTACCTAGGACCCTATCGAACGGAATGAGATTGAGGATTTCTGCAGCACGCTTTGAGTGCCAGAAAATACGTGGTTCGTCCCACTCTTCAGCCGCGTCGGTTGGTTCACCGTCATCGTATTCTTCCTCGATCTGATAATGACGCTGGCCCTTCCTAGGCTTGACCTTAACCCAAGCTGGAGGCGGCAGAGGCAAGGTGGGCCATCCACTTCCGTTTTGGTAGAACGCGAGTACCGCCTCGACCGCCGCTTTAGATTCAACTGGAGAGTGGTCCGCCAATCCCTGTTGGTTGAGTTGGGCAAGGGGCCGCGGAGGGACATGGCAAAGCGAGAGCGATAATATTAGAGCGGCCCAAGTCAGCTTAGGATCTTTAATCCAAAGCTCGCACGCCTCTTTGAGCGCAGCCAGCGAAACGACTTCTAATGGATGTGCAATCAGGTCTAGCAGGTTGATCGCTACATCGCCTGCTGCTGTACCTTCTCGGATATCCGCTGCTAGGCCCCGTGCAGCGTAGATTGCATGGTGCCAGGGGATGACGGAGCTGGGTGACCACATCACACCGGGATTCTCCGGGAGACGTTTCGCTCGCATTAAGACATCCCGAGCCCATTCAAGGTCTTCTTGAGTTGACGCGTCTCGGAAATTGAGCACGATGGCAGCGATAGCCGCGACTGCGCCTCGATACATGGCCAATTGAGTTTCTTCATACTTATCGTTTGAGTACTCGAACAAATCGTTGGTGAACTCTTCTTTGCTGAGGGTGATGGCGTCTTTGATCGCGAAAGTGTCTTGGATTATTTCCTCTTCAAAGGATTTGGCTGCCCACTGCCAAAGACTAGAAAACTTAAGAAACCTTGAAGCTTCTTCAGCCCTGGCAACGTTTTCAGGCCTCGAGGCTGAAGGGCTGACGTGGACAATCGCTACTTGGTTTGAGTCCTCTTTAGTGCGATACGCGCGATAGTTCTCCGGGTCGACCAACTCCGCATATTCGAGGGCCTGAGCTGTGAGGTGCTCCTGCGCTTCTTGAATGTTGCGGTGCTCTTCATACTCGTAGGGCAAATTATTCTTGAAATTAAGGATCTCATTGCGAATTAGGTCACTAAAAGCGTCTGATACAAAGACGAGCCTGGGTACCATCCAGCTGAGCTGTTTCCCACGTACCCCCCGAGCAGTTGCGGTTTGGATTGCTTCAATATGAATCTTGTCGACGCGATGATTGAAGCCGATTAAACCAACGGTTGAGGATGAGATGTCCTGCTTCATTCGGATATGGTCTGCGGCGAACAACCGCTGTGAAGTAAAAAGCGGCGCCGTTACCTCGGACACCATCTCTGTGTGGAGTACAAGCATCGCCGCTGTCCCCAAAATCGCAATACACTCGTTCCCCTCAACGATTTGCTGAATCAGTTCGTCAAGAGGCCGACCGCGCGCTAGCTCGGCAAAACACCACTCCTCGAGCGCCAAAAAACCGCAACCGATCATTTTCGGTGCCCACGTAGACCGAAACCATAGGTACTCTCGGTTCGTGCCCCAGAACTGCTGAACACCCCAAGGAAATTTCAGCTCTAGTGGTATGGGGGTGCCATTGCGATCTCGTGAGTGTCGGTGCAACTGTCGCCATGCAGCCATCGCGTGATTGCAGAGTTCTCGAAGAAGGTGCAGCGCATAGTCAGGTGAGGATTGAAACAGAGAGTGGAAGGGCTCTCGAAGCGGCGAAGGGGGCCAGAAGCCTCGCAAGGAGTCATTTAGAGATAGTCTTTCCCAGTCGTGGTGACTGAAATCTCTCAAGGATCGAAATAAAGGTGCGTGCGAAAGCGCCATTTTCTCTTGATGGGTGCGATCTGATTCGGGCTTAGCTCGAATGGTCTTTCGCCACTCGGAGCTTGCGCGAAGCTCTCTATCCTCTCTTGCAACCTGATCGTCTGGAAGCTCCTTACAGAAAAACGCGAGTGAAAGCTCAACTACGGAGTTGGGAATTGATTGGGCGAGAACGGGACAGAGAGAAACTATGTCGTTGAAGGTCTTTTCAGGGATATGTTCTGAATTGGTGACCTGATGTACATAATTGACCGCAAGGGTAGGCTCGACTCTTGAAGCCCTCAGGATGAGCCGTCCCAACGACGTTTTGAACGCACTAAGGTCAGGTACCTTTCGCCAGTACTCTGAGTTCTCGTCGGGAGTTTTGACGGTTCTAATCGCGTCGATTGCGGTGAGCCACCTAGCGCATTGTTGCAACATTGCATGTGATGTTGGGTTTCGCAAATCCGCCAAGGCGTTCTGCCAGACTTCGAAAATCGCAACGATTTCCGGATAGAGCCTCTGAGGGATGTCTGAAACCCGCCGTAGAATAAATTCAATAAGGCGTCGCCACGCAGAAAAGTCAGATGGCCAACTGAACAAATCAGCGTACCGTTGACGTTGCTCCTGCGGAAGTGCACCAGAGAGGATGGCTGGATTCGGCGTAGTCTTTTCAGCCTGGAACCACACAAGCGTCTTTCTAAAGAGCCGGAAGTCGTCGGTAAAAACCGTCCTCGCGAACTGGTTGTCCGCGACTTCAAACCCGGCGGTTCCTATGGGCCCGACCAGCCATGCACGCAGCCATTGTGATCTAACGTTTGATGCTTCGATTAGCGCAAGATACGCCTGCCAGTCTTTTCCCTGTGTGTATTCCCATTGGGAAGCAAGTTCGACAACGCGTGCGACTGCAGGTGGCTCGCCGCTGGCCTTAATCTCTTCCATCCATTGGTCTGCGCGATCGGCAAGAACGTGGAAGAACGCCCATTCAAAGAAGATGTCGTGAGCGAAGCGGACAGAAATTCCTTCACGAGCGTATTGGAGGATTCCGTCTGATCTCAGGTCATCTATGTGAGCTACCGAGTTGAGTTGGCCAAGGCTAATCGGTTGGCTTAGTTGGCGGGAACGAATACGCGCCAAATCGAGTAATGCGCGCCGACGCTCAACTGCGCTTTGGCCTGTCTCGTTATACCCACCACGCAACCACCAATTTGCAATCAGATCGACTTCAGATTGGGGCGCGAATTTAGCGGTTTTTGGGTCTGCCACGTAACTCTGGTTTAGAACTTTCGCGAAAAATGGGCGCCGAACGACATCTTGTACCTGAGCTGATCCGAATAGAAGTGGCCTTAGGTGAGGTTTGGCTATCGCGAGCGTCTCCGCTTCTTCATCACTTAGCTGTTCAACGCTAACCGTTTCGACCTTTAGCGTATCAAGAAAGCCACCTAACCAATTACGAAGTACCTCAATGCCGGTATCACGAAGTGAGACGACAACGCGCCATTCACTAAGGCAGGGCGACTCCACAATGGCACGAATTATGTCGAGGATTATGGGCTGCTGTTCTTTTTCGACGCGATCGATAGCATCGATGAAAAGTATCGAAGTTCCGACCGCTCCAACTTCGATGAGCAATTTTTCCAACGGCGTACCCGAGAGACCTTGTGAGGTCGCATAGCTAATCCAACTGGTACCTTCGAGTTGTTCCGCTTTCAGGAAGAGGGCTGGCCCACGTTCTAGCGCACGCTTGACTATGTGCTTCACCAAGACAGACTTGCCACTTCCGGGCAACCCACGGACTTGTACCACGCGAGCCACGGCGAGCTTGGAGTCAAGTGCCTCAAAGAGCGAAGGTCGGTCTAGGTAAGTACCGCCAATATCATCTGGAATGAGATCCGCATAGCTCTTGGCGAGCTCCGCCAGTTTTTTGAGGTCTACAGGTTCAATAGCCTTCATTTTTTCATCAAGGGCCATCAATAGATCTCGTTGATCTGCCGAGGCGGTCTGGACTATTGCTGCAATGCCCGTATCACGGACTGCACCCTTAATACTGGCCTTGAGCACGGCTACTGCAAGCGTAACTATTGATTCCGCATGCTGACGATCCTCGAAAGAGTTCGTCATGTAGCTTGTGATGAGCGCCTCATAATCATCTCGGTGAGGCCCAGCCCCACTCAGATCAGACTTAGCAACCGCCTTGAGAAGACGCTGAACATCCGTTTGAGAGAGCCATTGCTGAACGTGCGGCTTTTTGAACCAAATCGGTTGAGTTGCAGTTGCGCCCAAATCCACTAGAGCACGCCGCCACCACTGGTGCTCCACATCGACGGCACCCAGCCGGCCGAGCGCTTCGTCGAGTATTTCCTCTGCGAAATCAACTGAATAGGAGTCTGGAGACTTTCCGGCAGAACGCTCGGCATAAAGTTGCTTACCTTTCGGCAGCAAAGCTCCAACAAGTGAGCCGAGTAACCGAAGCGCAGTTGCTGAAATACTCATATGCTGACGTTATCCGACTGGGGTGAATGGATGATTTGGGTGATTTGGGTGATTTGGGTGATTTGATCAAAAAGTTGTCCAGAAGGCATCAGTCTAGAGCAAATACTTTTTGGCCGGCTCGGTGGTAGTGTGTGAGGGGTATCGCAAACGTTGAGTTGGGCAGTATGCACTGTAATTTTTGAGAACGACGTCCGAGTCAGGCCGGTTGCTGTTGATCATGACCTAACTTTTGGTCAGGTGCAGTAGACGCTTGGTATGCCACTGGAATCCGGAACTCACGGAGATTGTTTTTGATTCTCACCGATGATTGTTTAATGGCTAGGTTGAATGATTGCGATGAGTAGGGCAGGAAAACCCATAAAGAAGGCGCGCGCAGCTGCCGCTAAACAACGACCAATCGCCGAAAATGGGTAATATATAGCGAAGATAACTAACCGAATTACCCCCTGCCCCACGCCCTCGGGAGCTCCTCTGTTTTTTCTTCATGATCCGTCAAACGCGTATGGCTTTAGAGCTGCTGATGCTGTAGTTCAGCACCTATCAGCCGTCAAGCAGACTGTTCAGCGACGGCTAGTGGCCGAAAGCCGCCCTTCGAGCTTGGCCGCTTCTAACCGAAAGCAACAGACCTCACTCAATCAACCCGATCATCACCCATTACGCAAAAAGCTGAATTTAAGAGTAAAAATCTTACCCCTTCTTCCTAAACACCTTCTCCACGTAATACCCCAAACTCCACCGATCCTTCGGCCGCGGCTTATAGTGCGTTTTATTCCTCTGTCCCGGCTCCCCGCCCACCCCACTCGCCGTGTAGTAATAAAGCGCAATCGACCGCCGAGTGATGTGTTCCGGCGTAGTCAACGGCTCCGGATGCCCATGATTGCTGTCCTTGTCCGTATTAAAAATCACACACCGGTTATAAACCGGCAGAACCTTCTTCAGGCACTTTTTCATCCCCACATCCCAAAGCTCCAGGTTGCCACCGTACGCTTCCTGCCAGTCCTCGGTCAGGTAAATGATCACGTTCAGCCGACGCTCAACATTGAGCTTTTTATTCAGCCGAAAATCCGAATGCACGCCGAGGAAGCCGCCGGTTTTGGTTTCGTGCAGGCCGCCGCCGGCGAAATAAGGGTCGGGGATCAGACCTTGGATGCCGGTGAGTTTTTCGAGGAACTCCAGCATTGGTGCGGAGTTGAAGGTGTTGAAGACGTTCTTCAGGTAGGGGCTGCAGGCGTTGGGGCTGATCTGCCGTTTGAGTTGGCCTTTGTAGCCGCGTTCGTAGATTTGTTCGTTGTTGGTCGGTTCGACCGGGAAGTGTTCGCGGATGCTGGCGATGACGTCGGCTTGCAGGAAGTTGTCGATGACGATGTGCGGGAATGGCGTGGCCTGGGTGTATTCGTGGGTCAGCGATTCGCCGAAAGCGCTGGCGGCGTTTTGGTCGAAGTCGAGTTCCGGGGCCAGGGTGATGGGGAGTGTTTGCGTGTTGGCTTGCATTGCCGCTCCAATTTACTTGAATGCTTTCAGGTCTCGGTAAACAAGGCTGGGCGCTCGGCGCGATGCCTTTGTTTTTTTGCTGAGTACGGATGCGAGCAGGTTGCCATGTCGGGCATGGCCTGCCGAGTGTCCGTTGCTCAAACGTGTTGCGGCGCTGTAACGACATGTTTCTGACTGTCACAAACGCGTCATATTGCCTCTGCTAATCTGCTCGGCGCCCTGCCCTACACCCCAGTCCTAGAGCCCCCAACCGAAGGTGCCGCCAAGGTGTTTCCGACTCCTGTTCGCCAGCCAATCATCCTGCGCTCCGACAATCTTCGTTCCGATGACTTCGGCGCGTTGTTCTCCCGATTCTTCGGTAACCGTTATTCCGACTCCCCGCCGCTGCCGTCGAACATCATCATCGGCGGCGTTTATGGGCGGCACGATGGCGTCAGTTTCCGGCGCATGCATTACCACGGCGATTTCAGCGTTTCGTTTCCCGATCCGCAGGATGAGATCACGTTTGTGATCCCCACGGCGGGCAAGATTGTTTTCAACCACGCGACCGAGTCCATCGGTGTGACGCAGGTGGGTCTGGCGATTGATAAGGCCGATATTCGTTCGATGCGCTTTGTTGATGATCATGCGCATCACGGCATGTCGATCAATCGTCATCAGCTTACCGAGCGGTTGTCGATGCTGTTGGATAAACCGATTCTGCAGAAGATCGTTTTTGCACCCAGCGTGGACCTGAACACTGCAGCGTTTCAGGGGATTCGGGCGTTGATTGACCTGGCGACGGGGGCTGAGTTTGATTTGTTGCTCAACAGCGGGACGTTGATGCCGTCGCGGTTGCGCGAGATGTTGATTGATGCGGTGCTGGAGGCGTGGCCGCATAATTTTTCCGAGGCATTGCGGCGGCCGGCGCCGATGGTTGCGCCAAGGCATGTGAAGCTGGCGGTGGAGTTTATTCAGGCGCATCCGGAGCAGTTGGTCAGTGGTGTGGATCTGGCGCGGTTGAGCCATGTCAGTCAGCGCGCGTTGCAGGAGGGGTTTCGGCGGTTTGTCGGGATGTCGATTGTGGCGTATCAGCGGCAGGTTCGGCTGGAGCGGGCTTATGAGGTTTTGAAGCGGCGGGGTTCGGGGTCGGTGACCGAGGTGGCGTTGCGGTTTGGGTTTAGTAATGTGGGGCGGTTTTGTCAGTATTTTCAGGGGGCTTTTGGGGTGAGTCCGGCGGATTTGCGCGGGCGGGGTTGATCGGTTCTTAGGCTGGAATGCTAATTGTGGGAGCGAGCTTGCTTGCGAAGGCGGTGGGTCAGTCGACAGTGATGTTGATTGTGCTGGCCTAATCGCTAGCAGGGCTAGCTCCCACATTTTTTTTGAGGTGTCTTTGGGATTGATGGCATGCCACAAAACTGTGGGAGCTGGCTTGCCAGCGATGGCGGTGGGTCAGTCGATGGTGATGTTGGCTGGGGTGGCCCAATCGCTGGCAAGCCAGCTCCCACAAGGATTTCTGGTGTGCCTGAGATTGTCGGCATCCCACAAAACCTGTGGGAGCTAGCCCTGCTGGCGATGGCGGTCGGTCAGTCGACAGTGATGTTGATTGTGCTGGCCTAATCGCTAGCAGGGCTAGCTCCCACATTTTTTTTAGGTGTCTTTGGGATTGATGGCATGCCACAAAACTGTGGGAGCTGGCTTGCCAGCGATGGCGGTGGGTCAGTCGATGGTGATGTTGGCTGGGCTGGCCCAATCGCTGGCAAGCCAGCTCCCACAAGGATTTCTGGTGTGCCGGAGATTGTCGGTATTCCACAAAACCTGTGGGAGCTAGCCCTGCTGGCGATGGCGGTCGGTCAGTCTACTTTGGTGTTGGCTGATCTGGCGCTTTCGCGAGCAGGCTCGCTCCTACAGTTTTTTGTGTGTTTTAGAACGCGTAACTGGCCTTGAGGCCGCCGTTGAAGCCATGGCTGTCGCCACCGCCGTTGGCGCCCACTTCTGCGCCGAGGCTGAGGGCGCCGAGGTTGGCCATGAGGTTGACGCCGCCGCTGAATTGGTCGCGGTTGTCGAAGGCGGCGCGTTGTTCGATGTCGAGGCCTAGCAGGTGGCTTTGGCTGTCGACTTCGTTGTCGCCCAGTGTGCGTTCGTAACCCACTTGTACGCCCGGCACCAGTTGCCATGCGCCCATGGCCACGGGGGCGAAGGCGACGTTGAGGTTGGCGACGGCGCTGCGGCGGGTGGCGCTGATGTCGTCGACGTCGAGGGAGAGTTCGCTGCCCTTCTCTTTGAAGCCGTTGAGGTCGAGGTGGCTGACGCGCAAACCCAGGCTTGGCTCGAAGGTCATGCCGTTGACCGGGGCGCGGTAGCCGAGGGCGACGGTGGCGCCGCTGAGGTTGCCGTGGGTTTCACCTTTTGCGGTGCCGAGGCCGCCGCCGAGGTCGCGTTTGCTGTCGTAGTCGATGTAGCCGGCGCTGGCGTTGGCGTCGAGGAACAGGCCTTGTTCGAGGCTGGTGAAGCCGTAGCGGGCGCCGACGTTGAGGAAGGTGAAGTCGGTGTCGGCTTCGCCACCCGCGCCGCCGACAGTGCCTTTGCTGTAGCCGAAGCCGCCGCGTGCGCTGAGTTGTTCGCTGAAGCGTTGGGTGATGCCGACCATCAGGCCTTGGCTGTGTTCATTGCTGCTGTCGGCTTGGGCCGAACCGTCGGTGCCGAGGTAGCCGGCGAGCGCGGTGGTCCAGAGGCGATATTGGCCGACTTTGAGGTCGCTGCCGCTGGCGAATGGTGCGGCGGCTTGTTCGATCATCGCGTTTTGCCGCAGCAGGTAGCTGGCGGCGTCGGCGTGGACCTGACCGCCGACCTGGGATTCGACACCGCCGAGAGTGCCGGCATCAATGGCCGATTGCAGGTAGTAGTTGTAGGCGCTGTAGGTGCCGGACAGGTTGGTGTTCTGCAATTGGCGGAGCAATTCTGCACCGGCTGCGGCGTTGCCGATCAGCCCGGCCTGGCCCGGCAGGCTGTTGTATTCGACCAGTTTGCCGCGCAGGACGTAGATGGTTTCCTGCGACAGACCGAGGCCTTGTTTGAGGTAGTTGTCCATGCTGCCGTATTGCGCGGTGACTTCGTCGAGGCCGGCCTGCAGGTAGCTGGCCTGCACGCCGAGCAGTGGCTCATACACGGCGGCCATACTGGCGGGCATCGCTTTCAACGTGGCGGCGACGCGGGCGGCGGTGTAGTCGTTGGTGGCGAGGTAGTTGGCCATGATGGTCGCGTTGTCGACACCGGCGATGCTCTGCAACACGGCGGCGGTCCAGCCGGTGCGGTCCTTGCCGGCAGTGCAGTGGAACAGTTGCGCGGCATCGACGCTGGCGAGTTCATTGAACAGCTTGCCGAACTGGCCGCGCATGCCGGCGTCGCTGACGAAGGCACGGTTGGTCTGCTCCATCATGGCGATGGCGTCGGCGGCGCTTTTGAACGAGACGGTGGTGATGTTCGCGCCGGAGGTGGTGCTGCCGATGATGTCGATGTTCTGCCAGGTCGCTCCGCTGATCATTGTGTCCGGCGTGGCGGCGATTTCGCTCGGGGTGCGCAGGTCGTAGACGGCTTTGATGCCAAGGCTGTTGAGGGTCGCCAAGTCAGAGGCAGTTGGAGTTACCGCGTTGGCGCGGTAGAACACGCCAGCGCGCATGGTGCCGTCGTGAGCGGTGGAATACGCGGTGGTGGTGCCGGCGACATCGCGGAAAT
Source organism: Pseudomonas sp. NPDC087690 (assembly GCF_044743175.1). NCBI lineage: Bacteria > Pseudomonadati > Pseudomonadota > Gammaproteobacteria > Pseudomonadales > Pseudomonadaceae > Pseudomonas > Pseudomonas sp. NPDC087690. The sequence goes on from NZ_JBIUVX010000001.1 coordinate 667,678, forward strand.
TGTCCATGCCTTTCAGGCGCGGGGTGTCCAGCGGCACTGTTTCGGCAGCATGGGCGGCGGTGATGGACAGGCTCAGTACGGACAGCGAACACAGCAGACGTTGGAACACGGTGCAGCCTCATTTCGGTTAGCGTTGGGCTGCCTACTATCTGCACCGGATTTAGACCGAATATGACAAATTCGCGCTGCACGGAAATGCCTGCGCGAATGGGCCGTGGGGTGCGTGAATTGTCCATCGGGTCGGATGGTGGAGTTCGAGCGGCGACACTGTGGGAGCGAGCTTGCTCGCGAATGCGGCAGGTCAGTTAATGTGAGGTTGGCTGACAGGGCCCCTTCGCGAGCAAGCTCGCTCCCACAGGGTTCTTCGGGATGCTGGATATCTGGGTTTTCACACAAAAACTGCAGGAGTTCGGGATTGCTGGATATCCTGGATTTGACACAAATTTTGTAGGAGTGAGCCTGCTCGCGATAGCGGTGGGTCATTTAGCAATGATGTGGCTGATAGACCGCGATCGCGAGCAGGCTCACTCCTACAGGGTTCTTTGGTCTATTAGAGATCTGTGGTTTGCCGCAAACCTGTGGCAAACCACAGGGATTGAAGGCCGGCAGTGGAATAGTTGATCTATAACAATATCCGCCGATTCCGGCGGCGTTATTGTGCAGTGGCTGAAAACAGCCGTGCTGTGCGCACGTCACAGGCCTTGTGGCCAAGGTGGCGCCAAATGAACAAAAAACGCATTGTCTGGGGGAGCATTCTCCTGGGCCTTCCGTGTGTCTTGCTTCCGCTCCTTTTGATGGGTTACGTCGCCTGGATGTTGAATCTGGCGGCGGCGCAGCAGCGCCTGGAAACCCTCGCGGCGGTGGCCTCCAGCCGCGCCAATGGCACCTTCAGCGAAGCGGCCGGTGCGCTGAAGAGCATCGCCGGTTCGAACCTCGCCCCCTGCACGCCCGAGAGCATCGACGAGATGCGGCTGCTGACCATCAACACCCTGTCAGTGAAGTCGATCGGTTACGTCGAAGAAGAGATTTACGCCTGCGGTTCGTGGGGTACGGTCGGCCAGCATGCGGCGCCGTGGCAGGAAGACTTCATCACCTCCGACGGTGTGCGCGTATCCCTCGGTGTGCAGTCGCGCATCGTCGCGGCCAAACCGATGATGGCCCTGCAATACGCCGCGTTCAATGTGCTGGTCGATCCACAGCAGTTCCTGCATGTAACGCTCGATGAGGATCTGCATCTGGCCGTCGGCACCGCTGCCGGGCAACTGGTCAGCGCCTCGCGCCCCGGCGCGGAACACTTTCTCGCTCGGGTGCATTCTGGTCCGCACTCGGGGCTCGACGACGGCTACCTCTACACCCTCGTGCACAGCGGCGACTGGGTGGCGATCGCCGCGCTGTCCCGCCATGAGCTGATGCAGGGCTTGGTTCGCCGGGAAATGCTGATGCTGCCCATCGGCGGTTTACTCGCCGGCGTGCTGGTGTTGCGGATCGTGCGCCGCACTCGCCAACGCCTGTCGCCGCTGGCCGAATTGCAATTGGCGGTGCGCAACCGTGAGTTCGTCGTTCACTATCAACCGATTATTCGCTTGGACGACGGCGCCTGCGTTGGCGCTGAGGCACTGGTGCGTTGGCAGCACCCGGACGGTACGCGGGTCTGCCCCGATGCGTTTATCCCCATGGCCGAGCACAGCGGTTTGATTTTGCCGATCACCGATCAGGTCATCGACAATGTGATGCATGACCTCGGCCCGTTGCTGGTCAAGGAGCGCGGCTTGCACGTGGCAATCAACCTGGCTGCCAAAGACGTCAGCAGCGGCCGCTTTCTGCCGAAGCTGGAGGCCGCATTACGCCGCGCCGATGTGCAGCAACAGCAGATCTGGCTGGAAGCCACCGAACGCGGTTTCGTCGAGATCGACGCCGCGCGCACGACAGTCAATCGCGCCCGCGAGCTGGGCTATCTCGCAGCCATCGACGATTTCGGCACCGGTTTTTCCAGTCTTCAGCATTTGCAGCAATTGCCGCTGGATGTGCTGAAGATCGACAAGTCGTTCGTCGATAACATCGAGCAAGACGCGGCCACCGGATCAGTGACCGGCCACATCATCGAAATGGCCAAGAGTCTGCGTCTGCAGATCGTTGCCGAAGGCATTGAGACCGAAGCCCAGCGCGATTACCTGCGCGGTCACGGTGTGCAGTTTGGTCAGGGCTGGCTGTTCGGCAAAGCGATGCCGGCGCAGGAGTTTTTGCGGTTCTATCAAGAGCGGGCAAACCTGCTTGTCGACCACCCAGCGCTAGAGAGCGTGTAACTATCGACGAGCCTCGGACAAGCTACCCGTCAGCCGATCAAGAATCTGCACGAGCTCAGGTCGCGTCCATTTTTCCCACGGTACGACCTCCTCGTTATCACCGGTGTGCCTATGCTCTCCGGAATCAAACGCGAGGTAGATGGAAAAAGCCGGCTCGGGCATTTCGGCATCCATGCCGACATTAACGATATCGCCGAACAACAGATTCATCACCTCGTCGCATGCGTGAAAATCGCGCTCACCGCTAAGGAACTGATCGGCCATGGCAATCGCGACTTGATTCAACAGGTCGCGAGGATTCATCTGCACAGCCTGACAAATAAGGCTCAGGTCGTGAATCGTGTCTTGCTCCAGGACTTGCAGAACGTAAGCAAGATCAGCGCGGCTCAAGGTCAAGGCGTGTCCTCCGGGCGTACAGTGAAGTGGGCACACAGCATGCGATGGATCACCGCCGTTGCCAACGTCTGCTGTGCACTTCAATTGGTTTGGCTGACAACCTTGATGTCTGTAATCCCTACCCGCTCTGCATGCTCGAGAATCTCCTCGGCCGTCGAATCCGCAGTGGGCATGATCAGGCCATTTTCCGCGTCGCCCAGGTGCAACTCGAGCAGATGCATCGCGGCCTCGTGCTCGGCTAGCTGCTGTTCTTTGAGTTCAAGCAGAAAGGTGCGAGGCTCGCCGTTGAATCGGTAATCGATGTGATAGGTGTACATGATGTCATCCGCGTCAGTAGAAAAAGGCGACTGATTATCCTGACGCGGTGGTCAGTTTTTAGTTCAAATTGAATAGCCTCTCCGGTCAATCTGGATTTCATAGCAAACTTTTCGCGCGCCGGGACGTCCTTTTCTTAAACCCCTTACCGGCTGCTTGCAGCCAAGGATCGGCGATGACCTTTTTTATTTTTCTTCTGGCCTGCGCAGCAGCGGCAGCCACCGGCGTGATGTTCAAACCGGGGCCGTGGTACGAAACACTGAACAAACCCGGTTTTACCCCGCCCAACTGGGCGTTCCCGGTGGCCTGGACGATTATCTACCTGCTGCTGGCCTGGGCCGGTTACCGTTTGAGCCTGATCCCCGGCAGCCAGACTGTGCTGGCGCTGTGGGCGGCGCAGATTGCGTTGAACACACTGTGGACGCCGGTGTTCTTCGGCGCGCATCAGGTGCTGGCGGCGATGGTGATTCTCACGGTGCTGTGGCTGGTGGTTGCGGCAATGGTGGTGCTGGCGATACAACTGGACCTGATCACTGGCTTGATCCTGTTTCCGTATCTGGCGTGGCTGTGTGTGGCCGCCGCGTTGAATTTCTCCATCCTGATCAAGAACCGCTGATGACCAATGCCAATTGGGGGACCGAAACACCGTGGCCGCAAGGCCAGCGCGAGTTGGCGCAGGTGCGCGCCTTCAACCGCAAACTCGCCTGGCTGCCGCGTTTCAAGATCCGCAATCGCCTGACGCCGCGCTTGATTCAGGCACTGTTGCGCGTCAGTCAGGTCGGCGGTGCAAGGAAGTTGCGCGAGCATGGTCTGACGGCTGAGCAGAAGATGCTGGGGAATGTACCGGTGCGGATCATCCGCCCCAAAGGTCCGGCAAAAGGCGTGGTGCTGGACTTCCACGGTGGCGGCTGGGTGATCGGCAATGCGCAGATGGACGACAATTTCAACATCGCCATCGTCAACACCTGCCAGGTGACGGTGGTCTCGGTCGATTATCGCTTAGCGGTGTCGACACCGATTGAAGGTCTGCTGGAAGACTGCCTCAGCGCCACTCGCGGGGTATTGAGTGATGCCGAATTTGCCGGTCTACCCGTGGTGGTGGTCGGTGAATCGGCGGGCGGTCATCTGGCCGCGGCGACCTTGCTGGCGCTCAAGCAGTGGCCGGAGTTGCTGCAACGCATCAGCGCCGCGCTGCTGTATTACGGCGTCTACGACCTGACCGGAACCCCAAGCGTACGCAGCGCGCCTGCCGACACACTGGTGCTGGACGGCCCCGGCATGGTCGAGGCACTGCGCCTGCTCACCCCGGAGATGACTGACGAACAGCGCCGTCAGCCACCGTTATCACCTCTGTACGGCGACTTCAGCGGTTTCCCGCCCGCCCTGCTGTTTGCCGGTGAACTCGATCCACTGCGCGACGACACCCTCGACATGGCCAAACGCTGGGCGCAATCGGCGCCGGTCGACATGTACCTGCTGCCCTCCTCGCCCCACGGCTTTATCCACTTCCCCACGGCCCTCGCTCAGGGCGTTCTGGCCTACAGTCGGCAATGGATTTCGGCGCGCATCGAGGCCGTTAAGGTGCCTGACGAACTGGCATAAACGTTCAGGCTCAGGCGAGGTAAAAGAAGTACAGCGCCAAACCCAGCAACTGCATGATCAGCAGGATCGCAAGCACGTGATTGCAACCTTTCCACGCCTTGCTCACCGGGCGGTTTTTTGCCACTCGGTAACGCAGATAACTGTCGAGTGAAAGTGACGCCGTGGGGATCAACACGAACAAAAACGTCAAAAAGAAATTAAACATTTCCTTTGCCCGTCGACTCCCAACATGAAAGCGGATTTGTTCGCTGCATCGTGCACTGCTCAAGTCGTCTGAGCAGACAGCTTAGCTGATCGGCATGTACCCGGGATCCTTGGGGTTCCAGGTATTGGCCTGGACTGGGTCGAGTCGATAATCGCAGTTAATGGTTAGCGGCTACCTGCTACCCGCTCATTTATCCTGAATGAGCTGCAAGGCGCGATCAAAGTCGAACAGTTCCACCTGCGCCGCGGCGAGTGCCAGCCGTTCTGCCATCGCTCGATCGAGTGGCATATTGCGCAGTGCCACCAGCACGTCCGAAGCCGCCGTATCACCTTCGTCCAAAAGAACAATAAGCCTGTTCAGTTGCTCGCTGATTGCCGAGTCGTCCAGCGGGTAGCCATCCATGGAGGCCGGTGTGTTTGTTTTAAGGTTGGCCAGAGCCGCCAGGGTCGGGAGCAAGCAATGTTCGACCTGCATCGCTAGCGCTTGCACTACCATAGCCGGCTCGCCGTTCTGGCAGGCCTGTTCTAACAACGTGCAAGCCTGCGCCACAGCCTTGGCGCCGATGTTGCCGGCGGTGCCGCGCAAACTGTGCGCCAGCCGTCCCGCGGCACCAGGATCCGGATCGATTCGTGCGGCCTGGAATTGCCCGGCAAAGTCTGTCTGAGTATCGCGAAACTTGCAGAGCAGACGTAAGTAGAGATCCCGCCGCCCCATGCAGGTGGCGAGACCCGCCGCCAGATCAATGCCCTCAAGACGATCTGGCAAGCCATCGGCGAAGACTGCGTTCAGTGGTGCTTGAGCGGCTCGTGGCTTGATCCACTTTGCCATTGTGGCGAACATCGTTTCGACATTCAGTGGCTTGGAGATATGGTCGTTCATGCCGCATTCGAGCGCACGCTCGCGGTCACCGTCCATAGCGTTGGCGGTCATGGCGATCACCGGCAGAGTGCTGAAGCGCGGTTGCTGGCGAATTTGCCGGGTGGCGGTGTAGCCATCCATCACTGGCATCTGGCAGTCCATCAGCACGCCATCGAAGTCGTCATCCTCGCCGAGGATATCCAAGGCCTCTTGGCCGTGCGTGGCGAGTCGCAAGCGTATTCCGACACTTTCCAGCAGCTCGCTGGCCAATTCCTGATTCAGTTCGTTATCTTCGACCAGAAGCAGCCGCGCTCCCTTGAGACTGGCGACGGTATCGGCATTCTGTAGGGAGCGTTCGCCAGCCCGAGTATCGCTGTTCGTGTCTCTGCCCAGCACGACACCGATGGCTTCGAGTAACGAGGACGGCGTAACGGGTTTGGTCAGTATCACCGGCAACTGGAGGCCCTGGCGTTCGGCTTCTTCGCGGGCTTCTTCGCGGCCAAAAGCGGTCACCATGATGACCGATGGTGTGCGCATCAGACTGGCGGAATGCATTCTGCTCACGGCCTCCATGCCATCCATGCCGGGCATCCGCCAGTCCATCAAGACCAGATCGTAAGGCAATACCTTGTGCTCGGCGTCGGCCAACATGCGCAGCGCCAGACTACCGCTCTGCGCGACATCCACTTCCAGGCCAAAGCTGCGTGCCATGCCCGAGAGAATTTCACGGGCACTGGTGTTGTCATCCACGACCAGTACCCGCATACCAAGCAGTTCGCCGGCCTTGAACATACGGCGCGGCTGCACGTTTTGCTGCACGCCGAGTTGCACCTGGAAATGGAATGTAGAGCCGATCCCCGGTTCACTTTCGACCCAGATTCGGCCGGCCATCAGCTCCACCAGTTTCTTCGAGATAGACAGCCCCAACCCGGTGCCACCGTATTTGCGGGTGATCGAACTGTCCGCCTGGCTGAATGACTGAAACAGGCGTGAACACTGCTCGACGGTCATGCCAATGCCTGTGTCGCGGACCCAGAAATGCAGTTGCACACTGTCCGTGTGCGCCCCCACTTCTTCCACTCCGACCACGATCTCACCGTGCTCGGTGAATTTGGCTGCGTTGTTGCCCAGGTTGATCAGCACTTGCCCCAACCGCAGAGGATCGCCCAGCAGTGCCGTGGGCAAGTCGGGCGGGATCTGGAACAACAACTCCAGGCCCTTGTCCTCGGTCTTCAGGCCAATCATCGAGGTGAAGCTGTCGAATACGTCCTCCAGGCGGAAAGGCACGTGTTCGAGGCTCATCCTGCCGGCCTCGATCTTGGAGAAGTCGAGGATGTCGTTGATGATTCCCAGCAGGTTCTCCGCTGATCGGTGCACCTTTTCAATGTAGTTGCGCTGGCGTTTATCCAGTTCTGTACGCAGCGCCAAGTGGCTCATGCCGATAATGGCGTTCATCGGTGTTCGGATCTCATGGCTCATGTTGGCGAGGAACTCGCTCTTGGCCAGCGTGGCCTCTTCCGCTGCAGCCCTAGCCTCTGCCAGTGCGGTGACGTCGATGTTGATGCCGGTTGCGCGCAATGGCTTGCCGTCAGGTGTGCGTGAGAAGCGATTCAGCGAGCGGAACGTGCGCACCTGCCCGTCGTTTTTACGCACGATCCGGAAGTCGAACTCGACGCGATCATCGCCACTCTGAACGGCGCTCTCGAAGGTGCTGCTGACTCGCGCCACATCCTCGGGATGCACCAGCGCCTTCCAGTGCGCCAACGAACCACCGAAGCCGCCAGGCTCAAGTCCGAACAGTGTTTCAAGCTGGGGAGTCCAATAGTTGGTGCCGCTGACCAGATCGACGTCGAATAGCCCGATGTCACCGGCCTCTTGTGCCAGGTTCAGGCGATCGCTGGCAGTTCGCAGCCTGGCTTCCATCGCCCGGCGCTCACTGACGTCGCGCACCGAGGCACACACACAGACGCCACGCCCCTCGAGGCGGGGCAAATGGGAAAGGCCGATTTCCACGGAGAACAGGCTGCCGTCTTTGCGTACTCCGCTCAAATCGTCCAGATCGCCGCCCATCTGCCGGGTTCCGCCACTGGCAATGAAGCCGTCGCGTAACCTGACATGCCGCTCGCGGGCAGCCTGCGGTACCAGACGCTCGATGCTGGCGCCAATCAGCTCGCCGGGGGCGTAACCAAACAAGGTGTCCATTTGCGGGTTGGTCATCAGGATGCGGCCGTCGGCTCCCAGCACCAGCATGCCGTCCGGTGCTGCCTCGATGATGCCGCGGTACCAGGCCTCGGTGGCGCGCAGTTCTGCCTGCTGGGCCTCCAGCTCTCTGGCCTGGTGTTCCAGCAGCAAGGTTTGCGCGCCCATTTCGTCAGCCTGGCGCCGTGTTTCCTGCAGCAGCGCCTGGGCTGCCTCGCTGCGTTCCATAATGGCCATCGCACCGGCCAGCCTGGGCAGGACTTCTTGCAAGAGCAACGCCTCTTTCTCCTCCAGCGAGTGAAAGCCAGCCATTTCCACAACCCCGAGCAGGCGCTCGCCACGCAGCACCGGCTGCACCATCAGATGGCTGGCGGCGGCTGCGCCCAACTGCGCGCGCACATGCCAGAACGATTCGGGCAGATCCTCAAGCTGACGGGGTTGGCGATCCAGTGCGCACTGGCCAAGCAACCCCTCACCGAGTTCAAGCTCGGCGGGCAACGGGTGCTCACTGTCCACCGCATAACCGCCGACTAATTGCAGGCGCGACGCGCCCTCATAAAGCACGTAAAGCGCCCCTTGGCACATGCCCAAACGGGGCGCGATGCGGCTGAAAAAAGCCTGGGCCAACTGCTGTGGCGTCTCAGCCTGTTGCAGATCCACTTGCAGGAGCGAGGCATGGCCTTTCACCCAACGCTGGCGTTCAAGTTGACAAGCCTCCACTTGCAGCGTGGCAATGGCCCGCGCCAGGTCGCCGGTTTCGTTGCGCAGGTCGGTGTGGGGGATCTGGCCGTCCAGCTTGCCCGACGCCAATTCATCAACCGCCACGCGGACACGGTTGAGCGGCACACGAATGGAATAGCTGACCAGCCAGGTCAACAGCAAAGCCAGCGTTGAACCGCCCAACAGCAAGACATAGGTGATCATGCTGCTGCGCTGGGCGTACTCAGCGAGGTTCTTCGCCGTATCGTGGATGTCGGCTTCCTTGTTTTTCTCGATCTGGTTGAGCAACCCGTCGCCGCCCTGTTCCAACGCAAGAAAATCCTTACTGTTGAGCAACATCAAGGCCTGACCCAAGGACCCCTTGCCGGCGAACTCCAACGCTTCATCGCCATCTTTTTGCAGACGCTGTAATACCCGTTCGAATTCCAGCAGGCTGCTGATGCTGCTCTGTCTGCGCAGTGTTGGACGCACCTGCGCCAACGCTTCGAGGAGGCGCTCTTGGGCGCGGTCCATCTGCGCCCTGGCGCTGATGCGGATGTCGGCGTTATTGGTCGCGATCGCCCGTTGCATGGCCAGCAACAGATGCGGTAGTTGCACCCGAACTTCCTGCACATGCTGGATACCGGCAAGATCCTGTTGGTACAGCTGCTGCATTTCATGCCTGAGCGAATACTGGGTGCGCAGGCTTTGCACGCCGAGTATCAGGATCAATGTCATCAACGCCGCGAAGCCGATGATCAATTTGCTGCGCAGGGACAGGCGCTCGAGCATCTCGAACAGTCTGTTCATAAACGGCCTCTTTCAGCTGGATGTGCAGAGTGATGCGCGGGGCTCAGGGACGATCAGCAATTTGCTCAAGCAGGGCTAACTGCCTGGCCATGTCCTGGTCGCTGTCGGCAAATTGCTCGGCAATTGCGCGAAACTGTTCGGCATTGGCGAGAAACGCGTCACAGATGTCCGGATCAAAATGCGAGCCCCGGCCTTCGCGGATGATTTTCACCGCCTGCTCGTGGGGCATGCCGGGCTTGTACACGCGGCGACTGATCAGCGCATCGTAGACATCCGCCACGGCCATCAATCGGGCGCTGATCGGGATGTCATCGGTGGCCACACCCTGTGGATAGCCACTGCCATCCCATTTTTCCTGGTGGCCGTAGGCAATTTCCTTGGCCAGATGAAGGAAGTCGACGTTTATTCCCAACTGATCCTCGGCGTGCTGGATGGCGTCGCGTCCCAATGTGGTGTGGGTTTTCATGATCTCGAACTCTTCGGCGGTCAGCCGTCCCGGTTTCAGCAGGATGCGATCAGGAATGCCAATCTTGCCGATATCGTGCAGCGGTGCCGATTTGAAGAGCAGTTTGATGGTGTCCTCGTCGAGGAAGTCCCGGAAGCGCGGGTGATTGCGCAACAGTTCAGCCAGGCGTTTGATGTAGTGCTGGGTGCGGCGAATGTGGTTGCCGGTTTCGTTATCACGGGTTTCAGCCAGCGAGGCCATGGCGTGGATCGTGACATCCTGGATGGCGATCACCTCGCGGGTGCGCCGTTGCACTTCCTGCTCCAGAAAATCGTTCTGATTGCGCAGGAAATCGGCAACGGCCTTGAGCTTGATCTGAATCTCGACCCGGGCCATCAGAACCGGGGGAATGATCGGCTTGGTGATGTAATCCGCAGCACCGAGGCTCAAGCCGCGAATCTCGTCCTGCGTAGCGGTCATGGCGGTCAGGAAAATGATCGGTATGTGACGAATGCGAGCGTCAAGCTTGAGCTGCTCGGCAACGTCATAACCGGACAGGCCCGGCATCATGATGTCCAGCAGGATCAGGTCGGGAAGCGGGTCTGCCTGTAGCAGGCGCAGGGCCTTTTCGCCGCTGTTGGCGGCCTTGACCCGATATTTGTCCTTGAGCAACTCTGCGATCAGCATCAGGTTATCGGGTGTATCGTCGACCACCAGAACGGTCGCTGATGGGTAAACGTCCTGCATGCTATCCATGTATGTTGGCTCCCGAGTCCGCAATTCAAGAGCTGGCGTACTTACGCCAGTCTCTTGCTGGCAAGCGTAGCTAGAAACGCCGCAATCGCTAGGTGAAGATCGGCAGTTTGGTTCGAAGAGGCACTCAATCGAATGTCTGCTATTGGCCGAAAGCAGTGGTTGGCAAGCCACTACCGACTACATGCCGTCATTCCACTGGACCACACTCATTCGATCAGCATCATGCTGTGGTCTGTGGACCAACGCCTTGATGGCCCTGCCTTTTCAACCCATCGGCACCGCAAACACCGCACTGGCCCGCGCCACCGTTCGCTCCCCGACATGCAAGCTGACGGCGGCGAACGCCAGTTGGCGTCCTTTTTTCGAGTATTCCAGACGCACTTGCAGCCACTCGTTCATTTTTACCGCGCCGAGATAATCCAGGGTCATGCTCGCGGTGATCAATGGCTGTGGCGGGTCGCAGGAAAAGGCCATGGCGTAACCCATACCGACATCGGCCAACGTCGCCAACACGCCGCCATGCAAGGTGCCCCGGCCATTGGCATGGCGTGAGTCGGTCAGCAATCCCAGTTCCAGTTGTAGGCCGCTGCCCTTCGCGTAGATCGGACCAAGCAGATCAAGCAGCGGACTGCTGCGGGTAAACGGGGCGAAACCTTCGGGAATTGCGCTGGCGTCCATGATTCCTCCTTGTGCCGGTGACTCACCGGCTTCATTGACCTGAACAGGAGGGTTTATGGCCAATCGCCTGATGGAGCAAGAACTATACGGATGCGGAATCGGCAGTGATAAACCGTGAGTCCTGAATAGCGGCACTGACACGCAAGGAGATCTTGATATATTGCTGCCCCCGAAACCGGCCAAGACTCAAGGAGGAAGAATTGCGGATCTACATTACAGGCGCTTCGTGTGCGGGCGTGACGACTTTGGGTCAGCACCTCGCCCTTCTACTGGGCATACGCCAGGTCGATGTCGACGATTTCTTCTGGATGCCTACCAATCCTCCGTTCACAACCAAGCGTTCGGTCAGTGAGCGTGTTTCATTGATGCAGCAAGAACTCGGTGACGACGATTGGGTGCTGACGGGTTCTTGTATTGATTGGGGGGATGCGTTGATTGCCCATGCCGATCTGATTGTGTTCGTTGTCACACCAACGTCCGTTCGCCTCGAACGGCTGGCGGCACGGGAAAAGCAACGCTTTGGAGAGCGGATTGCACCGGGTGGCGACATGCATGAGATACATGTCGCCTTTCGAGAATGGGCCTCGCAGTACGACAATCCGGACTTTTCAGGACGCAATCGCGCCTGGCACGAGGCGTGGTTATCAGCGCAAACGGCCTCGGTGTTGCGATTGGACGGGACGATCAGTCCTGAAAAAATGGCAGCCAATGTCGTTCAGGCTTTGACGCAAATCCGGGCGCCAGCGAAAGGTTCAGCGCAATGAGCTGCCGATTTTTTACCCCACCGACGTGACCGTCGCCGCCGGCGCAGGGTGACGCGACGTCACCAGGCCGATAAAGGAAATCGCCAGTGCCAGTCCGATGGTGGTGGTGACTTCGGTGCGATGCTCCGGGGTGATCATCATCACCGCCAGCGCGGCGCAGATGAACACGATCACCAGCCAGGTCAGCCACGGAAACAGCCACATGCGAAAGGTCAGCTCGACATTGCGCTGACGCAAAATCCGCCGCATGCGCAACTGCGATACCGCGATCGCCAGATACACCAGCAAGGCAATCGCGCCGGAGCTGGCCAGCAGGAATTGAAACAGCCCGGCGGGCATGAAGTAGCTCCACACGGTGATCAACGCGCCGAGCACGGTACTGGCAATCACTGCTGCTCGAGGCACGCCTGCCGAGGAAGTCGCCTTGAGCATTTTCGGCGCATCGCCTCGCCGGCCCAGCGAGTACAGCATGCGCGAGGCAATGTAGATCGAGGAGTTCATGCAACTGGCCACTGCAATCAGTACGACGATGTCGACCATGAACTTGGCGTGGGGAATGTTCATGATTTCCAGCGCGCGCTGATAAGAGCCGACCGAGGCCAGCAACGGATCATTCCACGGCACCACGGAGATCACCACGAAGATCGACAGCAGGTAAAACACGCCGATGCGCCAGATCACTGAGCGCGTGGCCTTGGCAATGTTTCGCGAGGGGTCGTTGGATTCGGCAGCGGCAATGGTCACCGCTTCGGTACCGATGAAACTGAACATGATGGTGATGAACGCGCCGACAACCGCCGACAGACCGTTGGGCGAAAATCCGCCGTGGTCGGCCATCAACCCGCTCAAGCCGCTGACTTGCCTGTCGGGAATCCAGCCCATCAACACCGCAAAACCGAGACCGATAAAACCGATGATCGCCACAACCTTGGCCATGGCGAACCAGAATTCGAACTCCCCATACTTGGACACGCTGAACAGGTTGGTCACCACCAGTGCAATGATCGAGCCCAAGGCGAACAACCAGGCATCCACCTGTGGAAACCATTGATTCAGCACATGCCCGGCCGCCAGCGCTTCGATGGGAATCACCAACACCCAGAACCACCAGTAGAGCCAACCGATGGTAAAACCGGCCCAGCGCCCGATCGCCTGATCGGCATAGGTCGAGAATGAGCCGGTATCCGGATTGGCCACCGCCATCTCACCGAGCATGCGCATGACCAGCACCACCAGCAAACCGGAGAACAGATAAGCCAGCAGAACCGCCGGCCCCGCTGCGGCAATGGCATGCCCTGAACCTACGAACAAACCGGCGCCGATGATCCCGGCGATGGACAGCATGGTGACGTGACGAGGCTTGAAGCCCTGCGCCAATTGGCTACTCGAATCCATGGAGTTAGGGCTGATCATTGGTTTTTTTATTCTCTGCTGATCGACATTCAAGCTAATTGATGCGGGCAAACGATCATCATCGTTGCCTGCAGGACTTCCCGAAAGAAGCCCCCTTCAACCGCCGCAGTTCTTATCAACCCCATGATCTTTATGAGGTTATCTTGACTTAAAGACACCTCACCTTACCCGGCCTGCCCGATGAGTCAGTAGCCTGATTGCGCCATGATCGTGTCTGATATCGACATTCGAGAACTATGTGTTCACGATAAACACCGACTGGTCACCTCGCGCACATTGCAACCTATGTTCGCTGCAGTGCCTCATAACTCGGCAACTCAATCGCATCCGCCTTCGGCGAAAGGACTTTGCTTATACCCCGGCAACGCCAACACAACCCGCGCCCCACAAGGCGCATTCGCCTCCGCCCACAAGCGTCCGCCATGCGCCTCAATGATCGTGCGGCAGATCGACAGGCCCATCCCCAGTCCGGTGGGTTTGGTGGTGTAGAACGCGGTGAAGACTTCTTCCGCGCGCTCGCAGGCAAATCCCGGCCCGGAGTCGCTGACGGTAATCCGCACGTTTCCACCGGCAACATCGCTGGTGATGGACAGCCGACGCACGCCCTCCGCCATCACCGCCATGGCTTCGAGGCCGTTGACGATCAGATTGAGCAGAACCTGTTGCAACTCAACCCGGTCGGCCAATACCGCCGGCAAGTCGCTGGCCAGTTGCACGGACACCATCGCCCCATATCGAGTCGCCTCACTGCGCGTAAACCCGACCATCTCCTCCACCACCGCATTGAGATCCAGCGCTTGCCGTTGCGGTGGTGTCTTGCGGATCAGCGCGCGGATGCGACCGAGCACGTCGGCCGCGCGGTTACCATCGTTGATGATGCGCTTGAGCCCCAGTTCGACTTCACCGGTGTTCGGTGGTTGTGCGCCGAGCCAGCGCAACGCGGCGTTGGCATTGGTCACGGTGGCGGCGATCGGCTGGTTGACTTCGTGAGCGATTGACGCCGCCAGCTGGCCCATGGTCGCCACGCGGTTGGCGTGGGCCAGTTCCGCTTGTACCTGGCGGTAACGGCGCTCGCCTTCGCGTACTTGTTCTTCCGCTTGTTTGCGTTCGCTGAGATCAAGGACAAACGCCACGCCCTGTTGCTGACTGGCTTCGAATGCGGCCAGACCGACGATCACCGGCAGGCGGCTGCCGTCTTTGCGGATGTATTCCTTTTCGAACGGCTGGGCACGCCCGGTGCGGATCGCCGTCGCGAGCGCCGCTTCGCTTTCGGCGCGCCGAGCCGGTGGGGTCATGTCGCGCCAATGCACTTTCCCCGAAAGCAGATCATCTCGTTGATAGCCGACCATGCGCAGGAAAGCGTCGTTGGCCTCGATGATTTCTCCTTCGACACTCCAGACAATGATGCCGATGATGTTGGCGTCGACCAGCCGGCGAATCTTTGCTTCACGCTCGGCGACGTCGCGATACAGCCGCGCGTTGTCCAGCGAGATTGCCGCTTGTGAAGCGACCAGCCGCAAAACGGCAATGCGCACCGGGCTGAACACGCCGGCCGACAGATTGTTTTCCAGGTACAGCGCCCCAGCGACCCGACCTTGATTCATCAATGGCAGGCACAGAATCGAGCGGGCGCCGTGCTGGTGCATGTAGGGATCGGCGGCGAATGCCGGATCGGCGACGGCATCGTCCAGACATAGGTTTTCGCCGGTGCGCAGGGTCTGGTAGAGCACCGATTCGGCCAGCGCCGCGGCATTGACGGGCTCATTGCACAGTAATGTGGCGCTGTCGCCAATGCGCGTTCGCGCGGCGATATACGGCGTCTCGCCTTCGGTGAGAATCAGCACACCCTGCTCGGCGCCGGCCTGTTCGATGGCGGTGCGCATGACCGTTTCAATCAACCGGTCGAGAACAATTTCGCCAGACACGGCCTGGGACACCTTGAGCACTGTGGCCAGATCCAGATGCTCAACGGCGGTGATGATGGTCGCAGTCGCGCTCGGCTGCGCGTCTTCCTGGCGCAGAAAACGGTGCCGCCGCTCCAGTTGCCGCACCTTGCCATCGGCGCCCCAACGCAAGTAACCGTAGCGTGCGTCTTGCAAGTAGACGCGGGCGATTTTCGCCAGACCGCGAGCGCCGTAGAAACGCGCCGCCAGTTCGTTGGCCAAAGCCTCGATGTGGACAAAACCGCTATCCACCGCCAATTGAATCGCCCGCTCGTACAGCAACTCTGCTTCGATCATTTGCCCCGCAACCCGCGCGATTTCGGCGCCGACCAGCGCCACATGGCTGGCAAAGGTTTCGGCACACTGCTGTGCCCAGATTTGCAGTTGATCGTGGTGCTCTGCCAAGCGTTGCAGTGGATCGGTATCGGCGTCGCTATGAACAGCCAACGTCAGTGCTGCGTAGAAGTGGTATTCGGCCTCCTCGAAAAACGAAGAAATTACCCACATCAATTCCCGGGCCTGAGCCGCGCAATCAGCCGCTGCCGCGTAATCCCCGGCCAGATAGCGCGCCTGCAACTTGCGCACCCAATATTTGCCACGGGCCAACGCCAGATCAGGCGCAGCGAGTTTCGCCTCGAAGCGCGTTTCATCAAATTGTTCATCGTTGAAACTGCCAAATTCCACAGTCTGCCCGCGCAGCATGCGGATCAATGCTCGTTGGCAACTCATGAAGTTCACCACCAGCCCGAAGCGGATTTTCTGCGCGTAGGCCAGCCCCGCTTCGGCCTGAACCTGCACCTCCGCCAGCGGTTCGCCAATAAACAGCAGGTCAGAAATCAGGCTGTTGCCGGCATACGCCGCGTAGGGCAAATCGCCGATGCGGTTGGCGGCGCTGAGTGCACGGCGCAGCAATTCGCGGCACTCGCGCACCGGGCGCATCCAGCGCACCACGAAGATCGAGAAGCACAGATAAGTGCTCGCCTCGTAGCGTGTCAGGCCACGTCGGTCGACCAGATCACACCCCAAACGGCCAAAGTGGTAGCCAGCGGCATAGTCGCCGAAGCGCCGCCCGGCGACGCGGGCGACGTTGGCATAAAGCACGCAAGAGGCATCGCAATTGCCATGTTGCAGGCTCAGGCTGACCGCTTTGCAAATGGTCAGGCAGGCAAGGTTGGCGTCCGACTGCAACGCCGGTGCGAACAGCTTGCTCAACGCATCCAGCGTCACCAGTGAGGCCGGATCTTCCATCAACGGCAAGTCGATCAGTTGTTCGATGCTGCGCTCACCCAGTTGCACCCAGATCTGCTGGTATTCCCGGCGTACTTGCTGATCGTCCGGATGTGCCGTCCAGTCGATGCCAACCTGACGCAGATAGGCCAGGCAGACGGCAACCGCGCGGTCGCTGCGATCGAGCAAAAGGTAGACATCCATGTGCAGACAGGTCACCGCCGCGCGCTCCACTGTGGTTGCCGCGCGCTCGGCCAGAACCTGCAGTCGGGCGTCGGCCAGCGCCAATTGTCCGGTAAGAAATTCGCACTCGGCGCGGTTCAGCTCCAGGGCAAACGCCAACTCATGGCGGCTGTCATAGCCTTGTTCGCCAAGCACCGTCGCGCCCGCGCCCAAATAGGTCAACGCAGAGGTGTAAGCGGTCGAAGCCTTGGCGCGCTGACCGGCGAGCAGGTTGAATTCGGCCAACTGCTCACGTTCGGCACGGGCGCTGATCAGGCTGGCGCCGCGATTGAGCTGGCCGACAATTTCAAAGATTGCCTCTTCGCGGCCTTCGTCCGACGTTTGCAGCGCCAACAGCCGGCCAATGCGCAAATGCGTCTGCGCACGTTCGGCTTCGGCGATCAGCGAGTAAGCCGCCTCGTGCACACGGTCGTGAGCAAACGCACAGGCACCGTCCAGACGTTCAACCAGATCCTGGCGCACCGCCGGCCACAGCGCCGCGTGCACGCGAGCCGGGGACAGATCGAGCACAGTGGCCAGCGTGTCGATCCGCGCGACGTTCCCCAGACACGCCAGCTGTTGCAGGGCCTGCCGGGTTTCCAGTGGCAAACGCGCAAGCTTGCCGACCATCAGATCGACAACGTTGTCGGTGTAGCCTTTGCCGTTGATCAGCTCCAGATCCCAGCGCCAACGGTTGAATTGATGGTCGTAAATCAGCAGTTCCTCCTCGGCGAGGGCCTGGAGAAACTGGATGACGAAAAACGGATTACCGCCGGTCTTGTCCAGCACCAGCCGCGCCAGGGTGACGATGCTCGCGGGTGGGCAGCGCAAGGATTCGGCGATCAGTTGTTCGATGTGCACACCGGCAAGCGGGGTCAGGCGAATCTCGTCGATGTGCGCGCCGGCACTACGAATGGCTTTGAGTTTGCTGCTGAGCGGATGGTCGGCATCGACCTCGTTATTGCGGTAGGCGCCGACCAACAGCAGGTGGCCAACCTCGGCACGGGTCAGCAGTTCTTCGAGCAGATCCAGCGTCGCCGCATCCAGCCATTGCAGGTCATCGAGGAACAGCGCCAACGGGTGTTCCGGTCGGGCAAACACGCTGATAAAGCGCTGCAACACTCGCATGAAACGTTGCTGCGCCTGTTGCGGTTCAAGCTCCGGCACCGGTGGTGGCTCGCCGATAATCAGCTTGAGTTCGGGGATCAATTCGGTCATCAACCGCGCATTCGGTGACAGCGCCTGTAAAAGCGCCGCACGCCATTCAACGAGCACTTCGCGGCGCTTGCCCAGCAGCGTGCGCACCAGTCCTTGAAAGGCCTGAACCAGCGTCGCATAGGGAATATCGCGCTTGTACTGGTCGAACTTGCCGGAGGCGAACAGCCCCCGCGACGGCACCAGCACTTTATGCAACTCGCTGACCACCGAGGACTTGCCGATGCCTGAGTAACCGGACACCAGCACCAGTTTTGGCGATTGGCTCTGCACTACGTGTGCGAACGCATCGATCAGCGTTTGCACTTCGCGCTCGCGCCCGTAGAGTTTCTCCGGGATCAACAGGCGATCGATCGCGCCCTGCTCGTTCAGCGTGAAAGTCTCGATGTGCCGGGCACGCTGCCAATCGTTCAGGCAACGGCGCAGGTCATGCTCGACCCCGGCAGCGGTTTGATAGCGTTCCTCAGCGGTCTTGGCGAGCAACTTCATGACCACCCGCGAGAGCATCGCCGGCACGGTGGCCACCCGTTCGCACGCTGGCATCGGTAAGCGCGCGATGTGGCAATGCACCCATTCCATCGGATCATTGGCGCTGAACGGCAGCGAGCCGGTGAGCATTTGATAAAGGGATACGCCAAAGGCATACAGATCACTGCGCGAATCGATCGAGCGATTCATCCGCCCGGTTTGTTCCGGTGCCATGTAGGCCAGGGTGCCAGCGATGGTTTCCGGCGGCTCCGGCGCTTGCCGTTCACGGGGCAGACGTGAGGCGAGGCCGAAGCCGGTCAGGCGTGCCTGGCCGTCGCTGCAATTGACCAGCATGTGTTGCGGCTTGAGATCTTTGTGCACCAGACCGCACTGGTGCAGGCGGCCCAGCGCCACGGCGATGTTGATCGCCAGCAGCAGGGCGGTCTCGGTGTCCAGCGGAGCGGTCAGCAAGCGCGACAGCGGCTCGCCGCCGGGATCGTCGAATAACAGGCGTGTCGTTGCGCCTGCGCGTTCAAGGGCTTGCGGTTGCAGCGCCCATTCAGCATTGAGATCGTCCTTGAGGCTGTATTCATGCGCCAGGCGATCAAGGGTCGCGGGCAGCGGTTGAGCGTGGGCCGGGCGCATCACCAGAACACTGCGACGACCCTCTCTCTGGTCGAGTTCGCGAGCAAACACCCGCTCGCCGTCGTCCCACAACATCTGCTTTTTGCTGGCCATCTGTGTCGACACCGTCATAGGGTTGCTGTTCAACCGTTGCGGCGCGCCGGCTCGATGCCCAGGGCTTCGGCGATACGCACCAGATCCGCCACTGAGCGGGCTGACAGCTTTTTCATCACCTGGCTGCGATGGACTTTCACCGTCACTTCGCTGAGGTTGAGCTGCGCCGCGATCTGCTTGTTCATCAGCCCGCCGATGACGAAGCTGAGCACCTCGCGCTCACGCACGGTCAGCGTCTCGTAGGCCAGGCGTATAACCGCACCAGACTGCTCGGCAACCAACCGCGCACTGTCGCGGGCCAACGCGCTGGCGACGGCGTCGAGCATGTCCTGATCGCGAAACGGCTTGGCGAGAAAGTCCACCGCACCGGCCTTCATCGCTTTGACGGTCATGGCGATGTCGCCGTGACCGGTCATGAATACGATAGGAATACGCACGCCGGTCTTTTCCATCTGCTCCTGAAAAGTCAGGCCGCTTTCACCCCGCAGGCGCACATCGAGCACCAGACAACCGGGGACATCGCGTTTGGCCGATGCGAGAAAATCCTGGGAGGTTTCGAAGGTCTGCACCTGCAGGCCGATCGAACGCAGCAAACCGTCGAGAGCCTGACGCATGGAGGCGTCGTCGTCGACCACATAAACCACCGGTTCCCTCAGCACGGGCGGGCTTGCGCTGGGGCTGGAATGCGACCACAGAGTCATCGTGAGTCCTCGGCGAGATCGCAACGCGTGCGATGTGCAGGTGAATAAATCTAGTCCATGATGGCAAACGCAGCCAGATGCCAGCCAAACGGTCGCGCAGCAGGCTAGCAGTCGGCGCGCGTTGCCGACAGGCCAGAAAACCCTGAATATCGGCCATGCCGTAACCGCCCCGCTTCAGCCGATTGAACAGGCAGATTTCGATGTCCAGTGTTTCCCCGCAGCCCGGCACTTCTACCGCGCAATCACGCGACGTGGTTTTCATCGCCTACCCGCGAATGAGCCTGCTCGACCTCAGCGGTGCACAAACGGTGTTCTGGGCCGCGAGCAAAGCAATGGCCGAACGCGGTCAAGCGGGTTATCAGCTGCACACCGCCAGCCTTGGAGGCGGCTTGGTGCACACCGTCGAAGGTTTGGCCGTCGACACCCGCGCGCTACGCGATCTGAACATGGCCGCACTGGATACCCTCGTCGTCCCCGGTGCCCCGGACATCTGCCAGTCCCTCAACGAGCATGGCCAACTGACCGACTGGCTGCGTCGCGAGGCGCCGAGCGCGCAACGCGTGGTCTCGGTGTGCAGCGGCGCGTTCCTGCTGGCCAAGGCTGGCCTGCTCGACGGCTGTCGCGCCGCAACGCATTGGGCCATGTGCGAGACGTTGCGCGAACGCTTCCCGACGATCGAAGTGGATGCCGATGCGATTTTCATCCAGCAAGGGGCGGTGTGGACATCGGCGGGTGTCACGGCCGGTATCGATCTGGCGCTGGCGCTGGTCGAGGCGGATGCCGGCCGCGAAGTGGCTTTGCAGGTCGCCCGCGAACTGGTGGTGTACCTCAAGCGGCCCGGTGGTCAGGCGCAATACAGCACGTTGCTGCAAGCGCAGGTGCAGGACAGCCCATTGTTCGAGCCGCTGCACCTTTGGCTGATGGACAACCTCGGCGATCCCAAACTGAGTGTGGAGCGTCTCGCCGAGCAGGCCAGAATGAGCCTGCGCAATTTTACCCGGGTCTACAAACAGAACACCGGCCGCACGCCATCCAAAGCCATCGAACTGTTCCGCCTCGAAGCGGCCAAGCGTCTGTTGGAAAACTCGGCGCACAACATCGGCAAGGTCGCGCGCCTCTGCGGTTTCGGTGATGAAGAGCGTCTGCGCGCCTGCTTCCAGCGTCACCTGTCGATTTCTCCGCGTGATTACCGTAGTCGCTTCACTCGTGAAGGCTGATCGCCGGAAGCGCTGACTATCAAAGGGTCTCGACGCGCTATACCTAGGTATAGTTTTGCCCCAGCGCGGACGGCGTATGGTGCAAGAACGACAGGAGTCGTCACGCATGCCCATCCGGTCAGGGAGCCCTATGCACAACACGGTTGTCATTGCAGTGGTTGACGACAACGAGGCCATTCGCAGTGCGCTGGAAAGCTTGTTGCGCGCCAGCGGTTATCGGGTACGGACCTTTCCCGACGCCCGCACCTTCCTTGAATCAACAGGGCCCGAGCAGGCGCACTGCCTGATTTCCGATATCCAGATGCCCGGCATGAGCGGCCTGCAACTCAATGAGGCGTTGCACGCGCAAGGCTGGCGCATTCCGGTGATTTTCGTCACTGCTCATCCCGATGACGTGAACACCCGAGTCCCCGGGGTGGTGGCTTGCCTGCCCAAGCCCTTCCAGGCCGATGACTTGCTCAGCCATATCAAACAAGCCCTGAATAGAACCCCTCCCGTGTAGGAGCTGCCGAAGGCTGCGATCTTTTGATGTTGCCTTTTAAAAACAAGATCAACAAATCGCAGCCTTCGGCAGCTCCTACCGTTCGATACCTTCGTATACCCCCCTTCAACGCATGCGTAATCGACGCACACCGATGGACAACTGCGCCCGCAGCCCCCACGCCATAACATCGTTTTCGACAGCGGGCGATTAAGCGCCATGCAGTACGGCAAGCAGTTTGCGGTGGCCAGTAACGTCACGCCAGAGTCGAAAACGACTCGGGTTTATCCATCCATCAGCGTCAGGGAGCACATTATGAAACAGCAATTATTGGTGATCGGTGCAGGGTTCGGCGGGCTGTGGAGCACATTGAGCGCCGCGCGTTTGCTGGATATGCATGACCGTCACGACGTGGAGATCACACTTCTCGCCCCGCAAGCCGAACTGCGCATCCGCCCGCGTTTCTACGAACCCGATGTGCACAACATGTACGCGCCGCTGGATGCACTGTTCGCTGCGGTCGGTGTGCGTTTCGTCCAAGGCACCGCCGAGAGCATCGACGGCCAGGCACGTCGCGTTGGTTATCGCGATGAAAGCGGTCGCCCGGGTGAGCTTTCTTACGATCGACTGGTGCTGGCCAGCGGCAGCCAACTGGCCCGTCCGCCAGTGCCGGGTCTGAAAGAACATGCGTTCGACGTCGACCAGATCGAATCGTCGGCGCGCCTGGAACGTCACCTGATTTCGTTGGCCAGTCAACCGGTCAGCAAGGCCCGCAATACCGTCGTCATCGCCGGGGGTGGCTTCACCGGGATCGAAACCGCGACCGAAATGCCGAGCCGTCTGCGCGCCATTCTCGGTGACGATCAAGACGTTCGGGTGATCATCGTCGACCGCAGCAAAGACATCGCCGCGACCATGGGCGACGGTATCCGCCCGTCCATCATCGAGGCCTCCAAAGAACTGGGTATCGAGTGGATCGTCGACGCCACGGTCGCTGCTGTGGATGCCAACGGCGTCACCCTCGCCGACGGTCGCCACATCGAGAGCAACACGGTGATCTGGACCGTGGGTTTCCGCGCCAGTCCGTTGACTGAACAGCTCAACGCCGAGCGCGATGGTCATGGTCGGTTGCACGTCGATGGCAACCTCAAAGTGCAAGGCCTTGAGCACGTGTTCGCCGCCGGTGACGTCGCCCGTGCCGCCACCGATGACGTCGGCAACTTCTCGGTGATGTCCTGCCAGCACGCCATCAGCCTCGGCCGTCATGCCGGCAACAACGCCATCGCCGATCTGCTCGGAGTCGCGCCGACCACATACCGTCAACCGAAGTACGTCACCTGCCTCGACCTGGGTGCCTGGGGCGCGGTGTACACCGAGGGCTGGGATCGCCAGCTGAAACTGGTGAAAGACGAAGCCAAGGAACTGAAGACGCAAATCAACAGCGTGTGGATCTACCCGCCGGTCGCCGAGCGTAGCGCCGCTCTGGCCGCTGCCGACCCGGCGATTCCGGTGGCCTGATCTGCCCCGAGCGCCCAAGAACCGATGTCTTGCCTGATAAAAAGGAGAACACCATGACCATGCATCTGGATTCCTTCACCGCCAACAGCGCCACCCTGCAAACCCCGACCGAAGAGCTGGTGCCGTCGCGCTACGCGCTGCGCCTCGGTGACATCGACGTGATGGTAATCAGCGACGGCGTCCTGCCGCTGCCGACCCAGACCATGTCGACCAACGCCGATCCTGCCGACCGCGCTGAGTGGTTCAAAGAGATGTAC
Organism: Pseudomonas sp. NPDC087690; assembly: GCF_044743175.1. Lineage (NCBI taxonomy): Bacteria > Pseudomonadati > Pseudomonadota > Gammaproteobacteria > Pseudomonadales > Pseudomonadaceae > Pseudomonas > Pseudomonas sp. NPDC087690. The sequence goes on from NZ_JBIUVX010000001.1 coordinate 691,108, forward strand.
CTGGGCCCCGACGCGTTCGACTGGGCACTCAATGTGCTGGTGGTGCGCAGCGGCGAACAGGTGATCCTCGTCGACGCCGGACTTGGCGGCCAGTTCCCCGGTTTCCCCCGCGCCGGGCAGTTTCCCAAACGCCTCGCGGCGGCCGGCATCGACCTCGCAGACGTCACCGATATCGTCATCACCCACATGCACATGGACCACATCGGCGGACTGCTCGTCGACACGGTGAGAAACCGTCTGCGCGACGACGTGCGCATCCACGTCACCGCCACCGAAGTCGACTTCTGGACCTCGCCGGACTTCACCTGCACCGACATGCCCGCACCGGTGCCGGATGTATTGCGCTCGACCGCCAACGCGTTCATCCAGCAGTACCAAAGCAAACTGCGCATCTTCGAAAATGAGTTCGAAGTCGCTCCCGGCGTGGTCGCCAAACTCACCGGCGGTCACACCCCGGGCCATTGCGTGGTCTACGTGACCTCCGGCGAGGAACGCTTGACCTTCGCCGGCGACGCCCTGTTCCCGGTGGCCTTCGATCACCCGGACTGGCACAACGGCTTCGAGCACGATCCCGATGAAGCGGTGCGCGTGCGTGTGCGCTTGCTGCAGGAAGCGGCCGCCAGCGGCGAGCTGTTTGTCGCCACACACTTGCCCTTCCCGTCGGTCGGCCGTGTTGCCATCAATGGTGAAGCGTTCCGCTGGATTCCGGCGATTTGGGATTACTGATTGAGCTAGCGCCACACCGCTTCGCCCGGCCTTGGTCGGGCGAAGTTGTTTTCGCCTGTTACAGATCCGTTCCGGGACAACCGCTACCTTTCCTCTTTTACATGGAACGACGGTCGATCCTTGTTCTCTACCGCTGAACCTACAGCGGAGGGATTGACCATGATTGCCCCTGAAACCGGTATGAAACCGGGTGAGCGTTATCGCATTGAAAGCGTCGAGCGCGCGCCGCAATTCCCTGGATTTTTCCTCGACGGCAAGTATTACCTGGGTCCCGAATTGCAAACGGCCGTGGGCTGGCTCGAAGGGCAGAATTTCCTGTATGACCAACTCGATCCCAATGGCGAACCAGTTTATCCGGACAGAATTGTTGGAACGATTACTTCGCTCTCCCTGGAACTGACAGACGGCCTGCGTTTGAGTATTGAGGAAGTGCCCTATCAGGAAGAGTCCGTCGCGCCACTCCGGACGCTCGACGAAATGCCCACTCAAACCCGTGCAATGCCGCTCTCCCAGCGGCGTACACACGGCACGCCCCAGCCAATGCGTCCTTCTGCGCTACTGGTTGCAGGCGCAGCCTTGCTGGTGGGGATTTGCCTGCTGTCGATCAATCGCGCTCGCGGGCGAGTCAGGTAGCTGATAAATGATCCAGGCAGTGACCAGAGTTTGGCCACTGCCCGAAATTTGCAACACTACTCAGCCGCACCCCCTTGCGACATTCTTCTCTGGCCAGGAATGAAGCTATTTGTTTTCGTCCGTTTTGCCCTGCTGTATCTGCAACGAGGCCTTGCTCTTGTCACCGTCCTTGTTGGGTGAGTCATGCGGGCTTTCAAAGCAGCCCTGCAATAAAAACATCGAACAAATACCTAGACATGCGCATATCTTTTTCATGACCTTCTCCTTAGGAAAGGTAACCCGTCACCGAGTCGATTAAAAAAGCACCGCACTCGCCTCCCGCATGAAAATCTCCACGGTTTTCGGACCGATGCCATCAAATTCCGCCAAGCGTTTCTCGAAAGCCTGACGGTCAGTACTCGCCTCCAGCATATTGCTGACCTTGCCCGCATATTCGTCGTTAAGCCGGCGTGCCAACGCCAGCAGGCGCTCCGCCGTGGTCTCGTCATAACGCACGTAATGCGCCTCCCCGAGCATCGCCACCAATTCACGATGGCTGCAATGCGCGAGCTTGCGAGGCGTGTCGCGGCCGTGTTGATCGACGATCACCCGATAAGCTTGCGCGGCAATTTCGGCCTGTATTCGCTTGCCCATCAAGAAACTGGCAAGCAACCATTTGAACAGACCTTCTTCATCGTTGCGCCGAAGTCGGATGTTCAGGTCCTGCGCATTGATCGTTTTGTTCACCACTCAGCCCTTGCTGTGCTCCGGTGACGAGGGGCCTTGCTTGATCCCGCGTGGGCCGGCAACACCCCACACGATCAGCCCCAGGACCTTGCCTCGTTCATGGCGCACTCCTCCGAGACCTATAGGCATTGGGCTGCGCTAACGAAACAGTGTTCAAAAAATCTTCTGCTGACGCAGCGCCTGCTTGATTCGGGTGCCTGACCCCAGCAAAAACAAACAGCGCAAAATCCTTTGAATTTTTTTCGTCGGCAAAACTCATTTGCGTATGAGCGTAAGGAGGAACTCATGAGCAACGTCGACATCTTCGTCATCGAATACAAACTTCACGGCCAGCCAAGATCATTCGTCATCCGCGCAAAAACCATGCGCAATGCCGATGCCTGGCATTGGGCGAGTTGCGATGCCGGCATCGCGCCGATTCCCAAACCCGGCAAACCACCGTTGAAAGTCATCTCCAAACCCCAGGCCGAGCGCTTCGGCATCACCGACGTGAAATGGCGCGAAACGGCAACGGTGGACTGGATGGAGGCATAGTCATGCTCAAACAAGTCGGCAACACGCTGATCCGTCGCGACCACCGCGCGAGTTGCCATTGCGGTGCGGTCATCCTCGAAATCCATTTGCCCGACGGCCTGCCCCCGCCGCACCGCTGCGACTGCTCGTTCTGCAAACGCCGAGGTGCGATTGTGGCGGCGGTGCCGGCGGCGGATCTGAAGGTGATTCGCGGTGAATCTGCATTGCTGAAGTACAGCTTTGGCCAGCAAGTGGCCGAGCATTTTTTCTGCGGGAATTGCGGTATTTACACCCACCATCGACGCAGTACCAATCCGCATGAGTTTGGTTTCAATGTGGGTTGTCTTGAAGGGGTCAACCCTTATGATCTGGGTGAGGTGCCGGTGGCAGATGGTGGGGCTTGGCAGTCGCCGTGAGGGCAAAGGGCCGCTGGCGAGCACATCAAGGCTCGCCAGCGGATCTATCAGAACGGTCAGCATTAACGAAAGAAACTTGCCTTAGTGCACTTTCAATTCCAGCAGCTCACCGCCCTCTTTACTCAAACGCTTCAGATACGCACCGGCATCGAGCAGCTGATAAGGAAAGTACAGACCTGCCGAAGTGGGTAGTTTGCCATCCAGCCCAAGCAGTCGTTCCAACAACATGGCGACGCTGAGCCCTGTCAACGCTGCGGCGCCTGCCGGGTGAACGACGGCATGCCGTGTGTGCAACGCCCGACCCTTGCGATCCTCGCCGACCATTTCGATGAGGATCTCGGTCGACATCGGCCGACCCGCGCGTCGCGAAGAACTCACCCCGCTGGCCAGATTGAACTGCACATTGGGCGCATCGGTGGCGGCAGCCAGCCCGGTCACATCGATGGACGAGAAGCCAGAGGCTTGCATCGACGTGCCGTCCAGCGCACGGAAGCTGACGTTCTGCTCCTCACCTTCACGCCAGACGTAATTGCCATCGCGCCGCGTCAGGGCGGCGGGCAGCATTTTGCTCAAGTGTTCAAAATCTTTGGCCACGGTCGGCCCGCCGCCGTCCTGCTCGTCAACCAACGCATCAATGCGAATATCGCGCACCCGGGCAAACGCCTCAGCAATGTGCAGCGCCGCCACCGTCGTTGCACCGACCATCCATTCGTAACCGAGCACGATGGCAGATGCGTCAGGGCGATGGATGTAACTGGCGATTTGCGGCGCAATCTCGAAAATGCCGGACGAAATGCTCAGGTGCGGCACCTTGCGCTGCTGCGCGAAACGCAACCCGGCAAGGGAATGATCCATGTAGAAAACCGCCACGGCGCTGACCGGGCGATCGCCCATACCCAGATCATCGGCCGCAGGATCAATGACCACGCCCTGCGCCCCGCCCATTTCCTCGGCGGCTTGTTGAGCCTTGGCCAGGTCGCGGCCGCCGATCAGCAACGGTACGTCGGGGTGGGCGGCGCGCAGGGCTTTGGCAGAACGGTGGCCGATGGCGCCGGAGCCGCCCAGAAACAAAATGGGTTGAAGTGACATGGGTATCCCTCCTCGTCTTTTTTGGGTTGCAACCTAGTGTTGGTGCGTGCCCGGGCGTGAGGGTTCCAGGCCATTGCCTGAGCTGGAGGGCGGGCCGACGAGTGTCATTTTGAACGGCGCGTTGATGAGGCATGTTTAGGAGTTTTTTGTGGTTGTTTAAAAGACACGTCGCGTTACTTGCTTGAGGCTACAACTTCTTGCGCCATTGCCTACGACTGCGCCAGAATCCGCCGGCTTGTGCGCCTAAAGGGCCACCGGTAACTTGGTTCGCGTCACTGATTCCCAGTGATCGGGTTTAGTAGCCCGTGGTAAATGAAAGTGCACAAGCGTCCGTCAAAAGGTATTCACGTACCTGCACTTGATGGCGGCTGTGCGTAGGGCGCCCTCGGGCGCGCCGGCTTTCTTCTTTTCCCCGGTCTACTAACCTGCGTACAGCTGCCACCCCCTGTTTAGTAGCTCGGTGCGGCGGCCACACCACAGGAAAAAGAAGAACATGTTCAAGATCACGCCGAACCCGCCGGAAACAGATCCGGCCTCCCCGTACGAATCTCCCGATTCCAGGAAATTCCACGAAGCCGCCGAACGCGCCCTCGACTACTACCTGACGCCAACCCAGCGCATCATGGGCAGCGACAAAAAACACGTTCCCATGTTTCTGGCCAACTCCGACTACGACAGCGAGTCCCTGCTCGTTAACGCCAGCGAATCGCTCAGCTCAGCCACCGAAATGCTCTGCAACTTCGCCGCCCTCCTGGACCCAGGCCACCGCAAAACTGCGCTGGGGATTGCGCAAGTGGTGATGCTGGGGGAACTGGCGGTGAATAAAGCACTGGATAAAGTTGTGCCGGTGGATTGAGTGGACATCCCTTTGTGGCGGCAGTCGGGTTGCTGTCACAAAGGGATCAAGATTGCATTGGGCGTCTGCTTTCGGCCAGAAGCGGACCCTCCACCATCGCATCACATAGACTAAGAACCCCATTGGGTAGTACAAACAGCAACTGCGCTGAAAGCCAAAACCCGGCATTGCGCCGGGCCTTCGTCAACAACCCAAACACATTGACTTTAAATGCGCTTCAAGCTTTCCAGCCGCCTGACGCATAGAGACTCACGCGCAATTCGAGCCTGATCCGATTGAAAAAGCTCAAATCAGCGGCGCAGTGATAAAGCGTCGCGGTTCGGCGCTACGCCGAAAGCCTTCTTGTATTCTCGACTGAACTGAGAGGGGCTGGCGTATCCGGTCTCAAATGCGACACCTGTAACATTTGATGCTCCGGATGCGAGCAGCCGTCGAGCAGCGAGTAGCCTAAGTTGTCGCTGGTAAGCGAGCGGACTATGTGCAGTAACCGCCTTGAAATGTCGGTGGAACGACGTGACGCTCATACCGACATGAGCGGCAAGCCAATGCACACTCATCGGCTTATCGGCGTTCGCGCTGATCCAGTCTGCCGCGATTTTGATTTGTCCGAACCGGGTGTTGTGCATTCCAATTTGGCAGAGCCTGGAGCCTAGCGGACTTAACAATAGGCGGTAGTAGAACTCGCGCTCGAACTGGGAGCCAAGCACCTTAACCTCTGCTGGCGTGTCAAGCAGACCGATGAAGCGAACCAACGGCTCGACAAAACTGCTATCGGCTTGGGCGATAGAGATAGCGCCCGCCTGCGGATACGGTTGGGTGGACTTGCTCATATCGAGAAGCAAGCCAGCGACGATCCCTGCATCGAGCATTAATTCGACACTGATATAAGGTTTTTCCGGGCTCGCCTCTACCACTTCACTCACGAACGGTAACCCGACCGATGCCACTGCACAGGTGCCCGGATGGCAGTCAAACGTGCTATCGGCAATGTTCATCCGCTTGGCGCCTTGCAGCAGCAGATAGAACTTCGGCGCAAATAGAGCCGGGGTCGGAGGAACCGGAGCATCTGTGGATCTGATTGTCAGTCGGGGAAGAGTGTTTGATAGATCGGCGCAACCGCGATGTCGGCTCACTATTGCGAGAAGATGTTCCAGCATGATGGCTATCGATCCTGGTCGCACTCGCGACAGGCCAGTGGTTTCTCAAACTAAAACAGTTGGTAGGATCAGGCAAGGCTTTAGCACTATCGAGGATGTGGTCGGGCCGGATGTTCGCGAAAGTGGAGGCATCCAATATAACCCTGGCTTAGAGGGCCGATGATGTCAGACCAACCTTCTCGCTTGCAGCAATTCATGGACGAGGCGTCCATCCGGAACACCATTGCACGTTTCGCCGACAGCGCGACTCGCGCAGACCTCGCAATGTTTTACTCGGTTTGGGCAGATGATGGCGAATTCATCATTGGTCAAGCCCCTCACGGCCAGTACTCCAAAGGCCCAGACAACAACGTGGCGCTGCTTCACAAACTGCGCGCAGGCAAGGAGTTCTTCGTCCAATTCGCACTGCCGGGGGTGATTGTTATCGACGGTGATCAGGCAACTACCCGCACATTCGTGCATGAATCTGCACGCGGCCCAGGCGAGAAGTACTACCGCAATCACTGCATTGCGTTCGATGTGCTGCAACGCTCGGGAGACGATTGGGTTTTCAAGAGCAGATCCTTTCAGTACCTCTGGCTCGACACCGAAGCGTTCTCCGGAACCGGATTCCCGCTATTTCCGGCGGCATAATGCCTGGCCTGACTACCTGATCCCTTTGACAGGGCTATTCATATGTCGAAACAGATGTGTTTTTTGGGCTACAGCGGGCGCGATGCAATCGACCCGCTTCCAACGATTTTCGCCCAGGCAATAAGGCACACGCGGGTTCTCAGAACGCTTACGAGTTTCGCAAACGCGTCAGCGGCCACGCTGTGATACCCATTGTTTCGGCGATACAGCACCACTGTGCGACCAGGCAACGATAGGATTGTCCGAAGCTCACGTAATCCAGCTTGCTCACGCACTATCGCGTCGAGAAGGATAGTCGCCAAGCGACATTGCTTGAGTACATTGTTCAAGATGGCAATCGAGTTAGCTTCCAGCACGATGTTCGGACTAAAACGTTGCTTCTGGCGCCAGGCATCCACCGCCATCCGTGTCATTCGGCCAAGTTCTCCCTGTCGCGACCGTTCGCTTTGGGTCGTAAGCAACCTTCTGTGACTGGCAGCTATTGGCCGAAAGCAGACATTCACGACGATCCGCTTCAATCTGAAAACAGTCGAAAGCATTCATCAAATGTCACGATTGTGGCTACCTTTGCCAAGATCAAATGACCAAGCGCAATGAGAAACACCCAATGCAGCACGAAACACAGCTAAAAACCCTGCTCACTCAGGATCCTGTAAGGATGAAAATCCTGCGCATGGCTCGCGAACTGGACTTGCCGGATTGCTGGATTGGCGCCGGTTTCGTGCGCAGCCTGGTGTGGGATCACCTGCATCAGCGCCAGCCATCAGCGTTGCCCGCAGACATCGATGTCATCTGGTTCGACTCGGCACGTGCCAGTGCGCAAACCGATTCGGCGCTGGAAAACATACTGTCGAGCCTCTGTAGCGAACTGAACTGGTCTGTAAAGAATCAGGCGCGAATGCACCTGCGCAACGCCGATGCTCCCTATCGCTCCGCTGCCGATGCGATGACCTGTTGGCCCGAAACGGCGACTGCCGTTGCTGTCAGACTTGATCGTGACGACGAGATAGAGATTTCGGCGCCGTTGGGGCTGGATGATCTGTTCTCGCTGGTGATACGGCCAACAGAACGATTCAGAATCGAAAAACATGCCATGTTTCTGGAGCGCATTCGAGCCAAGGCGTGGCGTGAGACTTGGCCCGACTTGATCTTTGTCACGGAGCGGTGAGTTCTCACCCCTGCCGGTTCCTGCCAAGTACGGCCATTCGCAGACAGCAACTTCTAAGGCTATGATCGCAACATTCCAGCCTCTCCCGAACCCAACCCCATGCCCACCTCAAAAATCCGCCCAACCCCCGCCCCGCTCCTCAACCCGGACGAATCCGTGGTCCTGTTCGATGGCGTGTGCAAACTCTGCAACGGCTGAGCGCGTTTTTTGATTCGTCATGATCATCAACGCCGCGTACGTCTGGCCGCCGTGCAATCTCCCGAAGGCCAGGCGCTTCTGGCGTGGGCCGGTCTGCCAATTGATCAATTCGACACCATGGCGGTCATCCGCGACCGCCACTACTGGGAACGTTCTAACGCTTTCTTCGAAATCATCAGCCAATTGCCCGCCCGCTGGCAGCCGTTGCGACTGCTGCGCATCTTCCCCCGGGGCCTGCGCGACTGGGCTTACGACCGCATTGCGCTGAACCGCTATCGCCTGTTCGGCAAATACGACACCTGCCTGCTGCCCACGCCTGACCATGAACAGCGCTTCCTCAAAGCAACGGCGCCTACAGCAGAAAGCTGAACAACTGCACTGGTGTCATCTTCGTCACCATCATCAGCACGATGACAAACATCCCGGCAAACCCGAGCACGCCCATCCAGAACCATTTGCGGTAAACCAATTGATATTGTTCATCAAGCCCCGCCCCCACCTCGCTCGCACTCGTCGCCATCACACACAGCCGCTTCTGCAACAGCAACACCGGCAGCCACAGCGAGCCGACGCAGAAGAAGATGATCAACGACGTCAGCACCCACTCGGTGCTCATGCTCAGCCCGGAAAGTCGCATCAACAGATAACCCGTGATGATCTGCACGAAACCGGCCGGCGTGGTGATCCACGTGTCAAAGCTCACCACCATGCGCGCGACGTGGGCAATCACTTGCGGGTTGCGTGTGCGGCTGGCGGCAATCAAGTAGAGGTAGGAGCCCATGCCGAAGCCGAACAGGAAAATCGCCGCGATGATGTGCAGGTACTTCAGGCACAGATAGAGCATGTCAGCGTTGCCCGTCCGCGAAGTTCACGGCCAGGCTCAGGTTGGCCGGGTCGTTGATCGCGGCCATGTACTCGGCGACGCTGATTTCGCCCACGCAAGGTCGGGCGCCGGCGGTCGGCACGTAGCCTTGGGCCATTTTCGTCGCCAGTGCTACGGCGGCGCAGCTGGGGATTTCCGGGCCTTTGTCGTTCAGGGCGGTGAGTTGCGCGGTCATGGACAGCGGTTTGCCGTCAACGCCAAGGCCCTGCACGTCGATGTACATCGCGCTTTTGCCATCGCCGAAACGCTCGAAGCGCGTGCCCAGGCGATGCAATCTTGCGGCCCACAAAGCATGGTCGCGCACCAGTCCGATTTTGAGTGCCTGAGCCAGCAGACCATTGGCGATACCGCCGAGCTTGAGCCCGGCGCCCGCCTTGAAACTCAGGGTCTGCGCACCATAACGACCGGCGAAAATATCCATGTCCGGCACATCGACGTTGGCCAGCAGCCGCGTGCCCATCTGCGGCATTTTGCGCAAGGTCAGGTCCAGCCACCCCGACACTTCGTGCACCTTGCCGTTTTTCAGTTGTTTGATCGGTTTGCCGGCATAGGCGAGTACGCCTTCGATGGTCGACAGACCCGGCATTTTCGCCGAAGAAGAAATGCCGTGTTCGATCGAGTCGATGCGTGAAAAACGCTGGCGCTGTTCATCGATGATTGCGGACGACAGCGTCGGCACCGAGCTGCAACCGCTGAGGATCGCCACGCCGGCCTGCTTCGCTCCCGCGTCGAGAATGTGGATGCCGTTGACGAAGGTGCGGCAGTCCGCCAGATCGCAGTAGTTCACGCCAGCGTCGATGCAACTCTGCGCAACGGCATAGGATTGCCCCTGAAACGGCCCGCCGGTATGCACGACCAACTGAATGTTCAGCGCACGCAATGCGGCTTCGAACTCTTCGCCCATGGCGTCGCCGCACCAGCCTTCGCAGACGTTGCCCGATTGGCTGTTCAGCTCATCGAGTTTGCGCTGCAATTTGCGCGGGTCACGACCCGACAGCACCAGCCCGATGTCCGGCATCAGCGCCAGATGGCGGCACACGATGCTGCCGAAATTTCCGTAACCACCGACCACCATCACCCTGAACGGCATGCAATTCTTCCCTAAATCAATCCATCAACAGGCGTGCAGGATATAGGGCTGAACGTCAGCAAGCCATCCACTGTAGGAGTGCGTTTTACCCGTAAGGACTAGAAATTGATCTTGAACCCCAACATCGCGTCATACCCATGGCTGTCGCCATCAAAGCCCTGCCGATAGCCAGCCGAAGCGGTAAACGTGGTGCGCCGGTTAGCCTGGTAATCCACCCCCACATTGACCTCGCCCCACGTGCCCTGAATGTCGGATTCGAACGGGATGTACCCCGATTCAGAGGAAAACTCGGTTTTCGGTTGCCCCTTGAATTCATGCCAGATACTCGGACGGATCCAGCCATTGGTGCGCCGTGCGCTCTTGTCGACGCCCTCGGTGTCCCAGTCCTTGGCGATACGTACGCCGGCGCGGCCGATCAAAGAATCCACGTCCTTGAAGCGAATTTTCGCGCCGACGTCATCACTGCTGTCCAGATCGACGTAGCTGTAGATCGCCTGCAATTGCGGCTCGATGTACCAGTCTTTGTCGACTTCGAACGGGTAGCCGTTTTCCAGCGACGCGGTGTAGCCCCAGCCACGGGTTTTCAGTTTGGCCAGGTCGTTGGGTTTGGCTTCGATGTCGAAGCGGTTGAGCTGCAATACGCCGTCCAGATACCAGCCGGAGGGGCCGAAGTGTGTCCAGTAGGCGCCGACGCCGTAAGCGCGTTGGCGTTGTTGCCGCGACTGTTCAATGAAGAGCCGGCTGTGGTGGTAATGGTGGTGCCCGTCTGAGTGCTGATCGACGCATCGACACCGGCTGCAGGCAAACAGGTTTGCGAGACGTTGTAGGCACCCGCCGCCAAAGGCCCGCACGCGGCCTGAACATCTGCGAGCATCAGGGTGTTGGCCATGGCGACCAGTAAAGCATTGCGCATGAAATGCGGGACGTGTCCGCCATGAGATGGGCCGCTGGCACCGTGCATGAAAACCTCCCTGTTCAGCGTGCCTGGCGTATCCCTCACGCCTGTCGACGCCGCGCAATATTGCGTTGTGATGACCGCTATAGACCTTAGTAGTTATTTCCAAAGTTGGTAATTCGCGGGTCGAGGACCTGGATTGGCAAGTTGACGAACGGTCTGTCGAATGTTCAGATGCCGCCCAGTTTCAGGTGTCCCATGCCGCCGTGCATGGGGTGAAACGGGAAACCGGTACGTTCTTTTCGAACAAGTCCGGTGCTGCCCCCGCAACGGTATGCGCGTGATGCTTTCGATACACCACTGTGGCCGCACGGCCATGGGAAGGTGAAAGCCTCGATACGCGCGAGCCCGGAGACCGGCCTGAAATTTCGTTTGGCAAAATCCTGCGGTGGGCGGGCATGGGCCGGTATTGGCTGTGCGCGATGCCTTCTCCTGCATGCTCTTCTGCGAAGATCCTTTTCGAGAAGACAATGATTCGACCTTTCAACACTTCTGCTCCAACCCTCTTGTTCGGCTGCCTGTTCAGCCCTCTGCTGCTGGCGGATGACGCGCCACTTGAACTCAATCAACAAATCGTTTCCGCACCGTCGGTGGAGTCCACCACAGTCGCCGACATGGCCAAGTTCGGCAGCAAGGTCGAGATCGTCACCCGCGAGCAGATCGAACGCGCCGGGCCCAGTGCCGATGTCAGCCGTGTGATGCAGATGTTCATTCCCGGCTTGTATGTGGCGCCGAAAAACGGACCGTTCGACTACGGCACTTATTCGCTGCTGGGCGGGCGCAACGACGACACGCTGATCCTGCTCGATGGCGTGCGCCTGAACAATCGCTTGTACGGTGGCCTCTATCTGGACACCCTGCCGGCTAACGCCATCGAACGCATCGAAGTGCTCAAGGGTGGTCAGAGCCTGTTGTTCGGCACTCAGGCCGTTTCCGGTGTGATCAACATCGTCACCCGCAGCCCGCAATTGCGCAAAGCCTCCGGCGAGGTGAATCTGGGCGTCGACAGCTTCGGCGGCACCACCGAAGATGCGCGGGTCGAAAATATCTTCACTAACGGTTTCGGCGATCTCGGGTTGTTGGCGTATGTCAGCCACAACGTCTCCGACGGTTATCAGCCGTATCGCAATCGCGACATGAAAAACGTCAGTGAGAAAAACCGCGCCTACGAAGTCACCACGTTTGGCGGCAAGGCGATTCAGTCGTTCGGCGATGATTCGCGGCTGGAATTGTTCTACCAATACGCCGACGCCAACCTCGACTTCGCCCGCCCGGTGGACAACCACACAACCACCAACGATCGCGTACAGCAGATCGCCACGGCGACTTTCGAGCAGACCATCAATGAGCGTCTGAGCTACTTCGTCAAAGGCCATATCAACGACTGGGACACGCGCTACACCCGCGTTAACAACGTCGAGGGCGGCGGTACCAGAGTGATCAACCACAACGACTATTGGGGCTTCACCGATTGGGGCGTGCAGGCCGAAGGCAAGGCTGAACTGCCCGGCGGCCACGTACTGGTGTTCGGCAGCGACAACCAGTGGTTCAAGGGCCAGGACGATGTGCTGATCATCGACAACGACAAGGCCGAAGCCCACGCGCTCTACACGCAATTGCGCCCGCAGATCGACGCCCTGCCCGACTGGCACCCGAGCATCGGTGTACGCCACGAAGCCATGGGCGGCGGTGACAGCGCCACGGTCGGCATGCTCACTTCGCTGTATGACCTCAACGACAACTGGTCGGTGCGCGGTCAATACGGCAGCGCCTACAAATTGCCGAACGCCGAGCAACTGTTCGTCAACGAGCCGGGCGACGAGATCGGCAATCGCAACCTGAAACCGGAAAAAAGCCGCAATGCCGAACTGGGTGTCGACTACAAAGGCTTCCTGCTGGATCGTGAATTCAGCGCCAGCGTGACCCTGTTCAAACGCAAGATCGACGACCTGATCACCCTCGATGGCATTCAGTGGGTCAACGGCGAAGGCACGATCCAGATGCGCGGTTTCGAGGCCGACGCCAAGCTCGCGCTCAACGAACAGTGGAGCCTGCAAGCAGACATGACCCGCAACCTCACCGAGTCGCGCACCGGTGTGACCATCAACGATATTCCGAGTTTCTTCGCCCGTTCTCGTGTGGGCTATGAAGCGGAGAACCACCTGTGGGGTGCCGGCGCTGCGATCCGCTACATTCGCGACATCAAGAGCTCGAAGCAGGTCGAGTACGGCAACTATTGCGTGGTCGACGCCGACGCCTATCGCTACCTCGACAACGCCCACCAGCACCGCGTGAGCCTGCTGGTGGAAAACCTCTTTGATCGCGATTACGTCACCAGCCGTTCGAGCAACGTCAATAACCTCGGCCGGCCGTTCACCTCCGAAGTGCGCTACACGTACCGCTTCTGATGAGTGAGATCAAAACCGTCGACGGCGTCGACACGCACCCGGACTGGTCGCACGTGCCCGAGCACGCGCGCCATGTGTTCCTCTGCACCGGCCCGCGCTGCACCCAGCGTGGCGCCTTGCAGTTATGGAAAACCCTGCGCCGGCATTTGCTCGCGCATGATCGCATCGAGACGCCGGGCGGGGTCTTGCTGACACGCACGCACTGCCAGTTTCCGTGCAATCAGGGGCCAATCGTGACGGTGTATCCGGAGCGCTGCTGGTATGGCGTGCACAGCAAGGAAGATGTACAGCGGCTGGTCGAGGGGCATCTGGTGGGCGGTGAGGTGGTCGCGGATCTGTTGATCAAGGCGCGGACATGAGCCGGTTGTGGCTGTTGTTAGGTGCCCTGCTCTGCACGACACCGGCGTTCGCCGACACTTACCGTAATTGCGGCGAGGACTGGCGCGGCGCCGAGCCTTCGCGCATCGTCGCGCTCAATCAGCATGCGGCAGATCTCGTGCTGGCGCTGGGCGCCGGGCCAGCGCTGGTCGGCGTGGCATATCTGGATGACACCGCTGCCGGCCAGCGGCCATCCGATTATTTCGGCGTGCCGGTGATCGCCCGGCAGTACCCCGCCAGTGAAGTGCTTTACGCGCAGAAGCCGGATCTGGTGATCGGTGGTTTTGCCACGGCATTCGGCGACGGGGTGACCTCACGCTCGGGACTGGCGCGCAATGGCGTCGGTTCGTATCTGCTGGAATCGGCCTGCAACGGGCATTCGCTGGATTACTTCGCGCATGTGCGCAATGACTTGCTGACGCTGGGCAAGCTGCTGCACCGACAGCAAAAAGCCCAGGCGTTGATTGAGTCCATGGCAGCCGACCTCGCCAGCGCCCGTACCTTGGCCGGCACAGGCAAACCGCTGTCAGTGTTCTATCTCGACAGCGAAGTCAAAGGCCTCGACAGCGAAGGCCAGCGCGGCTTCGTCACGCCGCTGCTGGCCGCCGCCGGCGCACGCAATGTGTTCGCCGACATCGACCTGTACCGAGTCACCGTCAACCGCGAAACCCTGCTGGCCAGCGACCCGGACGTGATCCTGCTCGCCGATGCCGAATGGTCTCCCGCCCGCCGCAAACGCTACCTGTTGAACCACGACCCGGTGCTGTCACAACTGCGCGCGGTGCGCGAAAAGCGCATCCTCGAAATCCCCTTCACCCACCTGCTGCCGGCCTTCAACAGCGGCCGCGTTGCTTTGGATCTGGCCCGTCAACTCAACGCATTGAAGAAAAATAAATGAACCCGCCGTACCACGCGCCACCTAACGAACAGACCATCAGGAGGTAGCCAATGCAAATCGAAACCGTGTGGATCGTACTGGCGGCAGTTCTTCTGCTAATCGAACTCTGGGCCATCAATCGGGTGCGCAAGAGCGAGGGGAAATCGAGTAATAAAGGCGTGTGGATTGTGTTGATCGTGTTTGTGCCGTTGTTCGGCTTGATTGCCTGGGCATTGGCGGGGCCCAAGCATGTCAGCCACGACACCGCGTCGCAAACGGGGCGTTAGGCTCTGCGGAAAGGGCCGAAGGCAATGCTTTCGGCCTGCTCTATCCTCAGGAGTCCTGAGGAATGACCGATATCTTGCCGTTACGCTCGATAATCGCGAACTTGATCTGTTCGATGGTTTCGATGCCCTGACTCGAGCGTGCAGCTTCCATCACATCGGCTTCCACCAACCGAGCATGACGCAAGCGATGATGCAGAAGCTTGCCGTTCTCGACAATGATCGTCGGTTCGCCATCGATCAGCCGTGAGATCCAGCCCGAGCGCTGTTTGAGCAGCGAGAACCCGACGTCTATCGCGATCAGCGTCACGATCACCAGCATTGAATTGGTCAGGGAGAAATCATCACCCAACAAGGCTTGCTGGGTGGCCTCGCCAATGATCATCAGCAACACGAAGTCAAACGTCGTCAGCTCCGCCAACGAACGGCGCCCGGCGATTCTGAACAACACCATCAATGCCAGATACATCGCCACTGCGCGCAAGACAGAATCCATGGGACACCTACGGAAAGATGAATTGAACGAGATCTACGCCACTTGATCCGGGCGAATCCAGCCGGCTGCGAAATAGCCCCAAACCATCGCCTCGCACGGTCAAATACAAGGTCGCATGACCGTGTGCATCAGCCTGCAACCATAAACGCATGCCCTGCGCTGAACTGCGCGCCTGCAACGGTTCCGGCTGCAAGGTTTCGATACTGAAGCCGTCCAGCCATTCGCCGCTGATGTCCAGTTCCACTGCGGCATCGGGCGCAGCGCTGAGGCTGATTTTCATGGCGTTGGTGGAGCCATTGCGATGGAACATTTCGTACTGCGCACGCAATTTGCCGTCCTCGCTGCGCACTTCGCGCGAACTGATGAGTCCACGAGAAAACCCACCCAACAGTGCCAGCACGACCAATAGCACCAGCGCGTACCACCCGCATCGCTCGAAGCGCCAGACTTTCAACTGGTATGCCATGTCTTCGCGAACCGGGTATTGCCTGCTGCGCAGATCCGGGTGTTCGGGGTCTTCGCTCATGCCCTAACCTCGCTCGCCGTGCAGGGCCCGTCGATGAAAATGGGGTAGATGCTGCAAGGCATATTCCGACGCGGCGCTCTGCACCTCACATCGCGTACCGGGGAACCACTGCTGACGACTGAACACGCAAGGTTCTTTTGCCGAATGAAAGGCCCAGGCGAAGCAGACGGTGCCGGCGGCAATACCATCGACGTCTTCGGGACCGAGAATGCCGGTGGTGGCCACGGCAACGTTGGCGGTGCTGTCATGCAAGGCGCCGAGCGCCATTTCGCGGGCCACTTCTACGCTGGTCAGATTGAAGGTTTCGATGGTGTCAGGATTGACGTGCAGCAGCCGTTGTTTGGCCTGGGGGGAATAAACGACATAACCGCACTCGATGAGATCGCCGCTGCCTTGCACAGCGGAGAGCATCATCACGATTTCGCCGGCCGTACACGACTCTGCCGTGGTCAGGATCAGAGAGTGACGGCGCAAGTAGTCGACCGTTTGATTGGCGATGGACATGACACTCACTCGAAGGCTCATTTCCCGGTTGACCGCAGCCCACGCCAATCATTCCAACAACTGCCAGCCCGGCGCAACCCGGGCTTTTGCAGTGTATTCAACTGGCCGGTACCAGTGGCGGCATTTCGGCCGTTTCCGCCAACGGCACATCGCTGCCACCCGGTGTGAGGATCACTTTGCGACAGTTCTCCTGCTTCTTGTCGAAGATCTTGTAGCCCTCGGCGGCCTGCTCAAGCGACAGCCTGTGGGTGATGATCGCATCGGGTTGCAATGCACCGGTCTCGATATAGCCGAGCAGTTCAGGCAAATAACGCTGCACATGAGTCTGGCCCATCTTGAACGTCAGGCCCTTGTCGAACGCGTCGCCAAACAGGAAGCCATGGATAAACCCGGCATAAACACCCGGCACACTGACTACCCCGCCACGGCGTACCGCCGCAATGCACTGACGCAGGGCTTTGCCGCTGCTGCCTTCGAGTTTTAGCGTGGCCAGCACCGTTTCCGTGGTGCTGCCCTTGGCTTCGAACCCCACCGCATCGATGACCGCATCAACGCCACGACTGCCCGGCGTCTGACCCATAATCGTGTCTGCCGGATCATCGTCGTCATCGAAATTGATCGGTATCACGCCATAGGTGCGCTGCGCGTATTCCAACCGATAGGGATGATGATCGACCATGAAGATGCGCTCAGCGCCAAGCATTTTCGCGCAGGCAGCACTGAGCAATCCAACCGGTCCGGCGCCGTAGATGGCCACGCTTGATCCCTGGCCGATCTGCGCATTGAGTACCGCTTGCCATGCGGTTGGCAGAATGTCGGACAGAAACAGGACTTTCTCGTCCGACAGCGTGCCGGGGACGATGAAAGGCCCGGTATTGGCCTTGGGCACCCGCACCAGCTCCGCTTGGCCACCGGGAATGCCGCCGTACATCCGGCTATAGCCGAACAACGCGGCCGGCGGAGGTATGCGCTTCTTGTTCATGGCCGCGCCGGCGCCGGTGTTGGTGGTTTCGCACGCAGCATAGAGTTCTTGCTGGCAGAAAAAACAGTCACCGCAGGCGATCACGAACGGGATCACCACCCGGTCACCGCGCTGCACAGCAGTCACCCCTGGCCCGGTTTCCTCGACAACACCCATGAATTCATGGCCGAAGATATCGCCATGCTCGACCGTCGGAATTTTGCCCCGATACAGGTGCAGGTCCGAGCCGCAGATGGCGGTGGCCGTGACGCGCAGAATAATGTCGTCGGGGGCTTCGAGTTTCGGGTCAGGCACTGTTTCGACTCGCACGTCGTGGGCGCCGTGGTAGGTCATGGCTCGCATGGCAAAGTCCTCAAGCTGATGAGTGAAATGGCTGCTGCTTCACATTGGGAAGGCTTGCCTCAGAACGAGTTCAGAGAATTTCTTCAAGATCGGATCAGTGGGATCTGTCATCGCTTTTCACGCGCACCTTGCCGCTGAATACCCGAAAGCCGAACGTGTTGTAGATCAGCGTCACCGGGATCAACACAGCAAATCCGATCAGCATGAACACCTGGCTTTTCGGGCTCGACGTTGCGGCCTTCAAGGTCAGGTCCGGTGGAATGATCAGCGGAAACAGCGCCACCAGCATCAGCGCGAAGGCCAGCACGAAGACACCCAGCGCCGCGAACAACGGCAGAAAATCGAAGCGCCCGGCGAACCCGAAAAAGAAAACCAGCAGGCATGCGCTGAGCAGCGCTGCCGCCGGGATCCACACACGCGGGTCAGTCAATCGTTGCGCATATTGTTCGTGCAACGTTGCGCTGCAGATAACCAGTGCAATCAATGCCACGACCGTCAGCACCGCCAATACCTTTGCCTGCCGTGCGGAATGCCGTTGCAGTTCATCGACCGTTCGCCAGTACAGCCAGCAGGTGCCAAGCCACGTGTAGCCCAGCACCAGGACCAGCCCGCAAAACCACGGAAACCACCGCAGCCATTCACTGCCATCACCGACGTATTGCCCGTTCTCATGCGGCACCCCCTGCATCAATGTGCCCAGCACCACGCCTTGCAGCGCGCCGGTCAATAATGAGCCACCCATCAAGGCGCCATCGACCCAGCGCTTGATGCGTTCGCTGGGTGAATAATCACGAAATTCCAGTGCCATCGCCCTGAGCATCAAGGCCAGAAACATCACAATGAACGGCAGGTAGAGCGCTGGCAGCAGAATCGCGTAGGCCAGCGGGAACAACGCCAGCAGACCGCCGCCGCCGAGCACCAGCCACGTCTCGTTGGCATCCCAGATCGGCAGAATCGTCACGGCCATGGCTCGGCGATGATGGCGGCAACGGGTCAGCCCCATCAGCACGCCGACACCGAGGTCGGTGCCGTCGAGCAGCACATAGTTCAGCACCGAGAAGCCGAGGGCGGCGGCGCACAGCAGGGTTATCCAGTCAGTGTCCATGCGAGCGGTCCCCTGCCTGCCCCGTTTCATCGGCCAGCGTCGGCTGCGGTCCGGGCTGATCCGCATGGGCAGGCTCGCGCAGGATGCGCAGCAACACCCAGAGCCCGATGCCGAAAACCAGCAAGTAGAACAGTAGAATCAGCAGGGTCGAACCGAGCACTTGCTCGCGCGAGACCGGGGACAGACTGTCGGCCGTACGCAACAGACCATAGACCGTATAGGGTTGACGCCCGACTTCGGTGACCGTCCAGCCGCTAAGCATGGCCAGAAAACCGGCCGGCGCCATCAGCACATTGCCCCACAACCAGCGGCGAGCGACGTAGAAACCTCGCCGCCGACGCAGGATCAGACCGATCAAGCCTTGTCCCAGCATCAACAGACCCAACCCGACCATCAGACGAAACGCAAAGAACACCGGCGCCACGGGCGGAATGTCCTGCGGCGCGAACTCATCCAGCGCCTTGATGGTGCTGCTCAGATCGTGACTCAGATACAAAGAGCCAACACGTGGAACCGCGACTTCCCAGTGATTGCGCCGCTCAGTCATGTCCGGCCACGCAAACAGACGCAAGGGTTCGCCCGCACCTTGCGGTGGGCGTGTCCAGCTGCCCTCGATGGCCGCGACTTTCTGTGGCTGGACTTTCAAACTGTGCTGCCCATGCAGGTCGCCGACCACGACCTGCACGGGTATCAATACAACGATTGCCCAGAGCGCCATGGAAAACAGCAGGCGTGCCCGAGGATTGTCGGGCGCCTTCAACAACTGCCAGGCGCCGGCGCCCGCCAGCACGGTCGCAGTGCCGAGCAGCGCGGCCAGCGTCATGTGTGCC
The DNA here is from genome assembly GCF_044743175.1 of Pseudomonas sp. NPDC087690. Classification (NCBI taxonomy): domain Bacteria; kingdom Pseudomonadati; phylum Pseudomonadota; class Gammaproteobacteria; order Pseudomonadales; family Pseudomonadaceae; genus Pseudomonas; species Pseudomonas sp. NPDC087690. Next base: position 710,883 of record NZ_JBIUVX010000001.1, read on the forward strand.
AGTCGATAAGGAAACGACGGATTGAAGATAATCGCCCACCAATCCTCGGCAATGAAACGCCCGTCAGCGGCAATCGAATAGCCGGCCGGCGTGTGCATCCAGGAATTGGCCGACAAAATCCAGAACGCACTCATTAGCGACCCCGCCGCCACCGCACAGGTCGCGAAGAAATGCAGACGCGGGCCAACCTTTTTCAGCCCGAACAGCATGATGCCAAGAAAGCCTGCCTCAAGAAAAAACGCCGCGAGCACTTCGTAAAACATCAGCGGCCCGAGAATGTCCCCGGCCTGCACGGCAAGCCGCGACCAGTTCAGCCCGAACTGGTACTCCAGAATCAGCCCGGAAGCGACGCCGATCGCGACGTTGAGCGCAAAGACCTTGAGCCAGTAACGATAGACATCCAGATAGACCTGACGACCGCTGCGCAACCACAGTGCTTCAAGGATCAGCAGAAAATTGGCCAGGCCGATGGTGAACGCCGCCAGCACGATATGAAAGCTGATGGTAATCGCGAACTGTGCGCGTGCCGCCATCAAGGCGGAATCAACGGCGTCCATTCAAATTGCTCAGTGACGAAAACGGCCTCTGACCGTTTGCGTCGATCTGCTCGTCGCTCAACATGAAGTCCACCTCGAAGAACACCCGGATGCGTGTTGGACAGCTACGGCGGGGGGCAAATTCAGCCAAGGCTGTGAACTGCAATGCTCGCACGATGCAGGTCATGCAGCCTGCACGAAGGCAGTTTGCCGCGAGCGCGGTAAGCCTTTGAAGCAACGACATTTTTCCGGACCGATGAATTGGCATGGCAAATGCCACAGTTGCAGAGCATTCACAGCGCCGTGAAACAACGGCCTGTGTTCACTCCGTGACAGCCGAGGAACCATAATGAACGCCATCGACCTTCTCAAAGCCGATCATGCAAAAGTCAAAGACATCCTCAGCCAGCTCAGCGACTCGACGGAGCGGGCGCTGAAAAAACGCGTGGAACTGCTGGGCAAACTGGAAATGGAAATCACCATCCATACTCGCCTCGAAGAGGAAATCCTCTATCCGGCGTTCAAGGCCGCCGGCAGCAAGGAACAGGACGTCATGTACTTCGAAGCCAAGGAAGAACACCGCACCGTGGACTCACTGGTGCTGCCTGATCTGAAACTCACCGACCCGGGAACCCCAGAGTTTTCCGGTCGAGTGAAAGTGGTCAAGGAACTGCTGGAGCACCATATCGAAGAGGAAGAAACGGAAATGTTTCCCCAAGCGAAAAAGCTTTTGGGCAAGGAAAAACTCGAAGAGTTAGGCGCGCAGATGGAAGCCATGAAGGCCAGCTGCAAGAAGGAAATGGCTGCCGGGAATATGGCCGCTTAACGTGTTGCAAGCGGACGAGCCCGGCTTCGGCCGGGCTTTTTTCTGGTTGCTCGCAGCGTCTCCCTGCTGCAGGATCAGCCGATCGACAACAGGGAATGTTGAAATGGATCAGAAAGCATGTGGGCGAATTGTGGTGGTCGGTGCCGGCATCGTCGGCGCCTCACTTGCGTACCACCTATCAGGCAAAGGGGCGCAAGTCACGCTGATCGAGGCTGACGAGATCGCGAGCGGCGTGACGGGAAACTCCTTTGCCTGGATCAATGCCACACACGCCAGCGCTGATCCGATTGCGCAGTTGCGCGGTATGGCCATAGAAGCATACCGACGACTCGAAACCGAGCTGCCGGATTTGCAGATTCGCTGGACCGGAGCTTTGTCGTACGACGAATCGGCGGAACATCCTGCTTCGGCAACCCTGTTATCAGCTACCGAGGTGCTCGGCCGCGAGCCCAACCTGAAAAATCCCCCACCGTGCGCGTTATTTCGCGCTGAAGAAGGTGCGCTCGACGCCGTGCAGGCCACCCACGCCTTGATTGCTGGCGCTCAGGCGCTGGGGGCGCAATTGCTCACGCGAACCCGAGTGACCGGTTTCAAAACCTGCAACGCAGATGTCACCGGCGTTGAAACCACAGCGGGCACGTTTGATGCCGACCTTGTTGTGCTTGCCGCGGGGACTGGCACCCGGCAGTTAACACAGATGCTCAACGTCTCCCTGCCCATCGACGCTTCGCCCGCCATTTTCATCCGCTACAAGACCCAACCGTGCCTCGTCAAAGGCATCATCTCCAGCCCCGAAATGGAAATTCGGCAAAGCGCCGACGGCACGTTGCTGGCCGCTGAAGATTATCTGGGAGAAGCGCCGGGTTACGCGCCGACGGACATCGCCCGGCAAACCGCCGAAGCCATACGCAAAGAACTTCACGGGGTGGCTTCCATTGAGGCGCAAACCGTCGCCGTCGGGCTGAGACCCATGCCCGCTGATGGCATCCCCGTTGTAGGTTACTTGCCAGGGGTCGGCGGAGTTTACGTTTGCGCGATGCATCCCGGTGTGACGCTGGCGGCAATCGTCGGGCGCCTCGCCAGTGAAGAAATCCTTGAGCGCCAGTCATCTGTCCCCCTCGGGCCGTGCCGTCCTCAGCGCTTTCTTCAGAACTCAGGCGACGCTTGATTCAGACTCGCCGACGCCCTGCAGCAAGAGATGTGCGCAGGCAACACCTCGTCATTTTGCGCAACTTGGATAACGGAAATCGTAATGAACAGGAGAACAGCATTGACGGCCCCCAAGGACACCGCGTTCGCCTATCAAGCGGTCTACCACTACCTCCTCGGTCTGATCGAAGCTTCCAGTGGTATGGCGGAACAAAAACTGCCGTCCTTGCGACCGCTGGCCCTGCGCCTCGGTGTGTCGGTGTCGACAACCAAATATGCGTATGCCCTGCTCGAAGACGAGGGCCGAATCCACGCCAAAGCCAGATTCGGTTATTTCACCCGAGCAGTGTCGGCGATGCCTGTGACGCCCCGCTCAGGCAATTTGCTGGATAACGTCTTCGCCAGCGCCCGTCAGCCGGGCATGCTTGCGCTGAGCAGCGATGCCCCGGCGATGCTGCTGTCTCTGCAGCAGCCGTTGTTGATGATCGAGCGCGAACTGACTCGCCAATACCCGCAGTCTCGCGCGCCGCTGTATCAGCCATTTGGCGAGGCCGAATTACGCGCTGCCGTGGCCGAACGCTACACCCGTTCCGCTGAAAATCATTGGCAGGCCGAGCAGGTGTATATTGGCGCGGACTTGCGCAGCGTGTTCGAATTGTCGCTGACTGCATTGGACCTCAATGGCAGCGTCGCACTGGTGGAATCGCCCTGCTCGTGGGCGATTTTGCGTCAGTTGCAGGCAGCGAGGATTCGTGTGATCGAAATCCCGCTCGGCGACGACGGGCGCTTCGACTTGCCCGCGCTCAACGAAGTGCTCACGCGCGAACCGGTGCGCCTGGCCGTGCTTTCCTCAACGGTGAATATCCCCCACGGCAGCCTGATGCCGGCGCAGGATAAACAGCAGATCTGTCGCTGGCTGGCCGAGCGCGATATCTGGCTGTTCGAAAATGACACTTGGGGCGAGTTCTGTTTCTCTCCCACAGCCGCGCGCTATCGCGACTTTGCCGATCCGGACAGGCTGTTGGTGTTCTCGACCTTCGATAAGATCATCGGTGCCGAAGCCCCTTACGGCTATGTCCTGTGCCGCCAGCAAGGGCCGCAATTGCAACGATCCTTTCTTGAACGCGGCTTTCGTCTCTCGACGATTCGACAGAAAGCCATCGCCAGGCTCTACCTGTCCAAGCGCATTGACCCGCACCTGAAAACGCTGCGAACGATATTGCTCCAGCGCATGCACCAGATGCAGACGTTGCTGGAGCAACACGCCAATGGCCGCTGGCAAGCGATCGCCCCGCACGGCGGTGCCAGCTTCTGGCTCAAAGCGCTGCATCCGGTAGACATGCAACGGGTGTTCGAGCGTTTGCTGGCTGAGCGCATCGTCATCGCCCCCGGGGAAATCTTCAGCCAGCAAGGGGCATGGCAACAGCATCTGCGCCTGAGCTACACCGTCGACTGGGACAAGGACATTGCTCAGGCGCTGAAGACACTGGCGCAGGCTATCGACGCCGAACCCTAGCCGCGCTCAAAGCCCATAACAATGGCGCGCCTCCGGGAAGCGGCCATCGCGCACATCGTCGGCAAAACGCGCACACGCATCACGAATCACCGCGCCGACGTCGGCGTAGCGTTTGACGAAGCGCGGCAAATGCTCACCGCCAAGGCCCAGCACATCTTCGGTGACCAGCACCTGCCCGTCGCAGGCAGGCGAGGCGCCAATGCCGATGGTGGGCATTTTCGAGTCCAGGGTAATCTGCCGGGCCACGCCTTCAGCGACGCCCTCCAGCACCAGGCTGAAGGCGCCGGCGTCGAGATTGGCCCGCGCGTCTTCGGCAATCAACGCACCCGTTTCAGCAGTCAGGCCCTGTGCCTTGAAGCCGCCCATGACGTTGACGAACTGCGGCATCAGCCCGACATGCGCCATGACCGGAATACCGCGCGCCACCAGAAACTCGACCGTCGACGCCAAAGCCTTGTTGGCTTCCAGCTTGACCGCATCGCAACCGGTGCGCGCCAGCACCTGCGCGCAATTGCGAAATGCCTGCTCATGGGATTCCTGATAACTGCCAAACGGCATGTCGGCAATCACGCAGGCCAGGCGCGTGCTGTCGACCACCGCGCGGGTGTGGCCGATGATCTCCTCAAGCTGCATGCTCAGTGTCGAGGCTCGGCCGTAACCGACCATGGCCGTGGAATCACCGACCAGAATAAAGTCGACGATCGGGTCGATCAACTTGGCGATGGGGCTGGAATACGCCGTGAGGGAAACGATTTTCTCCTGACCTTTCATGGCCACCAGTTGCGGCACAGTCAGGCGTCTGTTGCGAAGATGAAGGCTCATGCGCACCCCCAGGAGTCGATTGCCGGTAAAGCGTGATCAATGCGTCGCGTTTCCATACAGTGCCCAATATCCAAGAATTCGAGCGCTTGATTATTGGTTTATCGCCGAAGGATTCAATGTACAGATTTGCCTGAAAAACCGACCCAGGTTCAGGTCCGGCAGCGTGTCTGCACCTGCTGACTTGCAACCTTGGTAAAGTGTTGCCTGCCAAGCCATGCAGGATTGCAGCTGGACACGACCCAAGCCGCACACCCGCGCGGACCAGCCCCCAACATGACCAAGGAGCGTCACCCGTCATGGATAAAGACATTACCTATCGAACCGCCACCGTCGAAGATGCACTGGCGATGTGCGAGCTGGGCCAATTGCTCAATTCGGTACACCATGCAGCCCGGCCCGATATCTACGCCGCCGCGACTGGGGATTTCGCACGCGACTTGCCGCACTGGTCCAGCGTTTTCGAAAAACCGGGCCAGGTGGTATTCCTCGCGAGCGTGGGCAATCATGTCGTTGCGTTTATTACGGCCAGCGTGTCGGCCAGTACCGGGCCATTGGTGCAACCGCAAAATGTCGTGCGCATTGGCTCGGTGTGCGTGGCCGAGCCGTTCTGGGGTAAAGGCATTGGCCGCGCGTTGATGCACCGGGTCAAACACTGGGCCATCGAGCAGGATGCCCAGGACTTGCGCCTGACGGTCTGGCCGTTCAACGAACGCGCGGTGCGTATGTATGCGGAATTCGGGTTCGAGACGCGTGCGCTGGAAATGGGCATGCGCTTGTGAGCGGCGGACAGCTGCGACAATGAACAATCGTGAGCCTGCGAAATATCCGCATGGCCCCTATCGAATGGTTCGATCCTGCCGACAACCCCCTGATGGACAGCGCCAGATTGAACGACGCAAGTCCCATCCCTCATTTTTGATGCAAGAGGCTGCACCTATGAGCAACGCCTGGAACGAAGGTTATTTCACCGACGAAGGCTACACCTACAGCTATAGCCGGGAAATCAATCCGGTTTTCCAGCGTTACTGCCTGTTGTTGCGCGGCTTTGCCAGTCTGGACAATCCCGACGGCTACCACTGCGAACTCGGCTTCGGTCAGGGCGTGTCGATCAACATCCACGCCACAGCCAATCCTGCCGGTTTCGTCGGTACGGACTTCCATCCGGGTCAGGCGGCCCATGCCATTGAACTGGCGGAACTCAGCAACAATGGCGCAAAGCTGTATGACGACAGCTTCGAGCAACTGCTGGCGCGCCAGGACTTGCCGCAGTTCGACAGCATCAGCCTGCATGGCATCTGGAGTTGGGTCAGCCGTGACAACCACAAACTGATCGTCGAGTTCGCCCGCCGCCACCTCAAACCGGGTGGTCATCTGTACGTCAGCTACAACGCTTTGCCGGGCTGGTCGCCTTCAGCGCCGTTGCGCCAATTGTTCAGCCTGCATGACCGCTTTGCCAGCCACTCGGCCCGCCCGGATCAGCGCATCGATGCCGCGTTGCAGTTTTCCGAGGCGCTGCTGGCGGCCAATCCCAAGTACGCGATTGCCGCGCCGCACCTGGGCGCCAGACTGCAGACCATCAAAGGTCAGGATCGCCAATACGTCGCCCACGAATACTTCAATCGCGACTGGAACTGCATGTTTTTCGCCGACATGGCCGATGCGTTGGCCCCGGCCAAGCTCGACTACGTCACGACGGCGGTGCCGATGGACTCGGTCGATGCGCTCAATCTGAGCGCCGAGGGGCTGGCCTTTCTCGACGGTATCGAGCATCCGATCATGCGTGAACAGGCGCGTGACTACTTCGTCAATCAGGCTTTTCGTCGCGATCTGTACGTGCGCGGTGCCAACCGACTTAGCGCTGCCGAGCGTCGGTCGCGCATGCTCAAGACCCGATTTATCCTGATGCAGCCGGCAGAAACCGTGGCGTCCAGCGTCACTGGCCCTGCTGGCGAAGCCTCGTTGCAACCGGAGATTTACCGCCCGGTCCTCGATGCGCTGGCGGGCCAGACGTATGAAGCCAAAACCATGCAGCAGTTGCTCGCCGACGTGGCGCCGATGGCCTATGACGATCTCGAGCAAGCCCTCGCCATCCTGGTCGGCATGGGCGCCGTAGCCCCCTGCCAGAGCGAAGCCACCGAAGCGCTGGTGTACGAACGCTGCGCCGCGTTCAACCTGCAACTGTGTAAACGCGCCCTGTTCAACGCCGACATTCAGGTGCTGAGCAGCCCGGTCACCGGCGGTGGCGTCGCGGTCAGCCGCTTCCAGCAACTGTTCCTGATAGCGATCCGCCAAGGCAAACAGCACCCGGCGGAATGGGCGCAACTGGTGTGGAGCGTCATCTCCCAGCAAAACGAAGTGCTGCTCAAGGACGGCAAAACGCTGACCACTGCCGAAGCCAATATCGCCGCGCTGACCGAACAGGCCCAGGCCTTTGCCGAGCAATCGCTGATCGTGCTGAGCGCTTTGAAAATCGTTTGATCGGGGTGGGTGGTGCAAGGATGCACCGCCCGTTCAGCCAAGCGGCAACTTAATCAAACGCGCCATTGAGCACTTCATAAATCAGCCCGGTGGCCAGCGCGACCAGGATCAGATCCGTGCCCGCCTGTTGCCATTCGTAGCCATCGTAATGCGGCAGTTGCCCAGTCAGACGTCCATCCAGTTTTTTCGCGATCCCCGGCGGCAGCGGTTTGCCCCGGGCGAGGTTCTTTTGAATACCGGGAGGCAGCGTAGGCCCAGGGCTCCAGTAGTCGCGGTAGCCGCCGACAATCCCGAGCACATTGCCGCGATCAATGCTGGGGCCATGACTCCAGTCGCCACCGCCGTTGTTGCCCTTGCTGGAATTGCCTTTCTGGTTACCGTGGCCCTGCATGTTCTGGGGATTGCCCTTGCCGTTGCCCTGGCCTTTGCCATTTCCATTGCCATTACCGGGATCGGCTGACGTTGCCGCGCTGACAATCAGCGCAAGCGATGCAACCGCTGCAATCAATGCCCGTGATCCAATCATGCGGCGTTCCCTCTGCGTTAAGTAAACCGATGTCTTTTGGTCGCTGTGAGACAGTTTAGTTGATCGGGGCAGGAGCGGCGTTGCCAGCACGGATGTAACGCGCCGGATCGAGGCCGCGCTCCTTCACCAGACGGTCGATCAGATAGCTACCGGCAGTCTGTGGCTGATCCGGGTATTCGGCGTAGTGCCATCGGCCCGGGTACAGCGGCTGCACATCGACGCCGGGAAAGTACGGCGCCAGCGCATCGACCACGTGCACGCCGATTCATGCACAGCGCCTTCACAGGCGCAAATGGCGGATACGACTACGCTCATTCCATTCCCCACACGCTTGGACTCGTCCCATGACCCGCCTGTTTTTCACAACGCTGACCTTGCTCGCCCTCAGCCTGCCGGCTCACGCTGACGTCACGCCGTTCCCCGCTGCCTTCAAGACCCAGGACATCAAAGTCGAAGGCGCAACAATGCACGTGCGCGTTGGCGGCAAAGGCCCGGCCGTGGTGCTGTTGCATGGCTTTGGCGATACCGGCGACATGTGGGCGCCGCTGGCGGCGGATCTGGCGCGGGACCACACCGTGGTGGTGCCGGACTTGCGCGGCATGGGCCTGTCGTCGATCCCGGACGGCGGCTACGACAAGAAGACGCAGGCGGCAGACATTCGTGGAGTATTGAGCGCGCTGAAAATCGAACATTCGGTGGTGATCGGCCATGACATCGGCACCATGGTCGCGTTCGCCTATGCCGCGCGGTATCCGCAACTCACTGATCGGCTGGTGGTGATGGATGCCCCCGTACCCGGCATCACGCCGTGGAACGACATCGTGCGTTCGCCGATGCTTTGGCATTTCGACTTCGGCGGCGCCGACATGGAGCGTCTGGTGGCCGGGCGCGAGCGCATCTACCTCGACCGCTTCTGGAACGAGTTTGCCGGCACGCCCGCCAAGGTCGACGAAGGCACCCGCCAGCATTACGCCAAACTCTACGCCCGCCCTGGCGCCATGCACGCCGCATTCGCCCAGTTCCGCAGCATCCGTCAGGACGCCATCGATAACGCGCCGGTTCTGCAACAGAAACTGACCATGCCGGTACTGGCCGTCGGCGGCGAAAAATCCTTCGGCAACAACGAAGCCATCGTCATGCGCAACGCCGCCGACAACGTCACCGAAGTGGTGATCCCGGCCGCTGGACACTGGCTGATGGAAGAAGCACCTACCCCAACCATCAAGGCCGTACGCGACTTTATCGCGATGTGAGCAATTGACGTTGCCTGAACCCGATCCATGCGTCAGGATTCGCCCCTTTTGATCGCAAGGAACACACGTGGAGCATCTATTCGTTTATGGAACCCTTGGCCCGGGGCGACCGAATGAGCACGTCATGTTGAACATCGGCGTCACCTGGCAACCGGCCTCACTCAAGGGCCGCTTGGCGCAAGCGGGCTGGGGCGCGCCAATGGGCTTTCCGGGGTTGGTCCTGGCCGACGATGGCGATGTGATTGAGGGCTTCGTGTTTTCTTCCGGGAATTTTCACGCTCATTGGGCAGCGCTTGATGAGTTTGAAGGGGCTGAGTATCAGCGTGTTTTGACGCAGGTGACGTTGGCTGATGGCACCGCGCTGGAAGCCTGCGTTTACGCCCTTCGATAGTTGGTTTTTTACCTTTGCTTACTGAGTAACACACATGAATCGTCAGAAGAAACTGAAACAGTTGTTCAAGGAAAAGGCCAAGAAGGCTAGCGCGAAGTTGGCGCCGAAGAAGCCGAAGTATATTAGTAAGGCCGAAAGGGCGAAGTTAGAGGTCGAAGGTCAGGAAGGAGCAACGTTGATCGAATCCTCCGAGGGCTGAGTTGGTTCCTGGGTGGGTCGCATGATCAATCTGACGTCCCCACTCTAAAGTCCCGACTGTCAACTCGCACCGCCCGGCAATACAGTCGGCTCGCCGGCTGGAACCTGAGCTGGTGCAACGACAAGCTACTGTCTTGCAGGTACTCTCGACGGTCCGCTGGTGGCCATCGTTCAGTTCACCATCAATGAACTCGGGCTCAACGAAAACGATTGTAAAGACGTCCGTGAAGAGTATGCCGAGGAACATTGGGAGGACCAAACCGATACGTCATGGGGCAGGCTTGTCAAGCGATGTCCTTTTGTCGCTCGGGAGATGGATCGCCAGGGCCGCAAAGAAGGCCCACCCTAGTTTGGCGTAAGAGGTGCGCAGCGCATTGCGAGAACCGGCAGTGGACGCAGTAATAGCGCTAGGCTACCGTTTAGTCCTGCGTTACCGCCCAGCAATACAAGTCAGCGATTCAAGGAGGATTGGCTTGCCCTATTCAACAGTCTTCCGACCCAGCGCAGAGCTACAAGGCAAGGCATTGTCAGCTCATACCGTTGCCACGTTCATGGCCACCCAAGGCGTTTTCAAACTGACAGAACTGACCTCGGGCAAGGCGATGCGGCGAGACGTCCTGGAGTTTCTTTTGCGCAAGCGGGCAATTGAATACTGGTCGGAAAACCTTTGGCTAGTGCCCGCCAAAAATACCACCGAGCTACGCCTGACCGACGCAGGTCTGGACAAGCTAGAAGACCGTCTGCAAGGCCGGGCCGGCGCACAGAGTGTGACATCCTCCCAAGTACAGCGGGCCCTGAATATGATTTTCAGCGGCTCTGAACATGACGATATGGAAAAGCGCGACTTCGAGGCCGATACACCGTTTTTTGCGGTTAAAGGTCGCGGAGAACACAACGGCGTGTCCTTGTTTCCTCATCGATATGCGGATGGCACTTACGTTGCTACCACTTCCAAATATCAAAGTGACTATGTTTACACCGAGCGACTGGATGAACTCGAGGCACTTGTGCGTTCAGGCTATGGCGCCCGCATGTCAAACCCGGCTGTCGAACAAGGTCCGTCATATATCACCCACAATAAAATCAGATTCAGCCGAGACGAGAACTCGACATTGGCATTGAGGCGCGTGCTTTCAGTGTTGGCTGCACATGATGATCTGAGCGGCATGACACTTGCTGAGTATCGGAAAGAACAAGCCTTGTTGAGAGCCTGGTTGCTGGGAGGTCGGCATCAGGGCCTTTGCGTACTGTGCGGCCGAACCATGCCTCAGGAACTGTTGATCGCCGCCCACATCAAGCCTCGTAAAAAAGCCAGTCGCACCGAAAGACTCGACTTTTCGAGTATTGCGGCACTCATGTGTTCATTGGGATGTGACAGTCTGTTTGAAAAAGGCTTTGTTTATGTCGTAGATGAAAAAATACACCTGAATCCCAAAAGAACATTTACCCGCACGCTGGATGAGGCAGTACAGCCTCTGGCCGGCAGGGTCGTGCCAAATTGGGCTGAAAGTTCAGAATATTACACGTGGCACGCAAAGCAATTCGGCTGAAGAAGCCAATGACGATACTCACCGGAGCCGCTATGAATCATGAACCTCAAGTCTTGGCGGCAATAGATTTGAAAAAGAATAAAGACGCCTTTCTCATTTACGAAATCGGATTACTTAGCCTGAAAGCGGCGCTTTCAACACGAGCGACAGCCTGGCCCATCTACTCGTCTGCCTGCGATGCCTCTCAACGGCAAAAGGTCAAGCATGAGTTTCGTAACGTACTGGATGGGATTTTTACCAAGTACTCGAATGGAGGCGTTACCGAACGTGAGCATGTTGAATACATCGAGAACCTCTCGTTAACGTTTTCCGCCGATCACGCTAGTGCACTGCACAACGGCCGACTCAGGTTTGGCGTCGCTCAAAAGTTGATCAACATTCACTTGAAGTACTTGTGGGTGGCGGGGTTCTGCCCGGAGCCACTACATTGTCCACTGGACGGTATTGTCCGCGACTTGGCGAGTCTGGATTACGACTGGATCTCCAGCGACTCGAAGTCAGAGTATGTGAATGCCATTGCTCGACTCAGAAAAAAGAGCGCGCCAAGAAGCCTGTCGGTGTGGGAACTTCAGGAGTTTCGTCGCAGGTTCCAGTCCAAACCCTAAGCGCTTTATCTGAGTGCACGATGAAAATGATCGCGGGCGTCGCTATCTATCTCGCAGGAGGAGTTGCCCTCTTCCCTTTCCTCGAGTTGTTGCGTCCGGTCGGTATGACTATCGACAGCTTTTATTCGTGGCTTTCGATCGGCTCCGGCGTAGAAACAGCACAACGCCTTAGCTTGAGCTTTATCTACGCAAGCCTGTTTCATCTGGTCTGTGCGGCGTGTTCTTCAACGTCTGCGCGTAGTTGGGTGTCCGCGATCAGGATCAAAGATCTTTGCGCTCGTGCCTTGTGGTGCCTGGGTTCATTTTCGATCAGCTTGGTGACGCTCGGACTGGTTGGATTAACCACGTACAAAGTGCCCAAAACGGACTTTCATCAGTATTTTACGTACCTGGTCATCTGCATGCTTCTGGGTGCCTGGGCGTGGTCGCTCATGAGCTTTTTACTGTCTGCCATTCGCTACACTGCAAGAAAACCCTATGAACTATAACGAAAAAGCCCCTGATCTCAGGGGCTTTTCGGTTTGCGGCGAAGTAACACGCGCCCTGCTGAAGTCTCTCAGCGTTTCGGCAGTTTCCAGTTCGGCCGGATGAAGTGGCAGGTGTAGCCATTCGGGATACGTTCCAGGTAATCCTGATGCTCCGGTTCCGCTTCCCAGAACGGCCCGGCCGGTTCGATTTCGGTCACCACTCGGCCTGGCCACAGGTGCGACGCGTCGACGTCAGCGGCGGTGTCTTCGGCGATATCGCGTTGCGCTTCACTGAGGTAATAAATTGCCGAACGATAGCTTGGCCCCAGGTCATTGCCCTGGCGGTTGGGTGTGCTTGGATCGTGGATCTGGAAGAAGAACTCGAGGATCTGCCGATAGCTGATCACCGCCGGATCGAAAACGATTTCGATGGCTTCGGCGTGGTTGCCATGGTTGCGGTATGTGGCATTCGGCACATCGCCGCCGGTATAGCCGACGCGGGTTTGCAGCACGCCGGGATAACGGCGCAACAAATCCTGCATGCCCCAGAAGCAGCCGCCGGCGAGAATGGCAGTTTCGGTTTGACGGGTCATGATCTGTGCTTCCTCTTGAGGGCATTGGTATAGCCATTATTATGAGGGCGCGTTTGCAGATTCCAAGGTGGCGCGACGTTTGATCGGTCCACTAGCGGCCAGGTGGATACTCAAGTTCTTCCCTAAATGCCACATCGCCCCGTCAGCGATGCTCAGGCCATTCGCGCACGACGGCGCGAACACACGCCCTGCAAGTACCCTGAACCCAATACGATCGCCACCAGCACCAACAGGATCAATCCCCATTCCGCGGGACTCGGATGTTGGCCGAGAATCGCCATCGAACTGAAGATGCCAAACACCGGGATCAACAGCGACAGCGGAGCCACGCGCGAGATCGGGTATTCGCGCAATAGCAGGTTCCAGCCCCAATAACTGAAGTGCGTCGCTGCATACACCTGGAACGCGAGTGAAAACACGGTCATCGCATTGAGCTGCGCAGGCAGTGCGATAAAGGGTGCCGAGCCATGCAGAGCCCACGTCAGCAACATCAGCGGGATCGGCGGAAACAGGCTGGCCCACACCACGAACGCGAAGATCTCGCGCACCTTCGACACTTTGATGATGACGTTGCCGACGCTCCAGGCCATCGCGCTGCCAATCACCAGTGCCAGCCCTGCCCTCGACGCGGCGCCAGGGCTGCACAAGACGATGCCCAGCAACCCTGCGGCCGCCAACAGCGCGCCGAGCAATTGCGGGCGCCCGAGACGCTCGCCAAAAAAAATCACGCCCCAGCCCAAAGTGAAAAACGCACTGCACTGGATCAGCAGTGATGCCGTGCCCGGCGGCACTCCCCATGCGATGCCCTGATTGATCAACGCCCACATCGCGACGCCAAAGATCAGTCCGTAAGCGGCTAGCCATCGAAACGCTACCCGTGGGCGCTCGACGAAAAACACCCAGGGCAACGCCGCCAGCGCGAAACGCAACGCGGTCAGCAACAACGGATCGATGTTGGCCAGGCCCAGCTTGGTCACGGGGAAATTCAGCCCCCACACCGCTGTAACCAGAATCGCCAGTAGAAGGTGTTTCTTTTGCATGTTCAATCGTCCCCACGCCGAGCGGAAGTGCTCGTACCGGGAGAAATATGCAAGCAATCGAGCTGGCCCGCTTTCAGCCACAGGCCATCTTTCATTAGAATCGGGCCATGCGCACATTCACCGGTCATCCCTACCAGAACACACCACGCGATGCGGTCGTGACCGCCGTTGATTACGCGGACGGTACGTTGTTCCCGCTGCACGATCATCAACGGGGTCAGTTCGCCTACGCCGCCAGCGGCGTCATCACCGTGTTCACCGGCGACGGCAACTGGGTCGTTCCACCCCAGCGCGGCATCTGGGTGCCCGCACACCTCCCCCACTCCATGCAAATGCGTGGGCCGGTGACCCTGCACAACACCTATATCCGCAAACAGGCGGCGCAGCGACTGGGGTTGTCGGACCAATGCCAGGTACTCGACGTGTCGTCATTGCTGCGGCAGTTGCTGTTGAAAGCCATTGACGTGCCGGCGCGCTATTCCAGCCAAGGGCGCGACGGTCATTTGATGAGTCTGCTGCTGCACGAGATTGCCGCGATGCCCGTACTGTCGCTGAATGCGCCGCTGCCGGCAGAACCCCGTCTGGCGTCGGTGTGTCGCGAGTTCCTGAACCTCCCTTCGCTGGAAGTGGGTATCGATGAGATGGCCGTACGTGCAGGAATGAGCCGGCGCACCTTTACCCGGCATTTTCGACTGCACACCGGGATCAGTTTTATCGAATGGCGGCAACAGGCTTGTCTGCTCGCAGCGGTGGTGATGCTGGGCAAAGGTCAGTCGGTCACTCAGGTTGCCATGGCGTTGGGGTATAGCAGTTCAAGCGCGTTTGCCACGGTATTCAAGCAATTGCTGGGGGAAGTGCCGAGCCGTTATGTCGTCGAGCAGCATTTTTAAAGATCAAAAGATCGCAGCCTTCGGCAGCTCCTACAGTTAACTCTATTCCAATGTAGGAGCTGCCGAAGGCTGCGATCTTTTGATCTTGCCATCCCAAACCGGCAACACGAGACCGATCTGAATCAGCCGCAGAACCCTGCAAGACCCGCGCTCAGAGCGTTTTACAAACCAGCCAGGCGCCCCAGAAAAGACTACTGAAAAATCGCGTTGCATCACCAAACCCGGCGTCATGCAGCAACTGCTGAACCGCAGCTTCGGAATGCGGAGGATCAGCGCCCTGCAGAATCTTCCCCAGCTTGGCCTGTACCTCCTGCGCACTTGCACCCTGCTGCCGCCAGCGCTGGCCCCAGGCCTGAAGCAACAACGGTTGGCTGGCGTAGGCGTAATGATTGCCCGCCACAATCAATGGCGCGCCTGGCTTGAGTCGAGCCTGAACCGCGCGCAGGATTTGCTGCTTGGCCGCATCGCCCGGCAGGTGATGGAGCACGCCGATCAAGGTCGCTGCATCAAAGCTCTCATCCGCCGGCAGATCCTCGACCTGCCCCAGATGCACCTGCGTTCTAGGCAACAGATCGTTAGCCTGTAACTGCTGCGTCGCGGCCTCCAGCATCGGCGCAGACGGATCGACAGCGGTGAACGTCCAACCCGGCTCCAGCGCGCCCATCGCAATGATCTCCTGCGCCGTCCCCCCCGCGCCGACCACCAGCACCCTGGCCGATCGAGACTGGCCGAGACTGGCGGCCAACATGCACGCGGCCAGATCGTGACAGGCGTCATAACCGGCCAGGGCGATACGACTTTGCTGGGCGTATTCGTTGGCGCGGGCGGTGTCGAATTTTTTTGCAGAGGTCGATTGCATGGCGTTGCTCCTTGTTATTTGAGCAACTTACGCCGTGAACGGAGACAAGCAAAATTCATTAATTTTATGCTTGGCATTCCCCTGAGGAATGCCCCTCACCAACGATTGGCGCTTATTCACAGACTCGCGGTTTTACGCCACGGATAGCGTTGCGGCAGTCTTCCAGTAATTGTTCGCGGAAGGGTTCGATTTCCTCCCAATCCATCAACTGCATCAACGCTGCAGCTGTGGTCCGAAGTGGCTGCCACTCTTCATGATCGAACATGAACCAGTCGTCACAGTGAAAAGCCGCGTCAGTCAGCGCATTACACTGCTCCCAGAGAAGTTGCAGGCGCGTTCTGATCTCTACGGGTAACGCGCTGCCGCAAGCGGTGAGCGTTCTTTCCAGTGGCAACATCACTTCAGACCAGGTTTCACAAGCCGGGCAGTACGGAATCCCACATCGCTGCAAATCCGCCGTCATGGCCAAAAAATCAAGCGCCTGCAACCCTTCGCAAACGGAAAAAACCCGGCTGTACTCATCCTGGCCATACCAGCCCCACAATATTTCTGAAAACTTCATGACGCCCCCAAAGAACACTCCAGCCGAAACATCGTGCCGCGTGCACTTTATCAGCGTGCTGTCGGCGACAGAATACGCCCGGCCCGGCTAAAATTCGCAGCCTGCTGACCCCGCATCAAGAGGTAGTGCTAAGTGTTGAACCGTTTTATCGCCTCGCGTGAAAGGATGGCCGTGGATTTAAGCCAGGCACGCTTACTGGTAGGCCAGACACTTCACGCGCTACTGCACGACCAGTACTATTTCAACGGTGAACCGTGCCCGCGAGATGCAGGTTCACTGCTATGGCGGTTTGGCGAAGATCAAACCCTTGCGATGTACCTGCTCAGCGATGGTGAAAGTGTCGGCGCCGATCAAGCGGACCTGCAATTGCCGGCATCTTTTCGCATTGAGGAGGATGGTGAATGCTCGTGGCGGCGAGAGGATTTGCTGGCCGAGTTATCCCGCCTCGCGATTGCAGCCAAGCTCATCACACAGGTTCAAGGCGTTATCGACAAGTGGCCGGATCAGCAGAGCCGGCTGGTCGCTTTCAAAATCACGTTCGAGACTGGCGACTACTTGGTCTATCTGAACCGTGGGGATGACGCCGTTGTGTTGATCAACGAAATGCCCCCGGAGGTGGTGGGTGTCGACACGCGGGTATTGGACGCGTTTTAAATAACGCCGTAATGACAAACCAGTGGCGAATGAAATGCCGCTCGCCACTGGCCAGCGTCGTACATTACTGAAACAGCAATGCCTGAAGCCCCTTGTGTCCCTCGACAATCAGGCTGCGAATCAACGCCTGATACTGCTCGGCCGTATTCGGCTGTTGCAGGTCGAAACTTGCTGACCAGGTAACGAGCGTCTGGCTGCACTCCGTCAACGCAACCAACCGTACCGTCGCCACGTAATTATCCAGCGGCAAGGGTGCTTCCTCGAAACGATAGGACAGCGTTAATCCTCGATCATCGACCGACAACAAGCGCTCCCTGACCACAGCGCCATCGGCCAGGACCAGTCTGCGAACGCAACCTGTCAGGCCATCAGGCACGCCGCCTTCGATCTCGCTGTTCACAATCGAAGGATGCCATTTATGGATCTCGCCAAATTTCTTCAAGACGTCCCAGACCTGCTCTGCACTGCGCTCCAGAACAGCGGAATAATCAACCATCGTCATCGTATAAACCCTTCAAATAGACAGTTCGCCGATCCCGGCAACAGGCCTGCCGGGACCGGTTGATGCTTACGCGTCGAACTGGTGATACACCTTGGCAATCACCTTCCAGACGCTGTCCATTTTGATCAGCGTCAGATAGTCGTTGTAGTCGGCGCCAATCGCATCGTTCTCCATATCGACACGCACCACGGCGGTGGTCGGGGTGATTGCCAGTACGTCCAGGCGCGTGGTGATTTCAGGGGCGCCACCGTTCTTCTCGACAAAATCGAACAGGTTGCTGATCGGGCCACCCAGCAGTTCGCCGTTGGTGAAACCGTACATCACTGCATCTTTATGGAAGGCCTGTGCAACGCCAGCAGCGCTGCCGACCCGCAAACCTTCGACATACTGATTGGCGGTGGCGATGACAGCGTTGTATTCAGCGGTCGATACTGCCTTGATGTTTTTTGACATGGTTGTTTCCTCTTGATGTAGACGAGCGATCAGAGTCGCTTTCTGGTAAAGCAAATGGGGCAAAACAGCCGCTATAAACGTCACCAATCCTGGCGCGTCGGCGAGATGATCAAGTCGTTGACGGTGACGTTTTCCGGCTGGTTGAGTGCGTAGATCACCGCGCGGGCGATATCGTCCGGTGCGATGGCGATCCGGTTAAGCGCCTGGGCCGCTTTGCGCCCCTCGGGATCACTGACCTTGTCCGCCCAGCCGGTATTGATCACGCCGGGGCTGACCGTGTTGACGCGAATGCCATGCTGCACACCGAGTTCCTTGCGCATGGACTCGGTCATGGCCTGGACAAAGAATTTGGTAGCGCTGTAAACGCCTGCGGCCGGGCCGACCTGATGGCCCGCCACCGAGTCCATGTTGAGGATCTGCCCGGACTTCTGCTCGAGCATCACAGGCAGCACCGCCGCGATGGCGTTCAGATAGCCTTTGATGTTCACGTCGATCATCTTTTCCCAATCCTGTACGGCCAGGTCGACCCAGTTGGAAAACAGCATCAGCCCGGCGTTGTTCACCAGAATGTCGACGGTGCCGTAAGTTTCCCGGGCGAATCTGGCCAGTGCCTGGGTCTGCTCCGCTTGAGTGACGTCAGTGGTGAACGCGAGCACTTCATGGCCGGCTTCGCGCAATTGGCCGACGAAGGCTTCCAGGCCCTCTGTATCCACTGCCGCAGCCACCACGCGGACACCCTCTGCGGCCAGCGCGCGGGTGGTTGCCGCGCCGATACCAGACGATGCGCCCGTGACGATGGCGACCTTGTTTTGCAGATAATTCATGCTCACACCTCTTGGCGATAATGCGTTGGCGACCCTGCGTCGTACCGGGCGCAGGTCGTGGTTTTTCAGGCGTTGGCGGTTGGCCAGTCGGTGTAACCCTTGGCGCCACCGCCGTAGTAACTCTCGCGTGGCGCGATGGTCAGTTCGAGCCCACGACGCAGACGCGTCACGAGGTCGGGGTTGGAAATGAACAGACGACCAAACGCCACCGCATCAATCCGGCCCTGCGCCCGACGCTCCAGTGCCATCCCCAGGTCGTAGTTGTTATTGCCGATGAATGCCCCTGTGAACTGCGCACTCAATGCATCCAGATCCACACCTTCAGGCACGGTGCGCGAGGTGGCCGTGGCGCCTTCGACGAAATGCAGATAGGCCAGATTGAGGGGATTGAGTTGCCGGATCAGGTAACCGTAAGTCGCCATGACATTGCTGTCGGGCGGCGTATTACCGGCGTCCGGCGTGACCGGCGAAAGACGAATCCCGACGCGCTCGCTGCCCCAGATCGAGACCACGGCTTCGGTGACTTCCAGAGTCAGTCGAGCGCGGTTTTCGATGGAGCCGCCGTATCGGTCCGTGCGCTGGTTGGTGGAGTCGCGCAGGAACTGGTCGAGCAGATAGCTGTTGGCGGAGTGCACTTCCACGCCATCGAAACCGGCGCGCTTGGCATTTTCGGCGGCCAGCCTGTACTGCTCGATGATCCCTGGAATTTCCCAGGTCTCCAGTGCGCGCGGCATCGACACCTCGACAAAACCTTTCTCGGTGTACGTGCTGCCTTCCGCCTTGATCGCCGAAGGCGCCACCGGCGCAGCGCCGCCGGGCTGTAACTCGACGCTGGAAAAACGCCCCACGTGCCACAACTGGCTGACGATTTTGCCGCCCGCTGCGTGTACGGCGTCGGTGACTTTTTTCCAGCCGGCGACCTGCTCTTCCGACCAGATTCCCGGCGTCATCGCATAGCCTCGGCCTTGCGCGGAAATATTCGTCGCCTCGGCAATGATCAGGCCGGCACTGGCGCGTTGGGCGTAGTACGTCGCGTGCATTTCATTCGGTACGCCGTCTTCGGCCATTCGGCTACGGGTCACCGGAGCCATGACAATCCGGTTGGCCAGTTGCAGTGCGCCCATGGTTACAGGTGAAAAAAGGTCGGTGTCTGAAGCGTAATCCGTCATAAATCCTCACAATCAATAGACCGGTCGTCTAGTAAACAAACCCAAAAAAAACGTCCCTGTGTCAGCAGACGTGCACGTGTGATCGGTGCAACCGCAAAGCTGCGTTGTCCCGGCTAGACCCTTGCCGCTGGGTGAGCGGGTAGCGGTTGCAGTTCGACCTTCTCCCACTTGGCGATCACCAGCGGTGCAATGGCATTACCCAATACATTCAACGTGGTGGTGCCGCTGTCGATGATCCTGAAGATACCGGCAATCAGCGCCACGCCCTCCAACGGCAGCCCGGCTGAAGCCAATGTGGCTGACAGAATGATGATGGCAAAACCCGGCACCCCTGCCGCCCCTTTGGAGGTCAGCACCATCGTCACCACCAGCAGAATCTGCTGAGACAACGACAGGTCGATGCCATAAAGCTGCGCGACAAAGATTGTCGCCACGCCGAGAAAAATCGACGCGCCATCGAGATTGAATGCATAGCCCACCGGCACCACGAAACTGACGATCCGACGCGGTACACCGTAGCTCTCCAGCTTGGTCATCAATTGCGGCATGACCGCCGCTGAGGCTGCACTGGAAAACGCCAGAATCAACTCGTTGCGGAAGTAGCGGATCAACTTGAAAATGTTTTCGCCAATCAAGTAGCAAATGCCACCCAGCACCACCAAAGCGAAAACCATCAGTGCCAGATACACCACGCCAATCAACTTGAGCAGCGGCAACAATGAGGCGAAACCAAACGTCGCTACCGTCGCGCCGATCATGCCAAACACCCCGATTGGCGCGTAGGCCATGACAATTGAGACGACTTTGAACATCGCATCAGAGAGGCTCTGAACCACGGCGATGAAAGGCGCACTTTTGTCTTTCGGCAATGCGTTCAATGCCAGGCCCAACAGCACGGCGAAGAACAACACCGACAGCAACTTCGCCTCCGACATCGCCACGATCACGTTGTCTGGAACGATGTTCTGCAAAATCACCAAGGCGCCTTTCGAAGGCTCCAGGTTAATGGCCGCCGAACTGTGCGAGACGCCTGAAATATCGGTCCCGGTGCCGGGCTCGAAGAGGTTGGCGAAACACAAGCCTATGACGATCGCCAGCGCGGTAATCGCAAAGAAGTAGCCGAGCGACTTCGCCCCCATCCGGCCAAACGACTTGCTGTCGCCACCGCCTGCAATCCCCAGGATCATGCAACAGAACACAATCGGTACAACCACCATCTTCATCATCTTGATAAAGATGTCACCGAGCGGTTTTAAGATCTCGGCGCTGACCCATGTTTGATACTGCGGATGCGTATTGAAGTACCAACCGACGAGCACGCCAAGCAACAGCCCGGCAACGATTTGCCACACCAAGGGAATACGTTTCATGTCTAGCCTTCTTGTTGGAATGAAAGGTCTGCGGGTAACCGCAGTTGCTAGAGTCATGAGCTTCCAGCTCACTAGAGATCAAATGGCACAACGCGGTTGTGCCATGCCTGTTGTTACTTGGCGAACAGTTGGCTCATATCCTTGAAAGCCTTGAACTCGAGGGCGTTGCCGCACGGGTCGAACAGAAACATGGTGGCTTGCTCGCCCACCTGACCTTTGAAACGAACGTACGGCTCGATCACAAACTCGGTCCCAAACGACTTCAGACGCTCGGCCAACGCTTCCCATTGCGCCCAACCCAGGATGATGCCGAAGTGTGGCACCGGCACATCGTGACCATCGACAGGGTTGCTGTGAACGCTCTCTTGCGAGGCGGTTTTCGGGTGTTCGTGAATGACCAGTTGGTGACCATAAAAATCGAAGTCGACCCACTGTGTGCTGGAGCGCCCTTCTTCAAGACCAAATACCTCACCGTAAAAGGTCCGCGCTGAAGCCAGGTCGTAAACAGGGATTGCCAGGTGGAAAGGTGAAAGGCTCATCAGAACTCCGGATATTTTTGTTGGTTGGCGAATTCCCACCGTCATTGGCGCTCTCGGTTCAGCCGTTGCCGGGGATGGGAAACATCCTAGGACGGAAAACCAAACAGAAAAATCAATATATATTTCTTAGAAACACAATTAATATTTGTGAATGATCAAAGAACTCAAGACACTCATCGCTGTGGCGCGCGAAGGCACATTCGCTGCGGCCGGCAACAAGATCGGTCTCACGCAGGCCGCCGTCAGCGCACAAATCCAGCGGCTGGAGGCTGAACTCGGCTTCGAGATATTCGACAGAAAAGGCCGCTCGGCGCACCTCAACAAAATGGGCCACCAGATTCTTCTGCAAGCGCAGGAGTTGCTCAGGCTTTACGAAAATCTGGGCTCGACGACGATGGGACAACCGCCCAGTGTGCTGGTCAACATCGGCGCGATCGCGTCGGTGCAGCGTTCCTATTTGCCGGATGCGCTGGCGAAGTTTCACCAACATTGTCCGCAGTGCCGCACGCGTGTGGTCCCGGGGCTGTCGATGGAGATGGTGAACCTCGTCGACGCTGGCGAGATCGACATGGCCGTCATCATTCGCCCGCCTTTCTCGCTGCAGAGCGATCTGCGCTGGACGACTCTGACGCTGGAGCCCTACCGCTTGATCGTGCCGCGCGACGTGCCGGGAGAAGACTGGTCTGAACTGCTCTCCAGCCAACCCTTCATTCGCTATGACCGATCATCCTTCGGCGGCAGGCAGGTCGACCGCTTTCTGCGGCAAATGCATTTCACCTTGCATGAGGTGTGCGAACTGGATGAGCTGGAGGCGATTGTCAAACTGGTGGAAAACGCTGTCGGCGTTGCGCTGGTGCCGCAAACAACGCCCGAACCGCAATGGCCGGCAGGCGTGCGGGCACTCGACCTCGGGGCGCACACTTTTCACCGGGATATCGGCCTGGTCCATCGCTCTCGCCGCAGCATGACTGAACCGGTGCGGAAGATGGCTGACCTGATCAGTGAGCAGGTCAAGGCGGCTTCCTCTAGCAACACAACGCTCATTGACAATGATCAAATCAGGATTGGCGAACCTTGAATCCGCTTACGCAAATTGGCGTATGTCCCTCATCACGCCGTGACGACGATCAACTCCGGCCAGATTTCCTGCCATCTCTTGGATTGAACCCGGTCCAGGAACAGCGCGTATTTTTCAGTGCGGAATCGCTCGGTTGGCCGCACCACCAACGAGAACAGATCGTCCAGTCCCAGCGGCGCCGCCACTTCTATTTCGTCGTCACCCCCCAACCTGACGCCCACCGCCGTGGCGGTTTCCGGCCAACAGGTCATCGCATCGGTGGCCGAATGATAGGGGGTATCGGCGTTGCGCTGATGCAGGTGATCCCAGACCAGACTGCGCACAAAACCTGCCGCGACCCAGCAGTCCGGCAATTCAAGGCCACGAACAGTCCGCAGAACCTGCATTCGTACTCGATCTTGAACCAGCAAAGCCTTGAGTTGCGCTTCGTGGTTCATCCGGTTCCCTCACTTATCCATGGCTGTGCAGTGTTCAATGGCTGACGCCACACGCTGTCATTCGCAGCTTTGCCAAACAAGCTTTGTTACTCTGCCGCATCCACTTCATCAGGACAAACGGCATATGGATATTGCCCCGCAGTTCATTGTTCATGAAACCGACCACTGGCTTATCAACCACCACCTGGCAAGTGCCCTACCCGGCTATCTGATGCTGGGCTCCAAACTCAAAACCTCTTCATTGGCTGACTTATCGGCTGAAGCCCTGGCGGAAATGGGTGGCCTGCTCGCCAGGACCCAGCAGATCATGGAGCGGATATTAACTCCTGCGCATCTCTACATTGGCCGCTTTGGTCATCAACCGGACTGGCCCATTCACTTCCATTTCATTCCTGTTCATCACTGGGTCGAAGACTTGTTCTGGAAGGATGAGCGCTATCGACAACTGGCAAACTTTGCCTACGCTGAAAACGCTCTCGCGGCGACTGACGGTGCCGAGCTGACACTGTTTATCTGGAGGGAGTTTGGAGAAAACCCGACACCTCCAGAGGCGCCGGGGCTGTCGGTCGAAGAAGTGATCACCAAGCTGCGTAATGCGTTCCAGTAAAGAACACCGCAGTTTGATGCGCTGTCGTTACGGAGATGAAATGGCATTCCCCCCTCTGCACAATTTCAAAGTATTCGAGAGCGTCGCCCGCTTGGGCAGTCTGGCGGCGGCTGCTGTTGAGTTGCATGTCACCGTCGGAGCGGTCGCATCGCTGAAGGTCGTGATTGTTTAACGTTTTTTGCGTTGTGTTTAAGGACACTTGGCGTTACGTCCGAAAGGCGCTTGTGAATGCCTGCTTTCGGCCACAAGCGGACATTCTCACAGTATCTTGATAGACATCCTTGAGGCCTTAGAGGCTCTCTGAAATTGGGGACGACTCACTGCGACTCCACCTTAGGGCCGCGCTGTACTCGTCCTCATAACTACCTGCCCAGAAGTCTGCTTGAGGTAAGGACTAAATAGTATTGCTGCCCTCAACGAATGTGCCGCCGACATGCAACTGCTCAAGGATTTTGAGAGCCAAGAGGCCATAGACTACTTCAGGCTTGGTGTCATTTCGGACGTACCGGATGTGGGTAACGACATGTGAGGTGCCAAAGCGTCGATTCGCCTCCGATGTTCCTTCGAGTACGCTTGCAACGATATCAGCCTCAACTAATGGTTCGTGATTACATGCCCCCTGCGGCGGGAGACACTCACAGATCGGCTCATGCTGCTCACCAACTCCTAGGCGCAGTTGCAGGAGATTATGCCGAGGCCCAGTAATACGTGAAGCGGCAAGGTACTCTCCGTGGCGGACGAAATGCATGTAATGTGGCTCTACTGTTTGGTTAAAGGGTGCACTCTAGCCCATCGTAGAGGCTCAATCATGCCCGTCGAGTGGAGTAGCTTGCTGGCATTAGTGGCAACCACTCTGAAGGAATGCCGACGTTCTTTCACAGTACTGAATCGGTCCTTCTTCCGTAGACGCTTTCAAAGGACCGCTTTTGGCCGATAGCAGCCATCCACAAACGCCCTGCGCCAATCAAAAACCGCGACCAAAATCCCCCCACACTGCATCCATTCCCCCCTGCTCCGTAAATTCATCACCCTCACCCGAAGGGTCGAAGAATTCAGGAGATGCATCATGCACACGTTCATCAAACGCATTGCCCTTACCTGCTCACAGTGCTGAGCCTTGGCGCTGGACTCGGTTTCGCCGCCGACACCGTCATGGTTGGTGTCGCCGCCATGTATCCGACGAAAACCATCGTCGAAAACGCCGTCAACGCCAAGGATCACACGACGCTCGTTGCCGCGGTCAAGGCTGCCGGACTGGTTGATACGCTCAACAGCAAAGGCCCCTTTACCGTCTTCGCCCCCAACAATTAGGCCTTCGCCAAGCTGCCCGCCGGGACTGTCGATACGCTGGTCAAACCGGACCACAAGGCAGACCTGACGAAGATCCTGACCTGCCACGTCGTCGCCGGCACCCACACCGCCAAGCAGTTGATGGATGACGCGAAAATGCACAGTGGCAAAGTGATGCTGAAAAACGTTCAGGGCGAATCGCTGACCGTCATGTTGCACGACGGCAAACTGTGGTTGGTGGAAGCAAAAGGTGGCAAGGCTGCAATCACCGTCGCGAACGTCATGCAATCCAACGGCGTGATTCATGTCATCGATACGGTGCTGATGCCGAATTGATTTCTAACGGCCTGGGCGGGCGTTCTTCAGAGCGTTCGCCACGGGTTGGAAGTGGCTCAGCAACCGCTGATAAATCGTTTGGATGACATCCGCGCTCTAACCATTGTCTGAAGTCGCCAGGGCGCGAAGCCCTGGCAGGCAGCAGAGACTACTTTTTCTTTTTCGCAGGCTTTTCTGCCTTGTCTGATTTCTTGGTTTTTTCGGGCTTGCTGTCAGCTTTCTTGGCGGACTTCTTCGGTTCAGGGTCTTTTTTCTTGTCTTTCTTGTCCTTGTCAGAGGATTTCGAAAGCGTCGAGGCCGCCGCAGCTTTCTTCGTCGGTGATGCCTTTTTGTCTTTCAACTCTTTGCTGGCTTTGGAAGCTTCACCTTTGCTTTTCTTATCGTCTTTAGCCACGTTGACCACCTCTCGGAGCATGCCGGTATTGGCACATCGCCTGTGGGAATACCCATAGGCTAATCATTAGGCGAGCGTGTCCGAGAGCGGTTCAAATTCTTTTGTGAAGCGTTATGCAAGGGCCTCACCCCTGACCTGCATAGCCATCACCGCGAAGCCTTTGCGGTGCCTCGTTGTGAGACTGATCAGTTCTGACGAGCGGATACGCCCTTCAGTCGCTTCCCCCAATCGCCGCCATGAATGTTTTGACACTCTTGCTCCGAGTCGAAGCGGACATTGCGATCGGTAAGCTTCAGCTCGATACCGGCCTCACTCAACGCTACAGCCGTCAGCTCGAAGATGCGCACTTTCGCCTCAACCTGAGCGAGCTTTCTATCCGCGAGGGTTTCGAACACCCAGATCACGTTCAGGGTTTCAGCCAGTGCGCTCAGGTCAGCCGTGTGGGTGAGCCAGGTGAAGCCTTTGATTTCAGTTTTTGCTGTTTCGCACGCGTCCGTCAGCGTGGAGATCAGCCGGCGCTCCATGCGCGCCAGTTCACGTTTGCCTGCAGGCATTGCAAGTTCCTTGGAAGATCATCGGGGGAGCGGCATCTCAGGCTGTTTAACCCGGTCGCGGATAGCCTCGGCAACGTGCGCGTCAGTTTGATCGAGCAGTATACCGGCGGTATCTCTTATCAAGGTCCATGTTCACTGGCTGAACGCTGCCATGCAGACCAACCCTGCTAATCTCTGCCCCATGAAAATAGCCATCATCTCCGACACCCACGGCCTCCTCCGCCCCGAAGCCCTGAACGCCGTTCAGGGTGCCGAACTGATCATCCACGCCGGCGACATCGGTGCCGCCGAAATCCTCACGCAACTGGCCGAAGTCGCGCCGGTAAAGGCGGTGCGGGGCAACAACGATCTAAATCTCCCTTGGGCCGCCGACCTCCCGGACCACCTCACCCTCGACCTCAATGGCTGGCCAGCCCTGCTGACCCACGACATTGCCGACGTCGCCGCCCTCCTCGACAGCTCCATCAAACTGATCATCACCGGCCATTCCCACAAGCCCTTGATCGAATGGCGCGGCGATCGGCTCTACATAAACCCAGGCAGCGCCGGGCGTCGGCGTTTCAAACTTCCGGTCACCCTCGCCCTGCTCGACATGGGCGCAGATGCTCTGGAACCGCAACTCATCCATCTTCTGCCCTGAAGGTTTTTCGGCGCGGCGGCCTGTGGACGATTGCCTGAATTCCATGATGACTTTTCTACTGTTCCAGCGCCTTCGCCATGATGATCGTGCGCTCCGCCTGATGGTATTCATCCCGGACTTTCTTGAAGCCAAGTGCTGCATAAAAGCCTTCGGCGGTAATGGATGAGGGAACACGCAGCGAGTCGATACCTGCGCTCAAGGCAACTGTTTGAATCCGCTCCATCAGGTGTCTGCCTATACCTTGCCCCTGATGTCGTGGGTCGACGAACACGCTGCGAACCACGTCGTGATCAAGGCTCGCCGTTGCCACGATGTGATTGTCGACCGTGGTTACGAGTACCTGACGCCGGGCCAGCAAATCCAGAACCGCCCGTGGTGAAAAACTTTGCTCAACCTGATCAATGATGTCGGATGAGTAGTCCAGCGCGTTGGACTGGCGAAGGGTATTGATGATGGTCCGGCTGATCGCCGAAGCATCCGCCGGGGTCGCGGTGCGAATCAGGTAATCCATTCTGGCAAGTCCTTCCGCTGGATCGTTTGAGCGTAGAAGGATTCGTTTGCTACGACACCCAAAAGCTGAATTTTCTGTTCGTTCGGCGGCAGTTACTACGAGCTATCTGCTGGGTGCCGTTGGATCTCGCAAGCAACATCGTGGCGGTACCGGCTCCAATCTACGCTATGGATACTTGTATTGACATATCGGTAAATCTCGATATCCTCAGCGACATGGACCTACTCGAAATCTTCAAAGCCCTCTCCAACCCTACGCGCCTTCAAATTCTGAAGGGGCTGAAGGATCCCGCAAAGAACTTCCCGCCACAGGATGAAGGGGACGTTCTCACGGTGGGTGTCTGCGTCAGCAGTATTCAGGAAGGTATCGGGCTGTCGCAGTCAACGGTGTCTGGTTATCTGGCGACACTGCAGCGAGTGGGCCTGGTGGAAGTCCGGCGTATCGGTCAGTGGACCTACTACAAGCGCAATGAAGCAACCATCAGTGCCTTGGCCGAGATCGTAGGAAAAGAGCTGTAATTTTTTACCACAACATATCGAGATATCTCGATATCCCTTTTTATAGATATGAGGAACTACAATGAAAGCGATGGTGCTTAAATCATTTGGCGGTCCGGAATCGTTCGAACTTTGCGACGTTCCCAAGCCCGTACCGCAGGCCGGACAGGTGCTGGTGCGGGTGCATGCAACCTCTATCAACCCGTTGGATTACCAGGTCCGCCGTGGCGACTACCCCGATCTGGTGCCACTACCGGCCATTACCGGCCATGACGTATCCGGGGTTGTCGAAGCGGTCGGGCCGGGTGTGATGGCGTTCGCTGCGGGCGATGAGGTCTGGTACACGCCGCAAATATTTGACGGGCCGGGAAGTTATGCCGAGTACCACGTTGCGGCTGAAAGCATTATTGGCAGGAAGCCGCCATCGCTAAGCCATCTCGAAGCGGCGAGCCTGACGCTGGTGGGCGGCACAGCGTGGGAAGCGCTGGTCGGGCGTGCGGCGCTGCAGGTGGGAGAAACCATCCTCGTGCACGGCGGCGCGGGTGGCGTTGGCCACGTGGCAATCCAGTTGGCGAAAGCGATGGGCGCGAAAGTGTTCACGACCGTGCGCGAAGCCAACGCTGAGTTTGCAAGAAGCATGGGCGCCGACGTGGTCATCGACTACGAGAAAGAGGATTACGTCGACGTCATCATGCGCGAAACCGCTGGCCAGGGAGTCGATGTCGTGTTCGATACCATCGGTGGCAACACCTTGTCGCGCAGCCCCGACGCGCTCGCGCAACTTGGCCGCGTGGTGACGATTGTCGACATTGCCCAACCGCAGAACCTCGTACAGGCCTGGGGCAGGAACGCCAGCTATCACTTCGTTTTCACCCGACAAAATCGCGGCAAGCTTGATGAGTTGGCCGCATTGGTCGCGCGCGGCCAACTACGCCCCCATGTGGGTGCCGTTTATGCGCTGGCCGACCTGGGGCTCGCCCACGCACGGCTGGAAAGTCCGAATAACGGCATTCGAGGAAAAATCGCAATCGCTGTCGAGCCATCCCTGATCGCGTAAGCACGGACTTTCAACCCGCGCATTCCTTCCTGAGGTACACCATGATTTACGAGATCGCTGTACTCCCCGTTCATAAAGAACGCATTGAACGTTTCACACACGCGTTTGCTGAAGTGGCGCCGTTGCTCACTCGCGCCAAGGGTTACCTCGGCCACGTGTTCGCACAGGGGATCGAAACGCCCGAAGTCTTCAACCTGATCGTGCGCTGGCGATCACTTGAGGATCACACCCCGGGTTTTGAAGCGAGCGAAGACCATCGGTTGTTCATGCTCGGACTGGAGGAGCATTTTTCCGAAGAACCGACTGTCTATCATGTTGAAGGGCCGGGTTTTACTGATCCAGACAACACCGGTCCTGAAACTTTTCCGCCCCATCCGGCCTGATCACCTAACCTCATAGACTGTGTGTCCATCGAGAGTCGGCCAGTCCCATGCGCAACAGCTTGAAGTCGTTGTTTTCAGTGCTATTCGTCTTGCTCATCTGCAGCAGTCCGGTGCTGTGGGCAGCCGAATTGCCTGCGCCTTCGGTGGCCGCTGTCGCCCCGCTGCCGGTGATTTCACAAAACGACCTGCAAGCCTTGCAGCAGCGCCTCGACGGTCTCAAGCAACAAATTTCCTCGGCAAACAATTACAACCAGCTCGAAGGCCCGCAGGATCGGGTGCAGGCGTTCATTCTCGATGTCGATAAATTGTCGGCGGCGTTGCTGCCGCAGCAGGCGCAGTTGGCCGTGCAGTTGAGTGTGTTGGGCGCGGCGCCAGCGACCGAGGTGGCCGCCGAACAGGCGGATATCGTTGCGCACCGGGCGTCGTTGGCGGAACAGAAGAACAAAATCGATGCGTCGCTGAAGAGTCTGGCGGCGCTCAAGCAAAGCGCGGCGGAGCTGATTACGCAGATCGCCGGTATCCGTCGCACGTTGCTCGAGAGCGAGCTGACGCTGGGCACCCACAGTGTGTTGAGCCCGGACTTCTGGTCGCCGCTGGTCAATCCAACGCAAGATGATCGTCAGCGTTGGCGTTTTTTCGTCGCCCAGGTCAGCGAAACCTGGGCCACGGTCTGGGCGCCGGGGCAGCGTTTCTATACCAGTTTCCTGGTGTTGCTGGCGCTGGTTATCTGGACGTTCGGGCGCCGGCTGGCCGAGCGCGGGCTGACGTGGGTATGCATTCATCGCATGCCGGAGGGGCGTTTGCGTCGTAGTGCGCTGGCGTTCGCTTCGGCGCTGGCGACGATTGTTACCACCGGCCTCGCCCTGCAATTGCTGTTCTATGCCTGCACGCGTCACGAGCCGTTGACGCCGGTGCTGGAGACATTTTCCGAGGAGTTCGAAAAAGCCGTTTATGCCTGTGTGCTGATCACCGGCCTGAGCCGCGCGTTGTTGTCCACCCAGCATCCGTCATGGCGGTTGCCGGCGATTGCCGACCCCGTGGCGCTGGCGATGAAGCCGTATCCGCGCATTCTGTCGGGCACGCTGCTGGTGCTGGTGACGCTGGTGCAGGTGAGCAACTCTACCGGCATGAGCAGTCAGATTGTCGTGGCCGGGCGCGGCGTCATCTCGATTGTGGTCATGGTGATTGTCGTGTCGTTGCTGTTGCGCGTGGGCAAGGTGCGCAAGGCATTGGTCGCCGCGAACGATGCCTCGGCCACCGGCAGTACGTTTTCCGGCGTGGTGTACACCATCGCCAGTATTTCGATGTTGGTCTCGGCGATTGCCCTGCTCACTGGCTATATCTCGCTGAGCCGGTTCATCACCTATGAAGTGGTCTGGGCCTACATCGTGCTGTCGGGTTTCTACTTGCTGATCCAGGTCATCAAGGACAGCTGCGAGCACGTATTTTCGCCCAAACACGCCAGTGGCAAGGCGCTCAAACAGTTGCTGGGAACCAGTGATCGACGGCTCGAGCAGATCTCGATTCTGTTGTCCGGGTTCAGCCGCGCAGCGCTGTTGCTGCTAGCGGTGATCGCGCTGTTTGTCGGCGGCATCGGCACCACGCTCGGGCAGTTGGCGACCAATATCATGGCGATCCTCGGCGGCGCCGGCTTGCGCAAGTTCAATATCGTCCCGGCGCATCTGCTCAACGCAGTGTTGGCGCTGATGATCGGCATCTGGCTGATCCGCGCCCTGCGCCGCTGGCTCGACAACGAGTTCCTGCCCAAGACCGACATGGACCCGGGCATGTGTGCGTCGCTCAGCACGCTGTTTTCCAATATCGGTTATGCCTTTGTGATCCTCATGACCCTGTCTTCGCTGGGCGTGCAATGGACCAACCTGGCGTGGATCGTCAGTGCGCTGTCGGTGGGCATCGGTTTCGGTTTGCAGGAGATCGTGAAGAACTTCGTTTCCGGCCTGATTCTGCTGACCGAGCGCCCGGTGAAGGTCGGCGATCTGATCAGCATCAGCGGCGTCGAGGGCGACATCCGCCGGATCAACGTGCGTGCCACGGAAATCCAGCTCAGCGACCGCTCGATCGTGATCGTGCCGAACTCGCAACTGATCTCGCAGAACCTGCGCAACGTTACGCTGGGTGGCAGCGCTCAGGGTGTGGCGTCGCTGGAGTTGATGTTCCCGCTGGACATCGACCCCGAAGAGGTCAAGGACCTGCTGCTCAACACCTATCGCGAGAACGAAACCATCCTCGATAAACCCGCGTCGTTCGTGCGTTTCAGCAAGTTGTCGCCGGACGGTATTACTCTGACGGTGACCGGCTATGTCGGCAGCCCGAGGATCGTCGGGGTGACCAAGAGTGACTTGCTGTTCGAGATTCTCAAGCGCCTTGGCGCAGCGGGAATCGCCCTCGCCACTCCCCCACCCAGCAGTCCCTGACACCCCCCGCAGGAGCAGCGGTACACTGCGATCTTTTGATCTTGATCTTAAAAAACAGGATCAAAAGATCGCAGCCTCGTTGCACTCGACAGCTCCTGCAGGCTATGCGGTGTATTGGAGAGCCTGTTGGCGATGGCGGGGTAAAGTCTTCGTCGTCACTGCCGAAATGTTAATGTGCCATCACTTTTAATCCGACAGTGTGCCCTCCGCATGGATGCCTTGATCCGCCGTTTCAGTTGTTTGTCTTTGCTTGCCCTCGCCCTCTACGGATGCCAGAGCCCCCCGCCCCCCAAACAGACGAGTGCCGATCTCGAAGCGCTGGGGCGGATCGCGTTTGATGAGGCGATGCTCGCTCAACCCGACCCGAATACCATCGTGCGCGATGGCGATCACGTCAGCTATTACGTGATGGCGACTGAGGGGCGGCGAATACTTCAACTGGCGAACTTCAACGCCGACTGTCATCTGCCCGATGCGCAAATGGCGCATTTGACCAACAAGGGCATGCTTCAGTTTGTGGCTGTTCGAAACAGTGGTGCAAACGAAGACAAGCAAATGCCTGCCGAACAGAAAAAACTGTTTCTGCAGAGTCCTCAATTCAAACAGGTTTGTGCTCAGACACCGGCGGCGCAATGGCGGGTCATTTCGGCGCCGGAGTTACAGGAATGGCAGCTGATTGATCGTGCCAGCCTGAATCAAAAAGACGGCCAGATATTCTTCTGGTCCGCCCGGGTACCCGCAGGCGAAACGCTTCTGCCCCGCGAAAATGGCCTGTATGCGCAGAAGCGTATGCGCTGGAGCGCTGATTGCGCTAAACAACAATTGACCTCGCTCAGTACCTTCTACGTTGATAAGCAAAGCCGCGTGATAGCCGGCGCGATCAGCGTTGACGCCGTCGCCGAGAAAACTCTGGACGCCGACAACCGTCAACTGCTGGCAACCGCATGTGCCACACCGCAGGTGTTGGCGGCACTGAAACCTTTCTCCGGCCGAGAGCAAACGCCATTCATATTGGCTGATCCAGTCCTGCCTGCCTCTGTGACGAAATCCATTGAAGCGTTGAAATTGCCGGTCCCGGAAAACAACATTCAACGCTTGCGCGTGATCTTCAAAGACCCAAACGAGGCTGATCGGCGCAGGCAGTTTCAGGAGGCGGGCATGTCGTACCTGCTCTCGAACAACCCCGAGCGGCTGGCGCTGGGACGTTTGGGCAGGGACAGCCGCTACCTTGGATACGAGCCGGGCAAGCAGCTTACAGAACGCTACAACGATAAAAACCATCAATCGGTCAACATCACTTTCCGAGGTCTGATCGACCTGGCCGACGTCGATTACCGTACTGACCGTTACGGGATCACCGTGAAAAAAAACGCGATCACCGATCTGCGATTCACCGGTGACTGGACGAACATGCCTGTCGGTGCGCTTCTGAGCTACACCGAACAAAGATCCAGCCCCCGCTTCCAGAAAGCCCCAGAACCGGAGGACACAAGGTTTGACTGCGCCGTGGAAGCACAAAAGCCTGCCAGTGCGTTCTTTCCATCGTTGACGGGCAGCGCCAAAGTCATCACTTGTACAGGCAGGCACTACCGCTACGGTGAAAGCACTGCGATGTATGCCTATTTGCAGGCGTACGGGATGTTCGTGCCGATCGACCTCACCCAGAATCGCAGCTATGGCGAATTCAAGATCGAAGTGGTCGAGTGAGTGCCGCAGGCGTTTCGGGTTATTCCCGAAACGCCTGACTGCCTGCTTTTCAGGTCTTTATTGACGGTCGAACGGCAGCCTTATACTTCAGCGGTTCACCCACCGTTCAATAAGGATGTTCCATGCCTCAACGTCTTTTACTGGCGGCACTGTTCCTCGCAGTCGCCGGTTGTGCCAGCCCTCCTCCCGCTTCCGTTCACACCCATGATCCCGCCAGTTCGACGCTGCAAGGCGATGCCGCGCGGCCGGCGCAGGCGCAATGGCTGCGCACCGAGCTGTACTTTTCGGTGGGTTCGATCGATGGCAAGGAAGGTCTCGTCAGCCCGGCGCGCTGGCGCGAATTTCTCGACAAGGAAGTCACACCGCGCTTCCCCGATGGCTTCAGTGTGCTCGACGCGTATGGTCAATGGCGCGATAAAGGCGCAAAAGAGCCTGAGCGCTTGAACACCAAGGTCATTGTGATCATGCATGAGAACAGCCTGCAGCGTTCCCGTGACATCGAAGCGATTCGCCTGGCATACAAACGCATCACCGGCGACCTGTCAGTGCTGCGTTTGTCGCAACCGGCCGAGGTGTCGTTCTAGTCAGATATCTGTCCAAGAGCTTGCCGAGGCGTCGACGCCACGCGGCTCAACCCCGCCAGAATCAGCGCCCCCACCAGTAACACAGCAATCCCCAGAAACGCGCCATAGCCGACCACTGTCACGCTGGAATACAGCATGTACAGGCACAACCCGAAAAACAGCAGCGGCAACAGCGGATACAACGGCACCCGCACCGGCCTCGGCACGTCGGGAAAGCGCCGCCGCAGAATGATCAACGCGACGCTGCTCAAGCTCAGAAACAGCCAGTACACCGGAGTCAAATACTCAACCATAGTGTTGAAACCACTCTGGGTAAAACTGCCGAACAACACCAACAGCAACGCCACCGCGCCTTCCGCGAGCAAGGCTTTGCGCGGCACGCCGTGACGGTCGTCCCAGTCACCGAAACTGCGCAGTTGCGGCACATCACGGGCGGCAGCGTAGGTAGTCCGGGCGCCGACCAGCAGGGTCGAGTTAATGCTGGCGATGGCGGCGATACCGACCATCAATAGAATCAGCATGACCCCGGGTGCGCCGAACGCGCGGTTCAGCAGCTCAACCGCCGGCGCGTTGCTCGCCGCCAGTCCGGCGAATCCCAGACCTGCGACGAACGCCCAATTGAGCGCCAGATAGATGCTCATCAGCACCGCCAGCGCTCCGATCATGGCGATGAAGATGCCCCGTCGACCGTCGCGCACTTCTGCCGATAATGTTGCCGCATCGCTCCAGCCACCGAAGGCCAAGAACACGAAAATCATCGCCGCCGAAAATCCGGCCATACCGGTGTGCTGCGGCGTGACCGAAACGTCCGCTACCGGTGGTTCGATGCCCTGCCACTGCAGCCAGACACCGGCGCTGGCAATGCTCAGAAAACCCAACGCGAGCAAGCCCACCAACAACGTCTGAGTGATGAAACCAATGTGCTTGCCCGAGAGATTGAGCAGCACCAGGGCGGCAATGATCGCCCCGGCAAACAACCCCGAGCCGTACTGCCCCAGCGGAACTACCGCGTTGAAGTAATCGGCAAACATGAATGCCGACAACGCGATCCATCCGGTGTGCATCACCGAAAACCGCGACCAGGCGAACAGCAATCCCATGCGTTCACCGTAAGCCGTGCGCAAAAAATGATAGTCGCCGCCCGGGTGCGGAAATGCCGTGGCCATCTCGGCAAAACACAGCGCGCCGATCATCGACGCCACACCGCCGAGCCCCCACACCAGGTAGAAATGTTCTGGCGCGACGTTAAGTGCCACGGTCGGCGCGGTTTTCAGGATGTCGGTAGTGATCACCATGCCCAGCGTGATCAATAACGCCTGAAACACCGGCAGATGCCGTCCCGGCCCGGCGTCAGAAGCCATAAGTGGCGCGGGCGTAGTAGTAGGCGCCGTTGGTGCCGATCGGCGAGAGCACGTCATACGGCAGGTTGCCGCCGTAGTTGATCGCCGAGCCGGAGCGTTCCGGGTAGTTGTCGGTAAGGTTGTTGCCACCCACGGCGATGTTGAATTTCGGGGTGAATTTATAGGCAACCTCGGCGTCCAGTTGCCACACCGCACCGTAGGTTTGCTCTGGTTGCGAATCGCCGAAATCGAACACGCGGGTGGTCTCGCCCTGACGCGTCAGGCGCCCGAGCAAACCCCAATGCTCGCTGGCCCAGTTAGCGGAAAAGATCAAGCGGTCCTTCGGCGCGGCGTCGGTCAGGGTGTTGGTTTCTTCGACGCCAACCAGTGCGTCATTGCCGATGCCCAACGCCGTCAGTTGCGATGGCGTGCCTTTGGTGCTGGTGACTTTGGTGTGGTTATAGGTATACGCGGTGGTCAGGCCCAATTGCCCGTCATAGAACGGCTGATGGTAGTTGAGCACCAGTTCGGCGCCGTGGGTGCTGGTGTCAGCGGCGTTGGTGAAGAAGTTGACGTCGTGCACTCCCGCTACGCCGAAGTTGTCATTGATGTAGCTTTCCAGGGCATCGCTGCCAATGCGTTGTGACAGGGTAATGCGGTCTTTGACGTCGATGCGGAACACGTCCAGCGAGGCGTCGAAGCGTTCGTTCAGCTGAAAGGTCAGGCCGAGGCTGAAGTTTTTCGAGGTTTCCGGATCGAGCTTTTCCGCGCCCAGTGCACGGGCGATCGGATCGTTGACCGAGAGCACGCGAATATCGGTGAGCGTACCGCCATCGCCGAAGTTGCTGGTGGTGTTCTGGAAGCCGCTTTGCGCCAGCGATGGTGCGCGGAAGTTGTTCGAGACCGCACCGCGCAATGCCCACTGATCGGTCAGTTTGTAGCGGCCACTGAGTTTGCCGGTGAGCTTGCTGCCAGCGTCATCGTAATGTTCCCAGCGCGTGGCGCCGTCGACGAAGAAGCGGTCGGTAAGGTCGCCGGACAACTCGGCATAAGTGCCGAACACATTGCGGTCCAGATCCGATTCTTCACTCGGCCGCAAGCCATTGGCGCCATCGGCACCAGAGCCGATGTAGGAAGCCTCGTCGCCGGCGTAGGTCAGGTAATTTTCGTAGCGATACTCACCGCCGACTGCCAGCACGAACGAGCGTCCACCGAGGCGCAATTCACGGCTGAAATCGAGGTTGCTGCTGGTCTGGCGCAGTTCGTAGTCGCCAGTATCGAATTTCGTCGGCGAGTCTTCACCGAGGCTGACATTGAGGGTGCGCCGGGTCGATCCATCGAAGCGGTTGCGGCCATGGGTGACGCTGCTGTCGAAGTCCCAGTCGTCGCCGATCATGCCTTTGAAGCCCGCCGTGGCGGAAACATCCTTGTTGTCGCCGAGCGATTGCGGCAAGTAGCCGTTGGGGTAGAACTGCGGTTGCTCGTACGGATAGCGATAGAACTCGGCGCCGGTGGTGTGACGCTGGTTGTAGGTACCGAAGCTGTAGGCCTTGCCGCCCGCCAACGGCAGCTCACTGTTGAACCACAGGTTGACGTCGCGGGCGAGGCCGTCGCCCATCACGTAGTTGCGCTGGTTCGGGGTATCGGCAAAGCCATCAAAACCGGCGCGGTTGGTCGGGTTGCGATCCTTGTACTCGGTGCCGCCGCGAATGAAGCCGCCCTCCTCGCCAAGCCGTGTGCCGATCTTCGCGGTGGTCACGCTGTTCTGGCCGTCGGTGGTGGTCTTGCCGATGGCGTCCTGGTGCGTGTGATAGGCGCCATAACTGGTCGAGACCTCGCCGCCCTCGGGCGCGTCGTCGAGGATGATGTTGATCACCCCGGCGATGGCGTCGGAGCCGTATTGCGCACCTGCGCCGTCGCGCAGCACTTCGATACGTTTGATGGCACTGATGGGAATCGAGTTGAAATCCACCGGCGCGGTGCCACGACCGATTTTCGACGAGTCGTTGACCACCGCCGAGGTGTGGCGGCGCTTGCCATTGACCAATACCAACACCTG
Source organism: Pseudomonas sp. NPDC087690 (assembly GCF_044743175.1). Classification (NCBI taxonomy): domain Bacteria; kingdom Pseudomonadati; phylum Pseudomonadota; class Gammaproteobacteria; order Pseudomonadales; family Pseudomonadaceae; genus Pseudomonas; species Pseudomonas sp. NPDC087690. The sequence goes on from NZ_JBIUVX010000001.1 coordinate 748,564, forward strand.
ATCCGGGCTCATGCCGCGCAATTGCGCAGCACGCACATGGTCGGCACCGCCGGAGTTGGATTGGCGCGGCAGACTGAAGGATGGCAATAACGTCTGCAACGCCGCGCCCAGTTCGCCATCAGCGGCGCCGGCGGTTTTCAGGTCTTCAGCGGTGAGTACATCGACCGGCACCGGCGAATCGAGCACGGTGCGTGAAGTGCCACGGGTGCCGGTGACCAACACGGTGCCGAGTCGCGATTCGCTGTCAGCACTTGCCGAAGTTTCTTCGGCGTTGGCCGGAAGTTGCCAAATGGCGGACACGACAGCGGCCACCAGTAATGAACGGGAACGGTAATACATATGACAGCTCCTTGAATCGCAGTTAACACCCGGCCGTTGCCGACAATAAAGTTCGGCAAGCAATGCGCGGCAATGTCTGCTGTAGTTTTGGATTTCTGGAAGGCAGTGAAGGTTTTTTTACGATGAGTTGCAGTTTCCCCAGCTGAGACGTTTCCCCTTGGAGCCTGATGCTAGACGAGCTGCCGCAACTCGCAAAAGAACCAATAACGCTTAGGTTAGATCGCTCTAAAGGATTGTTCTTAGTTCAGCAGAAGTGTTGCTGAGCCAACACCTCAACCAACTAACACCAATTTTTCACACTGAAATGCAGTCCCCTGCAGGAGTGAGCCTGCTCGCGATAGCGGTGTGTCAGCTGACAACTTTCTTACTGATACACCGCTATCGCGAGCAGGCTCACTCCTACAGTTTTTATTTGCATCAGACGCTACTTAGTCGAACTCTTTTTCCACCCATGCATCCTCGGCAATATCCAGTTCATCACCACTGAAGCGCTGTTCGGCAAACGGATCGGCGTGCAGATGAAAGCCATTGCGCTCCCAGAAACCCGCTTGTTCCTGTTCGACGAATTCAAGCCCGCGCAACCACTTCGCGCTCTTCCAGAAATACCGCCCGGCCACCACCAGCCGCAACGGCCAGCCATGTTGCGCGCTCAGCGGCTGGCCGGCGTAGTGGGTGGCCAACAAACTGTCGGGGTGTAACAGATCATCGAGTCGCAAGTTGGTCTGGTAATCGTGGTCGGCATGCGCCATGACGAAGGTTGAGGTCGGCTGGAGATTGAAAGCCTGCAACAGATCCTGCAGATGTATCCCGCTCCACTCGGTGTCGAACTTCGACCAGCGTGTCACACAATGGATGTCGCAGCGCAGTTGCCGTTGTGGCAGTGCCTGCAGATCGGCGTAACGCAATTCGATCGGTCGGGCGAGCGTGCCGAACAGGCGCAACGACCAATGGGCGAGGTCGTATTCGGGTATTTCGCCTTCGTGCAGGATGGGAAATCGCTCCGTCAGCACTTGGCCTGGGGGCAGTCGATTACCGAACAACGGATCCGCTGCCGGGGAACGGCTTTTGTGTAGGCGTGCAGCTTTGTTGTGCATGTAAGCTCCAGAACTCCCTCAGTTTGCGCAACTACGCGTTACCCCTGTGGGAGCGAGCCTGCTCGCGAAAGCGGTGGGTCAGTCACCAGAGATATCAACTGGTCAGACCTCTTCGCGAGCAGGCTCGCTCCCACATGGGCGATGTCGTGGCAAATGTTCTAGTTGACCACCGGAATCCACGGTGCCCGCGCGACGTTAGCGGTATCACCGAAGGCCGGGAGTTTCTGCGCCAGATCTCGAACGTTTTTCACGTCCAGATCCAGCAGTTGCTGACGGGTAATCAGTGTCGGCGGCACCAGCACCTGATGCCCAGGATTTTCCCCGGCAATCAACATCGCCAGACTGCGTACGCTGATCGCCCCGGCCACTTGCGGATTGACCGCCGCCGTCGCGGCCCAGGCGCTGTCCGGCTCTTTCATGATCTGGATATCGGCGGTGGAAATGTCCGCGCTGTAGATCCTCACTTTGCTCGCCAAACCCGCTTCATCCACGGCGATTTTCGCGCCTTTGGCGAATTCATCGAACGGCGCAAAGATCACGCTGATCCCCGGATTCGCCCGGAGCACCGCACTGGCCTGATCGGCCACTGAATTGGCAATCGGCGGGTTCAGCGTGCCGAAACGGGCCTTTTCGATGATCCCCGGATTGGCTTGCTTCACTTGGCTCCAGATCTCGTCGCGCCGCTCCATCGGCGTGAAGCCGCTGATGTAGACGTAGCCAGCATCGAAACGCGTGCCGTTGTCCTTCACCGCTTGATCCAGTGCCAGGCGTGCCAAAGCGTGGTGATCCTGCTCGACCTGGGTCACTTGCGGCGTGTTCAGGTCAACGTCGAAGGCGACGACTTTGATGCCTTTGGCAATGGCCCGGTCAATCGGCGCTTTCAGCGTTTCGGCGAGCCCGAGCTGGACGATGATGCCGTCGACGCCCAGATCAATCGCCTGATCGATCATCTCGCCCTGACTCGCCGCTTGCTGCCGCGCATCGAACACCCGCAAATGGGCGCCCAGCGCTTCAGTCTGTTGCTCTACACCGCGCAAATACGCCTCGGGGAAATCCCCGGAAAACAGGTAACCCACCAACGCGATCTGCACCTGACCTTTATCGAACGGTGCCGGTGCACCGGGCAAGGCCTGTGCCTGAACACTCAGGGCCATGGCCGAGAGCAACGCACCGGCAACGAACTGTTTGATTGAACCGTGCATAGCACTTCCTTGAATGAATGCGGCTCAGCGCGCCCGATGCGCGAGGCCGAAGGTGAACATCAGGGCCAGCACCAGCACCAGTCCCTTGACGAAATCCTGCGCGTAATACGGCGCGTTGAGCATGGTCAGGCCATTGAGCAGCGACGCCACCAGCAGCGCACCGATCAACGTGCCGAACGCATTGGGCTTCTTTGCGCCGAGCACGGCAAAACCGATCAGCGCTGCCCCCAACGCGTCGAGCACCAGACCGTTGCCGGAACTGACATCACCGCGCCCCAGCCGCGCCGCGAGCAACACACCGCCCAGTGACGCCAGCACCGCCGAGAGCACGTAGGCCAACAACTTGAAGCGCTGCACCGGCGCACCGGCAAGCCGCGCCGCCTGCTCGTTGCCACCGATGGCATAGAACAGACGGCCAATGCGCGTACGTTCTAGAAACAGCCACACCGCCAGCGCAACCACGGCAGTGATCAACACCGGAATCGGCACCACCTCCCACAACCGCCCGCGCCCCAACGCGAGAAACGCAGCGCTGAAGGTGCCCTCGGTTTCTTCGCCGCTGGGCAAGGTCATGCCGACGGCAATCGAGCGTCCACCCGTGGGAATCAGTTGCACACCGATCACCAGAAACATGCTGCCGAGCGTTGCGAGAATGTCCGGCACGCGCAATTTGACGATCAGCCAACCGTTGAGCAGCCCGACCAGCGCACCGCCGGCAAGGCTGATCAACACCGCCGGCACCGCGCCCCAGCCGAGCACGACCATCACGTAACTGGCAATCATCAGGCTCATCGCCGCCACCGCGCCAATCGACAGGTCGAGGCCGCCGACCGCCATGGTCAACGTCACACCCAGCGCCAGCAGCGCCACAATCGAAACCGACTGCAGAATGCTGAACAGGTTGCCGACCCGCAGAAACGCTGGTTCGGCAACGCTGAAAAACACCACGATCAGCGCCAGCAGCCATAACAGGCCATAGCGAATCAAGGCTTGCAGCAAGCGTTCGGCGGGCGCCACATGGGTCGATAACAGGGAACTTGAATCAGGCACTCGCTCTGCTCCTTGGCGTGGCTTGAGGGGAATGTTCGGTCACGTCGCTGCCGGCCAGTGCGGCAACCAGATCAGCACGATTGAGGCCGGCACGCGGGTACTCGGCGACCACCGCGTGATCGCGCACCAGCAGAATGCGGTCGGCAATTTCCAGGGCTTCATCGACGTCGGCGCAAATCACTAAAGTCGCGCGCCCCTCGGCGCTGTCGCGCAGCAGTTGGCCGATGTCGCGGCGGGCGCGCACGTCGACGCCTTGAAAGGGTTCATCAAGGATCAATACCCGCCCTTCGCCGAGCAGCCAGCGGCCGAGCACGACTTTCTGTTGATTGCCGCCCGACAACGCGGTCATCGGCACATCGATACCGGCAGTCTTGATCCCCAGCGCCGCCACTTGTGCCTCGACCGCTGCCGCTTCGGCGCGGTTGCGGATGAAACCGACACGGCTGAAGCGCTCGAGAAACGGCAAGGTCAGCGTACGACGCAGGGAAAAGTCCGGCACCAGCGATTGACTGGCGCGGTCTTCGGCGGCGAAAAAAACACCGCGCTGAATCGCCTCTCGTGGCGACCGCGCAAACCCTTCGACACCGTCCAGTCGCACGCTACCTGACGTCGCGTGACGCAAACCGAACAGCGCTTCGGCAATCTCGCTTTTACCGGCGCCCAACAGCCCGGTGAGCACCACCACCTCGTTTTCATGCAGGGTCAGATCGAAGGCTTGAGAGCGTGGCAGTATCTTCATCGCGGCAAGCTGCAACACTGCTCGCCCTGGCACGCGCGGCACATACGCATGCTCGCCAAGCGCCTGGCCGAGCATGGCGCTGACCGCCTCGGGCAATTGCTGTGCCGTGAAGTCACCCGCCATCCGTCCATCACGCAGGACGATGGCGCGGTCGGCCACGCGTTGCAGGTCGGACAGTCGATGGGAGATGTACACAATCGCCACCCCACGACTACGCAAGGTGTCGATCAAGGCGAACAGGCGCTGCGCCTCGGCATCGGAGAGCGCCGCCGTCGGCTCATCGAGAATCAGCAGGCGCGGCTGCAGGGCAAAGGCCCGCGCCAGCACCACCAATTGGCGCTCGGCCTGCCCCAAATGTTCGATCGGTTGCTCCAGCGGCAAGGTCAGACCGAGGCCGGCAGCAATGTTCGCAGCGCGCGCAAGCAGGCGTTTACGATTGAGCCAGAAGTCCGCGTCCGGCTTGCACAACTCATCGAGCAGCAGGTTCTCGGCCACGCTCAAACCTGGGGCGATGCCATCGTTGATCTGCTGATGCACCGCGACAATCCCGACCCGGCGCGCAGACAACGGCGAGTTGAAACAGAGATTCTGACCCTCGACACTGATCTCGCCGGCATCGGCAGTCTGACTGCCCGCCAGGATCTTCACCAAGGTCGACTTGCCCGCGCCATTGGCACCGAGCAAGGCCACCACTTCGGCGGGATAAATATCCAGACTGACGCGATCCAGCGCGCGGTTCGAAGCAAAGGATTTGCTCAGCTCACGCACACGAATCAGCGGCTCGCGGGCTACGGCGACAGGCGCACTCATAAAATTCCTTAGCGGCGATGAGCCAGCGAACGAACCAATCGATCACCCAGGCTCTGCACGCCTTGAACGAGGATGACCAACACCACGACAGTGGCAACCATGACTTCATTGTTGAAGCGCTGATAGCCGTAACGGATCGCCAGATCGCCGAGCCCGCCGCCACCGATCACCCCGGCCATCGAGGAAAAACCGATCAGCATCACCAGCGTCAAGGTGATCCCAGCCAGCAACGCCGGCAGCGCTTCGGGCAACAGCACTTTGAAGATCACATGGCCGATGTCGCCGCCCATGGCGAGGATTGCTTCGATGCGGCCCTTGTCGACTTCGTCCAGCGCGTTTTCGACGATGCGCGCGAAGAATGGAAACGCGCCAATGGTGATCGGCACTACGGCGGCGGTGCTGCCCAGGGTCGTGCCGACCACCAGTCGGGTCAGTGGAATCAGGGCAATCAGCATCACCACGAACGGCAGCGAACGGCCGAGGTTGACCAGTGCACTCAACGCGGTATTCAGCCGTGGCATCGGGTAAAGCCCACCGCGGCGGCTGATAAACAGCAACACGCCCAGCGGCAAACCGATCAGCAGCGTGAACAACCCGGCGAGTAGCACCATGTACAGGGTTTCCCCGGTGGCGTTGAGCACCAGTTGCAGGATTTCATACCAGTCGATTGAGCGATTCATGATTGTGCTGCCCGCACGCCGTACTGTTTGAGAAAACTCAGGCCGGGGGCCGCATGCCCCAGCGGTAATCCGCAGGTCGGGCGCAACGAACTGCCCAGGCTCGATTGTGGATCAGCCATCAGACGCGGCACCGGCCCAGCCTCCACCATCCGCCCGTTGGCCATGAACGCCGCGTGATCGCAGATCGACTTGACCACGTCCAGTTCGTGGGTGATCAGCACAATGGTCAACCCCAGTTGCCGATTGATGTCACGCAACAGTTCCAGAATCGATGCGGTGGTTTCCGGGTCGAGGGCACTGGTCGCTTCGTCCGACAACAAATATGCCGGCTCCGCCGCCAGCGCACGGGCAATGCCCACGCGCTGTTTCTGGCCACCGGACAATTGCGAAGGAAACGCCTGCGCCTTGTCAGTCAAACCGACCAGTTCCAGCAGCTCGCGTACCCGCACGTGACGCCACGGTTTGCCGACATTGGCGATCTCCAGCGGTACGGCAATGTTGTCGAAGACCGTGCGTGAATGCAGCAGGTTGAAGCCTTGAAAGATCATACCGATGCGCTGGCGTTGCTGGCGCAGATCGCTGGCGGACAGCTTCATCAGATCGACGCCATCGAGCAGAATCCGTCCGCTGTCGGGACGTTCGAGCAGATTGAGGCAACGCAACAGCGTCGACTTGCCCGCGCCGCTGCGCCCGAGAATCCCATAGACCGCGCCGTCGGGAATGCTCAGCGATACCTGATGCAGTGCCGGTTGCGTCGCTGACGGATAGGTTTTGCTCAATTGCTCGACGGTGATCATGGCTGGCTGCCTGCCACTGGAATCACCGAACCGGCAAAGTGATCGGTGATGTACCTGGCGACTTGCGGCGAAGTCAGATCCTTGGCCAGTTGCGCGATACGTGGGTCGTTCTGCAGTTTCGGGGTGGTCACCAGAATATTGGCGTAAGGATTGTGCTCGGCTTTCTCCAGGCCCAAGGCATCCTTGGCCGGCACCAGGCCTGCGTCGAGCGCGTAGTTGCCGTTGATCACCGCCAGATCGACATCGTCCAGCGAGCGCGGGATCTGCGGTGATTCGATTTCGAGAATCTTCAGCTGTTTCGGGTTTTCGGCGATGTCTTTCGGTGTTGCCTGATCAGTGGCCGGATCGTTGAAACCGGGTTTGAGTTTGATCAAGCCATTGTCTTGCAACAGGTACAGCGCGCGGCTCAGGTTGGTGACGTTGTTCGGTACAGCGACGGTGCCTTTATTCGGCACGTCAGCGAAGCTTTTGTGGCGACGCGAGTAAATGCCCAAGGGTTCGATATGCACGGTGGCGGCCACCGCAAGTTTCTCGCCGAGCGCCTGCTCCTGGGATTTCAGATAGGGCAAATGCTGGAAGTAATTGGCGTCGACATCACCGTGCACCAACAGCTCATTGGAGTTCACACCGTTGGGGATTTCGATGACCTTGAGGTTGAGTTGCGGATCGATTTTCTGGATGTACGCAAGGATCTGCGCGTGAGGCACCGGGTCGGCGGCGACGCGCAACGGTTCCAGTGCCTGAGCACTGAATGAAGTCACCAGTGCGCCGAGCACGGCCAGGGTCAAACCGGCTTGTTTCAACATATCGATAATCCTTGAGCGAGTGATGAATCAGGCGGTTTTGCGCACTGGCGCTGGTGGCAGCAGCGCGTCGGCATAGAAGCGTTGCGCGACATCGGGGTGCGAGCGCAGACGTCCCTTGAGGTAATTCCAGCCGACGTCGCGAAACAGTGGATTGAGCGGATCACTCGCCGGCCCGCGCGCCTCGCGTAGCAGCGCGGTGGGCAATGGGTACAGCGGCACCGTGGCGTCGAGTTGTGCGCCGAGGAAGAACGCGATGGACAGGCGTTCGCTACCCTGCGGCGGCGACACGACGCGATGTACCGTGGCACGCAAATAGCCGTTGGAAGCGAGTTCGAGCAGTTCGCCGATGTTCACCACCAGCGTGTTCTCCCGTGGCAGCGCATCGATCCAGCGGCCCTCTTCGATCTCGACTTGCAGACCGGCCTGCTGGTCTTGCAACAGGAAACTCAAGAACCCGGAATCCTTGTGCGCGCCGACGCCCTGATGGCTCGCCTCGCGCGACTGACCGGGATAGCGCATCAGCTTGATGTGTTCGTTGGGTCGGTCGCCGTAGAGCTGATCGAAAGCATCGGCACGCAGCGACAAGGCCTGAGCGAAGGCGCGCAGTAAACGCAGGGACATGTGCGTCATCGCCTGCTGCCATTCAAGCAACAAGGGTTTCAATTCCGGCAATGCCGCCGGCCACTGGTTGGGCCCTTGCAGCCGCGCCCAGAACGGGCTGTCCGCTTGTATTGGCAAGGCCTCGCGCTCGGCGCCCAGATCGAACTGTTCGCGCCAGTCGGGTTGGCCACGGGTGATCTCGGAGGCAGCACGGTTGTAACCGCGAAAGTGCGGCGAGTTGATCATGCCGACCGCTGCTTTGGCGCTGTCAGGCAAGGCGAAAAACTGGCGAGCGTGTTCTTGCACTTGCTTGAGCAAAGCAGAGTCGATGCCATGGCCGGTCAGATAGAAGAACCCAACGTCGCGGGCCGCCTGGCGCAAGTCTTCGAGAAACGCGTAACGCTGCTGCGCCGTGCCTTCGAACAAGGACAGATCAAGGGTCGGTAATGCGGTGATGTCGAGGGTATGCGGCATGATTCACTCCCGTGTGAATCAAACTTGAAGAGCCTGTGATCGATTCAGCGTGTGCCGTCATGGCAATCGGGTCTGTCGGTTTGATGCGTTTTGGTTCGTCGTTGCGACAAAACTAAACGATCTTAAAAATACGTAGCCAATATCTTTTTCGCATTACCTTAGGTCTGATTTCCCCTCACCCCAGCCCTCTCCCGGGGGAGAGGGAGCCGACCGTGTTGTCTTGCGGTATGCATCGACCTGAACAACCGGGTTGGATTCAGTACAAACGTTCAGGTCGACGTAGTGCTCAAGATCACCTCGGTCACTCCCCTCACCCCAGCCCTCTCCCGAGGGAGAGGGAGCCGACCGTGTTGTCTTGCGGTATGCATCGACCTGAACAACCGGGTTGGATTCGGCAAATATCGTTCAGGTCGACGTAGCGCTCAAGATCCCCCGGTCAGTCCCCTCTCCCTCTGGGAGAGGGTTAGGGTGAGGGGCACTGACGACTCGGTATCAAGCGTCCTGCAATGCACGTGGGCGTTGGCTGCGTTGTTCGGCACTGGCATCCGGCGCCGGTTGCAGCTGAAAGTCGAACTTCAGCTCGGCATGGCGTCCAGAGACGTCGTCCTCGTGGAACAGCACTTCCCCGACCAGCCCTTCACGGGTCGCATAAGCAAAGTCGTCCCACAGATATTGGTCGCCCGACAGATTGATCTGCGTCGTCAGATGCCGATGCCCCGGGGCGCTGATGAAAAAGTGCACATGGGCCGGACGCTGGCCATGGCGACCAAGCAGGTTCAGGCATTCCTGGGTCGGGCCTTGCGGGTCGCAGCCATATCCGGACGGCACGATGCTGCGCGCGCGGTAACGGCCTTCGGCGTCGGTGATGATGCGTCGACGCAGGTTGTACTCGGACTGGCTCGGGTCGAAAAACGAGTAAGTGCCCTTGGTGTTGGCGTGCCACAGGTCAACCGTGGCACCGGCCAACGGTTGGCCGTGAAGATCGAACACCTGGCCTTCGAGGCGCATCACGGTGGCGATGCCCTCCTCGCTGCCATCATCCATGCGGCATTCGCCTTCGCACAGGGGTGCTCCGGCCACATACAGCGGCCCTTCGATGGTGCGCGGCGTGCCGCCGGTCAAACCGATCTGCGCGTCCTTGGCGTCCTGCAACAGGTCGAGAAAGTGTTCGATACCCAGCCCTGCGACCAGTAACCCGGCCTCTGAGCGACCGCCCAGGCGGTTGAGATAATCGACGGCTTTCCAGAACTCGTCCTCGCTGATGTCGAGGTCTTCGATGATTGTCGCGGTGTCCTGCAAAATGCGCAGGACGATGGTTTTCAGACGGGAATTACCCTCGTCGTTGGCAAAACCGGCGGCTTCTTTGAAGAAGGCTTGCAACTCGGCGGTGTGGGCAATTTTCACGGTCATGGTGGTTTACCTCATCTTGTTGTTTTGTCGACGCAGTTCTTGAGTTCCAGCACCGTCCCTTGTAGGAGTGAGCCTGCTCGCGATAGCGGTCTGCCAGTTACCATCGATGCTGAATGACACACCGCTATCGCGAGCAGGCTCACTCCTACAGGGACCGGGTTGGGTCAGCGATCGTCGCTGTGGATCGACGACGGATGCCGGCAGAGGCCATCGACCTCGATATCCATGTAAGGGAACAACGGCAAGCGCATCAGCGTGTCGTGCAGTGCCTCGACGCTCGGCACGTCGAACACGCTGTAATTGGCGTAGTGCCCGGCGATGCGCCACAGGTGCCGCCATACGCCTTCGCGTTGCAGCCGTTGCGCCATTTCCTTCTCGTCAGCCTTGAGCCGGGTGGCCAGTGACGGGTCCATATCGACGGGCAATTTCACGGTCATTTTTACGTGGAACAGCATGGTGGCTCTCCTGATTCAGTGGCGGCGAAAACGCGCCAGACGCTCTTCATCAAGCGTCAGGCCCAGGCCTGGAGTTCGCGGGATGTGCAGATGAAAATCGCGGTACTGCGGCGTTTCGGTGACGATGTCTTCAGTCAGCAACAATGGGCCGAACAGTTCGGTGTCCCAGGTCAGTTGCCTGAGCGTGAGGAAGGCGTGCGCCGAGGCCAGCGTGCCGATGGAGCCTTCGAGCATGGTGCCGCCGTACAACGCGATGCCGGCGGCTTCGGCGATTTGTGCGGTTCTGAGCACAGCGCGCGGGCCACCGTTCTTGGCGATCTTCAGGGCGAAGACACTGGCGGCGCCGTCGGCGGCGAGGCTGAAGGCGTCCTCGACACTTTCGATCGATTCATCGGCCATGATCGGTGCCGGGCTGCGCTGGTTCAGACGAATCTGTCCGGAACGATTGACCCGCGAGATCGGCTGTTCAATCAGGTCGATGCCGTTGTCACCCAGTACCTGACAGCCGCGAATTGCCTGGGACTCGTCCCAATACTGGTTGACGTCGACGCGCACACTGGCGCGCTCGCCGAGGGCCTTTTTGATCGCCACGACGTGTTTGAGATCCTGTTCCAGCGGGTTGGCGCCGATCTTCAGTTTGAAGATGCGATGGCGGCGCGCCTCGAGCATCTGTTCGGCTTCGGCAATGTCGCGGGCGGTGTCGCCGCTGGCCAAGGTCCAGGCCACTTCAAGGCTGTCACGTACGCGGCCGCCGAGCAGCTCGCTGACCGGCATATCGAGGCGCTTGCCTTGAGCATCGAGCAATGCGCTTTCGATGCCGGACTTGGCGAAAGTATTGCCCTTGGCGATCCTGTCGAGCCGCTGCATCGCCGCGTTGATGTTGTTCGCTTCCATGCCCACCAGCGCCGGGGCCAGATGCGCGTCGATATTGGCTTTGATGCTTTCCGGGCTTTCATAACCGTAAGCGAGACCGCCAATGGTGGTGGCTTCGCCGATACCTTCAATGCCATCGCTGCAACGCAGGCGCAGAATCACCAGGGTCTGCTTCTGCATCGTGTGCATCGCCAGTTTGTGCGGGCGGATGGTCGGCAAGTCGACGATGATCGTCGACAGGCTTTCAATCAGAATTCGCTGCATGTCTGTGTCCTTTACAGAGTGATCAACCGAGGTCGCCGCCACCGACCGGCAAGGTCACACCGGTGATGTACGAGGCGTCGTCGGAGGCGAGAAAGAGGATCGCGCCGACCTGTTCATCGAGGCTGCCGTAGCGTTTCATCAGGCTGCTGTCGAGGGTTTGCGCGACGATCTCCTGATACCAGGCCTGCTCCTGCGCCGACTGTTCGCCGGCATTACGCGGGATGCGTCGCGGCGGAGCTTCGGTGCCGCCCGGTGCGGTGGCGTTGACGCGAATGCCACGCTCGGCGTTTTCGAAGGCCAGGCACGCGGTGAGTGCGTTGATGCCACCCTTGGCCGCGCCGTACGGCACGCGATTGACGCTGCGGGTGGCAATCGACGAGACGTTGACGATGGCGCCGCGCCCTTGCTTGAGCATGTACGGCAGCGCGGCGTGGCAACACCACAGGGTCGGGAACAGCGAGCGACGCACTTCCGCTTCGATCTGTTCGACTTCGTAGTGCTCGAAGGGCTTGGCCCAGATCGTGCCGCCGACGTTATTGATCAGGATGTCGAGTCGGCCGAAAGTGTTGATCGCCTTGACCATGACCCGCGCGCAATCGGCGTATTGCTCAAGGTCGGCGGTCAACGCGAGAACACCCTCGCCTTGCAGCTCGTGAACCAGCTCGGAGCGGTCGACGGCAACCACTTGCGCGCCTTCGCGCAACAGGCGTTCGCACACACGGCGGCCGATACCCTGCGCCGCGCCAGTGACCAGCGCGACCTTGTTGGAGAATCTGTTGTTCATGACAACCTCGAAAGAAGGGTTTCAGGCAGCCGCAGCGGCGAATTTTTCGTAGTAGAAATTCGCCGGGGTGATGCCCTGCTCACGGATGTATTGGCTGACCGCCTCAACCATCGGCGGCGGCCCGCACAGGTACACGTCGACGTCGCCTGCGTTGAGGTGGCGCGGCTCGATGTGCTGGGTGACGTAGCCCTTGAGCGGGTGCGCGCTCTGCGGGTTGGCCACGCACGCACCAAAGCTGAAATGACTGATGCGCGCGGCGAAGGCTTCGAGGCGGTCGAGCTCGACCAGATCGAAATCATTGGTCACGCCGTAGATCAAATGCACGGGATGTTCGCTGCCCTGCTCCGCGATTTTCTCCAGCATCGCGGTGAACGGTGCCAGGCCCGTGCCGCCGGCGAGCAACAGCAGTGGCCGCTTGATTTCCCGCAGGTAAAAACTGCCCAACGGCCCGGCCAGGTTCATGCTGTCGCCAGCCTTGGCCAGCCCGGTGAGGAAGCTGCTCATCAAGCCGCCGGGCACGTTGCGAATCAGAAAGCTGACCTCGCCATCCTTCTGCAACGAGCTGAAGGAGTAGGCGCGACTCTGCTCGCTACCGGGCACTTGCAGGTTGACGTACTGACCCGGCAGGAACGCCAGTTTGCTCAGCGCTTCGCCCTTGATCGACAAGGCAATGGTGCTCTCCGACAACTGCCGGACAGCGCTGATCGAGGCCTGGAAGTTCGCCTGCTCGGTCTTGCACACCTGCGAGCCAGCCGGCACTCGCACCACGCAATCGCTTTCAGCGCGCATCTGGCAGGTCAGCACATAGCCTTGCGCAAGCTCGTCGGCGCTCAAGGCGTCTTCGATGAAGTTGTCGCCCATGTCGTAACGCCCGGCTTCGGCGAAACACTTGCAGGTGCCGCAGGCGCCGTCACGGCAATCCAGCGGGATGTTGATGCCTTGTCGGTACGCCGCGTCGGCCACGGTTTCATGGCCGCCAGCCTCGATGAAACGGGTGACGCCGTCTTCAAAATTAAGCGCAATCTGGAAATTCATGGTGCACCTCGTCGTGTCGACTAGATGTGGTAGATGTCGATGACCTGACGGACGTAATCGTTTTTCAGCACGACTCTCTTGGCCTTGATCAGCGGCTGTTCGCTACGCAGATCGAGGGTGTAGAAACTGCTGCCGAAGTAGCTGTCGGTGACCTGGTAGCGGAAGCTCAGGGTGTGCCAGTTGAAGCGCACCTGGCACTGGTCGGTGCTGTGCTCGACGATCTCGATGTTGCTCAGGTTGTGCGAGGTGCGGGTGTCGGGAATGGTCGCGCTGGAGCGCTCGGTCTTGATCCGGAAGATGCGGTCTTCGAGGCCGCCACGGTTGCCGTACCAGATCAGCGAGATTTCGCTTTGCGGGTCTTCGGTGAGCGTGTCGTTATCGTCCCAGGCCGGCATCCAGAAAGTCGCGTCGGCGGCGTACAGTTCCAGCCATTGATCCCATTGGCCGTCATCGAGATAACGCGCTTCGCGGTAGAGAAAATCGCGCACGGTGTCGTAGAGGTTGCTCATCACACGGCCTCCACAGAGATCAGTTGTGGCTCGGTGGCAGCGGCTTTGAGCATGGTTTCCTGCCAGTACTTGTGTTGCAGCACGAACAGACCTTCGTCCTCGGTGCGCATGCCGGAAAGCAATGGCTTGAGGTTGATTTCCTCGGCGGCAGCGTCGGCACCTTCAACCCAATGGGTCGCGCCTCGGGACATGTCGTTCCAGCCGCGCCCGGCGCCGTAACCGGTCTGGCACGAGCGGAACTCTTCCAGGTCATCCGGCGTGGCCATGCCGCTGACATTGAAGAAATCTTCGTACTGGCGAATGCGCTTGGCGCGGGCCTCGGCGCTCTCGCCTTTGGGGGCGATGCAGTAAATGGTGATTTCGGTCTTGTCGACGGAAATCGGCCGGGCGATGCGGATCTGCGAACTGAACTGATCCATCAGGTACACGTTCGGGTACAGACACAGGTTGCGCGAGTTTTCGATCATCCAGTCGGCGCGGGCCTGGCCGAAATCACGGGCCAGTTCGTCGCGGCGCTCATAAGCGGGACGGTCTTCGGGGTTGGCCCAGCGGGTCCAGAGCAGCAGGTGACCGTGATCGAAGGAGTAGAAACCGCCGCCCTTTTTCGCCCAACTGCCGGCGCTCATGGTCTTGATCGCTTCGCCCGCTTCGCGTTGCTGGCGCTGATTTTGAGTCGCTGCGTAGTTCCAGTGCACGGAGCTGACGTGGTAGCCGTCGGCGCCGTTTTCGGCGGTGAGTTTCCAGTTGCCTTCGTAGATATAGGAACTGGAGCCACGCAATACTTCCAGGCCTTCTGGCGACTGGTCGACGATCATGTCGATGATTTTCGCCGACTCGCCCAGATGCTCCGCGAGGGATTTGACCTCGGCGTTCAGGCTGCCGAACAGAAAACCCCGATAGGATTCGAACCGCGCAACTTTGGTCAGGTCATGGGAGCCTTCGCAGTTGAAGCCTTGCGGGTAACCGGCCTCGCTCGGGTCCTTGACCTTGAGCAGTTTGCCGCTGTTGTTGAACGTCCAGCCGTGGAACGGGCAGGTGTAGCTGGAGCGGTTGCCGGATTTGTGCCGGCACAACATCGCGCCACGATGGCTGCAGGCATTGAGGAACGCGTTGAGCACACCGTCCTTGTTGCGCGCGATGAAGATCGGCTGGCGCCCCATGGTGGTGGTCAGGAAGTCGTTGTTGTTGGGGAGCTGGCTTTCGTGGGCGAGGTAAATCCAGTTGCCCTCGAAGATGTGCGCCATCTCCAGTTCGAACAGACGCGGATCGGTGAACATCTCCCGCTTGCAGCGGTAGGCGCCCTTCTCCTTGTCTTCTTCAAGCATGGCATTGAGGTAGTCGATTCCCAGGGACATGGCCGGGGCCTCCATTGTTATTGTTCAGGCCAGGTCAGATTAGGGAGGCGATGCGCGGGGCAATAGCCGAATCCTGCAGACCGCTATCCGTTTTGTGCAGGATGGTCCGGCAGATGATTCAGCGTGTTTCGAAGGGAGGTATCAGTGGCGGCGTTTGAAGGTCTGCGACGGCAGTTCGCCGAACTGTTGGCGATAGCTTTCGGAGAAGCGGCCCAGGTGCAGGAAGCCGTAATCCAGTGCCAGTTCAGTCAGATTGCGCACCGGGCAACTCGGGTCGCTAAGGCAGGCGTGGATGCGTTCGAGCTTGCGCTGGCGGATGTATTGCATCGGCGTGACGCCCAGTTGGCGTTCGAACAAGGTGTACAGCGAGCGCGGGCTCATGCTGGCTTGCGCGGCCAGATGTTCGGCGGGCAAGTCGCGTTTAAGGTTGCGTTCGATGTAATCGAGGATGCGTTCAAAACTGATGTTGGGTGAGCTCAGGCATTCACGGCTGACGTTGGTGTTCATCAGCGAAATCAGTTTGCTGCCGATGATCTGCGCGTAATGCTCCTGCACCCGCAACAACGGATCGCTGGCCTCGGCTTCCTGGCAGACCATTGCCAGCAGGTTGGTGAAACCTTCCAGCTCATTCAGCTGATAGTGATTGCGCAGGAATCGAATACCGCTCGCCGGGCGTATCCAGCGCTGCTCGTCGCACACTGTTTCAAGGACACTGACCGGCACCTTGAGAATAAATTTCTCGCAATCGTCCGAGTAGGTCAGATCGACCGGATCGTCCGGGTTGATCAGCAACAGTTCGCCCGGCACCAGATGCTGCTCGTGTTTGTGCCCGCGCCACAGGCAATTGCCTTGCAGCAGGACTTGCAGGTGGTAAACGGTTTCCAGCGCCGGCGATGTCACGCGAACACTGCCGCCATAACTGATGCGTGCGAGATCGAGATCGGCAAGTTTGCGGTGATTGAGACTGGCTTGCGGATGGGCGGTCCTGGACAGGCCGATGAAGTGCTGGCCGACGTGCTGGTTGACATAGTCGGAGACGGCGTAAGGGTCAGCGTGACGAAACACGCTGCTACGATCACTCAGCAGATGGCTGTCCATGGGGCGGTGCTCGATCTTGTCATTATTATGGTTTCACGGCTTCACCGGTCACAGTACGCCCCGGTTCTGATGTGGGCAATCGCACGACGGATCGGGTATCCGGTAATCGAACACTTTTACCAGCGTGTCGTGCTCGCTCAAGCAAAAAAGCCCGGCTGATCTGGCCGGGCTTTTCGTTGGCTGCTGCGGTAAGCGCGTGCATTCAGACTGCACGGCGTTCGATCAGGCGATCCGCGCCACCTTCTGCGACCCGATTGCCTTGCAGATGATCCGAGCCATCAGAAGCAACGGCGTCGCTGAACAGAGGATCGGTTTCAGTGGCCGCGACTGCGTCGCTGAACAATGGATCGGTTTCAGTAGCGGCAACTGCATCGCTGAACAATGGATCGGTTTCAGTAGCGGCAACTGCATCGCTGAACAATGGATCGGTTTCGGTGACGGCAAAAGCATTCAGTGCGAAGATCGAGAAAGCGATACCGAGAAGGACTTGGCGTTTCATGGTGATGTGCTCCGATTGCGTGGTTGGGAATGGAGCCGATCTTACGCCGCGGTACTGATATGAGAACTTCATTGAATTAATGGTTGTTATTGATGCAGTCAATAGTTGGGCCGCGCGATGATTGCCTACAGCCGCCAATGGAAACGCCCTACAGCCCTTCAGACCGCCAAAAAGAAAGTTCGTACTTTTGACAGCTTTATACAACAAAAAAACCCGTCCCAGCACAAGACTGAAACGGGTTTTCCCACAGTAACGGTCGTTACTTCAGATCGTCAAAGTGGTCTCGCAGGAATTCGTAAAAGCTCAACGCTTTGAACGATCTCCATACGAGGCTCAGCGTACGCAGCAAATGCTTCATACGTTTTGGCCTCCAGGTCAGGGGGCCAAACCTCCAGCAAACTTACCGGATCATGCGTGCCTTCAGCCTAAACGTCAGTCTGGCTAGTGAGGCGGCCGGTTGAATGCCCTCTGAACCATCATCCCGGCACGGGTGCAAAACCGTGTCAGAGGGAATGAAACCGTTGAGTTGCCAGCCAGACCTCACCTTCGAACGAACATCTGAGCGTCGGCATCATAACCTTCAATCAAAGGTTCTCATGCAGAGAAACTTTCTGCTTTTGTAAATCGTTATTTCTGCATGATTAATTCGAATAAACAACGCTGAAAAAACCGGATCAAAGCACAGATTAACGTTGCAAGGTGACGCAAAGGCTCCTACCATTCCTGCACGTCAGTTTGGCTAGTGAAGCACCAACCCCGGCCGCAAACCGAGGTTTACAAAAGAACCGCCCCGCAAAGGCGGTTTTTTTTCGCCTGGAAATCGCTGCTTCATACGCACACAACCAACGCACCCAAGCCAATGAAACGCTATTTGCACTTGGCCAACACCACCTGACAGGTATTCGGCGTGCCGCCTGAACGGCCGGCGTAGCGGATGCAGTTATTCATCGATTTCTGCCGCGCCATGTTCAGGCTGGAGCCCCACGCCAGACCTCCCTCGCCAACGGTCGGCAAGGCCTTGGCGTAACAGCTGTCGCCGACGCCAGAGGGTGGATAATGCTTGCGGTTCGAGCAGCCGGCGGCCAGCGTCAGGCTGAAGACGATCAGGGTAGGCAGAACCCATGGCGAGCGTCGGTCGATCATCGCGTTGCACCTGTCGCTAAAGGGTCGTGTGCCGTTGAGTCTAGCCGTTTGCACTTGCCTTTCTGCACAAATCTTCTAAACGCCCAGCTGCGTTGCGCGGTATTTTATGAGGCCGCATTTTTCAAAGCCGAGCCCCTGGAGCCTTCCGTGGATAAACGCAACTGGATCGATCTGTCCCAGGATGTCGACACCGGGATTGAATCGATTCGTGCTCACTTCGAAGGGCATGCCTACGACCCGCACTGGCATGACAGCTTTCTCGTCGGGGTCACCGAGCAAGGCGTTCAGCAGTTCAATTGCCGCCGCGTGCGCCATCGCAGCACGCCGGGCCAGGCGATCTTGCTCGAACCGGGGGAGATTCACGATGGCCATGCACCGACCGAGGACGGCTTTACCTATTCGATGCTATACCTCGACCCGCATTGGCTGGAGCGCGAAATGCACGCGCTGTTCGAAGACGCGCCGTCCGACAGCCAGCCCGGTTTTGCCGACACCCTGAGCCAGGACCCGCGTCTGGCTACAGCCATTCATCAAGCCTTCCACGCACTGCACGACGGCGACTTGCGCATCGTTCGCCAAACCGCCATCGATGGCCTGTTGGGCTCGCTCACAGGCCATCTCGCTTGGCGCAAGCGTCAGGATTTCGATCCGCGCCTGCCGCTGGTGGCGCAAGTGGCGCGGGACTACCTGCACGCACATGCCTATGAAGACATCGGCCTCGATGACCTGGCGCGCGTTTGCGGGGTGGATCGTTTTCGTCTGAGCCGCGCCTTCAAGACAGCCTTCGGCCTGGCGCCGCACGCGTATCTGATCCAGCTACGTTTGGCCAAGGCACGGCAGTTGCTCGCACGCGGTGAAACACCGGCGCAGGTGGCCAGCGTGCTGGGTTTTGCCGATCAGAGTCATTTGGGGCGCTGGTTCCGCCGCGCCTACCAACTGACACCGGCGGACTACCGCAAGCGCTGCTCAAACCTTCCAGACTGACGCACATTGACGAGTAATCATGGCCCCCTGTGTTCACTTTCAGGGAATCTGCACCATGGCGTCATTACTGCCCTTCCTGCTGTTTGCTTTCGTTGCGTCCATCACTCCCGGCCCGACCAATATTCTGGTGTTGAGCCACAGCTCGCGCCAAGGCTTGCTGGCCACGCTGCCGATCATTTTTGGTGCCTGCGCAGCGGCGGCGCTCATCGTGCTGGTGGTGGGCCTCGGTGCCGGCGAAACACTGCTGCGTTTTCCTCGTGTGCAGCAAGCCATGGCCTGGGGCGGCGTGCTCTGGTTGAGTTGGCTGGCCTGGCAGATCTTTCGCAGTGCACCGCCATCACTGAACCCGACAGAGCAGCAAGAACAAGGTTTGAGCGTGCTCGGCGCGGCAACGCTGCAACTGGTCAACCCCAAGGTGTGGATGATGGCCATGGCAGTGGCCAGTGTGTTTGTCGGAGGCGGCGACAAGACGCTGCAACTGTTGGTGTTGTCGCTGGCATTTCTGCTGGTGTCGTTGCCGTGCATGACGTTGTGGGCGCTGCTGGGCGTGGGCAGCAGGCGGTTGATCGGCTCACCGCAAGCGTTCAGGCGCATGAACGCAGTATTGGCGTCGTTACTGCTGCTGTCGGCATGGCTCACCGTACTGGCCTGAAAATCTCCTACAGGGGGGCAACACTGACTTTATTTCCCCTTTGGACTGGTGTCCCAACCACGATCCCGGTAACTGGTTTTATCGTGCTCTGGAAAGTCGGTCGTCCATACCCCCCAATCCATGTACGCATAGTACTGGGTCATCGCGTCAAAATAGCTGTCGGCGCAGACCTCCCAAACCAGCTTCGACCCCGGTTCAAGCAGCGCTCGCGCCTCATCACCATGAGGCCCGGACACAACGAACAACTCCAAGCCATCAGGCTCCAGCCACAATTCATGGTTCAATGTCTTTTCTCGCCTCCATAGCAGGCCATTAGTGCCCCGTCGCCTGGCGGTACTGGCGTGGGGTGAATCCGGTCGAAGCCTTGAACTGACGGGTAAACGCGCTGTGATCGGTGTAGCCACATTGCAGCGCGACCTCAGTGATCGGCAAGTCCGTATGCAGCAATCGATGGGCATGTTCCAGGCGCACTTTCTGGATCATCTGCCGGGGTGTCAGGTGGAACACGCGTTTGCAGTAGCGTTCCAGTTGCGCGACGGAAATACCGGCAA
This sequence comes from Pseudomonas sp. NPDC087690, assembly GCF_044743175.1. Classification (NCBI taxonomy): domain Bacteria; kingdom Pseudomonadati; phylum Pseudomonadota; class Gammaproteobacteria; order Pseudomonadales; family Pseudomonadaceae; genus Pseudomonas; species Pseudomonas sp. NPDC087690. The sequence goes on from NZ_JBIUVX010000001.1 coordinate 768,767, forward strand.
TTCGCGTCAGTTCACCGAGGGTGACACGGCGATTGAAGTTCGCCCGAATATGCTCATCGACAGCGGCCAGCCGCTCGAATGCCGGGTGGGTTTCGCTGGCCGATTGCAGATCGACCGAGATACCCGCCAGACCGATGATCTCGCCACCGCGGTTGTACAACGGCTGCTTGTGCGTCAGGCACCAGCCCGGTTCGCGGCTGCCATACAGATGCAACTCCAGCTGGTCCTCCAGCACAAAGCCCTCCTCCAGCACTTTGCGATCCTGCTCGGTATAGCCCGGCCCCAGTTGCGCCGGAAATACCTGTGCGCTGGTTTTACCGAGCAATGGACGCAAGTCTTTTAACCCGCAACGTTGCACCAATGTGCGATTGGCGAGGACGTAACGGGCCTGCACATCCTTGATGAAAATCGCCGCGTTGGGGATCACGTCGAGCATCGGCAACAGCAATGCCGCGCCGGTCAACAGCTCTTCAAGGGTTTGCGGACGATTGCCGCCAACGCCTTGGGCCAGGCGTGAAAACGCGTGCTGCATCAAACAATCCCCCCTCGTGACGTAGATTGGCCAAGGGCCCGCCCTGCGGCGTTCGCGTGCAGATTGCAGCATCGCTCAGCGCATGTCGAGAGCAGCGTTTCATCTGGGCGATTGTGCTGAATTCGTCATCCAACCCATCGCAAAACATCAATCGCCGCGCCCTCGATGAGTTCAAAGTCTGGCCGTCCCAGTGACACAACTGCCTATCCAATAACTCACAAGAAGGCGATGCCATGTCAGGCCAAGGCAAGTTCAAAAAACAGCTTTCACTGATCGACCTCACATTTATCGGACTCGGCGCGATCTTCGGCTCCGGCTGGTTGTTCGCGGCCAGTCACGTGTCCGCCATTGCCGGGCCGGCAGGGATTTTCTCCTGGCTGCTGGGCGGTTTTGCCGTGCTGTTGCTGGGCATCGTTTACTGCGAACTGGGCGCGGCCTTGCCGCGTGCCGGCGGCGTGGTGCGCTACCCGGTTTACTCCCACGGCCCGCTGCTCGGTTATCTGATGGGCTTCATCACGCTGATCGCGTTTTCCAGTCTGGTGGCGATCGAAGTGGTTGCCTCGCGCCAATACGCGGCGGCGTGGTTTCCCGGCCTGACCAAGGCTGGCAGCGGCGATCCGACGATTCTCGGCTGGATGGTGCAGTTCGGTCTGCTGTGCGTGTTTTTCCTGCTCAACTATCGCAGCGTGAAGACCTTCGCCAAGGCCAACAATTTGATCAGCGTGTTCAAGTTCATCGTGCCGTTGCTGGTGATAGGTGTGCTGTTCACCTTCTTCAAACCGGCCAACTTCGAGGTTCAGGGCTTCGCACCGTTCGGCCTGTCCGGTGTCGAGATGGCGGTGTCGGCGGGTGGCGTCATTTTCGCTTATCTGGGACTGACGCCGATCATCTCGGTGGCCAGTGAAGTGAAAAATCCGCAGCGCACCATTCCCATTGCGTTGATCCTGTCGGTGCTGCTGTCGACGCTGATTTACGTACTGCTGCAAATGGCCTTTCTCGGCAGCATCCCGACCGAAATGCTCGCCAACGGCTGGGCCGGTATCAGCAAGGAATTCGCCCTGCCTTATCGCGACATCGCCTTGGCGCTGGGCGTGGGCTGGCTGGCGTATCTGGTGGTGGCCGACGCGGTGATCTCGCCGAGTGGCTGCGGCAACATCTACATGAACGCGACCCCGCGGGTGATCTACGGCTGGGCGCAGACCGGGACCTTCTTCAAAGTCTTCACCCACATTGATGAGAAGTCCGGCATTCCGCGCCCGGCGTTGTGGCTGACCTTTGCCCTGTCAGTGTTCTGGACCCTGCCGTTCCCGTCGTGGGAAGCGCTGATCAACGTGGTCTCCGCTGCGCTGGTGCTGAGCTACGCCGTGGCCCCGGTTTCCGTGGCTGCCCTGCGCCGCAACGCGCCGAACATGCCGCGCCCGTTCCGGGTCAAGTGCATGGGCGTACTCGGGCCGGTGTCGTTCATCATCGCCGCGCTGATCGTTTACTGGTCAGGCTGGAGCACCGTGTCATGGCTGCTTGGCCTGCAGATCCTGATGTTCGTGGTGTATCTGCTGTGCGGCCGCTTCGTGCCGACCGCTCACCTCAATCTGGCCCGTCAGGTGCGCTCCTCGGCGTGGCTGATCGCTTTCTACGCGGTGACCATCGTCCTGTCGAAACTCGGCACCTTCGGCGGTCTCGGCATCCTCACTCACCCTTTCGACACCATCGTTGTCGCCGCTTGCGCCACCGGCATTTATTACTGGGGCGCCGCAACAGGCGTACCGGCGCACCTGCTGCGTCTTGAAGAAGATGACGAGGAAAGCGAAGTCGTAGCGCCCGCCTCAACCGTGTCCGCGCGCCCTGCCGGCGCTTACTGAACTCATCCAACGGGATCCATTCATGAAAGAACTACACGTCATTGATTCCCACACCGGCGGCGAACCGACGCGCCTGGTGATGAAAGGTTTCCCTAATCTGCCGGGCAACAGCATGGTGGAAAAACGCGATGCCCTGCGCAATCAGCATGATGCATGGCGCCGCGCCTGCCTGCTGGAACCGCGTGGCAACGATGTGTTGGTTGGCGCGCTGTATTGCGAGCCGGTCTCGCCGAACGCCACCTGCGGGGTGATTTTCTTCAACAACGCCGGCTACCTCGGCATGTGTGGCCACGGCACGATTGGCCTGATCAATTCGTTGCAGTACTTGGGAAAAATCCAGCCGGGCGTGCACAAGATCGACACGCCGGTCGGCCCGGTCAGTGCCACGCTGCATGACGATGGCTCCGTCACGCTGGGCAACGTCCCCGCCTATCGCCACCGCAAACAGGTGCCGGTGGACGTGCCGGGATTCGGCCAGGTATTGGGTGACATCGCCTATGGCGGCAACTGGTTTTTCCTCGTCTCGGAGCACGGCCAAACGTTGACGATGGACAACGTCGAACACCTCACCGCCTACACCTGGGCGATGCTCAAGGCCCTCGAAGACCAAGGCATTTACGGCGAAGACGGCGCGGTGATCGACCACATCGAACTGTTCGCTGACGACGCCAACGCCGACAGCCGCAACTTCGTCATGTGCCCCGGCAAAGCCTACGACCGCTCCCCTTGCGGCACCGGCACCAGCGCCAAACTCGCCTGCCTCGCCGCCGACGACAAGCTGCAACCCGGCGCGACCTGGGTGCAGGCAAGCATCACCGGCAGCCAGTTCGAAGGCCGCTTCGAATGGGAGGGCGAACGCATTCGCCCGTTCATCACTGGCCGCGCGTACATGACCGCCGACAGCACGCTGCTGATCGACGAAACCGACCCGTTCGCGTGGGGCATCTGAGCCGCCGCGCTGACTTTTCACCTCAATTTGAATGATGTGCCAAGGAGTTAAAACAATGAGCGACAACATCTTCACCGGTTGCATGCCAGCCCTGATGACCCCGTGCACCGCCCAACGCAAACCGGACTTCGACGCACTGGTGGCCAAGGGTCGCGAGCTGATCGATATCGGCATGAGCGCGGTGGTCTACTGCGGTTCGATGGGCGACTGGCCGCTGCTGACCGAAGCCGAGCGTCAGGAAGGCGTGGCGCGTCTGGTCGCCGCCGGTATTCCGACGATTGTCGGCACCGGCGCGGTGAATTCTCGTGAAGCGGTTTCCCACGCAGCGCACGCAGCGAAAGTAGGTGCACAAGGCTTGATGGTGATTCCACGCGTAATGTCCCGTGGCGCTTCACCGGCCGCGCAAAAGGCTCACTTCGCGGCCATTCTGCAAGCCGCACCGAATCTGCCGGCAGTGATCTACAACAGTCCTTACTACGGCTTCGCCACCCGCGCTGACCTGTTCTTCGAACTGCGTCACGAGTATCCGAACCTGATCGGCTTCAAGGAATTCGGCGGTGGCGCCGACCTGCGTTACGCCGCGGAAAACATCACCTCCAAGGACGATGACGTGACCCTGATGGTCGGCGTCGACACGCAAGTGGTGCACGGTTTCGTCAACTGCAACGCCACCGGCGCCATCACCGGCATCGGCAACGCCCTGCCCCGCGAAGTGCTGCAACTGGTAGCGCTGAGCAAGCGAGCGGCCAAGGGTGATGCCAAGGCCCGACGTCAGGCGCGAGAACTGGAATCGGCACTGGCAGTGCTGTCGTCGTTCGATGAGGGCTGCGATCTGGTGCTGTATTACAAGCATCTGATGGTGCTCAACGGTGACAAGGAATACACCCAGCACTTCAACGAAACCGATGCGTTGAGTGACTCGCAACGACGTTATGCCGAGCAGCAGTACTCGCTGTTCCGTCACTGGTACGAGAACTGGTCGGCGGAAGAGAACTTCGCCTGACCCTCCCCTCAGCTGCCGCGAAGCCTTGTGCTGCGCGGCAGGCCTCCCTCTTTTTTCATCAGGAAGACACCATGACTCTGACGGGCCACATGCTGATCGGGCAGCACACGGTTGCGGGCAACCGCGCCGCCATTCACGGAATCAACCCGGCCACGAACGCTGCGCTGGAACCGGCCTATGCCGGTGGCTCGGCCGAGCACGTCGAACAGGCGTGCGCATTGGCCTGGGCGGCGCTGGACGCCTACCGCGAAACCACCCTCAGTGCCCGCGCCGACTTTCTGGAAAGCATTGCCGCTGAAATCGAAGCCCTCGGCGATGAATTGATCAACCGCGCACACACCGAAACCGGCCTGCCCCCAGCGCGTTTACTGGGCGAGCGCGGGCGTACTTGCCAACAATTAAGAATGTTCGCGCGCACCGTGCGCGCCGGTGAATGGCTGGATGTACGTGTCGATAACGCACAGCCGCAGCGCCAACCGTTGCCGCGTTCGGATTTGCGTCAGCGCCAGATTGCTCTTGGGCCGGTGGCGGTGTTTGGTGCGAGCAATTTTCCCCTGGCATTTTCGGTGGCCGGTGGTGACACCACTTCGGCACTGGCGGCCGGCTGCCCGGTGGTGGTCAAGGCGCACAGCGCGCATCCCGGCACCAGCGAACTGGTCGGCCGCGCGCTCGCTCGAGCGGTAAAAGCCTGCGGTATGCCCGAAGGGGTTTTTTCGTTGCTGTACGGTTCTGGCCGCGAAGTCGGCATTGCACTGGTCAGCGATCCGCGCATCAAAGCCGTCGGCTTTACCGGTTCCCGCGCTGGCGGATTGGCATTGATTCAAGCGGCGCAGACCAGGCCCGAGCCGATTCCGGTGTATGCGGAAATGAGTTCGATCAATCCGGTGTTGCTGTTTCCGGCGGCGTTGCAAAACCGCGCAGAGGCATTGGCCGAAGGGTTTGTCGGCTCGCTGACCTTGGGCGCCGGGCAGTTTTGTACCAATCCGGGATTGGTGATTGCCCGTAAAGGCCCGGCCCTCGATGAGTTCATGGGGGCAACAGCCAGGTGCATCGAGACTCGTGCGGCGCAAACGATGCTGACGCCGGGTATCTACAACGCTTACGCATCGGCTGTGAAGGCGCTAGCCGAAAACGCCGGTGCGCGTATCGTTGCGGCGGGGCAAATCGGCACCGGCGCGAATCAGGGGCAAGCGCATGTCTTCGTCACGCAAGCGGCGAATTTCCTGAGCGATCACAACCTGCAAGCCGAGGCGTTCGGTGCGACGTCGTTGATCGTGCAATGCGCCAGCGACGACGAAATCCGTCAGGTTACCGAGCAACTCGAAGGCCAACTGACCGTCACCCTGCACCTTGACGACGCCGACCTTGAACTGGCTCGCACCTTGCTTCCGACACTGGAGCGCAAGGCCGGTCGCCTGCTGGTAAACGGCTGGCCGACCGGTGTGGAAGTCTGCGATGCGATGGTGCATGGCGGGCCTTTCCCGGCCACCTCCGACGCGCGCACGACCTCGGTCGGCAGCGCCGCCATCCTGCGATTCCTGCGCCCGGTTTGCTATCAGGATTTCCCCGACAGCCTGTTACCCGCCGCACTGAAACAGGCCAATCCGCTGCACCTGCGACGCTTGTTCGACGGGCAAAGGGAAGCCTCGAACCATGGCCAATAACGTCTCCTGCGACATCGCGGTGGTCGGCGCCGGCATCATCGGCGTCGCCTGCGCACTGCGTCTGGCGCACCAGGGATTGCGCGTGGTGGTCATCGATCAGCAGCCGCCTGGCCACGGCGCCTCGTTCGGCAACGCCGGGCATCTGGCGACCGAACAAGTGTTCCCGATTGCCGACGCTTCTATCCTCAAACGCCTGCCGGCGATGCTGATGGATCCGATGGGGCCGTTGCGCCTGGACTGGAAATACCTGCCCCGCGCCTTACCGTGGTTCACCCGGCTGCTGCTGAATCTGAGGGCGGAACCGTTTCAGAAAACCGTGGCCGGATTACGCGCGCTCAATGAAAGCAGTCTGGATGCGTGGCAGCGCTTGCTCGCCGACATCCAGCGGCCGGACTTGCTCAAGGTCGATGGTTCATTACTGGTGTTCGAAAAGCCTGAATCCCGCCAAGCCATCGAAGCCCTGCAAGTGCGCATGGCTCAGCAGCAGGTCGCGGTCGATTACTGGCAGGCCAGCGCCATCCGCGACACCGCGCCGCAACTCAGCGAGCAGATTCAGGGCGGCCTGTTCTTCCCGCGCACCGGGCACTTCATCGACCCGTATCGCGTGGTCTGCGAACTGGTTGAAGCGGCGCAAGCCAGCGGCGTGAGTTTCGTGCAACAACAGGTGCAAGGGGGCTATGTGCAGGAGCACGGTGTTTCGCTGGTCACCGGCAACGGCGGCGTCAGTGCAAGCCGCGTGCTGATTGCCTGTGGTGCGCACTCGGCGAAACTCACCGCCGCACTCACCGGCCAAAAAGTCCCGCTGGACACCGAGCGCGGCTATCACCTGATGCTGCCGCAGGAACACGATCGCCTGCCCTTCCCCGTCACCTCGCTGGAGCGCAAATTCATCATGACGCCAATGACCGAAGGCTTGCGCCTGGCCGGCACCGTCGAGTTCGCCGGACTGCAAAAGCCGCCGAGCATGGAGCGCGCGTGGCAACTGCATCGATTGAGTCAAGGTTTGTTTCGCAAGGATCTGAGTGCCGAAGCAGCGACACCGTGGATGGGCTTCCGTCCATCGTTGCCGGATTCGTTGCCGGTGATTGATCAAGTCTGTGATGGCAAGGTGTTGCTTGCATTTGGGCATCAGCATTTAGGGTTGACGCAGGCGGCGGTGACGGCGGAGATGGTGGTGCGGATGGCTTTGCCTACGGTGGTAACAAAGACCTGCAGCCTGCCAGTCAGCGAACCGTACAGGCTGAATCGTTTTTGAAACGGAAGCTTGATCCAAAAGCCTGCTTTCGAGAGCAGGCTTTTGTGCTCGGGGAGATTTCCTGTGGTCTGGAGACAAAGATGTTACGAGGGCATTAGCCAATGTCGCTCAGTGGTCCAACCCAAAAAAACCTTTGCACCCTCATCCTTTTGGCGACTCAGCGTCAGCCGATTTCCTGCAGCGGCAACACGCAACCCGACCATGGCGGGCAGAAATCTTTCTCGGAACTCACCGGATTGCGTCGCAAAATGCGCTTCAAGACTTTCGAGTGCCGAATGCAAAAGCTCTCCATCCAGCATCGACAGATAAAACATCATCTGACGCCACGCATACGCGGTGTTTTTCAACATCAGCAGACGAGCATGGTAGAGCGATAGGTGCGTTTGGTGGCGTTTGCAGATCCATTTAAAGCACGACAGCGCCAATGCACTTAGACGGTGTTGCAGCAGTATTTTGAGCTCGAGTTCGCCAAACAATACCGCAAGGTTTTGTGTTGTCAGGATCTGTTGCTGTTCGAGGATTGTACCGTTGACTGCTGGCTGCCACGTGCCCAGGACGGCATTTGCTCGCTGTGCGCACAGCGTCGCCAATGCATCAGAGTTGTTTATTCTGCGCCGCGATCGGCGGTGATCGGGAAGGCTCGCCAGTCCATCTGTATCAATGTCGTAATAGCGGGCGTAAAGCGTTCCAGCGATCAGCTTGGCCGATTGTCTGGCCGCTCTCGAAAATTTGTTGGAGAAAGTCCCCATGAAAATGTCAGCAGCCACTTCCTCGACGAAGGGAAGGTCCAACTGAGCCGTTTGAGCCAGAGAAACAAACTCCTGCAGTAACTTGTTAGGAAGAATCGCTTGCGGAAACGCAGAGAGAGTTAACGCGGAGGCTTCAACCAAAGCTTGTCTAGCGCCCGTAACGGAGTTGGCGTTCGTCTCACGCTCAGCTTCTAAAGCCATTACCCAAGGCAGCTCTGCAATTTTGACCTGACTTTGCAGGTTGACTAGCAACAATGACCGCCGACGGCGGAAGGCACGGTACGTAGCACCTCCCAATGTCTGAAGCGTTCCGTCTCGATATCCGGCGTTACAGATTTCAGCCGTCATCGCAGGCAGTACTTGCGCCACAGTATCGCCGGATGAGATCAAGCCATGGTCAATCAGCTCAGCGATTGTGCCCTTGCGGCAACGCTCCAGGCGTCGGCGAACAGCAGCCGGAATGATCGTCCCTACGATCAGTGCGTGACGCTTCGTCTCTTCATCGGTGATAGGTTTCAACAGTGGAGCAAAGTCCTCGACGCCGTCCGCACCCGGATAATTTTCCAGACGCTCCGCTACAGCATGGGCGATCAAATGATGTCCGGGGGCAGCCACGTGATTTCGCTGCTCTTCCCGTTTAATCGAGTGTGCGCGGGATTCGGGATGGCCATGTTTGGCGACAAAGTCATCGACAATTCGCCGGACGCGACCGACGTCTCGGCCCGTCAATGCTGCTTGATCACGGGAACTCTGAGCGAGTAACGCAAACAGTTCTGCTGCCCGGTTCTTGAAGGGTCCTCGGCTATTGAATTCAGTGCCACAGGTTTCAGCGATCTGCTTGCCGAGTAAGGTTGCGCGCTCAAACCAGCCGTCAGGATAGTGTCGGCAAGGCCAGCCGTCCTGATACGTCAAAATAAACAGTGAGACCGCAGCGTCGTAGAGAGGCAGTCGGTTTTCTACAACATGTTTTTGAACAGCGAGACGCGGTTGAGCCGATTGCCGCGTCAGCCGCTGCCTGACACTGGCGGTATCAAAAACATGCACCTCAGCCGTCGAGATCAGTGGTTCGTCAACGGCAGTCGGGAAGAAACGCAGCCTTTCGAAGAAAGGTGCGATCTGTTCGATCAACGTTCGCGCTTCGTCATTACGCTGATGCCGCAGAAGCCATGACACTGTCAGCAGTGCGGCCTCCTCCGGAACATCGATTTGATAACTGCCTTTCGCCAAACGTTCTTGCAGCGATGCGACTCCTGCATCTGAAAGGTGCCAGGCATTCAGATCGAGCCGTTCATGACCGGCACGGATGCCAGGAATCGACGCAGCCAACTGGCGCTCGTAGGCAGTCAAAGCACCACCAGCAATCAGTCGCCCAGTGGCAAATCCACCTGTCACCACTTCCAGTGTGACCCACGTCGGCAAATCGGCGAATGGCATGCGTAAACCGTACTGTGCGCTGCCCTGCAGCAGATGTTCGACAACCCGTTGCCAGCGCTCGATACGATTGCGTGCCTGCTGACCCGCATCGCTCCGCGAAGCGGTCAACGCCCGCGAGAGCTGGAACACCGCATAACCGGCACTCACTCCACTGCGCTCGTCGAATTCACTGTCGTGCCTGGACATACTTCCCTGTGACTCTGCAATGTAAAAAATGGGTCCGGGGGCTGGATTCGAACCAGCGCCCACTCGGTCCAGAGCCGAGCGTTCCACCGCTGAACTACCCCGGAACAGTGCGCGCATTGTTGACTAGACACGAAGGGATGTGAAGTTCGATGTTCAGGTTTCTATTACAAGATAACTCCTCGGCGTCGCGGCCTGAAACAAGCGCTCGCATCCATTCAGTGCTCAGCGTTGCTAATTGATTATTCAATTTCGTCGACAGAATTTGACAGGCCAACCTTAGCCCGACAAAGTCGCACCCCTTTTTCCCGCCAACGATGCCGCAAACAGCAGGCAAATCTGGGGTTGCCGTTGAACGAAAACACTTTGTCCGTGCGCCTTGAGCGTGTGGCCGCACACGTGCCGGCTGGTGCGCGGCTGGCCGATATCGGTTCCGATCACGGTTATCTGCCAGTGGCGTTGATGCGCCGTGGCGCGATTGAGGCAGCAGTGGCCGGCGAGGTGGCGTTGACGCCGTTTCAGGCGGCGCAGCGCACGGTGCGTGAAAACGACCTGCAAGCGCGAATCACCGTGCGCCAGGCCAATGGCCTGGCGGCGATCAACCCCGCAGACCGGATTACCGCGATCAGCATCTGCGGTATGGGTGGCGAAACCATCCGCGACATCCTCGAACGCGGCAAGGCGCACCTGAGCGGCAGCGAACGCTTGATCCTGCAGCCCAACGGTGGTGAGCAACCCTTGCGCCTGTGGTTGATGGAAAACGGCTACCGCATCCTCAGCGAGGAAGTGCTGCGCGAAAGTCGCTTCGACTACGAAATCATCGTCGCCGAACGCGCCGAAGTGGTCAGCTACACCGACAAGGAGTTGTATTTCGGTCCCTTGCAGATGCAGGCGCGCAGCCCGGCATTCCTGATCAAATGGCAGCACAAACTTCGCCACAAGCAGAAGACCCTCAGCCACCTCGCCCGCGCGCAACAGGCGTTGCCAGAAGACAAAATCGCGGACGTTCGTCAGGAGGCGCAGTGGATACGCGAACTGTTGACTGAATCACATGGTCAGCCCGTACTCGCGAATGAACCGCAAATCAGAGAACCTTGATGTCGGTCAGAAGTGAGCGTGGCGCCACAATCTGTGGCTTGTTGGCAATCCGGTTATGGAGCACCGACCGCCGCGCTGATCCGTAGGGTCAGCGAGATGTTCGGCCCGTTGGGCGGTTCATAGGAATAGGCAAGGCTGCAAGACGAACCGGCATAGGTGCCTCGCTGCCTGATCGCTACCATGACTTCACACCAGCCTTTGGGAGATTGTCATGAACCGTAGCAAAACCCTGTTCATCACCGGCGCGAGCAGCGGCTTTGGCCACGCCTTGGCCAAAGCCGCGCTGGCTGCAGGTCATCGCGTCATCGGTACGGTGCGCAATGAAACCGACCAGCAAAACTTCCAGTCCCTGTCCCCGGACAATGCATACGCCGTGCTGCTGGATGTCACCGACTTACCGCGGATCGACAGCGTCGTCGCCCAAGTGGAAGCGACTCACGGCCCGGTCGATGTGCTGGTCAACAACGCCGGTTACGGTCACGAAGGCGTTTTCGAAGAGTCGCCGCTGGAGGACATGCGCAAGCAATTCGACGTCAATGTGTTCGGCGCGGTCGCGATGACCAAGGCTTTCCTGCCCTACTTCCGCCAGCGTCGCGCCGGCCACATTCTCAACATCACGTCCATGGGCGGCACGATCACGATGCCCGGCATCGCCTATTACTGCGGCAGCAAATTTGCCCTTGAAGGAATCTCCGATACCCTGAGCAAAGAGCTGCAGCCGTTGAATATATTTGTTACCGCGGTGGCGCCCGGCTCGTTTCGCACAGACTGGGCAGGCCGCTCGATGCAACGCACCGCGCGCAGCATTGCCGACTACGACGCCAGTTTTGACCCGATCCGCAAAGCCCGGGAAGAGAAAAGCGGCAAACAGCTCGGCGACCCGCAAAAAGCTGCGCAAGCGCTGTTGCAGATCATCGCCAGCCCGACGCCGCCCGCCCATCTGCTGCTCGGTAGCGATGCTTTGTCGCTGGTGCGTGACAAGCTGCAACGAGCGCTCGACGAGATCGATCAATGGCAAGCCCTGACCCGCTCCACCGACCATTGACAGAGGACGCAATGACCCAGGCCGATGCAACCACCGCCCGCATGGTGCAACTCATGGACACCCTTGCGCCGGTCGAGGGCTACAACCTCAGCGCACTCGATGACGTGCGTTTCCTGCGCTCGAATCGGCCGCTGACCCGCACCCCGGTGCTGTATGACCCCGGCATCGTCATCCTCTGTCAGGGTCGCAAACGCGGTTATCTGGGCGAAGACACCTACGTCTATGACGCCCAGCACTACCTTGTCGTCTCCGTGCCGATTCCTTTCACCATGGAGACCGACGCCACGGCGGCCGAGCCGATGCTCGCGATTTACATGCACCTGGATTTCCATCTGGCCAGCGAGTTGATGCTGCAAGTCGATGAGGTGCATGGCGCCAGCGATGCCCAACCCAAAGGCATGTACGCCTCGCCGATGGACGACGCACTGCGCGCCACGACCTTGCGTTTTCTTGAGGCGATGAGCGTGGCCGGTGAAGCGCAGATCCTCGGACCAGCGCTGGTGCGGGAGATCTATTACCGCATTCTTACGGGCGGGCAAGGTGGCTCAATGCGCGCCGCGCTGCAGCGTCAGGGGCATTTTGGCAAGGTCAGCCGAGCGATCCGCAAGATCCACAGCTGTTATCAGCAACGCCTTGACGTCGAGCAACTGGCCCACGAAGCGAGCATGAGCGTGCCGAGTTTTCACCTGCACTTTCGCAGCGTGACCGATACCTCGCCGATGCAGTACCTGAAGTCGACACGCCTGCATCAGGCTCGGTTGCTGATGCTGCGCCAAGCCATGAGCGCATCGGCGGCAGCGTTCGACGTCGGCTATGAAAGTGCCTCGCAATTCAGTCGCGAGTTCAAACGCTTTTTCGGCCGGACACCGCAGGCCGAGATTGAATGGATGAAGGCGACGTATGCGTTGCCGGCACCGACAACGTCATCCGAATATGTGTCGTCGCATTAGATCGCTCAGTTCGCAGGATGAAGCGCGGCCGCGTGGTGCATCGCCAGATGCCCGGTCTTGTCACTTTTGACTTCGTATTGCGGTGCTTCCTTTGAAGCAGGTCGATGGCGCCCCATGAACTCGACATCGCGGGTGTGCACGTTGACAACCTTGCCGCGAATCTCGCCGGCCTCGCTGTTCCAGTGAACCGCGTCGCCGACCTTGAATGACCTGCTCATGGTCCGCCCCTCAATACTGGTTCAATTCAATCATTGCGACTCGGGATGCTCACTCGACACCGAGTTGTTGGCCGCCACGTCCGTCATGTCTTCATCGAGCAGCGCCTCGTCATCGGCGGGCAATGGAACCTCGGGCTGATCGCGTTTCGGGTCATGCCCCGTCTCATTGTCGGTCGTTCGTGTCACTTCTTGCTGTGACCGGTTGCCCGGTGCGTTTTCATCGATGTCCATGCCTGGCTCTCCGTTCTGACACACGGAAAATCCGTGCCTAAACGTGAGAGACAATGACGTGGCGCAAGTGCCGGGCACTGGACGAACGGCGCGCCAACGAAAAAAGCCTGCTTTTGAGGGCAGGCTTTTCGCTTGGCGCACTTGAGGCTTATTTCTGCTGCGCGGTCAGCGCCGAGTAGCTGTTCATCAGGTTGCGGTAGTTGGGAATCCGCTGCGACAACAGATTGCCCAAGCCTTCAATGTCGTTGCGCCAGTCGCGGTGCAGCTCACACGCCACCGAGAACCAGTTCATCATCTGTGCGCCGGCCTGAGTCATGCGGCTCCACGCAGCCTGTTGCACGGTGGTGTTGAAGGTGCCGGACGCATCAGTCACCACAAACACCTCAAACCCTTCCGCCAGCGCCGACAAGGTCGGGAACGCTACGCACACATCCGTCACCACACCGGCAATGATGATCTGCTTGCGGCCGGTAGCCTTGATCGCTTTGACAAAATCTTCGTTGTCCCAGGCGTTGATCTGGCCAGGGCGAGCAATGTACGGCGCGTCCGGGAACATCTCTTTCAATTCCGGCACCAGTGGGCCGTTCGGGCCTTGTTCGAAACTGGTGGTGAGGATGGTCGGCAGTTCGAAGAACCTGGCCAGATCGGCCAAGGCCAGCACGTTGTTCTTGAATTCGTTCGGCGAGAAGTCCTGTACCAGGGAAATCAGGCCGGTCTGGTGGTCGACCAGCAGCACGATAGCGTCGTCTTTGTTCAGGCGGTTGTAGGTTGGAGTGGTCATGGTCTGCTTCCCTTTTGAGTTTTTGAATTTGTTGTTGCGTTCAAGTTGGGTACAGATTACTGACGCATCGAAAAGGGATAAATCGGCTGGAATGTGTTTCACCGTCAACCTGAAACGGACAATCGCGTGAACAACCGCTGCCATTCGATACACCACGGCATAAATGAAGTACCTCAAGGCGCATTTATCAATTACTGACAACTTCCTACAGTTCTCTCCAGCAGCAGCCCCTCACCCCGACGGGCCTGCGATCGGAGACAGTCCATGCCTTTCATCAGCGTACGCATTACCCGCGACGGCGTTAGCCGGGAGCAGAAAGCCCAAGTGATCAAGGAAATCACCGAGACCATGCAACGAGTGCTCAACAAGGATCCGCAGCTCACGCACATCGTGATCGAGGAAGTCGATACGGATAACTGGGGCTACGCGGGCATGACCACAACCGAATACCGCCAATCGTTGTCGGGCAATTAATCTTCAATTCCTGAGGAAATCATCATGAGCACATCCAGCAAAGTTGTCGTTATCACAGGCGCCTCGCAAGGCATAGGAGCGGGTCTGGTCAATGGTTTTCGCGAGCGTGGCTATCAGGTCGTGGCGACCTCGCGCTCGATCAAGGAATCCGCTGATCCGCAGGTATTGACCATCGCTGGCGACATCGCCGATCCGCAAACTGCCGAACGGGTGATCCGTGCCGCCGTCGAACGTTTCGGTCGCGTCGATACGCTGGTCAACAATGCCGGCATCTTTGTTGCCAAGCCGTTCACCGCGTACAGCCGGGAAGACTACGCCCGAGTGGTGGCCACCAACATGAGCGGCTTCTTCCATATTTCGCAACTGGCCATCGCCGAAATGGAAAAGCATGGCAGCGGACACGTGGTCAGCGTCACTACCAGTCTGGTCGATCATGCAATTGACGGCGTGCCGTCGGTGCTGGCCTCGCTGACCAAAGGTGGCATCAACGCTGCGACCAAATCCCTGGCCATCGAATACGCCAAGCGCGGGATTCGCGTCAACGCGGTGTCGCCGGGCATCATCAAGACGCCCATGCACGCCGAAGAAAGCCACGCAGCCCTGGGCAATCTGCATCCGCTTGGCCACATGGGTGAGATCGACGACATCGTGCAGGCAATCCTTTATCTGGACGCCGCGAAGTTCGTGACCGGTGAGATTCTGCATGTCGACGGTGGCCAGAGCGCGGGGCATTGATCACGACGCCACTTCAGCGCGGGTGGCGATTCATGTGGTAAACATCTGGAGGAATGCTCCTCGGTGCCAGCCATGATGAAACGCCACTTTGAAGATTTGCAGTTGGGCAGTATCGAACTCTTCTGTCTCGCCGCCGACGCCGGCAGCTTCACCGCTGCCGCACTGCTCGCGGGGGTGACACCGGCGGCGGTGAGCCGCTCGATTCTGCGTCTGGAAAAACGCCTCGGCTCGCGGCTGTTTACACGAACCACACGCAGCATCCGCTTGACCGACGCGGGCAGGAAATTCTTCGAACAATGCAGTCAGGCACTGGCCCAACTGGTCGAAGCCCAGCAAGAAGTCATGGGCACGCAGACCACGCCGTCGGGGCGCTTGCGCATCAGCCTGCCCACCACTTACGGCCACCACCGCATCCTGCCGCTGCTGCCGAAATTCCGGGCGCTATACCCGCAGGTCACGGTCGATATCCATTTGGGCAATCGCAATATAGATTTCGTCGGCGAAGGTTACGATCTGGCGATTCGCGTGCGCGCACAACCGGACTCGACCCTGATTGCGCGCTTGCTGGAAGACGCGAAACTGGTGGTGGTCGCCTCGCCGCAATACCTGCACGCAGCGGGTACGCCGCAGACACTTGAGGATCTGCTCGAGCATGAATGCATTCAGTTCGAACTGCCGAGCAGCGGCCGACAGATTTCCTGGCTATTTCAGGACAATGGCAAGGATCGTGAAGTACTCGCGGCCGGAGGTTATTCCTGCTCCGATGACGTGCTCGGTGGCGTCACCCTGGCCAAACACGGTGCGGGACTGTTCCAGACCTATCGGTTCATCGTCGAGCGGGAGTTGGCCGATGGCAGTCTGATTGAGGTGCTTGAACCTTTCAGCGGTCGCTCAAGACCGTACACGTTGCTGTATCCCCACGGTCGCTATGTGCCCCAGCACGTGCGGGTCTTCGTGGATTTTCTGCTGCAGTTTCGCGAGCAATGGGTAAACGGCTGATGCACCGGGCATGCCGGCCTCAGACGCGCAACAGTTGCTTGGTCATCGCCATCGAGGTGTTCAGCGATTGCCCCGTCCGCTGCAGCTTGTTGAGTAGACTTGCACCCAGCCACAGCTGATACAACGTCTCTGCCAGATGCCGCGCATCGCCCGCCGGCAGGCTCTTTTGCGTCTGGCCTTCTTCGATGCACACGGTGATGCGCGCCACCACGCGCTCGGCACCGTCGCGCAAGGTCAGGCGCATCGACTCGGACAGATCGGCGACCTCGGCGCTGAGCTTCACCACCAGACACTCATCACCATGGCCTTCGAGGGTGCAGCGATTTTGCCAGCCCTGCCAGTAATCCATCAGCCGCTCGAACGCCGTCAGCCCCGGGAGTGTCAGGCGTCGCTCCATGTCGGCGAGGTAGCCGACAAAATAATCCTCGAGCAAGGCCTGGCCATACAGCTCTTTGGATTTGAAGTAGTGATAGAACGAACCCTTGGGCACGCCAGCGGTTTGCAGGATTTCATTGAGGCCGACACTGGTGAAGCCCTTCTCGGCCATCATCCGGTGGCCGGTGTCGAGCAAGTGTTGGCGCGTATCGTCGTAAGTCGGTTTCATGGGGCGCAAAGTCCAGACAATAGACCAGTCGTATATTTCACAGGCTGCGGAGTTTGCCACAGCCGGGCGGGAAAAACCTCCGTCGAAAAAATTACTAGACGACTGGTCTAATAGGAAACTATGCTGCGCTCCGTCAACCTAATTCATCGGGTGTCGATGCGACACGAATGCCTCGTGCAGCGCTATCACCTGACCAACCCAGGGTGCTCTATGAAAATCTTGATGGTTCTGACTTCCCACGATCAGCTCGGCGACACCGGCAAGAAAACCGGTTTCTGGCTGGAAGAATTCGCCGCCCCTTACTACGCTTTCAAGGACGCGGGCGCCGACATCACGCTGGTGTCGCCAGCCGGTGGCCAGCCTCCGCTCGATCCGAAAAGCGATGAGCCCGATGCGCAAACCGCCGAGACCGATCGCTTTCGCAATGACCCGGCTGCCCAGCAGGCATTGGCCAATACCGGCCTGCTGGCCGATGTCCGCGCCGACGATTTCGATGCCGTGTTTTACCCAGGTGGCCACGGCCCGCTCTGGGATCTGGCTGAAGACAAACACTCGATCGCCCTGATCGAAGCGTTCGACCGCAGCAACAAACCGCACGGTTTTGTCTGCCATGCGCCCGGGGTATTGCGTCATGTGCTCGCAGCTGACGGCAAACCGCTGATCCAGCATCGCGAAGTCACCGGTTTCACCAACGCCGAAGAAGCCGCCGTCGGCCTGACTGACGTGGTGCCGTTCCTCATCGAAGACGAGTTCCAGCGTCTCGGCGGCTACTATTCGAAAGTCGCTGACTGGCAGGTTCATGTGGTCGTCGATGGAAAATTGGTGACCGGTCAAAACCCCGCCAGCTCTGCCGCTGTCGCTGAAAAACTGCTGAAGATGTTGGGCTGAGACCCAGCGTCTACGTCCTCTGAACGCCGTGCGTGTTGCGCGGCGTTTTTTTCGCCCCCATTTAATAGTTGACTGGTCTAATAAACATGAATAGCCCCTACTTCACCCCTGCAAAACTGGGCCTGCACACCCTGAAAAACCGCATCGTCCTGCCACCGCTGACACGTCAGCGCAGCACGCAACCGGGCAACGTCGCCAATGAGCTGATGGCCGAGTATTACCAGCAGCGTGCCGGCGCCGGTCTGCTGGTGACCGAGGGCACGCAGATCGAACCCCGAGGCCAGGGCTACGCCTGGACACCCGGGATTCACACCCCTGAGCAGATCGCCGGATGGCGCAAAGTCACCGAAGCGGTGCATGCCGTCGACGGCGTGATTTTCGCGCAACTGTGGCACGTGGGCCGCGTCTCTCACACTGCGTTGCAGCCGGGTGGCGCCGCTCCCGTGTCCGCCTCCGCCGTGGCCACTGACCGAGTCAGCGTGTTCATCGAAACCGCGCCCGGTGCCGGTGAACTGGTGCCGCCGTCCGCGCCGCGCGCGCTGAGCACCGACGAAGTCCAGGAACTGGTTCAGCTGTACATTCAAGCGGCGCGCAATGCGATGGAAGCCGGGTTTGACGGCATCGAACTGCACTGCGCCAACGGTTATCTGGTCAACCAGTTCATCTCTGCCCATAGCAACCTGCGCACCGATCAATACGGTGGCTCGCTGCACAATCGCCTGCGTTTTCTGAAGGAAGTGGTCGCCGGCGTCGCCGAGTGCATCGGCAAGGAAAAAGTCGGTGTACGCTTTGCGCCGCTGTTCACCACCACCGATGAAGCGCGGACCTATCTGGGCATGGTCGAGGAAGATCCTCACACCACCTACATCGAGGCGATCAAGGTGCTGGAAGACGTGGGTATTGCCTATCTGTCCATCGCCGAAGCCGACTGGGACAACGCCCCGGCGATGCCGCAGACATTTCGTCAGGCGGTGCGCGACACCTTCAGCGGCGCGATCATCTATGCCGGGCGCTACAACGCCGAATCGGGTGCGCGTCTGCTCGACTCCGGGCTGGCGGACTTTGTCGCGTTCGGTCGTCCGTTCATGGCCAACCCCGACCTGCCGGCGCGCATTGCCAATGACTGGCCGTTGAATGCGCTGAATCCCGCCACGGTGTATGGCGGGACCGGCGAAGGCTATGTCGATTACCCGGTTTATGGCGCCTAGTCAGCGCTCGTCATAAAACGCCTCGACTGACACTCGGCTGCCGACAAAAAAACTGTCGGCCACTAAACGCAGCGGCTGCAAATCCAGATCGATGACCTTGTCAGCGATCAACTGCTGGAAATGCCGATACACCGCCGGATATTCACCCTCCTCCGACACCGTCTGGCGCACCCCGTCGATACTCAACAGTGCGCCACCGTTGTCCAGACGCAGTGTGCCTTCGGCGCAGCGAATCTCGATGCTCCAGAGTTCGTCGTGACCATGGTCGAAATCGAATTCGGCACGCACATCGAGGTGGCGTGCGTCAGACATCTTGATCGACGCGGCAATCGGCGATTGGCAGTTGCCCGGCACGCGCAGTTCTGCGGATTCGACGAACAGCGGCAGCGGCAGCAAATGGGTGACGATCGACAAGGCATTGATGCCCGGATCGAAGACGCCGAGGCCACCGGGATGCCAGATCCACGTCTGCCCCGGATGCCATTTGCGCACGTCTTCCTTCCAGTCGATCTGTACGCTTTGCAAGGTTCGCGAGGCGAGCCAGTCACGCGCGAGTGCGATCCCCGGCGCGTAACGCGAATGCCAGGCGAACAGCGCGCTGACGCCCTGCTCTGCCGCCAGATCAACCAGCGCCTGCGCTTCCCCCAAGGTCGCGCACGGCGGCTTTTCCACCAGCACATGTTTGCCGGCAGCCAATGCCTGCTGCACTAAAGCGAAGCGGCCTTGCGGCGGTGTGCAGAACGCAATCGCGTCAACCGCCGGGCCGTTTTCCAGCAACTCAGTCAACGACTGAAAGTTTTCCACGCCGGCGCAAGGCTTGCCCTGGGTGGCGACAGACACCAGCGTAAACGCCGGATTGGCGAGGATCGCCGGCACATGTTGATCCTGGGCAATCTTGCCGTAGCCCACCAGACCGAGACGAATCGGTTGCATCAATGACTCCGTTTTTTATCTTGTTTTAGTCAGCGAGTCGGCAGATTAACGACAAACGCGACGGGCGTCTGTCAACGCAACGTCACAACGACTCACAGGATCAGGCAAGGATTGCACAGGAATGCACTACTGCGCAGCCCGGCAGTACCGCAACAATGGCCACACGACCAAACGATTGAGGATGTTCCCATGCTTGTACAAGCCTACGGTGCCCACGCTGGCGACAAACCCCTTGAGCCGATGCAGATCAACCGCCGCGCCCCCGCCGCCCACGATGTGCAGATCGACATTGCCTTCTGCGGCATCTGCCATTCGGACCTGCATCAGGTCCGCGCCGAATGGGCCGGGACGCAATTTCCCTGTGTGCCGGGGCACGAAATTGTCGGTCGCGTCGCAGCCGTCGGCGCTCACGTCGCGGATTACAAAGTCGGTGACCTGGTCGGTGTCGGCTGCATCGTCGACAGCTGCAAACACTGCGACGATTGCGAAAGCGGCCTGGAAAACTATTGCGACGGCATGATCGGCACCTACAACTTCCCGACCCCGGACGCACCGGGCTGGACCTTGGGCGGCTATTCGCAAAACATTGTCGTGCATGAACGCTACGTGTTGCGCATTGGCCATCCCGAGGCGCAATTGGCCGCCGTTGCGCCGCTACTGTGTGCCGGCATCACCACCTACTCGCCGCTGCGTCACTGGAACGCCGGCCCCGGCAAGAAGGTCGGCGTGGTCGGCATCGGTGGCCTCGGTCACATGGGCATCAAACTGGCCCACGCCATGGGCGCGCACGTTGTCGCCTTCACCACCTCGCAATCCAAACGCGAAGCGGCAAAAGCACTGGGTGCCGATGAGGTCGTGGTCTCGCGCAACCCGGAGGAAATGGCCGCGCATGCGAAAAGTTTCGACCTGATCCTCAACACCGTCGCTGCGCCGCACGACCTCGACGCCTTCCTCGTGTTGCTCAAGCGCGACGGTGCCTTGACCCTGGTTGGCGCGCCCGCCACCTCGCACCCGTCACCGAACGTGTTCAACCTGATCATGAAGCGCCGCACCATTGCCGGCTCGATGATCGGCGGCATTGCCGAGACTCAGGAGATGCTGGATTTCTGTGCCGAACACGGCATCGTCTCCGACATCGAGTTGATCCGCGCCGATCAGATCAACGATGCCTACGAGCGCATGCTCAAGGGCGATGTGAAATATCGCTTCGTGATCGATAACGCGACGTTGGCAGGCTAAAAACAGCATCACCGGGCGAAGCGTCGCAGTACGTCGACCAGGTTCAGGCGAACGGCACAGTCAGGTATTGAGCGGCGATTGCGGCGTATCGGGGTTGAGTTGCCGGCGGCGAAATTGCCCCGGCGGCTGGCCGTGAATCTGGCGAAAACGTCGGGAGAAATACGCCTCGTCCGCGAAGCCGCACAGTCGCGCCACCTCGCCCACCGAGCGCGTGCTGTTGAGCAGGAAATTGCGCGCCGCGTGCATCCTGCGTTCGAGCACCAGTTCGGTGAAGGTCTTGCCGATTTCCTTGCGTAGCCAGTGCGTCAGATAGGTAGGCGACAGGTACGTCGCCGCCGCCACTTTGATCAGATTGAGGTCGGGGTCGGCGATGTTCTTGCGCAAATATTCGAACATTCGGCTCAGCGCATCCCGGCGGCTGACCTCGGCCGCATTCTCTTCGGCCAGACGCTTGAGTGGTTCGGCATACAGAAAACACACGCTGCCAATCAGTTGCAACAGCAAGCCCTTGAGCATCTCACGCGTACCAAACTGACGATTTTCGTCGAGGGTGCGCATCTGCTCGATCAAGGCACAGACCTTGTGGAAATCCTGATCGCCCAAAATGAAATCCAGATGCTCCTGAAAACGGAATGGCGACAACTCTGGCGCCAAGAGGATTGACACTTCTTCCAGATCCATCGGATCGCACTGCAAGTGCGGCAAAAGAAAGGTCTGGGAAAAATTGATCACCATGAAATTGCTGTCCGCCGGATGCGGGATCACATGCACACGGTGCGGCAGGATGAACGCCAGCGTGTTACGCGGGAATGGACGCACGACGTTGCCGATGTGCTGCACGGTGTCGCCACCGAGGTTGACCTGAATCTGGAAATACTCGTGACGATGGGGCCCGGTCTCGGCCCGACGGCCCTTTTTGTCGCGGATATAGAAGTCCGTCAGCTCGCTGCGCTGCTGCATGACATAGGTGGGAATACGACTGGGGGACGACATCGGCGCGCAATCCTCGACGGGTATTTACAGTGAGCAGGCAACCTTCATCTTGCCGAAAAGCCAGCCGCGCACGCAAGCAGTCATACGATGACATCCGTTTGGAATGATTTTTTTGCCTGGGCGGTGGCGTTTTGCCTGTCCAAAAAACCCTGCAACCAAGAGAAATATTTTTTCTATAACTATCAATATGTTGAAAGAGTCTTCGAATAAAAACCTCGGTCATTCGCCCATTTGAATTCTTGGACACGTTTCACAACGCGATTCCCATCGAGAAAAAATGATCTAACCCCTCGGTTGATTTACCGATGTTGTACGACCACTGTTGAACGACGCAGCCCAACCTCCTCCAAAAATAATCAAAGGTGTGCACGTCATGATGTTGCTATTGCCCCTCGCCGCCCCTCCCGACATCCCTCCGATCACGCCGCCCGCAAGACGTCTCTGAACGTCCGCCGCCGACAGCCAGTTCCGTTCGATTGCTATGCCCCGACCCTCGCGGGCAACGCCTTCGGCTGCTCGAAAACATCTCGACTCTTCTAACAATAACGAGGTCTCTTCATGTCCAGTTCACATGCTTCCCAAGCCAGCGTGCCGCCGGTGATCGCCGGCCCACGAGACGCCGTGGTGCCGCAACGCCTGCCCTCTCGGCGTCGCTGGTTCATGCTCTCGCTGCTGCTGATTGCGACGATCATCAACTACATCGATCGGGTCAATATCTCGATCGCCGCGCCGTTCATGGCCAAGGACCTGGGTCTGGACAAGATCGAGATGGGCCTGATTTTCTCGGCATTTGCCTGGACGTATGCCTTAGCCCTGGTGCCTGCCGGGTTTATCGCCGACCGCTTCGGTTCGCGCTTCACTTACGGTGTTTCACTGATCAGTTGGTCAACGGTGACCGTGTGCCAGGGGTTTGCCACGGGCTTCGCTTCGTTGTTCGGCTTGCGTCTGGCGGTCGGCGCCATGGAAGCCCCGGCATTTCCGGCCAACAGCCGCGCGGTCACGGTGTGGTTCCCGGCGCGAGAGCGCGGGCTGGCGAGCAGCATTTACGTGTGCGGTCAGTACCTGGGCACGGCATTGTTCACCGGCGCCCTGCTCTGGCTGGCGACCACCTTCGACTGGCGTCACGTGTTCTACAGCACCGGCGTGCTTGGCATCGTATTCGGCGTGTTGTGGCTGTATCTGTATCGCGACCCGTTGAACTGCAAGAAAGTCAGCAAAGCCGAATTGCAATACATCGAAGCCGGTGGCGGCTTGGTCAAAAGCAGTCAGGAGCGCACCAAATTCAACTGGCGACAGATCGCTGAACTGTTCAGCTATCGGCAAATCTGGGCAATTTGCATCGGCAAGTTCGCCAGCACTTCGGCGCTGTATTTCTTCCTGACCTGGTTCCCCACCTACCTGATCGAAGAACGCAAACTGACCATGATCAAGGCCGGGATCTTCGCCGTCCTGCCATTCGTGGGCGCCACGGTCGGCATCCTTCTCGCCGGCATTGTTTCGGACTTGCTGATCCGCCGTGGCTACTCGATGTCATTTGCCCGCAAGTTGCCGCTGGTGATCGGTTCAATGCTGGGCATGTCCATCGTGCTGGTGAATTTCACCGACTCGAACCTGATCTGCATTGCCGTACTGACCATCGCGTTCTTCGCGCAAGGCATCGCGTCATCTTCGTGGGCAGCAGTGTCAGAAGTGGCGCCCAAGGAACTGATCGGGCTGACCGGCGGGATCACCAGCCTGGCCGCGAACATCGGCGGCATCGTCACGCCCATCGTGATTGGCGCGATTGTTCACGCCACCGGGTCATTTGCCTGGGCCTTCTGGTTTATCGGCGGCGTGGCCCTGATCGGCACCCTCTCCTATTCGCTGTTGTTGGGCCGCTTGTACCGCATCGAATTGAAGGTGCGTTGAGCCCACGAACACCGTTTTCTCCAACAAGAGGCGGCATTCGTCCAACTTCGCCAACGATTGCCGCCGTACGCTGACTCTCCAGACAAGGACAACAACAGGATGAACATGACCGAATACGCCTTCACCCCGGATCTGCCCGTGACCTTGCCTATCGTTGGCAGTGAACAACGGTTTCCCGTCAGTCGAGTGTTCTGTGTCGGCCGTAATTACCCATGGCCAGATACCCAAGGGCAGTCGCGCCAGCCGCCGGTGTTTTTCATGAAACCTTCGAGCAGCGTTGTCGATGCTATCGGTGAGGTGGCGTTCCCGTCGTTGACCGAAGACTTCGCCCACGAAATCGAACTGGTGGTGGCCATCGGTGAAGGCGGCGCCGATATCCCTGAAAGCGAAGCCTTGGCCTATGTCTGGGGCTACGCTGCCGGGCTCGACCTGACCCGTCGCGATGTTCAGCGCACCGCCAAGAGCAACGGTTTGCCGTGGGAAGGAGCCAAGGTGTTCGACGGCGCCGCGCCGATGACGGCGATTGTGCCGGTGACACGCGCCGGTCATCCCGAAGGTGAGTTGTGGCTGAACGTCAACGGCGAGGAACGTCAGCGCGACAGCCTCGACAGCCAGATCTGGTCGGTCGCTGAAGTCATCAGCCGGATCTCCCGATCCGTGGCGCTCAGGGCCGGCGACTTGATCATGACCGGCAGCCCGGCCGGCGTCGACGGATTGCATCCGGGCGATGTGATCAACGCCGGAATCGACGGTATCGGCCAACTCGAAATGCGCGTCGGCCCACGGGCCTGAACCGCTCGCACGCCTTTGTGATTTGAAGACAGGAGAACAACAACATGTCCATCACTCAACCTTTGAAAGTCGCGCTGGTCACCGGCGCTGGCAGTGGCATCGGCCGCTCCGTGGCGCTTGGCCTGATGGCCGACGGTTACACCGTGGTGCTTGCCGGGCGCCGGCCGGAACCTTTGCGGGCACTGGTCGAACTAGCGGCAAGCGAAGGCCACGAAGCCTTGGCGGTGCCCACCGATGTGCGCGACGCGGCCAGTGTCGATGCGCTGTTCGCAAGCATTGCCGAGGTCTACGGACGTCTGGATGTGGTCTTCAACAATGCCGGGGTCAATGCCCCCGCCGTGCCCCTGGATGAACTGACGTTCGAACAATGGCGAAACGTGATCGACACCAATCTCAACGGGGTTTTCCTGTGCGCCCGTGGCGCCTTCGCACTCATGCGTCGCCAGCAGCCTCAGGGCGGCCGGATTATCAATAACGGTTCGATTTCGGCACACACGCCGCGTCCGTTCAGCAGTGCTTACACCGCCAGCAAACATGCGGTGCTGGGGCTGACCAAATCCCTGGCGCTGGACGGTCGCGAATTCAACATCGCTTGCAGCCAGATCGACATCGGCAACGCCTTGACCGAAATGTCGGTGCGCATGACCAAAGGCGTACGCCAGGCCAACGGCACTATCGCCGTCGAGCCAATGGTCGACGTCAAGCATGTCGCCGATGCCGTGCGCTATATCGCCGGCCTGCCGCTGTCGGCCAACGTTCTGAACATGACCGTCATGGCCACCGCCATGCCGTTTGCCGGCCGCGGTTGAGCCGGCCTTTTATTCGGTAAGTGAGGTTCACATGAAGCCAGAAGTCTTGCAGCTCAGCCCGATCCTGATACCTGAAATCAATGCGCGTCTCGACGAACTGTTTACCGTCAGACGCTACTTCCAACAGGCGGACAAACCGGCCTATTTGCAGGAACACGGCGCCAACATTCGTGGCGTGATCACCGGCGGCCACACCGGCATCACCCAGGCTGTCATGGCGCAACTGCCCAAGCTTGAAGTGGTGGCGGTCAACGGCGTCGGTACCGATGCCGTTGACCTGGCGTACGCCCGGGATCGCGGAATCCGCGTGACGGCGACCATCGGCGCGTTGACCGAAGACGTCGCCGACCTCGCCATCGGCTTGCTGCTGTCGGTATGCCGCGGCCTGTGCACCAGCGATCGCTACGTGCGCTCCGGCCAATGGCCGCACAGCGCGACTCCGCTGGCACCGTTGCCTCTGGCTCGTCAGGTCTCCGGCATGCGTATCGGCATCGTCGGCATGGGCCGGGTTGGCCGTGCGGTCGCCACTCGCGCCGCCGCATTTGGCTGTCCGATCAGCTACACCGATCTGCAACCAATGAGCGATGTGAACCACACCTTCGTTGCCGACCTCAAGCAGTTGGCCCGCGACAGCGATGCATTGATTCTCGCGGCCGCTGCCGACAAGGCTGAAGCCATCATCAACGCCGAAGTGCTACAGGCACTGGGCAAGGGTGGCTATCTGATCAACGTGGCACGGGGCAAACTGGTCAACGAGACCGACTTGGTGGCGGCCTTGGCCGCGGGCGAAATTGCCGGTGCCGGGCTGGACGTGTTCGTCGATGAACCGAACGTGCCGCAAGCCTTGTTCGGCAACGAACACGTGGTATTGCAGCCGCATCGCGCCAGCGCGACATTGCAGACGCGTACGCGAATGGGGGAAATGGTGGTGGCCAGTCTGCTGGACAGCTTTGCCGGGAAAACACCGCAAGGATGCGTCACCGGCTAAGCCCTGATCTCAGCGGGGGCCAACGGCCCCCGCTGCGAATCACAACGTATAGGCAATCCCGACCTGCACCGTTCTCGGCGCACCGGGATAGGCGTAGACGTTGCCGAACGCGCCTTCTTCGTAATCACGGTCAAACAGGTTCTTCACATCGAGGTTGAGCCGCACTTTGTCGTTGACCTTGTAGAAACCGAGCAGGTCGACGACGGTGTAGCTGCCCATCGAGAACGCGGTGTTGGCCGTTTGCCCGGCGCGCTCATCGACATACTTCAACCCTGTGCCCAGACCCAGGCCTTTGAAAGTGCCGTCCTGAAACTCATAGACGTTGAGCAGGCTGAAGCTGTTCTGCGGGATGTTCATCAGGCGTGTGCCAGAACGAATCACATTGTCCTTGGTGACCTCGGCATCCACATAGGCGTAACCGCCGATCACTCGCCACTCAGGGGTGAGATTGCCGGCGACGTTCAAGTCAAAACCACGACTGCGCACTTCCCCCGCCGCCACACCGAACGTCGAGTCCACGGGATCGGTGGTCAGCACGTTACGCTTTTCGATCTGATAGATCGCAGCATCGACGCTCAACTGCTGATCCAGCGCCTCCCACTTCACCCCCATCTCCCAGGATTTACCTTTCTCGGGTTCAAAACCACCGCCCTGGCGACTGGCGCCGGTGTTGGGTTTGAACGAGCGCGCGGTGTCGGCGTAAAGCGCAACCGCGTCGGTCAAGTCGTAGGACACGCCCAAACGCGGAGTGACCGCGTTGTCACTGGCCTGCCAGTTTTTACCGCCCGGCACGTAGGTTTCATAATCGTGTTCGAAACGCTCGAAACGCGCCCCGGCGAGCACTTTCAAGCGCTCGGTCAGTGCCACTTGATCCTGCACGAACGCTGCGTAGGTTTTGAGATTTTCTTTGTCGTGAGTCGGTGTCCGGGTCAATGCCGGGCGAGGCTGACCGTAGACCGGGTTGAAAATGTCGATCGGGTAGGCGCCGATTGCACCGCTGGAGCGCTGGATAATCGACTGGTAGTCGTAATCTTCGTACTCGACGCCGGTCAGCAACGTGTGCTGCAAGCCGCCCAGGGTGAAGTGGCCAGTCAGGTTGAGTTGGCTGTCCTTGTCTGTCCACTCGAGCTTGCGGTAGTTGAAGTTGCGTCCCAGTGTTCGGCCATCAGCGCCGATGCCATTCGCCTCGATCGCGTCGCCCTTGAGCGAGCCGTCGAGCCACTGGAAACCGCCGCCCAATGTCCAGTCATCATTGAGCAGGTGCTCGAAACGCAACTGCGCCATGTTGTTGTCGTTATGCAACTTGCCAACGTCTTTCTCGCCGAAGAACGTGTCACGCGAGGCGGTGCCGATCTGCTTGGGGTAACGCGTGACGCCACGGTCCAGCGGCGCGTTGTTGCGCATGAAGTCGCCCTCGAAGATCACCCGGGTAGCATCGGTTGCCTGCCAGGTCACGACCGGCGCCACACCATAGCGCTCAGTCTCGACATGATCGCGGAAAGTATCTCCACCCTCGCCGATGACATTGAGTCGGTAAGCCAGTCGACCGTCCTCGTCGATCGGACCGGAAGCGTCCAGCGTGCCGCGTTTCATGCCTTGGTCATTCAGTTGACTGCCCAATGTGACCTTGCTTTCCGGCAACGGCTGCTTGGAAACCACATTGAAGGTGCCGCCAGGGTCGCCACGTCCGTATAACATTGTGGCCGGCCCGCGCAGCACCTCCAGACGTTCAATGGTGTTGGCGTCAGGCATGTTCGGATAGCCGCGATTGATCGGGAAGCC
This sequence comes from Pseudomonas sp. NPDC087690, assembly GCF_044743175.1. Taxonomy (NCBI): domain Bacteria; kingdom Pseudomonadati; phylum Pseudomonadota; class Gammaproteobacteria; order Pseudomonadales; family Pseudomonadaceae; genus Pseudomonas; species Pseudomonas sp. NPDC087690. The sequence goes on from NZ_JBIUVX010000001.1 coordinate 797,070, forward strand.
ATTGCGGTAAAACTCGCCGGTGGTGAAGCCGCGCACGGTAAACGTGGTCAGCCCCTGCCCGCCAAAATTGTTCGCCCGGCCCACGCCACCGGCGTAATCCAGTGCGTCCTGCAGACGCGTGGCGCCGAGGTCTTCGACGGCATCCCTGGACACCACACTGATCGATTGAGGCGTTTCGTGAATCGAGGTATCGGTGCGCGTGGCGCTGGCAGAGCGCGTGGCGCGATAGCCTTGCACCGGCCCGTCGGCACGTTCGTAGTCTGCGGCACCGATGACGTCGGTGGCTTCCAGCTCCAAGGCTGAAGTTTTTGTATCGGCCTCTTCAGCCCACGAAGAAGGCGACAAGGCTTGCAGCACGCAGATGGAAAGCAGAGTTCGACGCATGAGGTGAGAACCTTACGAATAAGCCAAAACGAAGGGCAGAACTGCCAGCAAAACGCCGCGCATGGTATACCAGTAATTTGCGTAATTGAAACTTATTCTTATTTGCCGCGAGAGTCAGGATTGCCGAACCGAGTCAGCTTCGTGGCGAATGCCGCAGTCTTGATGGAGTTTTGAAGGGCAGCTCGCTGTTTTTCTATTGATTGACCGACAAAAACCTATACATCAACTACAATCTGTACAACTATTCACCATTAGCACTCAAGCGTCCGCTCTGCGCCCTGCTGCCATTCATTACGCTGAATCCGTGCACATGAACAAAACCCATCGGCTGTGCCTGGTCCTCGGTGACCAACTGTCTTTTGATCTGGCTTCACTGACAGATCTGGATCGCGAGCACGACTGTGTGCTGATGGTCGAGGTCATGGAGGAAGCCACCCATGTTGCCCATCATCCGCAAAAGATCGCGCTGATCTTCAGCGCCATGCGTCACTTCGCTCAGGCGCTGGAGCAGCAGGGTCTGCGCGTGCATTACGTGACCCTCGACGACCCGCAGAACAGCGGCTCGATACCCGGCGAGTCAAGGCGCTGGCAGGCGCTGCTACAGGCGCACGCGTTGCACGTCACCGAGTGCGGCGACTGGCGTCTGGAGCAGTCGCTCAAGGATTGTGGCTTGCCGATCCACTGGCATGCTGACAACCGTTTCCTCTGCGGTCGCGACGAATTCCGCGTATGGGCTGCTGGCAAAAAGCAGCTGCGCATGGAGTTCTTCTATCGCGAGATGCGCCGCAAAAGTCGCCTGTTGCTCAACGGTGACGGCACGCCGGTCGGCGGCGCCTGGAACTTCGATGAAGACAATCGCAAAACCTTGCCTAAACACGTAAAGGCGCCCTACCCGGTTGGTTTTGCCAACGATGCAATCACCCTCGACGTGCTCGCATTGGTCAAAGAACGCTTCGCCAGTCACTACGGCAGTCTGGATACCTTCAACTACCCGGTGACACACGCCGACGCCCAGGCATTGTGGGCGTGGTTTCTCGACTACGGCCTGGCCGGCTTCGGCGACTATCAAGACGCTATGGCCAGCGGCGAACCGTTTCTGTTCCATGCGCGTATCAGCGCCGCGCTCAATATCGGCTTGCTCGATCTACGGCAGCTGTGCAGCGATGTCGAGTCTGCCTATTGGTCCGGCAGCATCGCACTGAACGCGGCCGAGGGTTTCATCCGTCAACTGATCGGCTGGCGCGAATACGTCCGCGGCGTTTACTGGCTGACCATGCCTGAGTACGCCGAGGGCAATGCTTTCGGTAACACCCGGCCTTTGCCCGAGTTTTACTGGACCGGCGCCACGCAGATGAACTGCATGCGCCAGGCCATCGGCCAAAGCCTCAAGCACGCCTACGCTCATCACATTCAGCGCCTGATGGTGACCGGCAATTTCGCCCTGCTCGCCGGCATCGCGCCGAGTCAGATCTGTGAGTGGTACCTGGCCATTTACATGGACGCGTTCGACTGGGTCGAGCTGCCCAATACCCTCGGCATGGTCATGCACGCCGATGGCGGTTACCTCGGCTCCAAGCCTTATTGCGCCAGCGGCCAGTACATCAATCGGATGTCCGACTACTGTCGCGACTGTGCTTACTCGGTGCGTGAAACCACGGCTGACAACGCTTGCCCGTTCAATGCGTTGTACTGGCATTTTCTGATGCGCCACAGCGACCTGCTGCGCGGCAATCAGCGCATGGGCATGATGTACAAAAACCTCGATCGCATGCCGCAAGAAAAACAGCAGGCACTGTGGCAACGGGGGCAGAGTCTGCTCGACCGACTGGATCGCGGCGAATCGTTATGAAAGCGCGCAAGCCTTGGACCTCGTGCAACTTAAACCAGAGACCTCGGGTCAATGGCTGACAAAACTTGTGAAGCTCACGGCCGTTCGCTGATTGCACGCAAGGCAAACAACTCACAACGCATGAAGGGTGGACATCCTGAAAGAGCTTACTCGCGAGGAGCTTGAGTCCGAAGTCACGCGCCTGCGGCTGGCCGTCAAGGCGACCTGCGACGCCGTCTGGGACTGGGATCTGAAGACCGACCAGGTCATCTGGAACGACTCGCTGCAACAGGCGTATGGCTACGCGTCAGCAGCCATCGAGCCGACGTGTGACTGGCGGTTTGCGCAGATTCACACGCAGGATCGCTCGCGCGTGACAACCTCGATTCGCTCGGCGATTGACGGTTCAGGCACGACCTGGAGCGCTGAGTACCGCTTCCTCTGCCACGATGGTTCGTACGCCGAAGTGCTTGATCGCGGCCATCTGATCCGCAATGCCGAGGGCCAGGCCGAACGCATGATCGGTGCGATGCTCGACCTGACCCGCTCGCGCAGCGCCGAAACCGCGTTGCGCCGCAGCGAGGAGCGCTTCAGCACCATTCTGGAAACCATCGAGGCCGCGTTCGCGATCGTCAAAGTCAAATTCGACGCCGACGACCACCCCATCGACTATTACTTCGTCGAGGCCAACCCGGCGTTCGAACGTCAGGCCGGGGTCAACCTGCGTGGCAAGTGGGTCACCGAGTTTGCGCCCAACCTGGAAAGCTTCTGGTTCGAGACTTACGGCCATGTGGCCAAGACCGGCGAGCCGGCCAACTTCGAGAACTACGCCAATACCTTCGAACGCTGGTTCGATGTGCGTGCCGTGCGTGTCGGCGACCCGGCCGATCGGCAGATTGCGATCTTCTTCAGCGATGTCACCGAGCGCCGCGATGCGCAAGAGCGTTTGCGCATCAGCGAAGCGGTCGCTCGGGAAAACGTCGAACGGGTCCAGCTCGCCCTGGCCGCCGGCGCCATTATCGGCACCTGGCACTGGCACTTGCCCAGCGATCGCTTCAGCGTCGATGAGGCCTTCGCGCGGGTGTTCAACCTTGATCCGGCCTGGGGCCTCGACGGTCTGACCCTGGAGCAAGTGGTGATGACCGTGCACCCGGATGACCGGGAAGGACTCACAACCGCGATCAACGAAGTCATTGCCCGTGGAGGTGCCTATTCGCACCAATACCGAGTGCGCGGTGCGGATGGCAAATACACCTGGATCGAAGCCAACGGCCGCGTCGAATGCGCCGAAGACGGCACGCCTTTGCGCTTTCCCGGGGTGCTTATCGATGTCGAAGACCGGCGCAACGTCGAAGCCGAGCGCGACCGGGTCACCGCCGCGTTAAAGGCGCTCAACGACACACTGGAACAACGCGTCTCGGCGCGCACCGCAGAACTGATGCAGGCCGAAGAGAAGCTGCGCCAATCGCAGAAAATGGAAGCGGTCGGGCAACTCACCGGCGGTCTGGCCCATGACTTCAACAACCTGCTGGCAGGCATTTGCGCCTCCCTTGAACTGATGGAAAAACGCATCGGCCAAGGCCGTCTGAACGACATCGACAAATACATGCTGATCGCTCAGGACGCCGCCAAACGCGCCACCGCCCTGACCCATCGCCTGCTGGCCTTCTCCCGGCGACAGACCCTCGATCCACGGCCAACTGAGGTCAACGCGCTGATTGCCGGCATGAGCGAACTGATCCAGCGCACCGTCGGCCCGAGCATTCGCCTGAAAACGGTCGCCGCCGCCGATCTGTGGCCGGCGCTGGTCGATGCCAGCCAACTGGAAAACGCCCTGCTCAACCTGTGCATCAACGCCCGCGATGCGATGCCCGATGGTGGCAGCATTACCGTCGAAACCGCCAATCGAACCCTGGATGCTGAATCGGCGCGCGTCCGGGAAATGCCCGAAGGGCAATACCTGTGCCTGTCGGTCGCCGACACCGGTACCGGTATGAGCGCTGAAGTGATCGCCAAGGCCTTCGACCCGTTTTTCACCACCAAACCGTTGGGCCAGGGCACGGGCCTTGGGCTGTCGATGATTTACGGTTTCACCAAGCAATCCGGCGGGCAGGTGCGGGTGCAATCGACCGTGGGCCAAGGCACGACCATGTGCGTTTACCTGCCGCGCTATGTCGGCGAAACGCAACGCAATCACGATGACACGCAAAGCTCGGCAACGCCTCATGCCAAGGCCGGCGAAACCATCCTGATTGTCGACGACGAACCCACCGTTCGCACGCTGCTCAAAGACGTGCTGAACGACCTCGGCTACAACTTGCTCGAAGCGGCCGACAGCGTTGAAGGACTGGAAGCACTGCGCTCCAGCGCGCACATCGATCTGCTCATCACTGATGTCGGTTTGCCGGGCGGCATGAATGGCCGGCAGATGGCCGATGCGGGCAGGCAAATCCGGCCGAAGCTCAAGACCTTGTTCATTACCGGGTACGCAGAAAACTCGGTGATCGGTAACGGTCAACTCGGCCCGGGCATGCAGGTGCTGACCAAACCTTTTGCCGTCGACACACTGGTATCACGGGTCAATGGTTTGCTGTCCATCGACGTCGAATAAGGGTTGCGCAGAGGACTTCATGAACCTGTTGCGCCCCGCCGTCTTCGCTTGATACAGCGCCTGATCGGCACACTCGATCAGACCGTGTACCGGGTCCAGATACGCACCTCGCGCAGCGGCGATGCCGATGCTCAGGCTCACGCGGGTCACGGGACTGGTAGGGTGGGCAATGTTTTCCTGCTGCAAGCGCTGAAGAATCAGCTGCGCCACTACCGCAGCACCGTCAATGTCCGTGTCGGGCATGATCACGGCGAACTCTTCGCCACCGTAGCGCGCCACCAGATCCGAAGGCCGTCGCACACACGCATCCAGCACGTGACCGACGGCCTGCAGACAGGCGTCGCCGGCAACGTGCCCGAGCGCATCATTGAACAGTTTGAAATAGTCGATATCGATCATCAGCAAGGCCAGCGATGAGCCGTCGCGCTGTGCCCGCCGCGCCTCTGTGGCCAGGGTCTGGTCGAAGCAGCGCCGATTCGCCAGACCGGTCAGCGCATCCTTCATGGCCAGCAGTTCCAGTTGTCGGTTCGAGCCGAGCAACTGCTGCTGAGCAATGCGCAGTTCGCCTTCAACCTGGGTCCGGCGCCGGATATCGAGGATCAAGCACCAGCCGATCAGGCCGGTCAGTCCCAACAGCCCCGCCACCACCACCGCCGACAACAGCGCCTCGGTTCGCCACGCCGTGAGTGCTTCACGTTTGCCGATGGCGACCGTGGTGATCAGCGGCAACTTCTCGCTTTTGCGGAAGGCGTAGAGGCGTTCGACGCCATCCAGGCTGGAGGTATACGACGCGGTACCGACCGATTGATCGACCAGGTATTTGGCGTAGATCGGCGACTTGGAAAAGTTGCGGCCCATGTCCTGCTCGCGGAACGGATAGCGAACCAGCAACGTGCCGTCGGTGTACGACAAGCCGATAGCACCTTCCTGTCCGACGTCGAGTTTGCCGAACAGGCGCAGGAAGTTTTCCACGCCCAACGTCACGGCCACGACCCCGGCAAACTCGCCACGATCATCATTGAAACGGCGGCTGACGGTGATCACCCACTCCTGATTGGAACGGCTACGGATGGGTGGCCCGATAAAGGGTTCGCGGCTCGGGTCGTCGCGATGATGAATGAAGTAGGCCCGATCACTGCTGTTGGCCCCCGCCGGAATCGGCCGGTTCGACGACATCAGCCAATGGCCCTGACGGTCGTAGATGGTGATCCCGCTCATTTGTGGCATCAACGGCTGTTGGCGGTTGATCAGCGCACCCAAGCGCTGGATCTGCGCGGGGCCACTGCCTTCGGTTTCCAGGCGTTCGACCAGCCCGAGCAACAGCAGCGAACTTTGCCGGACAATGCCCTCCGAATAGGTCTCGAGTGCCTGGGTCAGGTTCAACCCGTGCACGTTGACTTCCTCCAGCGCGCGATCGCGCGAGGACAGCACTTTCCAGATGGTCAGGGAAGCCAGAGAGCAGCCGATGACCAGCAGCAAGAGGATGACGAGGTGGGTATCACGCTTCACGAAAGTACCTAATGGAAAGTCCGGTTTCCCGTTCCGGCCGTTACTGATTCAAGGCAATAACAGCGGTCGTATGTCCTCGACCGGCGCAAGGATACAAGTAGCGCGTCGAACGTGCAGCAACCGTATGACGGAACGTCGTTTTCAGCCCCTTGGCGTTGTTTCACAACGACACGGCGGCGGCCTGCAACTTATATTCGTGGCTGCTGGTCATTAGGCTTGCTGAGGTTGAAACCATCCGCAAACCTCAAATATTGAAGATACCGCCGTGGCCGCTGACCTCGATCGCCGCAACAACCTGTCACTGGACAGCCTGAACTTTTTCCTTGCCGACGTGCGCGACGGTCTCGGCCCCTATCTGGCCATTTACCTGTTGGCGGTGCATCACTGGGAGCCGGCCAGCATTGGTCTGGTCATGACCATCGCCGGGGTCGCCGCACTGATCACCCAGACACCCGCCGGCGCCTGGGTCGACAACAGCCGACGCAAACGTGCGTTGATTGCGATCGCCGCGCTGCTGGTAACCGGCAGTTGCCTGCTGCTGCCGTTCGTGACGTCGTTCACGTGGGTGGCGTTGACGCAAACCCTGAGTGCGATGGCCGCCTCTATATTCGCCCCGGCCATTTGCGCAATCACCTTGGGCATGACCGGGCCACGGGCGTTCACCCGCCGAACCGGGCGCAATGAAACCTTCAATCATGCCGGCAATGCCTGCGCCGCCCTCCTCGCCGGCGTGTTCGCGTATCTGTTCGGACCGGTGGCGGTGTTCTATCTGATGGCGGCCATGGCCTTGGCCAGTGTCATCGCCGTCGCCTGCGTGTCGCCAGCCGCCATCGACCATGATCAGGCCCGCGGACTGGACCCGGCCGACACCGTGCATCGCCAGCCTTCCGGTTTATCCGTGCTGTTGAGCAACCGACCGCTGCTGCTGTTCGCCATTTGCTGTGCGTTGTTTCACCTCGCCAATGCGGCGATGTTGCCGCTGGTGAGTCAAAAACTTGCGCAAGCCAATTTGCAGATGGCCACCCCGCTGACCTCCGCCTGCATCGTCGCGGCGCAACTGGTGATGGTGCCGGCGGCGTTACTGGTCGGGGCGAAAGCCGATGTGTGGGGGCGCAAACCGCTGCTGCTGGCCGGTTTTCTGATCCTGCCGCTGCGCGGTGTGCTCTATACGCTGTCGGACGATGCCTATTGGCTGGTCGCGGTGCAGCTGCTCGACGGTGTCGGCGCCGGCCTGTTCGGCGCCTTGTTTCCGATCATTGTCAAAGACCTCACCCAGGGCACCGGCCACTTCAATATCAGCCTTGGCGCGTTGACGACTGTGTTCGGGCTGGGCGCGGCACTGAGCAATGGCCTCGCCGGGTTCGTTGTGCAGGAGGCTGGTTACAGCGCGGCGTTTCTGACCTTGGCCGGTATTGCGGCGGTGGCGGTTGTCCTGCTCGCGATCGGGGTTCCGGAAACCCAGCGCAGCGGTCGTCAGGCTGAAAGCGGATTGGTCGAGGCCAGCACTGAATCCTCTGCGTAATCCATATCCCTTCCCTGCCCTCTCATTGCCGCCATTTCTACTCTGCGCGCCGCGCCAAACGGCCGCGGCGGATGCGCGTGGCGTTAAAAAATCCAGATTCAGTGGATCAGGCAAGCAATCCAGAGGAATGCACTACGGCGCTGAGGAGCTGATCGAGAGAATGTTCGGGCACAGGCTCAGACGAATAAACCCTCAATCGCAAGGACATTCCAGTGAAAGGTTTTTGCTTGGCCTTCGGGCTGCTCTTCAGTACTTTTTCAGCCATGGGGGCCGATATGTCGAACGGCGCAGACAACTTCTACACCAGCGATAAAGTGACCGTGGAAAAGGTCACCTTCAAGAACCAGTACGGGATGAAGGTCGCAGGCAATCTGTTCAGCCTGAAGAACCTTGATCCACAGTCAAAAAATGCCGCGATCATCGTCGGCCACCCGATGGGCGCAGTGAAGGAGCAAAGTGCCAATCTCTACGCGACCAAAATGGCCGAACAAGGCTTTGTCACGCTGTCGTTCGACTTGTCCTTCTGGGGCGAAAGCGAGGGCCTGCCACGCCAGTCGGTTGCGCCGGACATTTATGCCGAAGACTTCAGCGCGGCGGTGGACTTTCTCGGCACTCGCCCACTGGTCGATCGCGAGCGTATCGGCGTCATCGGTATTTGCGGCAGCGGCAGCTTCGCCATCAGCGCCGCCAAGATCGATCCACGACTGAAGGCGATTGCCACCGTCAGCATGTACGACATGGGCGCTGCCAACCGCAACGGCCTCAAGCATTCGCTCACGCCAGCGCAACGCCAATCCATCATTGAACAGGCGGCGCAGCAGCGTAACGCGCAGTCCTGGGGCGGCCCGATCCGCTACACCGGCGGCACACCGCTGAAACTCACCGGCAACGCGGTGGGTGACGAGTTCTACGATTTCTACCGCACCCCGCGTGGCCAGGTCACCCCGACCGGCGCTTCGCCGCAGTCCACCACCATGCCGACGCTGGTCAGCAATGTGAAGTTCATGAACTTCTACCCGTTCAATGACATCGAGAGCATCTCCCCGCGCCCGCTGCTGTTCATTGCCGGTGCTCAGGCGCACTCCCGCGAATTCAGTGAAGACGCGTACCAGCGCGCGGCCGAGCCCAAAGAGCTGCTGATCATTCCAGGGGCCGGCCATGTCGACCTGTACGACCGGGTCAACCTGATTCCCTTCGCCAAATTGACCGAGTTCTTCAGCCATAACCTGAAGTAACGCCATCGCAACGCTGCCAGCGCTTTAAAGCGCAGACACGACAAAAGCCTGCTTTGAGGGCAGGCTTTTGTCAGGTCGCGTTCGCTTACTTTTGCTGAGCGGTCAGCGCCGAGTAGCTGTTCATCAGGTTGCGGTAGTTGGGGATGCGCTGCGACAGCAGATTGCCCAAGCCTTCAATATCGTTGCGCCAGTCGCGGTGCAGCTCACACGCCACCGAGAACCAGTTCATCATCTGCGCACCGGCCTGAGTCATGCGGCTCCATGCGGCTTGTTGCACCGTGGTGTTGAAGGTGCCGGAAGCGTCGGTCACCACAAACACATCAAACCCTTCTGCCAGCGCCGACAAGGTCGGGAACGCTACGCAGACATCCGTTACTACACCGGCAATGATGATCTGCTTGCGACCGGTAGCCTTGATTGCCTTCACAAAATCTTCGTTGTCCCAAGCGTTGATCTGACCTGGGCGAGCAATGTACGGCGCATCCGGGAACATCTCTTTCAACTCGGGTACCAGCGGGCCGTTCGGGCCTTGTTCGAAACTGGTGGTGAGGATGGTCGGCAGTTCGAAGAACTTGGCCAGATCGGCCAGGGCCAGTACGTTGTTCTTGAATTCGTTGGGCGAGAAGTCCTGCACCAGAGAAATCAGACCGGTCTGGTGATCAACCAACAGCACGATGGCGTCGTCTTTGTTCAAGCGGTTGTAGGTTGGAGTAGTCATGGTGTGCGTCCCTTTTGAGTTTTTGAAGTTGTTGTTGCGTTCAAGTTGGGTACAGATTACTGACGCACAGGGACGGGATAAATCGGCTGAAAAGTGTTTTACCGTCAACTCGAACAGGACAATCCTCTGAACATGCACAAGCCGCACTAACAAACACTAACAGCGCCTAACTGGCGTTTGATACGCCTGGGGGTGCACGCTTGAATCGCACCATTCAAAGCCAGGCACCAGTCACCGGTTGCCTTGCTCAGTTGAACATTTAATTCAGAGGGATCCGAACATGGCTGAAGGTAATCACCCGAGTTATCTGTGCAACGCTGAGCGACTCGGCAACGACGAGCTGCATGCCTTGATGGCTGAAGCCATCCGCCATGGCCTGCCTCAGTCACAACAACTGCTCGCGACCATCACACCGTTGCTCCTCGCGTTCTTCGAGGGGCAGGTACAAGCCGGACGCGTCAGGTGTGAAGACACCCAGAGTCTTGTCCAGCAAACCTTCAACGCGCTTTATCTGGGTCAGACACGGTATGACCCGAACGCACCGTTCCGGGCTTGGCTCCTGGAGATTGCCCGCGCCACACTGCTGCACAATGTCGACAACCGGACAGCAAACGCACGGTTTGAACCTTTCACAGCGCTAGCACCGCTGCACAGCCCGCAAGTACTGCGAGCAACGTGATTGATCCGTTCAACGTCGAGAATGCTTGTCAGGAAGTACACATGATCAACATCCAGAGAACGCTTTACACCGCTCACACTTACACGACTGGCGGTCGCGAGGGCATTGGCCGAAGCGATGATGGACGACTCGATCTCAAACTGTCCCCGCCGGGCGCCCCCGGGACAGGCACCAACCCCGAGCAGCTTTTTGCCGTGTGCTGGTCAGCCTGCTTTCTTGGCTCGCTGCGTCATGCCTGCAACGCTCGTAAAATCGGCTTTCCAGCGACGGCCGGTGTTAACGCCCAGGTCGATCTGATCCATGCAGAACAGGGCTTCTTTCTGCAGGCGCGACTCGTCGTTTCGTTGCCTGACATAGACGCGGATATCGCGCTGCAGTTGATCGAAGCGGCGCACCAGAACTGCCCTTACTCCAAAGCCACGCGCACTAACATCGACGTCAGCATTACCCTCGCCTGATGCTCATATTCATACCTTCGCCTATCCAGGCGACACCATCGTTCAATAGCTCGCGCCTGTCGCCTCTGCTGTGATTGCCGCGTGCGTCGTGAGCGCCGCAACCCTACTTTCGGCCGCTCGGAACAAGACGCCCGCCTTCCAGAATTCGACAGAGCCAGGAGAAGCCCATGAACAAGCTGACGACCGCCGCGGGTGCGCCAGTGGTGGATAACAACAATTCGCAGACGGCGGGTGCAAGAGGCCCGGTGCTGTTGCAAGACGTATGGCTGCTGGAAAAGCTTGCCCATTTTGATCGGGAAGTCATTCCTGAACGGCGCATGCACGCCAAAGGCTCGGGTGCGTTCGGCACCTTCACCGTGACCCACGACATCACGCGGTACACCAAGGCCAAGGTGTTTTCGAGCGTTGGCAAGACCAGCGATATTTTCGTGCGCTTTTCGACAGTGGCCGGGGAACGTGGCGCCGCCGACGCCGAGCGTGACATTCGCGGCTTTGCCATCAAGTTCTACACAGAACAAGGCAATTGGGATCTGGTCGGCAACAACACGCCGGTGTTTTTCCTCCGGGATCCGTTGAAATTCCCCGATCTCAATCACGCGGTCAAGCGCGACCCGCGCACCAACATGCGCAGTGCCCGCAACAACTGGGACTTCTGGACGTTGCTGCCCGAGGCGCTGCATCAAGTCACCATCGTCATGAGCGACCGCGGGCTGCCGCAGTCATACCGGCATATGCACGGGTTCGGCAGCCATACCTTCAGCTTCATCAGCCCGAACAACGAACGATTCTGGGTGAAGTTCACCTGGAAGACTCAACAAGGCATCGAAAACCTGACGGATCAACAAGCGGCGACACTGGTTGGCGATGATCGCGAAAGCGCTCAACGCGACTTGTACACCAGCATCGAGCAAGGCCAATTTCCGCAATGGAAACTGTTTGTGCAAATCATGCCGGAGGTGGACGCGGCGTCTTATCCGATCAATCCCTTTGACTTGACCAAAGTCTGGCCACACCAGGACTACCCTCTGCTCGAGGTCGGCGTTCTTGAACTCAACCGCAATCCCGACAACTACTTTGCCGACGTAGAACAAGCGGCCTTCAACCCGTCCAATGTCGTGCCTGGTATCAGTTTCTCTCCGGACAAAATGCTGCAGGCACGGTTGTTTTCCTACGGTGATGCGCAGCGTTATCGGGTCGGCGTCAATCATCATCAGATTCCGGTCAACGCTGCCAGATGCCCGGTCAACAGTTACCACCGCGACGGCCAGATGCGTACCGACGCGAACGCCGGCAGCACCCTTGGCTATGAGCCCAACAGTGATGGGCAATGGGTCGAGCAACCGGACTTCAGCGAACCGCCGCTGGCCTTGCACGGCGATGCGGGACATTGGAACCACAGGGAGGATGGCGACTATTTTTCTCAACCGGGCGCGCTGTTCCGGCTAATGAGCCCGGCGCAAAAACAGGCGTTGTTCGATAACACCGCGCGGTCGATTCACGGTGCATCGGCGCAATCGAAACAGCGGCATATCGAGCACTGCACCCTGGCGGATCCAGACTACGGTGCAGGTGTCGCGCAGGCCATTGAACGCTTGGATTAAGGCATCGCCTCCAGCAGAAGCAGACCACCGTCAGCTTCTGCTGGAGAACGTTCAAGTACTGCTGCGCGCGTAGCCGGGGTTGCACGCCTACTCCGACACCACGCTCTTGGCTTCAAGAAAACCTTCCAGCCCGAAAACCCCGAACTCGCGGCCGATACCTGACTGTTTCACGCCGCCGAACGGAGCAAGAAGTTCTGGAGCGATGCGGTTGATCAATACCGAGCCGGCCTCCAGCCGCGCGGCCAGTCGCAGGGCGCGCTCCTGCTGCCGGGAGAACACATACGCTTGCAAGCCGTAGACACTGCCGTTGGCGATAGCAACCGCTTGCTCCTCATCGTCATAGGCAATGATCGACAACACCGGGCCGAAAATTTCCTCGCGGGCAATGTCCATTTCGTTGTCGACGTCGGCAAACACCGTCGGCCTGACGAAATAGCCTCTGCTCAGGTCGCTTGGTCTGCCCTCCCCGCCGCAAACCAGTGTCGCGCCCTGCTCGCGCCCTCGGCGGATGAACCCTTGCACACGGTCGAACTGGGCTTGGTTCACCAGCGGCCCGATGGCCGTGGCCGGGTTATGCGGGTCGCCCACCACCAACGCCTCGACGAGGATTTTCAGGCGCTCGATGACTTCCTTTACACGCGTGCGCGGCACTAACAGGCGTGTACCGGCAACGCACGCCTGACCGTTGTTCATGAACGCTGCATTGAGTGCCAGGGGAATCGCGGTATCGAAATCGGCATCGTCCAGCACGATGGACGCCGACTTTCCCGTCAGGGACAGATTCACCCGTTTCATGCTCTCGATGCCGGCGCGAGCAATGAGTTTTCCGGTGGTGGTGGAACCGGTGAATGAAATTTTCGCGACGTGCGGGCTGGTGCTGAGTTCATCGCCCACATCACTTCCGCGCCCCAATACAATATTGATCACACCCTTCGGCAGCTCGGCGCGGTGCAACACTTGCGCCAGCACATGCGCCTGCAAGGCACTCAACTCGCTCGGTTTGATGACCGCCGCACAACCGCCGGCGATGGCCGACGCCAATTTGCTGCAGATCGTGCCCGCCGTGCTGTTCCAGGGCGCAATCAGCGCCGCCACGCCGACCGGTTCCATCGACACCGTGGCGCTGCCGACGCGCCGAACGAGTTCATACGTCTCCAGTGTCTGCGCCGCGTTGGCGAAAGACTGCGAGGCGTACTGGCTGACCCATTGCGCTCGGTTAAAAGGCGCGCCGTACTCCTCGATAGCGCTGTCGCGGATGTCATCCGTGCTCGCCAGCACTGCACTCTGCAACCGCTTGAGCATGGCGATGCGCTCAGCCTTGGAGGTGCGCTTCATCGCCGCTTGAGCTTGTCGAGCAGCAGCAATGGCGCGCTTGGCGTCTTCGCGATCGGCCAATGTCACCGTGCCGATGACGGCTTGCGTGGTCGGGTTGATGCATTCCAGGCGTTCATGGCCGTGAACAGGAATAAACGCTCCATCGATATAGCTTTGCTGGATATTCCACATGGTGGCGTACCTGTATGACTGTGGCGTTGTCCGGGTTGAGGCAGCAACGCCCGGACGCTCCGGACGTTGCCCAGCAAGCATGGCGCTGCCGCGTTTCAGCCCGGCATCGACTCACGGCTGAACGCTTGCACTTCCTGCACCAGACCTTGCGCCGCCATCATCACCAGTTGGCGACCTTTTTCCGGCGACGCCTGCGCCGGATCCGAGCCCATGCGCCCATCCGGGTGGCGTGCACGGAAATCGGCCGCCTCCCGAATAGGTCCCCAATTGGCAATTTGCGGCGAGTAGTCCGCCGACTTGATGGCCTCGGGATAGGCCCACTGAGTCACGGCAATTTCCGAAGGCGTTGCGTGAATGCCATGGCCGGTGGGGAACTGGTCACGGGCCAGATCATTGATCCCTTCCAGGTCCCACCAGTTGCACAACTTCAAGGCGAAACCCGCTGGACGACGGGCGAAGCTGGCCTCGGCATACAGCTCCGAGAATGCCGCCTCGATCGACGCGATGTTGCCGCCATGGCCATTGAGAAAGAAGATCTTTTCAAAGCCGTGGGCCGCCAGCGAGCGCGTCCAGTCACCGATGGCGGCGATAAACGTCGAAGGCCTCAGCGTGATGGTTCCCGGGAACCCCAGATGGTGTTGCGCCATGCCGATATTGAAGGTCGGGGCAATCAGGATGTCGGCGTTTTTCTGTGCTTCACGAGCGATGATTTCCGGGCACATCCAGTCGGTCCCTAACAGGCCCGTCGGACCGTGTTGTTCATTGGAACCGATCGGTATGACGATCGTCCGGCTGCGTTTGAGAAACTGCTCGATTTCAGTCCAGGTCGATAGATGTAAAAGCATCTGCGTTCTCTCTTTGTTGAGTTCCTTGCGGAACACAATGGGTTTGCCGTTCAAAGCGCCTGATCAAGTTGCGCTGAATTCACAACGGTGCCGGAGCGCGTCAACGGTTTGCTCGCGATGATCACCAGCGCCGCGCAGAGAAACACGCAGCCGACCGCGACCATGCCGGGATTGACGCTTGCCGTTGACGTCTTGGCCCAACCGATCACTGCCGGGCCCCAGAAACCGCCACACAGCCCGATGGTGTTGATCAGGGCGATGCCGCCTGCTGCCGCTTCGCCTTTGATGAGTTCGGATGGCATCGCCCATAAAACGGTGTAGGCCATGAACATCATCGCGATCGCCAACGTCAGCAGGACCATTGATAACACCAGGTTGCCATCGGCAACAGGATACAAAAGTATCAGCAGTGCCCCGACGGCAGCGGGTACTGCGCAGTGATAACGGCGCTCACCGCAGCGGTCGGAGCGGCGCCCTATCCAGTACATGCCGGCGGCCGCTGCCACGTAGGGAATCGCCGCACACCAGCCCAACTGCATCATGTCGCTGACGCCCTGGGCCTTGATGATTGCCGGCAGCCAGAAGCTCATGGCGTAGATGGAAAAGATGATGCAGAAGTAGGCACACGCGAGGATGTAGATTCGCCGATCGCGCAACACCGCTTTGAACGAATGCGCGCCCGCTGAAATGCTGCCCAGTTCACTGGCCAGCCACTGTTTTTCGGCCACGCTCAGCCAACGCGCTTCAGCGGGGTGGTTGGCCAGATAGAAGTACACAAACGCACCGAGAAACACGCACGGCAGGCCTTCGATCAAGAACATCCACTGCCAGCCCGCCAGCCCGCCCACGCCTTCAAACGTGGTGATCAGCCACGCAGACAACGGACCACCGATGATCCCGCCAGCGGGACCGGCGATAAACACGATCGCAATCGCCCGTGCCATGCGTTTGGGGCCGTACCAGCAAGACAGGTAATAGATCATCCCGGGCGCGAAACCCGCCTCGAAAACCCCGAGCAGAAAACGCATGGCGTAAAACATCGGCACGTTGCGCACAAACAGCATGCAAGCCGACGTAATGCCCCATAACACCAGGATGCGACTGAACGTCTTTCGCGCACCAACCCGCGGCAGCATCAGGTTGCTCGGCAATTCGAACAGTACATAACCGAGGAAAAACACCCCGGCGCCGACGCCATAGGCCGCATCGGACAGGCCGAGATCGTGCTGCATCTGCAATTTGGCAAAGCCGACATTGATCCGGTCCAGATAGGCGAACACGTAACACACGAACAACAGCGGCAGCAGCCGCCAGCTGAGCTTGCGGTATAACGCACTAAGGTCGGCACTGCTGGCCGGAGTGATAACGGTTGACATGCTGAACTCCGTTTTTTGTTGTGAGGTCTGGCTTGCAGGCACGATGCTGCGCCGCCGATGAACAGTCAGCAAGAGCAACTAAGTTCGTGTACCGTTGCTCCACGAGCAACACAAAAAAGGAGCCGTTTGATGCGTGAAATCAACCAACAGCGCTTGCGCTACTTTCATGAGGTGCTGACGCACGGCTCGATTCGCGGCGCTGCAGACAGCATCAACACCTCGCCATCGGTGATCACACGCCAGATCAAACTGCTGGAAGAGGAGCTGGGCGCGAAGCTGTTTGAACGCCAGGCGCGTGGGGTTCAACCCACCGAAGCCGCCGCGCACTTGCTGGAGTTCTGGCGCGGCTATCGATCACATCAGGAAAAACTCGAAGACCAGCTACAAGCGATCAAAGGCCTGCAACAGGGCCATGTGCGGGTGGTCATCAGCGAAGGCTACGTCGACACCCTGGTCGACCACGTTCTGGCACCGTTTTGCCAGCAGTATCCAAAGCTCGATATCCGCCTGGATATCCTGCCCGTTGACGATGTGCTCAACGAGATCGCAGAGAATCGCGCGCATATCGGCCTGGCGTACAACCCTCCTCCTCATCCGCATATCGACTACCGCGCGACCTGCCAGCAACCCGTCATGCTGTTGGTGCGCCCGGATCATCCGTTGGCGATGAAAGGAGGCATGGCCAGTGTGGCTGATCTGCTGGAGTGTCAGCTGGTGCTGACGCCGACGACTTTCGGTATCGGCCATGCCCTGAAGATGCTCGAGTACGCCGAGAAGATCACCATCCGCCCGGCCCTGGTGAGCAATTCACTGGCCGCACTCAAACGCCTGGTAGCCAGCGGTGACTTTGCCTCGCTACTGGGCGAGGTGGCGGCCTATCGCGAGATCGCGCAAGGCGATCTGACCGTGGTGCCGGTTGACCATCCCCTGTTTGTGCAAGTCGAAGCGAAGCTGCTGGTGAAGGCCGGCCGGCCATTGGCTGCCCCCGCGCAAGAGCTGTTGAACTGGATGTTGCAACGCTTGCCGATGTTCGCCGCCGGCAAGCTCAGTGACCAACGAGGAACTCGCGGGGGGACTCGCCCATCGCCCGTTTAAACATCGCACTGAAGGCGCTCTGGCTGCTGTAACCCAACTCGCGCGCGAGGGTGCCGATCGACTGCCCCTTGTCCATTCGGTCGATGGCCGTCGCCAGCCGCACCTGCTGAACCCAATGGCGGAAATTCAATCCGGTCTCACTGCGAAAAAGGCGTATCAGCGTGCGCGCGCTGGCCCCGACCTTGTCTGCCCAGTAATCGATTGAATGGGCCTGTCGGGGTTGTTCCAGAATGGCCGTGCACACGGTGACGAGTCGCCGGTCAACGGGCCAGGGAATCTGCAGCGGCAGCGTCCGCGCGCCCTGCAGCTCACTGAGTATCAGGGCCACGATGTGCGAATTGCGCCCCGCCTCCGGGTACTCGATGGATTGCCCGGCCAGCGCCAGTATCAACTCGCGGAGTAACGCCGAGACTTCCAGCACCTGGCAACCGTGACCCAATCCTGTTGCAACGTCGGGTTCGATGTACACCGAGCGCATCTTGACCGGGCTGAGCATCAGTTGATCGTGGACGATGCCCGGCGCAATCCATAACGCGCGCCTCGGTGGCAAGATCCACAGGGCATTGTCGGCCGCCACGCGCATCACCCCTTCCGCGGCGTACAACAATTGCCCATGACGATGGGTATGCGGCGCGTTGTATTCGCCGCTGCATTGATCGCGCACCAGGACGGTCATCGCTCGCGGTACGCTTTGATAGTCCAGATAACTCTCGCTGCGCGACGACCGCATGCCGCCGGAAACAAGCGCGCGAAGCTCTGCTTTCATGGCATTGCTGTCCCGGGTACGAGGGACGACGGCGAGCCGGTACTGGCGCAAAAAGACTGCAAGGCACGATTGTCACTTTCACGACAAAACATGGCATCTCCCATTTTACGTTGATCGTTAGCCTTGCCGTGTACTTCTTCAATAAGGACACATCGATGGCAAAGCCCCTTGATTTTCTCGACCACAAACACAGCGTAGCCGCGGTGATCGGCTTGCTGATCCTGTCGATCGCCTTGCGCCCACCAATTATTTCGATAGGTCCTATCCTGCTGTTGATCCAGCAACACTTTCAATTGAGTTACACCCAGGCCGCGCTGTTGACGTCGATTCCCGATGTCTGCATGGGCGTATTCGCCTTGGTGGTGCCAAGCCTGGCCAGACGTTTCGGTATCCACCGTAGCGTCGTTGTCGCGCTGACGCTGCTGGGTGGCGCGACCTTGTTGCGCGCGGTTTCACCGAATGCCGTTTTGCTGCTGGGCAGCACCTTTCTCGCCAGCATCGGCATCGCCATTGCTGGCGCCATGACCGGTGCCTGGATCAAGACCCACTTTCCCCAGCAGCCGGCGCTGTTCATGGGTATCTATGCCGGCGGCCTGAGTATTGGCGCGACCCTAGCGGCGGTCTTCAGCGCACCGATCAGCGAGCTTGCGCAGAGCTGGCGTGTCGGTGCCGGCATCTGGAGCGTGTTGTGCGTGACCGCTATCGCCAGCTGGCTATGGATGGCAAAACGTTTCGCCACACCGACGGCAGCCGCCGCATCACGGGGCAACCCAGTTGCCGATTTACCTTGGCGCAACCCGCAAGCCTGGTTGGTCGCACTGAATTTTGGTGCCGGTCAATTCGTGGTCTACGCCCTCTTCGCCTGGATGGCCCCGGCCGCTGTGGAAACAACGCATTCGCCGGGCTTGCTGTTGGGTTTGTTCACGGCCGTGTTTGCGTTGGCCAGCATCGGTGCCGGACTCATTCCCGGCAAGGCTCACGACCGCCGTATCTTACTGGCGGTGTCGGCAGCGCTGGCGATACTCGGCGTTGCCGGCATGGCCTTCGCGCCGAGCCATTCACCGCTGCTCTACGTGGTGTTGGCGGCAATCGGCCTGGGCATGGGGTTTACCGTTGCCATGACCTTGCCGCTGGACCATGCCAGCAGCGCCGAGCAGGCCGGATCATGGACGGTGTTCATGTTGTTCATCGGCTACCTGATTGCCGCCCTTGGGCCGCTGGCCTTCGGTGCACTGCGTGAGTTAACCGGTCATTACGGTTCTGCCTATCAATTGCTGTTCGCGGTGTTAGTACTCATGTTGTGCATCACGCCATGGTTGAAACTGGCGGCGCAAAAAACACTTCGCGCCTCCATTGCCTGATGCCCCGCATACGCATGAGCGCTGTAATCGCCCAGGAAAACTCAGGCCAGATAACCGCCATCAACGGTCAGGCTTGCACCGGTGACGAACGATGCGTCGTCACTGGCCAGGTAGGCCGCCATACCGGCGATCTCATCGGGGCTGCCCAGGCGTCCGAGTGGCACCAGATTGATCACGTGATCCAGATAGGGCGCGTCGGCCGGATTCATGTCGGTTGCAGTCGGGCCTGGTTGAATGTTGTTGACGGTAATGCCGCGCGGCGCAAAGTCCAGCGCAAGACCACGAACCATCCCGATCAGCGCCGCTTTGCTCATCGAATAAGCGCTGGATCCCGGAAAACCGCTGCGTGCGCCGGCGACACTGCCGATGGTGATGATACGGTCACCGCGACTCATCACTTTCGAGCAAGCCTGCGCGGCAACGTAAGCCCCACGCACGTTGACCGCATACATGTCATCCAGCGCCTCGACGCTGAATTCATCGACCGAACCAAGCCCGAGAATCCCGGCATTGTTGACCAGTATATTCAGTGCGCTGAACTGCTCCACCGTGATGCTGACGGCGCGCTGGATTTCCTGCGCACACTTGCTGTCCGCCTTGATCGCCAATGCTTTGCCGCCCTCCGACTGAATATTGTCGACCAGCGCCTCGGCCTTCGCCGCAGAGGCCGAGTAAGTAAAGGCCACTGCAGAGCCCTCTCGCGCCAGGCGGCGGACGATCGCCGCGCCAATACCGCGAGAACCGCCGGTGACCAAGGCAACCCTGCCAGCGAAACGTTGTGAAATCATCGACATTTGCGAAACCTCCAGTGCTTGATCAATCAGCGCCGCACCAAGGTACGGCGCTGGGCATTACTTGGCCGACGCGGCTTTTTCGATCAGTCGGGCGACGGGCAACGGATGGGAAACCATCACGACATGGGAAGCGCCCTTGACCACTTCCACCGCTTTCGCGTCGGCCCGTTTGGCCATGAACGCCATGGCTTGCGGCGGAATGTTTTTGTCCTTGTCGCCATAGATGTACCAGGATGGGATGTGCTTCCAGGCGGGGTTGCCTGCTTGCTCGTTTAACGCCGCCTCGGTGACCGGGCGCTGCGTCGCGGCCATCAGTGCGGCTTGCGCCGGGGGCACATCAGCGGCGAACTGGTCAGGAAACTTGTCTTGCTGGATGTATAAATCCTTGCCGCCATCGCTCAGCGCGACTGGGGCCGCCAGCGTCGGGCCGAGGGTGCTGCCCGGAAACTTGCCGGCCAGGCCGGCAACCGTTTCACCGGCCTCGGGTGCAAAGGCACTGACATACACCAGCGCTTTGACATTGGCCTGATCATTGGCGGCATCACTGATAACGTTGCCACCATAGGAATGGCCTACCAGCACCACCGGCGTCTTGATGCTCGCCAACAACGCGGCAATGGCGGCGCCATCACTCTTGACGCCACGCAACGGATTGGCGGCGGCCACCACCGGGTAGCCATCCTTCTCGAGAATCTGTGTCACCCCATTCCAGCTTGAAGCGTCGGCAAAAGCGCCGTGCACGAGTACGACGGTGGGCTTTTCGGTTGGCGCCGCCATGGCGTTGCCAACACCCAGGCCAACGGCAATGGCCAGTGCGATGAATGTCTTTTTCATTGAGATCTCCTTATTGGACGGTTTATGGCGCAAGCCGCGTGAAGACAAAGTCATGGTTGCGCACTCGCGCCTGATGACAGGCGAAACAGGTTTGATGCTGAGCCTCATCGGCCGGTTTACCGTTGATGAAGCGGCCAAAACCCCAGCCACCGGTGGCCGCATACTTCTGCGAGTCCTTGACCATCACCTGAACAGTGGTGGCTGCACCGGGGATCGAGGCGGGTTCGAATTCCGGCGACTGCACGTGTTTCCAGGCGAGCTTGACCAGCACCGTGCCGTCGGGAAATGGCAGGGTCGAATCCTGATAAGCCTTGATCGCCAGATCATTGCCCAGCACCGCGCGCAGCTCGTTCAACGGCTCCGCTTCCTGCGCCGGGGCAATCAACGCCCATTGGCGATAGCCCTCGGGAAGCTTCACACCGTAGATCGGTGACACCTCGCTGTCGCCGAGGACGACACCGGTGGCGAGCAGCGCAGCGCACGCGATAGCGGCTGATATCGCCGTCAGACAGTTGAGGTTCATAGTCGCGCTCCCTTCGGCCGGCTATCAAAGGTGGTCGGCATCGATCACCGCCTGGGCGAAGGCTTGTGGCGCCTCTTGCGGCAGGTTGTGGCCGACACCACCGCTGATCAGCCGATACTCATACTTTCCGGTAAAACGCTTGGCGTACGATTCGGCCGGTGGATGCGGCGCGCCATTGGCGTCGCCTTCCATGGTGATGGTCGGCACGCTGATGCTCGGAAAAGCCGCGAGTTTTTTCTCCAGCGGATCGTATTTGACCTCGCCCTTGATCAGGCCCAGACGCCAGCGGTAGTTGAAGATGGACACGGCGACGTGATCGGGATTCTGCAACGCCGCGGCACTGCGCTCGTAAGTCGCGTCGTCGAACTGCCATTGTGGCGAGGCCAGTTTCCAGATCAGCTTGGCGAAGTCCCGGGTGTTTTTTTCGTAGCCCAGACGACCGCGTTCCGTGGCGAAATAAAACTGATACCACCACTGCAACTCGGCAGCCGGCGGCAACGGGGTCTTGCCGGCGTCTTGGCTGCCGATCAGATAACCGCTCACCGCCACCAGCGCTTTCACCCGTTCAGGCCACAAGGCGGCGACGATGTCGGCCGTACGCGCGCCCCAGTCATAGCCTCCGAGTACCGCTTGCTTGATGTTCAGCGCATCCATGAAGTCGATCAGGTCCGCCGCCAGCGCAGCGGGCTGGCCATTGCGCACGGTTTTGGCCGACAGAAAACGGGTATCGCCATAACCGCGCGCATACGGAATCAGCACGCGATAGCCCTTCTGCGCCAAGGCGGGCGCTACGTCGGTGTAGCTGTGAATGTCGTAAGGCCAGCCGTGCAACAGAATGACCACCGGCCCGTCAGCCGGGCCGACTTCGGCGTAGGCGACATCCAGCAGCCCGGCCTTGACGTGCTTGAGCGGGCCGAACGAAACGTGAGTCCCGGGTGTCAGCGTGTCGATTTTGCCGGCAGGTACATCAGCGGCATTGGCCTGCGCTGAGGCAATGCTCAACGCGCCAACCTGCATCACGGCCAGCGCCAGAATCGAGCGAGCGAGCAGACGCCGATAGCTGATGGCGGCTTTGGGATTTAACGCAGTCATGTTCATGGTGATACTCCCTTGCGAATCTCAGGTGGGTGACGGCGGTTGTTCGGGGTGGATGCAAACCGGTTTCAGCGTGCGGCTTGATTGGCGTCTGCCTGCGCCGCCGTGCGCAGAGGTTTGAAGGCGGCGCGCAACTCTTCGCTAAACAGTTGCGGCTGCTCCCAGGCGGCGAAATGCCCGCCCTTGGCCACTTCGCTGAAGTACGACAGCGATGGATAGGCGCGCGCGGCCCAGACCTTCGGTGCACGGTAGATTTCATGAGGGAACACGGTGATCGCCACCGGGACCTTGATGTCCGTGGTCTTCTGCGCCGCCGCACTGAAATTATTGTTGTTGTTCTCCCAATAGAAACGTGAGGACGACGCGCCGGTATTGGTCAGCCAGTACAGACTGATGTCGTCGAGCATTTCATCGCGACTGAGTACACGCTCGGGGTGCCCGTCACTGTCGGTCCACGCGGCAAACTTTTCGTACATCCAGGCCGCGGTGCCGGCGGGCGAATCCGCCAGCAGGTAACCGATGGTCTGCGGCCGTGTCACCATCATTGCGCCGTAGGCGGCGCTGCGACCGAAGAAGCGGCTAAGCGAGTTGTAGGCGGTAAATTCCGGTTCGGTCAGGCCGGCCGGTGCCGGGTCGCCGCTGTTTATCGGCTTGACCAGTTCCGGCGGCACGGTCGCCGGCATGTTCAAATGAATCCCGAGCAAACCCGGCGGTGCCAAGCGGCCCAGTGCATCAGAGATCACCGAGCCGTGATCGCCACCCTGCGAAACGTAATGGCTGTAACCAAGGCGTTTCATCAGCACATCCCACGCCTTGGCCACGCGGTCAGGCCCCCACCCCGGCTCCGTCGGTTTACCGGAGAAACCATGCCCCGGAATCGACGGAATCACCACATCGAAGGCATCTTCGGCGCGCCCGCCGAACGCGGTCGGATCGGTCAACGGACCGATGGTTTTGAGGAATTCGAACTGCGAACCCGGCCAGCCATGGGTGAGGATCAATGGCATCGCATTGGGATTGCGTGAACGCACATGAATGAATTGGATATCGACGCCATCAATCGTCGTGACGAACTCCGGTAAGGCGTTGAGCCTGGCCTCGGCTTTGCGCCAGTCATAGCCGCTGCCCCAGTACTTCACCAGCTCCTGCACCTGGGCCAGTTGCACTCCCTGGGAAACATCGTTGACCGTTTCCTTGTCCGGCCAACGGGTATCGGCAATGCGTTTGCGCAAGTCCGTCAGTTGCGCTTCATCGACATGGATTCGATACGGGCGAATGGCTTGCGACTGCGCCGACGCTGCGTTGGCTGACGGCTGCTCAGCGGGCGGGCTGGCCGCCCACGCGCCATGGCTGCCTGCAAGCACAACGAGCCCGAGCAACCCGGCCCGGATAGAAAAGACCAGACGATGCGTCGTGAAACCGGACGAAACCGCAACCATGATGAATCTCCTTTGAGTAATTGTTGTGGGAGCTTGTCGCGCGCCGCAGCGTCTGTTCGAGCAGCAACAGCGGCGACATCCGGCTCACGCTGCGGATCAAATCACCCCGCAGACACCCGGGCGATTACACGATGGTGTCGGTCGATACTTAGGTATGAGGCGCCATGCGCACACTCACCCGCCTGCTCAGGACGTGGCGTCTGGAAAAATCCGCGAAAAAAAGCTCGACGCTGGCAATCCGCACAGCCAGCATTGAGCACCCCTTCGAAAAACAACGCGGCGCAAGGACAGAAAATGCTTGGGGAAACAGTGCGCAAGGCCGGTAATGACGCAACAGAGGCCGCTTCTCAGTGGGCGCTCATCAGCCTGTGCATGCTCTTTAACGTCATCGATGGTCTGGATGTCATGGCCATGGCGTTTACCGCCAGCCGCGTTGCAGCAGAATGGGGTTTGAAGGGTGCCGAACTCGGCACGCTGCTGAGCGCAAGTCTGCTGGGCATGGCCGTTGGTTCCCTGCTGGCCGGCCCCAGGGCAGACCTTTACGGACGCCGTCCGGTTTTGCTGACGGGCCTGGCATTGAGCAGCCTGAGCATGCTGCTGTGCTTCTGGAGCCCGAACCCTTACGTGCTGATTGGCCTGCGTTTGCTGACCGGCGTTGGCACCGGGGCGATTCTGGTCGGCGCGAATGTGCTGACCTATGAACATACGTCTGCGCATCGGCGCAACCTCGCCATCGCTCTGCAATCTGTCGCCTTCGCCCTCGGCGCGAGCCTGGGCGGTCTGTTGGCGCACGTACTTAATGAATACGCAGGCTGGCGTTATGTGTTTCTCACGGGTGGGTTGCTCACCCTGGCGGGGGCATTGGCAGGCGCATGCTGGTTGCGCGAGTCCCCTGCCTTCATGGCACTTGACCCTCAGTCGCCACGCACGGCGCCAATGACGGTTACGTTACGAAGTGCGCAGTATCGAGAGCTGTTCGCGGCCGGCCAGTGGCAACAAACCCTGGCGCTGGCGCTCGCACTGTTGCTCATCATGTTCTGCTTTTACTTCGTCATGAGCTGGACACCGACGCTGATGATCCACAGCGGCTTTTCCGAAAAACAAGGCGTGGCTGTCGGGATGCTGTTGTGTGCCGGCGGGGTTATCGGCGCACTATCGCTGGGCCTCGCCGCCAATCGTTTCGGCTGTCGACGCCTCTTGCGGGGTGCCCTGCTGCTCAATGTCGCGTTGATGCTGTTGATCGTCCCGTCATCTCATGTGGCAGGCCTGATCGTACCGGTGGGTATTGCGACCGGGTTGTTGCTCAATGGCATGATCGCCGCGATGTTCATATTGACCCCGCAGGCCTTCGACACGGCGATCCGCACCCGTGGCGTGGGTCTGGTGCTTGCCACGGGACGTATCGGCGCGATTCTCTCGCCAGTCATTGCCGGTCTTCTGCTGGATGCCAACTGGAGCACGCAGGGCCTGTTTGCATTTTTTGCCGGCAGCCAGGTGTTGGCGGCCCTGCTGATCGGTTTCGGTTGCGGGCGCGCAGGCCGCCAGACGTCGAAGCCATGCTGATGTTTACCAGTTCATGAGGGTATCTCCTGTTTGAGTGGTTTTTGAGTCCACCTGAGCGATCTCGATGGAAGCCATTTAACGCCGCTCAGGTATCCCGGATGTGTCAGTCACGCCGCCAGGTGAATCAGTACGTAACCGGCTGCGGCCCTGATACACAGTGATACCGTTGCGCCCGAACTAACGGGCCGGATCAAGCGAACTCGAGTCGGCGTGAGGGCAAATGAGCAGTTTCCCCGTCGTCTGGCGAGACTCGATATCGAGATGCGCCTGTCGCGCCTGCGCCAATGAATAGCGCTGGCCGATAAAGGTCTTCAACTTGCCCGCGCGCGCCCAGGCGAACAATTGCGCGGAATGTTCCAGCAGCGTCTCGCGAGTGGCGACGTAATGCATGACCGAGGGATAGGTCAGCTTGATGCTGCGCGGTACGGAAAAGATATCGATCGGCGCGATCGGGTTCATGAAGGGGCCGTACAAGGCCAGCGTGCCGAAGTAGTCGAGCAAGCTCAGCGAGTCGCTGAAGCCTTCGGCCCCTGTACCGTCGTAAACTACGTTCACCCGTTGTCCGTCGTTCAGGCGCAATACCTGACCGGCGATGCCGGCTGCGCGGCCGATCACCACATAATCCGCACCGGCCGCGAGCACCGCGTCAACTTTGTCGGCCTGCGAAACCCGGCCGATGACTTTGCCGCCGTGCAGCTTGATCAACTGCGTCAGCATCAGCCCGACACCGCCCGCCGCGCCATGCACAAACGCGACATCGCCGGGACTGATGGCATGCACCTTGTGTATCAGATTGCGCGCCGTCAGGCCCTGCATCATCAGACTCGCGGCCGTATCGAAGTCGATATCGTCGGGCAGCGGCACCAACTGACTGACCTCGGCGATCACTTGCTCGGCATAACTGCCTGGCACGTAATGCCACGCCACTCGATCACCGGCACGCACCTCCTCCACGCCTGGCCCGACGGCGAGGACGATGCCCGCCCCCTCGACGCCGAGTGTCACCGGTAACGGGCGCGCCGGACCGAGACCACGGCGCGCGCCAGTGTCCAGAAAGTTGACGCCCGCCGCCATCACTTGCACCTGCGCCTGCCCAGGCCCCGGCGCGGCCAGTGGAATATCTTCCACTGCCAACACCTCGGGACCGCCATAAGCCTTGATTACCACCGCTCTCATAATGTTCAAGCCTGTCACATGGACGACCTGCCCTGCCCGCCCCTTAAGACCGGACATAGGCGCGGACGTCGCGTTGTATTCCTTCCACCGTCGACTGACGATGGAACCCGCGGTCATGTTGCGCAGGGCTTGTATCTGCGCTGTTTCGCGAAGTCCGGGGTTTGCATGCTGATATGGCTGAAGTGCTTCTGGATACACTGGCTTACAAAGGCAGTCCGGTTTGCTCAAGTGCTCTGTGCGCCGCTTCGCAAATTCAGCTGCGAGTGGATATTGGCGGTATGCGACACCAAAGTATGATGGGCGAGTACCCGCGCAAAGGCGCATCTTAGTCGGACGGTGACTGCACTATGAGAATCGGTATGGCCCATGAGCTCGAGCGCGTCATTGATGCGTTGCCAAGTGTGGTATTCACCGCACTGGCCGATGGTGCCGTGGATTACGTCAATCAGCAGTGGCACACCTACACCGGCCGCAACGCTGAAGATGCCATGGGAATGAACTGGCAAATGCTCATTCATCCGGCTGACCGCCAAGCTTTGATCGAGCGCTGGCAGCGCATTGTCAGCAGTGGCGTTCCCGAGGATATCGAGGCTCGTCTGCGGCGCTTTGACGGCACCTATCGCTGGTTCCTCTGGCGCGTCACGGCGCTGGACGATAGACACGACCAACCGCGCAAATGGTGCGCAATCGGTACCGATATCGAGAACAGCCGGGCCAAAGTCAATGGCGAAATGAGCAACCCGTTCGATGTCCACTCGATCATCGACAGCATCCCGGCAATGGTTGCCTTCATGAACCCGGCCGGTGAGCTGGAACAGGTCAATCGGCAGATCGTCGACTACATCGGTGGTTCCTTCGAAGAAATGAAAAACTGGGACGCCGGCGAAACCGTTCACCCGGAGGATCTGCCAGCGGTCATTGTCGCCTGGACCCACTCGGTCACCACGGGCGAGCCCTACGATGTCGAGATTCGCATTCGCCGGGTCGACGGTGTCTACCACTGGTTCCACGTGCGCGGACTGCCGATCAGGGACAGCGAGGGCAACATCCGGCATTGGTGCGTGTTGCAGATCGATATCGATGAACGGCGACGCGACAAGGCGTTGATCGCCAAGGTACTGGCGGAAGTCAGCGCCTCGGAGGATCGCCTGCGCAACATCATCGACGCCGTGCCCGGGTTTGTCTGGAGTGCAGCCGCCGACGGCAATGTCGGTTTCGTCAATCAGCGTTGGTGCGATTACACCGGCATGACCCTCGACGAGGCCTGCGGCAGCGGCTGGACCACGTCCGTCCATCCAGACGATGCCGGTTCGCTTGCCAGTTATTGGTTTGGCCTTCTGCAATCAGGTACGGCCGGTGAGCACGAGGCCCGATTGCGCCGCTTCGACGGCACTTATCGCTGGTTCCTGATCCGCGCCGTGCCGCAACGTGATGATGCGGGGCAGGTCCTGCGCTGGTACGGCGAAAACACCGATATCGAAGATCGCAAACGTGCGGAGCTCCTGCTCGACGGCGAAAAACGCTTGCTTGGCCTGATGGCCGGAGGCTCGTCGTTGACGGCGATTCTGCAAACGCTTTGCCAATTGGTGGAAGTATTTCTCGACCGCTGCGTGTCCAACGTGGTGCTGGTCGACCTCAAGCGTGCCGAGGGTTCACAGGAGATGTCGTTGCGCATGCAACAGGGCGCCGGCGCCAATATGCCCGCAGGATTGATCCCGGGCGCCGGAGACACACCGCTGTGTGCCGAGCGCTGCCCCATCGTCATGGCCGCCACGTTCAATACCCCCATCATTTGCCAAGACCTATCGGCGCAACCCCGCTGGCAGGACTGGTGCAAGGCGGCCCTGAGCCACGGTTTCCGAGGGGCCCGGTCGATGCCGATCACCTCGAACAGCGGCCATATCACGGGTGTTCTGACGGTGCTGCACCGCGAAACCACGCCACTCTCGGCGGATCAGGAAAACCTCATTGCGCAATTCACCCACCTGGCGAGCATCGCGATTGATCGGGTGCGCGCAGAAGCCGCACTCAAGCAAAGCGAGGCCTTTCTGGCCAAGGCGCAACGGCTGAGCGCCACGGGGACGTTTTCCTGGCGCGTGAGCAGCGATGAAATCACCTGGTCGGATGAGATCTGCCGCATCCTCGAGCTGGCCCCTGACACCACACCTGGATTCGACGCGATTTACACCCGCATCCATCCGGACGATGTTTCCAGTCATCGGGAAATGATCAGGCGTCAGCGCCGCAAGGGCCGCGATTTCGAACATGAACACCGCCTGCTGATGCCGGACGCTAGCGTTAAGTATGTGCGCCTGGTTGCCCACTCGATCAAGGACGCTGAAGACGGCATCGAATACATTGCCGCGTTGCAGGACATCACCCAAAGCCGCCTGGCCGAAGAAGTGTTGAACAAGGCCCGCTCGGAGCTGACCCATCTGGCCAGAGTGGCGAGTCTGGGCGCCGTCACCGCGTCAATTGCCCACGAGGTCAACCAGCCGCTGGCGGGCATCATTACCAATGCCAGCACCTGCCTGCGCATGCTCGGGGCCGACCCTCCGAACGTTGACGGTGCACGGGAAACCGCGCGCCGGACCATCCGCGATGGCAATCGCGCCGCCGACGTGATCAACCGATTGCGCGCGTTGTTTTCGAAAAAAGACATCACCCTGGAAGATGTCGATCTGAACGACGCCGCGCGGGAGGTAATCGCCTTGCTGCTGGGTGAATTGCAGCGCAACGGTGTGGTGCTTCACCCGCAATTTGCCGACGCATTGCCGATGGTCAGAGGCGACCGGGTACAACTTCAACAAGTGATTCTCAACCTGATCATGAATGCCGTCGAAGCCATGAACACCATCACTTGCCGATCCCGGCAAATGCGTGTCAGCACGCGACTGGACGAAAATCAGCGCGTTTGTCTTGAGGTTTCGGACAGCGGCAACGGTGTAGACCCGCAAGACATGGAGCGCATTTTCAACGCGTTCTATACCACCAAGAGCGCAGGCATGGGGGTCGGCCTGTCCATCAGCCGCTCCATCATCGAGCGCCACGATGGCGCGTTGTGGGCCACCGCCAACGAGGGGCCGGGGACAACGTTTCAGTTTTCAATCCCCGCTCTGGCTGAACGCTGCGCAACCGAGCGAGACGCCCATGACATTTCCAGCCACGCCAGGGAGGAACACTGAATGGTCATGCCTTTACTGGTATCGATTGTCGACGACGACGAGTCGGTTCGTGAATCGCTACCTGACCTGATCAAGGAGTTCGGTTTCGCCGTGCTGGCCTTCGCGTCGGCGCAGGAATTCCTGACCTCGTCCTCTCTGCCGCGAACCCACTGCCTGATTCTGGATGTCGCCATGCCGGGGATGTCAGGCCCGGAGCTGCAAAAAGAATTGATACGTCGCGGCTATCGCATTCCGATCATTTTCATAACCGCTCACGGCGATGCCAGAGAACAGGCCCACCTCTTGAGTAGTGGCGCAGTGGAGTGCCTGCTCAAACCGTTCAGCGAAGCTCAGTTGCTCAAGGCCCTGAGCGCGGCGCTGCCGTTCGATCAAGCGTGAAACCAGGACCAGAGGACGTGACATCTTGAACGCTAAAAATGGCTTGGCCGTTAAGTCCGGAGCATGCTCGATGAGCGATGTCACGCCAGTGGTATTCGTGGTCGACGATGACATTTCCGTGCGCGAATCACTGGAACTGATGATCCGCTTCGCGGGATGGCAGCCTCGGCTTTTCGAGTCGGCGCAAGCGTTTTTGAATGAACCCAGGCCCTTGGTGCCCTGCTGTCTGGTACTGGATATCAATCTGCCTGACCTGAGCGGTCTGGATCTGCAAGCCTCCATTGCGCAAGACCGGCGCAACATGCCGATTATTTTTATCACCGGCTACGGGGATATCCCGCGCACCGTGCGGGCCTTGAAGGCTGGGGCAGTGGAGTTTCTGACCAAACCGTTCGACGACGAGGTGATTCTCAACGCCATGGCCGACGCCCTGGAGACCAGCCGAGCGGCCCTTGACGGCGAAAAAAACCTGCACGCCCTACGTCAGGCCTACCAGACCCTGACACCCCGCGAGCAGGAAATCATGGCGATGGTGGTCAGCGGACGGCTGAACAAGGTGATTGCCTCCGACCTCCGCATCAGCGAGATCACGGTCAAGGCTCATCGAGGCAAGGTCATGCGCAAAATGAAAGCCCGCTCACTGGCGCAACTGGTGAAAATGTCCGCGCTGATAATGCCCGAGCACTGATTCGCGAGGCGAAATCAACGTGCTGCGCGATCAAGACTGTGGCGACGTGATCGAATCCTGAACTGTGCGCCAAAGCGTTTCCAGTCGACGTAGATCAAGGGTATCGAGGCCTTCCGAAACCCTCTCGCGGCAGGCATGCAGCAGTGCCTCTGCCTGCGCTGGGCGACCCTGTTCCAGCCATGCTCTGGCGAGGTCCATCGATGCCCGCAACTCCCATGCCCACGCGCCCTGCTGGCGACTCAAGGCCAGCGACTCTTCGAGAATCTCGTACGCTGCCTGAACCTCCGCACCGTGGGTAACCTTGAGAATGCCAGCCTTGATCCGCAGCAACTCCGGCAGCGCAAAAGCATCACCACTGGCTCGACAGTGGGCAATGCTGCCCTCCACTACCGCCATGGCCTTTTCAGGTTGGTGATTGAGCATCAAGCCTTCGGCCAGCGCGATTTCGAATGACGTCGTCAGCAATTCGTAACGCATGCCATGCAGCCGCGTCAGACTCTCCTGGAGCATGGCGACCGCATCGCCAGGCTGTTCCGCACGAATGGCAATCGCCGCGCGAAAGCCATGGGCCGCGGCAATGTAAGGGCCAAGTGCGTTGGCCTCGGCAATGTCGGCAAAACGCTGAAGGCTGGCGGTCGCCTTTTCCAGATCCCCGGTCCAGATATAGATGCAAAGGATCCAGACCATCGCGATGCAATAGGTCACCGCGTGCTGGAGCGCCGAGGCCTCAGCCTCTATTTGCTCGGCCCAGCGCCGGGCCTGATCGGGAAAGCCTTGTAGCCAAAGGGTACGTGCGAGGGCCAGACCGGTGCGATTGCGATGATCAAAGCCGTAATAAATCGTACTGCTGCGATGCGATGGCAAGCTGTGGCGCAACGAACTTTCAAGCTTCTGCCGAGCCAGCGGCTGGTCGCCCAGCAAATGATGGGAAATTCCGGCAAGCGACGAGGCAATGGCTATCGCCTCAGGCTCATTGAGGATACGGCCGACTTGCGTTGCCTGCTCGGCCCACGCCAGCGAGGAGGCGAAATCACCGATGCGTTCATAGAATATCTGCAGGAGCCCGAGCAGCCTTAACTGCGACCCGTAATCGGCCAGGGCTACGGCGATGTCCATCGCCCGCAACAATGCCTTTTGCGCCGCTTCGTTGTTACCTCGGGTAAACATCAAGACCAGGCCCAGCGCCGCTTGCAGCTCCATTTCGGTGGGCGTGCCGTAGTAACCCAACTCCAGTAACTCAACCGCCCGTGAACTCCAGGTCCGGCACTCGACCAGCAACGAAAAATGCAGAAACAACGGCGCGCCGGCGGCTGCCAGCGGCAGCGCCAGCCCCGGATCACCGTGCGGGCCGAAGCTCCATTCCAAGGCACTTCGCACATTGCCCAACTGGCTGGCGAGGAGCGCCGAGTTGCGGAAAATCTCATCCGGCGAGGTGCCGAGATGCCCCAGCAGATCCATATAGAACGCCGCATGCCTGAACGCCAGGGCATTGACCTCGGCAGCGCCCCGCGCGACAAGTTTTTCGCGGGTATAGGTGCGGGTCATTTCCAGCAGTCGATATGCCCACGTAGCGTCGTTCTGTTCGACAGTGACCAGCCCCTTGCACACCAACTCGTCGAGCATTGCCGCCGCGACGGCAGCATCGATGTGGTTGTCGGCAATGACTTGGGATATCGCGTTTTGTGAGAACGGACCGACGAACACCGATAACCGCTCCAGTGCCAGACGCTCCAGGGGCGACAGCAGGTCGTAGCTCCAGTCGAGCATCGCGCGCAAGGTCTGATGCCGCGGCATGGCCGTTCTGCGTCCCGACCAACCGAGGGAGAATCGTTCGCCCAACGAGGCGTGCGTCGAACTCAAACCATGGCTGGCGACACGCATCGCCGCCAGTTCAATCGGCAGCGCCATGCCCTCCAGCCGTTGGCACATGTCGGCGATCAACAACGCATCGCCAGCACCCAGTACCAGCGCGGTATTGCCTGACGAGGCTCGTTCGACAAACAGCCTGATCGCTGCAAACTCCATCAACTCATCGTGTGAGCAGTTTTGCGGTTCGCGGGGGAATTCGAGTGGATTGAGCCAATGAACGTACTCACCTCGCGCACGCAGGGGTTCACGACTGGTCGCCAGTATCCCGACATTGGGCGCGGCATGGCTGATTTGCTCGACCATTGCCGAAACGGCATCGATCAAATGTTCACAGTTGTCGATGACCAGCATCAACCTCTGCATGCGCAGGTGTGCAAGCAGGACGAACATAGAGTCCTCAGCCTGAACCGGGATCTCCAGCGACCTGGCCAGTGCCGACGGCACCAGCGCCGGGTCCTCGACTTGTGCCAGGTCGACGAAGCGCACCATCTGATAACGCTGAGCGGCAATCAGGTGCGCCACCTCGATCGCCAGGCTCGTCTTGCCGACCCCGCCGGGGCCGACGATGGTGAAAAGTTTGGGCTGCAGAAGGTGTTCGACGACCAGTTGAAGATCGGCCTCGCGCCCGATCAATCTGGCCCGCGCTGGCAGGGGGCACACGGGGTCGACGCGCTGGTGGTCGGCAGAATGTGCAGCGATAAGCGTGGATTGCCCACTGGCCTGTTGTTTTTCCAAGGGTGCAACGAACGCATAGCCCACACCGACCTGAGTAGCGATGTATCGCGCGCCCTCCTCACCATCGCCGAGAATCCGTCGCAGCCCGGTCATATGGAAACGCAGGCTCCCTTCTTCGACAATGATGCCGGGCCAAACCTGCTTGATCAGGTCGCTTTTGGACAGCACTCGACCGGGTCGTTCCAGCAAGGCAATCAGCAGATCCAGCGCGCGTCCGCCGATTTCGATGGGGATTCCTTTCTTCTCAAGCAACCTTTTCGCGGGAACGACGCGAAACGGCCCGAAAACGAATTCAGTGGTGAGTGATTTGTGCAACTCGCCTGGAAAAGACTCCACGAGCATCAATCTCTGAAAAGTACCCAGTGATGTTTTTGCCGGATTTAAATCCGGCGCGCAAGCCTAGCATAGGGGGTTTGCACGATCGATCAAGCATGCCGCAGGTTGCCGGCCAGGCGACAAGACCACAGCTTAAAAAACAAAAGCCTGCTTTTCAGGGCAGGCTTTTCGTTCGCAGCGCGCTGGTTTACTTCTGCTGCGCGGTCAACGCCGAGTAGCTGTTCATCAGGTTGCGGTAGTTGGGGATCCGCTGCGACAGCAGATTGCCCAAGCCTTCAATGTCGTTGCGCCAGTCGCGGTGCAGCTCACACGCCACCGAGAACCAGTTCATCATCTGTGCGCCGGCCTGGGTCATGCGACTCCATGCTGCCTGTTGCACCGTGGTGTTGAAGGTGCCGGACGCATCAGTCACCACAAACACATCAAAGCCTTCTGCCAGCGCCGACAAGGTCGGGAACGCTACGCACACGTCTGTCACCACACCGGCAATGATGATCTGCTTGCGGCCGGTCGCCTTGATCGCTTTGACAAAGTCTTCGTTGTCCCAGGCGTTGATCTGGCCAGGGCGAGCAATGTACGGCGCATCCGGGAACATCTCTTTCAGCTCCGGCACCAACGGGCCGTTCGGGCCTTGTTCGAAACTGGTGGTGAGGATGGTCGGCAGTTCGAAGAACTTGGCCAGATCGGCGAGGGCCAACACGTTGTTCTTGAATTCGTTCGGCGAGAAGTCCTGCACCAGGGAAATCAGGCCGGTCTGGTGGTCGACCAGCAGCACGATGGCGTCGTCTTTGTTCAGGCGGTTGTAGGTTGGAGTGGTCATGGTCTGCTTCCCTTTTGAGTTTTTGAATTTGTTGTTGCGTTCAAGTTGGGTACAGATTACTGACCCATCGAAAAGGGATAAATCGGCTGGAATGTGTTTCACCGTCAACCTGAAACGGACAATCATTCGACATTCAAGTCCAGCCCTCCAGGCGCATCGTCGCGCGCACCAGCCGCTGCTCTTCGCTTTCGATCTCCTTGAGGTTGTCACTGATGCTCTGGATATGCGCGACAGCAGCCTTGCGCGCCTGTTCAGGCAGGCGCCCGGTCACGGCGTTGTAGAGGCGCGCGTGTTGGCGGTCAATCTGGCGTTTTTGCGGTTCGCGGTGATAGAGATTGTTGACCGAAGCGAACACCGTGTTGAGCAACAAGTCCGTCAGTGAGCGCAGGGTCTGCACCAGCACCGGGTTGTGTGAAGCCTCGCAGATCGCCAGATGGAATGCGTGGTCGAGCCGCGCATGTTCGGATGCTTGCAGCTCACAGCCATGCGCATCGAGCAAAGCCTGATAGCTGCGGGTGATCAGGACGAAATCCGCTTCGGTGCCGCGCAACGCCGCCAGCCGCGCCGACTCGCCCTCCAGCAGGCTGCGCACTTCAAACAAGTCGTACAGGGTGCGCGGTTGCGAGCTGAACAAGTGCATCAGGGGCGATGCGACGCCCTGCCCGCAAAGGTCGGCGACAAATGAGCCTTTACCCTGCTTGGTGCTGATGATCCCGCGGGCGCGGAGCAGTTTCAGGCCTTCACGCAACGCGGTGCGCGAGACGCCGAGTTTTTCCGTCAGCCGGCGTTCAGAGGGCAATAGTTGCCCGGTCTTCAACACGCCGTCGACGATCAATCGCTCGACACGTTCGCAAACCACATCCGCCACCTGCACAGTCCGTCCTTCACTGGTATGACCAGCCATAACCCTGCATCTCCCTGCTTAGCGATTGCATCGCATCTTGTTGTTTTAAAAGACTTGAGTGGCTTCATACGAAAAACCCGGCAAAAAGAACTGGTTCGACCAGTACCGGACGACGTAGACAGTATTGCCCGTGCGCCCAATGATGCAAGCACGCCCATGTGGCGTCGGCCTGTCAAAAACAATAACCAAGGGTTGCCTGCCCGCGATGAATATTCTTTACGACGAACGCGTTGATGGCGTGTTACCGGCCACCGATAAACCCGCACTGCTCAGCGCGCTGCGGGCGCAAATGCCGGAGCTGGAAATCCTCCACAGTGAAGAGGCGCTGAAACCGTACGAATGCGATGGTTTGTCGGCCTACCGCACCACACCGATGCTGGTGGTGCTGCCACGCGAGCCCGAACAAGTCGCTACCATCCTCAGGATCTGTCATCAACAACGCGTGCCAGTGGTGCCGCGCGGCGCCGGTACCGGTCTGTCCGGTGGTGCCCTGCCGCTGGAAAAAGGCGTGCTGCTGGTGATGGCGCGCTTCAACCGGATACTCGAAATCAACCCTGCCGGACGTTTTGCGCGGGTCCAGCCGGGCGTGCGCAACCTGGCGATTTCCCAAGCGGCCGCACCGCATGGTTTGTATTACGCGCCGGATCCGTCTTCGCAGATCGCCTGCTCCATCGGCGGCAATGTCGCGGAAAACGCCGGTGGCGTGCACTGCCTGAAATACGGTCTGACCGTGCACAACCTGCTCAAGATCGAGATGCTCACTGTCGATGGTGAGTGCCTGACGCTCGGCTCCGACGCATTGGACTCACCCGGTTTCGATCTGCTCGCACTGTTCACCGGCTCCGAAGGCATGCTCGGGGTGATCACCGAAGTCACCGTCAAACTGCTGCCCAAACCGCAAACCGCGAAAGTCCTGCTCGCGGCGTTCGACTCGGTGGAAAAAGCCGGGCGCGCGGTTGCTGACATCATCGCCGCCGGGATCATTCCGGGCGGCCTGGAGATGATGGACAACCTCGCCATCCGTGCTGCCGAGGATTTTATCCACGCCGGTTACCCGATCGATGCCGAAGCGATCCTGCTGTGCGAACTGGACGGCGTCGAAGCCGATGTCGACGACGACTGCCAGCGCGTGCGTCAGGTGCTGCAACATGCCGGTGCCACCGAACTGCGCCAGGCCAAAGACGAGGCCGAGCGCGTGCGTTTCTGGGCCGGACGCAAGAATGCCTTCCCTGCCGTCGGCCGGCTGTCGCCGGATTATTACTGCATGGATGGCACCATCCCGCGCCGCGAATTGCCCGGCGTGCTTCAGGCTATTGCCGATTTGTCCATCGAATACGATTTGCGCGTGGCTAACGTCTTTCATGCTGGCGACGGCAACATGCATCCGCTGATTCTGTTTGATGCCAACCAGCCCGGCGAGCTGGATCGCGCGGAAGCCCTGGGCGGCAAGATCCTTGAGTTGTGCGTCAAGGTCGGCGGCAGCATCACCGGCGAACACGGTGTCGGCCGCGAGAAAATCAACCAGATGTGCGCGCAGTTCAGCAGTGATGAATTGACTCTGTTCCATGCCGTCAAAGCAGCATTCGACCCCGGCGGCCTGCTCAATCCCGGGAAAAATATTCCGACCCTGCACCGCTGCGCCGAATTCGGTGCGATGCATGTCCATCACGGCCAGTTGCCCTTCCCCGATCTGGAGCGTTTCTGATGACGGTCGAACATGACAACGACGCCGCTGCCGAACTGCTGCAACAGGTTGAGCAGGCGCTACATGACAAACTTGCGTTGCGCATCCAGGGCGGCAACAGCAAGGCCCATCTGGGCCGCGTGACCCACGGCGCGTTGCTCGATACTCGCGTGCATCGCGGCATTGTCAGCTACGACCCGACGGAACTGGTGATCACCGCACGCGCCGGCACGCCATTGGCCGAACTCAACGCGGCCCTCGACGCGGCCGGACAAATGCTGCCATGCGAGCCGCCACACAGTGAGGCGGGTGCCACCGTCGGTGGCATGCTCGCTGCCGGGTTGTCCGGGCCGCGCCGCCCCTGGGCCGGATCCGTGCGCGATTACGTACTGGGCACGCGGATCATTACCGGCCATGGCAAACATCTGCGTTTTGGCGGCGAAGTGATGAAGAACGTTGCCGGCTACGATGTCTCGCGCCTGATGGCTGGCAGTTTTGGTTGCCTGGGATTGCTCACTGAAGTCTCGCTGAAAGTCCTGCCGAAACCACGTCACAGCCTGAGCATTGCCCTGGAAATCAGCCGCGAGCGTGCGTTGCTCAAACTCGCCGAATGGGGCCAACAACCGGTTCCGATCAGCGCCGCCAGCCACGACGGGCAACGCCTGCATCTGCGCCTGGAAGGCGGTGAAGGATCGGTGACGGCGGCTCATGACCGACTCGGGGGTGAACCGCTGGACACGGAGTACTGGGCCGATCTGAATGCTCAGCGCCTGGCCTTTTTTGCCGATCCAAGGCCGCTCTGGCGCCTGTCAGTGCCGCCGCACACAGGCCCGTTGAGCCTGCCCGGCGAACAACTGATCGATTGGGGCGGAGCCCAGCGCTGGCTGAAGTCCGACGCCGACGCCCTGACCATCCGCGCCATCGCCACCCAGGCGAGCGGTCACGCCAGCTGCCATGCAAACTGCGCACAACCGTTCCAGCCGCTGGCACCGGCGTTACTGCGCTATCAGCAATCACTGAAGACGCAACTGGACCCGCAAGGGATTTTCAACCCGGGCCGAATGTACGCAGAGATCTGATCATGCAAACCACCCTGAGCGAAAAATCCCTGCGCCTTACGCGCGCCGCAGAAGCCGAGCGCATTTTGCGCAGTTGCGTGCATTGCGGGTTCTGCAACGCCACCTGCCCGACCTATCAACTGCTCGGCGATGAACTGGATGGCCCACGCGGCCGGATTTACCTGATCAAGCAAGTGCTCGAAGGCAATACCGCAAGCGCCACTACCCAACAACATCTCGACCGCTGCCTGTCCTGCCGTAATTGCGAGACCACCTGCCCGTCCGGTGTCGACTATCACAACCTGCTCGATATCGGCCGTGCGGTGGTCGATGATGCAGCGCCGCGCAGTCCCGGCCAGCGTCTGTTGCGCCAGGGTTTGCGCAGCGTGTTGACTGAGCCGCGGTTGTTCAAACCGTTGCTGATCCTCGGTGAACGACTGCGTCCACTGCTGCCGCAGGCTGTGCAAATGAAGCTGCCGCGACACATTGCGCCGGCCAGACCCAGACCAGCGCGAACGCGGGCCCGCACGATGCTGATGCTCGAAGGCTGCGTACAGACCAGCCTGTCGCCGAACACCAACGCCGCGACCGCGCGGGTGCTCGACCGTCTGGGCATCAGCATCCTGCCGATCAGCGAGGCCGGTTGCTGCGGTGCAATTGACTATCACCTCGACGCCCAACAGGCCGGACTGCAGCGCGCGCGGCGCAATATCGATGCGTGGTGGCCGGCGATCGCAAGCGGCGCCGAGGCGATCGTGCAAACCGCCAGCGGTTGTGGCGCCTTCATCAAGGACTACGCTCACCTGCTCGAACACGATCCGGCCTACGCAATGAAAGCCGCCAAAATCAGTGCGATCAGCAAGGATCTGGTGGAGATTCTGCAGGCGGAACCGCTGGAACAACTGGTCGTGGCGCACAACGATCAGCGTCTGGCGTTTCATTGTCCGTGCACGCTTCAGCACGCGCTCAGACTCGGTGGCGCGGTGGAAAGTGTTCTGACACGGCTGGGGTTTCACCTCACGCCAGTGCCCGACAGTCACCTGTGCTGCGGTTCCGCCGGTACCTATTCGATCACCCAACCTGCACTTTCCCGGCAATTGCGCGATAACAGGATCAATGCGCTGGAAAGCGCCTCGCCCAGCCTCATCGTCACCGCCAACATTGGTTGCCAGATTCACCTCGACAGCGCTGGCCGCACACCGGTCAGGCACTGGATCGAGGTGCTTGAAGAGTCCCTTCTCGCGCAGGAAAAACCATGAACAGCAAATTCGTATTGAGCCAGAGAGAAGTCGCGCTGATCCTCGCCGCCGGGCGCACCGAGGCGCAGCGCAACCAATGGTCGGTGAGTATTGCCGTGGTCGATGATGGCGGCCACTTGCTGGCGCTTGAGCGCCTCGACGGTTGTGCACCGATCGGCGCCTACATCTGCATGGAAAAGGCCCGCACTTCAGCCCTCGGTCGCCGCGAATCGACTGTCTATGAAGAGATGGTCAACAACGGCCGCAACGCGTTTCTCTCGGCGCCCCTGCTAACCTCGCTTGAAGGTGGCGTGCCGATCATTGTCGACGGACAAGTGATCGGTGCGGTGGGCGTGTCCGGGGTCAAATCCGCTCAAGACGCGCAGATTGCCAAGGCTGCCGTCCTCGCGCTGCAGGGTTATTCGTAGAACGGCTCGACGGCTTCGCGACTGCCGACAAAAAACTGTCCGCAAGCAGGCGCAAGGGTTGCAGGTCGAAGTCCCTGCAGCGGTCCCTCATCAGCTGTTGGAAATAACGGTAAACCGCAGCGTGGTCGCTGATGGTCTCAGTCGAACAGGTCCCGAGGCAGCTCGACCCGCGCCACCAGGCCACCGCCGCTGCGATTGCGCAGGGTCAGCTCACCACCCTGCTCGCGCACGATCGCCTGCGCGGCCGAAAGCCCCAGCCCGACGCCGCCGGTATCACGATTGCGCGAAGCTTCAAGGCGATAGAACGGATCGAAAACCCGCTGCAGCGCCGACTCGGGAATCCCCGGCCCTTGGTCGCACACCTCGATGCAGATCGTATGGTCGTTACCGCTCAGTGCGATGCTCGGTTGCTGCGCGTATTTGGCGGCGTTTTCCAGCAAATTGACGATCACCCGCTTGATGCCCAGCGGCCGCCCCTCATACACCAGATGCGCGGGGCCACTGAAGTCGACAGCGAGGTGCTGGTCGCGGTAATCGTCGATGATGGTTTGCAGCAACTCCGACAGGTCGAACGCGGTGGGCTGCTCGCGGTGAGTGTCCTCACGAAAGAACGCCAGCGCGGCGTTGATCATCGACTGCATTTCTTCAACGTCACGGATCAGCTTGTGCTGATGATCGAGGTCTTCCATGAACTCGCTGCGCAAGCGCATGCGGGTCAGCGGCGCGCGCAGATCGTGGGAAATGGCCGCGAGCATGTGCGTGCGCTCGGCGATGAAATGCTGGATCTGCGCCTGCATGGTGTTGAAGGCGATGATTGCCTGACGTATTTCGTCCGGGCCTTCGACGTTGATCGGCGGCGCCCGCAGATCGCTGCCAAAGCGCCGGGCGGCGCTGGCGAAACGCTGCAGCGGAGTGGCCAACTGGCGCGTGGCGAGCCATGCCACCAGCAAGGTGGCGATCAATCCGAGGGCGATGACCACCGCGATCCGCGTGCCGACGTCGAGGCCCCAACTGCGTTGCGGCGGGGTAAACGACAACCAGCTGCCATCGACCAATTGCACCAGCGCGACGTAGTGCGCGCGCGGGCTGTCGCGCGGAAAGTCATCGGGGCTGAACACTTCGATTTCACGGTCGTCACCCAGCAGTTGTTGCATCACCGGCCCCCTGCCCGCCTCGATTGGCGTGCCGATCGCAGGCAGATCGAAGTCGGCGCGCCGAGCGTGCCAGACCACGTTCAGCATCGAACTGGTTGCCGCGCTGGCCAGTTGCGGGCGCAGCGACGTCGGGGCGGCTTCGATCAGCCGCGTGGTCACGGCAATCTGTTCGAGCAGGCCGGTGCGTTCAATGGGCGGGCGCGCCCAGATGCCGGCGACCTGCACGAACAAGGCATTGAGTGCCAGTGAAGCCAGCATCGCCGCGAGGATGGTCAGGGCAATCCGCCGTCGCAGGGTATCGCGGCGCAACAGACGGCGGATCACGAACGGCTGACCTTGGCGGTGAACATGTAGCCTCCGTTGCGCACAGTGCGGATCAGGTCTGGACGCTTGCTGTCGGGTTCGATCTTGCGTCGCAGGCGACTGACCTGGACATCGATGCTGCGATCAAAGGCGTCGTGGCCTTCGCCACGCGTCAGGTCGATCAATTGTTCGCGGGTGAGAATGCGCTGGGGATGATCGAGAAACACCACCAACAGGTCGAATTCGCCAGCGGACAGCGGAATCATCACCTGCTCCGGCGAGCGCAACTCGCGACAGGTGATATCCAGGTGCC
This sequence comes from Pseudomonas sp. NPDC087690, assembly GCF_044743175.1. Classification (NCBI taxonomy): domain Bacteria; kingdom Pseudomonadati; phylum Pseudomonadota; class Gammaproteobacteria; order Pseudomonadales; family Pseudomonadaceae; genus Pseudomonas; species Pseudomonas sp. NPDC087690. The sequence continues at coordinate 839,081 of NZ_JBIUVX010000001.1, forward strand.
AACCGGCGAACGCAATCACCGGTCGCGGGCGTTCACTGGCGGGACTTGGCTGCTCGCCGGCACGACGCTGCACGGCGCGCACCCGGGCGAGCAATTCGCGTGGTGCGAAAGGCTTGGTCAGGTAATCGTCGGCGCCAAGCTCCAGGCCGACGATGCGATCGCTGAGCTCGGCCATGGCCGTGAGCATGATGATCGGAATGCCCATCTGTGCGCGGATTTTCTGGCACAGGCTCAGGCCGCCTTCGCCGGGCAGCATGACGTCGAGAATAATGGTGTCCGGGCGCTGCTGCGCGATGGCCGCCCACATCGCCACGCCATCGGGCGCGACATCGACCTCGTAGGCATGCTGAACGAAGAACTTCTTCAGCAGGGACAGCACTTCCATGTCGTCATCGACGATCAGCAATCTGCTCACGGTCACAGGATCCAAGGGCCAAAAAAGAGCGCATCTAAAACCATTTCGCCGTTCGGGTCATTTATTTCAATCACGCAACATTCCTTCCGCGCCGACAACAATCGGACATTCCCGGGCAATCCTCCTCGGGCACTCTGCGGGACTTTCATCGCAGGGGGCTCCCATGAAGGAATTCAATCAGAGGTACACCGCCAAGGGCCGCGCCAGCCATCGTCCGTTGATCCTTAGCCAGCGCACTACGGCTCCCGGGCACGATACGCCGATTCTGTTTCAGGAGTCGTGCCTGGGCCTGACCGGCAATCAGGAGCGCATCGTCCTGCGCCGCTATTTCGAACAATTCAGCCCGGACAACGCGCACTGGGTGGAATACGTGCATTCGATTCCAGTCGCCGACCTCGTGCACTGGATCATGCGCCACGGCCAGTTGCATATCGAGTGCTCGGACAACGCCCCGCCAGCCCACAAGGAAAGCCATTGATGATCAGCAATTTCTCGAAGTCGCTGGTGCTTTCAGCCACCTTGAGCCTGCCGGCATGCAGCAATAAAACCGTCGAACCGAAGATGTACAGTGGATTTCTGCATGACTACAGCCTGTTGAGCGAACGCCAGTCACCGTCGGGGCAGACGGTACTCGGATGGGTCAGCCCGGCATTGGCCCGAGGCCGTTATACCCAGGCCTATCTGGCGCCCAGCCAGTTCTACCCGAGCGTCGCACCGACCGAGCGGATTCCGCTGAGCACGTTGTCCGGCGTGACCGAATACTATGACGCGGCGCTCAGACAGGAACTGGGCAAAGTCATGCGCCTGGTGTCGACACCGGGGCCCGACACCCTCATCGTGCGACCGGCGATTACCCGGGTCGCGACCCGCACCCAGGGTTTGCGCTTTTATGAATGGCTGCCGGTCACGCTGGTCGCAGCAGGCGTGAGCACCGCCACCGGCATTCGCGACCAGGACAGCGAAGTCGCCACGGAAGTGTCGTTCGAGGATGGTTCGACGGGTGAGGTGGTTGCCGAAGTGGTCCGCAAGGGCATCGGCGTGCCGCTGGAGAACGACAAACAAGTGCTGAGCGCCGATGACGTCAAGATCGTGCTGGACGGCTGGGCCGGCGATCTGGGCAAATCCTACCTGGCGTTGCGCAAGTAAACGGCCGTCGGCAAGGCGAGGTGTGCGTCGGTTATGAACTAATAACACCTTCATTAAGCGGTCGCTGAAACGTTGTACTAGGATAGGATCCAGTTCCCGAGGCGTTTTCACCGGTCAAGGAGCTTCACCCCCGGCGCCTGCGGGACACGAGCCGCCCATTGCAACTCATGGATGAATGACATGAACTCACAGCTGTTCCCGCAGATTGGCAAAGTAATTGCCAGCACCGGCAGCCGGCATTTTCCGCGCATGCTTCACGACCTGATCCTCACTCAACTGGCGGTGGACGCCACGCACATCCGCCAGATGCGTGTCGAGTCGGTAAGCCGTACATCCCTTCGCAACGGCCCCGAGCCGCTGAAAGAGCCAGCACTGCTGGCCGAAACGCTGTTCTCGGAACACAGCGCGATGCCCAGCGACGAGCTGCCGCCGGCAGAATCAGCCAACGTCACCGATGCCTCGCAACTGCACCTGACCCGACGCAAGGACGGTTTTCGCTACGTGATTTCGGTGTACCGCAACGGTCAGTCGCAACGTTTTTCCGCCCGGGAGCGCAGCCTGTTGCAAGACATCTCCCCAGTGCTGCTGCCGATGGTCGAGAAACATATCAACGCCGTGCAACCCGCCTGCCCTGAAGCCGAAAGCCCCAGCGAAGCCCCCGAGGGCACCGGGCTGCAAACCCTGCGCTTGCGCTTCACCGAACGTTTGCAGCAATTGGGCCTGAGCCTGTCGAACCGTGAAACCGAGGTGTGCATCGGCCTGCTTGCCGGGCACACGGCACCGGAACTGGCCGAGCAATTGCAACTGAAGGTCAACACGGTGGAGAGCTATCTCAAACGGGCGGCGATCAAGCTGGGCATCAGTGGCCGGCATTCGTTGATGCGCTGGATGTATTCGCCACAGGAAACCTCGGCATCGAGCGCTGCCTGATAACACTGCAAAAAAACCGCTTTTGATAACGACGCTATTGATCGTTCCCACGCTCTGCGTGGGAATGCAGCCCGTGGCGCTTCGCGTCACTTGACGCAGAGCGTCCCTAAAGGCATTCCCACGCGGAGCGTGGGAACGATCAACAAGCGCGGGCTGTCAGTCGCGGGCGAGCGCTTCGATCGGGTCGAGGCGCGAGGCGTTGCGGGCCGGGACGAAGCCAAAGACGATGCCGATCAATGTCGAACAGATCACCGCCGTGAGCACCGAGGTCAGCGAGAAGACCATCTCCCACTCCTTGATAAACAGCGAAAACAGATGCCCGATCGCGTACGACAGGGAAATCCCGATCGCCCCGCCCAACAGGCAGACCATCACCGCCTCCACCAAAAACTGCTGACGAATGTCCGACTGCCGCGCGCCGACCGCCATGCGAATACCGATCTCGCGGGTGCGTTCGGTCACCGACACCAGCATGATGTTCATCACTCCGATGCCGCCGACCACCAAGGAAATCACCGCAATCAGCGACAGCAACAACGCCAGCGAACGACTGGTTTTCTGCACGGTCTGCAAAACGCTGTCGAGGTTGTTGGTGAAGAAATCCTTACTGCCATGGCGTTGCAGCAGCAGTTGGGTCACATGCTCTTCCACCACTTTGCTCGGCTGGCCGTCCTTCATGCGCACGCTGATGCTGTCCAGATAACGCTGGCCCAACACCCGCCCCGCAGCGGTTTCATAGGGCACCCAGACGTTGAGGGTCTTACCCGAGGCAAACAGGCTTTTATCCGGCGCGGCGACGCCGATCACCGTGCACGGCAGGTTGCCGATCAGGATCACCTGACCCAGCGGATCGACATCCTGGCCGAACAAGCGTTGCCGGGTGTTGTGATCGATGACCACCACTTGCGCCTGGCGCCGCGCATCGCTTTCGCTGAATGCAATACCCGCCGCCATCTTGATGCCGCGCACCTTGAAGTACTGATCGCTGACGCCGTTGACCTGCGCATCCAGATCGATATTGCGGTAGCGCAACAACAGGCTGCGGCCAATCATCGGCGTGGCGCTGTCGACGTAGTACAACTGATTCAGTGCCGTGACATCGGCCGGCGTCAGGGTTTCGATGGCCGCCGCACGCTTGTCACCGTAGCTGGTGCCGGGATAGACATCGATGGTGTTGCTGCCAATCGCGGCGATGTCCTTGAGCACGTAGTTCTTGGCGCCCTCGCCGACCGCCGAGATCGATACCACCGAGGTGATGCCGATGACGATGCCGAGCATGGTCAGCAACGTCCGCATGCGGTGCGAGATCAATGCGACCCAGGCCATGCTGAAGGCTTCCTTGAACAGTCCTAGGCTGGCGACTAGACGCCGTGAAGCGTTGGCTTTCGGCGCCACCGGCTCATCGCTGAGCAAGTGCGTGGTGTCACGTTCGTTGGCACGGTCGCTGAGGATTTCGCCGTCGCTGACTTCGATGATGCGCTCGGCGTTGGCCGCGACTTTCGGATCGTGGGTCACCAGAATCACCGTGTGCCCCGCCGCGTGCAGCTCCAGCAGGATGCGCATCACCTCCTTGCCGCTGGCCGTGTCGAGGGCGCCGGTGGGTTCATCGGCGAGGATCACTTCGCCGCCGTTCATCAACGCCCGGGCGATACTGACCCGCTGCTGTTGGCCGCCAGACAACTGGCTCGGTCGATGCGTCAGGTGACCTTCGAGGCCCAGTCGCGCCAACAGCTCTCGGGCCCGGGCATGGCGTTGCAGCTGTGGCGTGCCGGCATAAATCGCCGGCATCTCGACGTTGTGCATCGCACTCAGGTGCGGCAGCAAGTGGTAACGCTGGAAGATGAAACCGAAGTAGTCACGACGCAGTTCGGCGAGTGCCTGATTGTCCAGATCACGGGTTTCCTGGCCGTTGATCTTGTAGCTGCCGGCGGTGGCGTAATCGAGGCAACCGAGGATGTTCATTAGCGTTGATTTGCCGGAGCCCGAGGCGCCGATGATCGCGACCATTTCCCCGGCATGGATCGTCAGGTTGATGTTCTTCAGCGCGAGAAATTCGCGGTCGCCGGCAGTGAAACTGCGGGTGATGCCGGTCAGCTGTAACAGTGGCTCGGTCATGCTCAGGCCCCCGCCACATTGGTCAGCGGATCTCCGATGACCACGCGATCACCTTCAGCCAGACCATCATTGATCTGCACTTTGACGTTGTTGTTGATCCCGGTCTGCACATTGCGCGACTGCGCGTGCCCCTTGGCATCCAGCACCCGCACCGGAAAGCTGCCATCGGCATTGCGCGGGCCGAGCGCCGCCACCGGCACGGTCAGCACTGCCTTGGCGGTGTCGAGGACGATGCGCACCTGCGCGGTCATCGAAATGCGCAGACGATGGTCGGGGTTCGGCACTTCAAACAAAGCGTTGTAGAACACCGCGCTGCTTTGCTTCGGCGTGCCGGCGGGCGGGGTTTCGAGAAAATTCTGCGGCGCTGGATCGGTACCGCGCAATTTCGCGTAGTAGCGTGTGTCCTCGCCAAGAATGGTGAAATACACCTCTTGCCCCGGCGCGATATGGATTACATCGGCTTCGGAGACCTGCGCCTTGACCGTCATGGTGTCCAGGTCCGCCAGTTTCAGCAGGACCGGCGCCAGTTGGCTGGCAATCACTGTCTGGCCTTCCTGAGTGACCACGCCGACCACGTCACCATCGATCGGCGCAACAATCCGCGTGTAGGCCAGATTGACCTTGGCCGTGTCGATCTGGATGTGCGCGCTTTTGATCTGCGCATCCAGCGACATCAGGTTGGCCTGCTGCACCTGATAGTTGGATTCGGCGGTTTCGAAATCCTGGCGCGAAATCGACGCATCTTCCTGCAGGTTCTGATAGCGCTCGTAAATCGCTTTGGTCTGTTTGAGCTGGGCCTGCGTGGCGCGTTTTTGCGCCTGCAGGTTTTCCTCATCGACCTGAGCCTGACGCAGGGTGTTTTGCAACACCAGCGGATCGATCTCCGCCAGCCACTGCCCCTTCTTCACCTTGTCGCCGACCTTGACCTTCAGCGACTTCAGTTGGCCAGAGACCTGCGCACCGACATCAACCTGCTTGATCCCTTCGAGCACGCCGGTGGCCAGCACCGCGTTCTCGATGTCATCGCGCTCAACCGTCGCGGTCAGGTACTGCGGTGCCTCCGCCGGTGCCCGCACCGTGTAAAACACCAACCCCGCCACCACCGCCAACGCCAAACCCATACCGGCTTTGCGCCACTTCGACTTTTCCATAAATGCCCACAAGTCCGTTCAGGATCGAGCCCGGCGCGACGCTGGGCTCTGCTAGATAAACAACAATCAGGACAATATTTCGCCCGCTGGCACTTTCCGGCCGTCATGCCACCACGCTGCGAAACTGAAGACGTTGGGCGCCTTGAGAATCGTGAAATGGTTGCCCGGCCCGTACCACACCGCCAAGTCCGCGACCTGGCGCTGCCAGCCTTCAACCATCGCCGCCTGCTCGCGCTGATTGCCCCACGCGTCCAGCGTCGGGTCATCGACCAGCGCCAGCCGCACTGGGCCGGTGTAGGCCAGTTGCGGTTGGTAGACCGTGCGCAGTGCCGTGGCGAAAGTACGTACCGGGCCGTGCATCGCCTGCGCTGACGAACGCGCAGACAGCACACCGGCGCGCACCATGCCCTCGTGCAGCAGGGACATTTGCGTAGCGTCGTCAGCCTCGGCGAACACCAGCGGATCGATGCCCAACGACTTGCCGCTGGACAGTTGCAGCGTCTCGATCAAGCGTTCCAGCGCGGCGGTCGTCGTATATGGCTTGCCCGCCGTGCCGTTACCACCGGGGGCTTCGCTGTCGATCAGGGTCAAGGACGCCACTTCACGCCCCCCCGCCTGCAATTGCACGGCCATGGCATGCACGACCCAGCCGCCGAACGAATGGCCGATCAGGTGCACCGCGCCCTGCGGATGCAGCTGTTCGACGGCGTGCAGATAACACTTCGCCGCCGCTTCCACCGAACTGTGCGGCACGCCGCTGCCATCGAGCCCGCGCGGTTGCAGACCGAAAATCGGCCATTCCGGGCCCAGTGCTTCGGTCAGGTGAATGAACCCGGTGACACTGTCGCCCGCCCCCGGCACGCAGAAGATCGGCGCATGCCCGGCGTGCCCGCTCTGGATCGTCAACACGGGCTGATAAGCCTGTGGTTGCGGGGCCTGCGCAGCGGCCATAGCCTGACTCAAGGCCTGGCCGAGTGCCTGGACATCCGGGTTTTTCATCATGCTGCGGTGATCCCCCGGCACATCGATGCAGCGCAGCAAACCGCTGCCGACCTTGTTCTCCCAACCACGGGTCGGACTCGGCTGTGCCTGCCCCGGCATCAGTGCCTGAGCGCGGAACAAGTGCACCGGTTGGCTGGCCGGGCTGACCCGATAATGCGCCAGCGCCAGGCCATGAGCGGCCTCACGGTCAAAGTAACTCCAGGCATCTGCTGCGCTCAGTGCGGCCAGTTCCGGGTCAGGCAATTGCTGTTCGCAGCAGCGCTGGAACAGTTCATCGAACGCGATGAGTTCGACTTCAGCCTCAAGCCTTTCGACATCAGCCAACGCTTGCAGCCCTTGTTCACCCAGCATCTGCGAACGCGCCCGACAATGTTCGAGCAATTGACGCTTGTCACGATGCTCGCCGCTCCAGCGGGTTTTATCCTGGCTGGCCGAGTGCGGGGCGTAGGTATCGAGCAGGCCGACAAAAGCCACCGTCTCATCGAGACCGAGCAATTGCTGTGCGATTTCATAGGCCAGCAAGCCACCAAACGACCACCCGGCCAGACGGTAAGGCCCGTGCGGCTGCACCGAGCGCATGATCCCGACCATCCGCGCCGCCATGCATTCAAGGGTGCGCAGTTGCGGCTGCCCCAACGGCACACCGGGCAAACCGTAAATCGGAAACTGCCCCTCGATGTGCATCCCCAATGCCGGGAAATACACATCCCGACCGCTGAATTCATGGATCAGGAACAGCGCATTGCCGCCCTCGCCCGGTCGCACCACGACCAGTCCTTCCGGCTGCTCGGGCACACCACTGCGCTGACTGAGCAGCGCGGCCAGCGCCTCGATGCTCGGCCGCTGGAACAGCTCCGCCAGCGTCACTTGCTGCCCCGCCCGCTGCAGCACGTTGACCAGACGAATCGCCAGCAATGAATGCCCGCCCAATTCGAAGAAGTTGTCGTGGCGTCCAACCTGTTCGACATTCAGCACCTCACTCCAGACCCGCGCCAGCAAGGTTTCGACCTCACCTTGAGGCGCTTCGTAGTGCCGGCTGAGCACGGCGTCGAGGCCTGGTGCCGGCAGCGCCTGGCGGTCGATCTTGCCGTTGGGACTCAACGGCAAGACGTCGAGCGCAACAAACGCGCCCGGCACCATGTACTCGGGCAATTGTTCAAGGATGAACGCGCGCAACGTGTCGATCGCAGGCACAGCACTGCGATCAACCGCAGTGAAATAGGCGACCAGTCGCTCGTCGCGCATCAGCACCACCACCTCGCGCACCTGTGGGTGCTGAATCAACCGCGCTTCGATTTCACCGAGTTCCAGACGCAAGCCGTGCAGCTTGACCTGGAAGTCGTTACGCCCGAGGAATTCGAGGTTACCGTCGGCGCGGTAACGCACTAGATCGCCAGTGCGGTACAAGCGATCACCGGCTACGAACGGGCTGTCGATAAAGCGCTCGGCCTGCATCTGCGGCAGTCCCCTGTAACCGCGTGCCACGCCGATACCGCCAATGTGCAACTGGCCAATAACGCCGTGCGGCACAGCCTGATCGTGTGCATCGAGCACATACAGTCGGGTGTTACAGATAGCCTTGCCGATTGGCAATTCAGATAATGGCACCGGCATGTGCGGTTCCAGCGTCCACGCCGTGCTGTCGACCGTGGCCTCGGTCGGGCCATACACGTTATGCAGGCGCACCCACGGCAGGTGCTGGCGCACAGCAGCGGCCAGTGCCGCCGTGAGTTCGCCGCCACCACAGAACACATCGGTGAGGCTGGTGCATTCACTGACGTCCTGCAGTTCAACAAACTGCTGCAACAACGCCGGCACAAACTTGACCACCGTAATGCGTTGCTGACGAATGACTTGCGCCAGATACGCCGGTTCCCGGTGACCGCCCGGCCGTGCCAATACCAGACGCACACCCGCCGTCAGCGGCCAGAAGAACTCCCACACCGACCCGTCGAAACTGAAAGGCGCTTTCTGCAACAGCGCGCCGTCTGTGGTCGGCGGGCAGATCTGCGAGCCCCAATACACCAGATTGCACAGGCCACGGTGTTCAAGCATCACGCCTTTTGGTGTGCCGGTCGAACCCGAGGTGTAGATCATGTACGCCAGATTCGAAGCATTCAGACCGGGCACCTGCGGATTGCTGTCTGCCTGGTCATGCCAAGTGCATTGATCAAAGTCGATCAGCAGCGCATCGGTCGCGGCGAACAGCGATCGGGTCGCCGTCTGCACCAGCACTGCCACCGGCGCGCAGTCCCTGAGCATGTAGTCGAGGCGCTCCGCCGGATAAGCCGGATCCAGCGGCACATAAGCGCCACCGGCCTTGAGAATGCCGAGCAAACCCACCACCAGATCAAGTCCACGCTCGACGCACAGCGCCACCCGCGCATCCGGCCCCACATCCTGCTCGCGCAGATGATGCGCAAGACGGTTGGCGCGGGCATTCAGTTCGCGATAAGTCAGGCTGTGTTCGCCGATCTGCACGGCAATGGCATCCGGCTGACGCTGCACCTGCGCTTCGAACAGGCTCTGAATCGGCTCCTCGACCGGGCAATCAACCGCCGTCGCATTGAATTCGCCGAGCAGGCGTTGCTGCTCATCCGCCGCCAGCAGCCCGACTTGCGCCAACACAGCCTGATCATCACTGACCAACGCCGCCAGCAAACGCTGGAAGTAACCGACAAAACGACGCACCGTCGACTCATCGAACAACGCCGTCGCATAGCGCAACGAGCCGCGAACCCCTTGCAGAGTTTCACCGAGGCTCAACGACAGGTCGAACTTCACAAAGTGATTTTCCCCAGCGACGCCTTCCAGCGTCAGGCCGCCCAGTGCCAAAGCGGGCGCAACGCTGCTGTCCCAGCTCAGCAGAGTCTGGAACAACGGTGTATGAGAAAGGCTGCGTAACGGTCGAGTGATTTCCACCACATGTTCGAACGGCAGATCCTGATGCGCCTGCGCCGCCAAGGTCTGCGCCTTGACCCGCGCCAGCAGCGCTGCGCCTGTCAGATCGCCCGAGGTATCGATACGCAGAGCCAGCGTGTTGACGAACATGCCGATCAGCCCCTCGATCTCGGCGCGAGTGCGGTTGGCCACCGGCGAGCCGACCACCACATCGGACTGTCCGGACAAGCGAGCCAGCAACATCGCCCAGGCACTCATGATGACCATGTACGGCGTCACGGCGTGACGCTGACACAACGCCTTGAGACCGACGCTGGTCTGCTCGTCCAGCACGATTTCGACACTGCCGCCGTGGTGATCCTGTTGTGCCGGACGCGGACGGTCAGTCGGCAGGCTCAGCAACGCCGGCGCACCGGCCAGTGTCTGCTGCCAGTAATCGCTCTGGCGCTGCAGCACCTCACCGCTCAGCCAGCGCCGCTGCCACACCGCGTAGTCGGCGTATTGCAGGGTCAGCGGCGGCAGCGGATCCTCCTCGCCATGGCTGAACGCCTGATACAGCGCCATCAGTTCGCGGGTCAGCACGCCCATCGACCAGCCGTCGGAGATGATGTGGTGCATCGTCAGCAACAGCACATGGTGATCATCGGCCAGACGTACCAGACGTCCACGAATCAGCGGCTCATCCTGCAGGTTGAACGGCCCGCGCGCTTCCCTTTCGAGCAATGTGCGCAAGGCCTCGTCGGTCTGCGGCTGTTGCCGCCAATCTTCCTCGATCAGCGGCAGACCACTGTCGACCGGGGCAAACAGTACCTGGGCTTCGTCGTTCAATTGCGCGAAACGGCTGCGCAGGGTTTCGTGGCGCGCAACGATTCGCGCCAATGCCCGTTGCAGGGCCACGGCGTCGAGTCGGCCACGCAGGTGCAAGCCCAGAGGAATGTTGTAGGCGGTGTTGCCGCCGTCCATCTGTGCGAGGAACCACAAGCGTTGCTGGGCGAACGACAGCGGCAGCGCCTGATCTCGCGGTGCCGGCAGAATCTCGGGCAAGGTGCTGCGTTCGGCCTGACCCAGGACCTGGGCGACCGCCGCCAGCTCCGGGTTGGCAAACAGATCGGCCAGCGCCAGTTCCACGCCCAACTGCTGACGCACCTGGGACAGCATGCGCATCGCCAACAATGAATGACCACCGAGTTCGAAGAAGTTGTCGTGGCGACCAACCTGTTCGACCTGCAACACCTCGGCCCAGACCCGTGCGAGGCGGGTTTCCAGTGCATTGGCCGGTGCCTCGTAAACCCGACTGAGCAGCGCTTCCTGGGTCGGCGCCGGCAGTGCCTTGCGGTCGACCTTGCCGTTGTTGTTCAACGGCAAGACATCAAGTTGCACCCACGCGGTGGGCACCATGTATTCCGGCAGTCGTGCGTGCAATTGCGCGTGCAGTTCGGCGCTGTCCAAGACGCCATCGTGCGCCGTGTAGTACGCCACCAGACGCGTGGCGTCCTGACCGTCGCGGCGCGCCAGCACTACCGCTTCCTTGATCCCCGGGCAGTTCAGCAGGCGGTTTTCGATTTCCCCCAGTTCGATGCGAAAGCCACGGATCTTCACCTGATCGTCGTTGCGGCCGATGCAGTCGAGTTGCCCCGGCACCAGCCAGCGCGCGAGGTCGCCGGTGCGGTAAAGCAGCGCACCCGGTGTTTCGCTGAACGGATCGCGGAGGAATTTCTCGGCGCTCAGATCCGGCCGGTTCAGGTAACCCAGCGCCACGCCCTGCCCGCCGATGTACAGCTCGCCGGTCACACCCATCGGCACCGGTTGCTGATACGCGTCGAGCACGTACACCTGCGTGTTGCCGATGGGGCCGCCAATCGGCACGCTCTCGGCATTTTCAGCCACCTCCTTCACTTCGAACGTCGTTGCGTAGGTGGTGGTTTCGGTCGGGCCGTAGCAATGCACGATGCGCAATGCCGGGGCCTCGGCCAGCAGTCGCCGGAACGCCGCCGGATCGCCACGCTCACCGCCGCACAGCAGAATCCGCAGGCCCTTGAGCGCCTGCGGAATCAGTTGCACGTACTGGTTGAACAGCGCGGTGGTGACGAACAGGATCGTCGCGCCGCTGGCACTCAGTTCACGGCCGAAGGCATTCGGATCAAGCAGGGTTTGATGGTCGATGATCACCACGCGACCGCCGTTGAGCAGCGGCGCCCAGATGTCCATGGTGCTGGCGTCGAACGCCGGGTTCGAGGCGAACACCACACGATCCTGCGCAGTGAAATCGGCGTATCCGTTGTTGAGCACCAACCTCCCAATGCCCCGGTGCGGCACCATCACCCCTTTCGGCGTGCCGGTGGAACCGGAGGTGTACATGATGTAAGCCAGCGTTTCGGAGGACTGCACAAGATTCGGATTGTGCGTCGGCTGGCCGTTGAGGGTCAGCGTGTCGAGATCGATGCGCGGCGCGGCGTAGGCGATGATTTCACTGCTCAAGATCAGCAGCGCCACTGCCTGACAGTCCTCGACCATGAACGCCTGGCGTTCGCTCGGCGCATTGATGTCCAGCGGCACGTACGCCGCCGCACACTTGGCAATGGCCAGTTGCGCCACCAGCAGTTCCAGCGAACGCGGCAGCAGGATCGCCACGTGATCGCCCGGTTGCACGCCGTGAGCGATCAGGTGATGGGCCAAACGGTTGGCTTGGGCATTCAGCTCAAAGTAGCTCAGCGAATGCGCACCATGCACCGCCGCCACCGCTTTGGGGTGCGCCGCTGCCTGCTGCTGGAAAACACCGTGCACGGTCAGTGTTTGCGGGTAATCGCGCGCCGTGGCGTTGAAGTCCCGCAGCAAGCGCTGACGCTCATCTGCTGCCAGCAACGGCACCTGCTCCAACACCGTTTGATCACTGCTGATCATCGCTTCAAGCAAGCGCTGCAAGTACCCGATGTACCGCTCGATCGTCAGCGCATCGAACAGCGCCGTGGCGTAGTTCAGCGAACCGCGAATCACACCGTTGACCTCGCCCAGTGTCAGCGTCAGATCAAACTTGGCGACATCGCCCGAACCGGCGACGCCCTCAAGTGTCAGCTCGCCCAGCGCCAATTGCGGACCGACGCTGCTGTCCCAGTTCAACGTGGTCTGGAACAACGGGCTGTGCGCCAGACTGCGCAGCGGTCGGGTGATTTCCACCACTTGTTCGAACGGCAGATCCTGATGTGCTTGCGCCTCCAGTGTCCGCGCCTTGACCTGCGCCAACAGCGCTTCGACGCTCACCGCGCCCGAGGTGTCGATGCGCAAGGCCAGCGTGTTGACGAACATGCCGATCAAGCCTTCGAGTTCAGCGCGGCTGCGGTTGGCCACCGGCGCACCGATCACCACATCGGTTTGCCCGGACAGGCGACTCATCAGCGATGCCCAGGCGCTCATCACGGTCATGAACAGGGTCACGCCATGACGTTGGCTCAAGGCCTTGAGCCCTGCACTCAGGCGCGGGTCCAGCAGCACTTCGAGGTTGGCACCGGTGTAATCCTGTTGCGCCGGTCGCGGGCGATCGGTGGGCAGCGTCAACAAGGCCGGCGCGCCATCGAGGGTCTGCTGCCAGTATTGGCTTTGCCGCTGCAGCACTTCACCGCTGAGCCAGCGCCGTTGCCACACGGCGTAGTCGCCGTATTGCAGGGTCAGGGCTGGCAACGGGTCAGGCTGTCCCTGACGGAACGCTTGATACAACGCCATCAACTCAGTGGTCAGTACGCCCATCGACCAGCCGTCGGCAACGATGTGATGCACGGTCAACAGCAGCACATGATGCTCGTCGGCCAGACGCACCAGCCGCCCGCGAATCAGCGAGTCGTTCTGCAAATCGAACGCTGTCGAGGTTTCCTGCGCCATCAATGCCTGCAAGGTGTGCTCTGCCTGCAAGTCTTGGTACAGGTCTTCAACGCGCAAGAGCAAACCGCTGTCGACCGGGGCAATCGACACCTGCGCGGTGTCGTCGACGGGGATGAAACGGCTGCGCAGGGTTTCGTGACGGGCCACGATCTGCGCCAGCGCCTTTTGCAAGGCATCGACGTCGAGGTGACCGCGCAAGCGCAAGGCGACAGGGATGTTGTACGCCGAGTTGCCACCGGCCATCTGCGCCAGGAACCACAGGCGTTGTTGGGCGAAGGACATCGGCAGCGCTTGATCACGCGGTGCCGGCACAATGTCCGGTAGCGCGCTGCGCCCGGCGCGGCTCAATACTTCGGCGACTGCGCTCAATTGCGCGTCGGCAAACAGCTCACTCAGCGCCAGTTCGACGCCGAGGCGCTGACGGATCAGCGAGACCATGCGCATCGCCAACAGCGAATGGCCACCGAGTTCGAAGAAGTGATCGTAACGGCCGACCTGTCCGACTTGCAGCACTTCGGCCCAGATCTGCGCCAGTGCGGTTTCCAGCTCGCCTTGCGGCACCACGTATTCGCGGGTGGGCAGTGCGGCCAGATCCGGTTTCGGCAACGCCTTGCGGTCGACCTTGCCATTGGCGGTCAGCGGCAAAGCTTCGAGCCGGACAAACGCCGTCGGCACCATGTAGTCCGGCAACTGCGTCAACAGCTGTGCGCGCAATTGGCTCACCGCCAGCGGTTCGATCTCGGCCTGCTCGGTGAAATACGCCACCAGTCGCGGCTGACCGGGTAGGTCCTCGCGGGCCAGCAGCACTGCTTCGTTGATCCCGGTGAGCTGATTGAGGCGGGTCTCGATTTCACCCAATTCAATGCGCATGCCACGGATTTTCACTTGGTCGTCGTTACGTCCCAAGTAGTCGAGCGAGCCGTCTTCGCGCCAGCGGGCAAGGTCACCGGTGCGGTACATGCGTGCATTCGGCGTGCGGCTGAACGGGTCGCGCAGGAAACGTTCGGCCGTCAGCTCGGCGCGGTTCAGATAACCCCGCGCCACGCCCGCGCCACCGACGTACAACTCGCCCATCACGCCCATTGGCACCGGGCGTTGCTGCTCATCGAGCAAGTAAATCGCCGCGTTCGCCACCGGTTGGCCGATGTGCAACGCCGCACCGACGTCGATACGCCCGGAAGTCGCGACCACGGTGGCCTCGGTCGGGCCGTAGTTGTTGATCACAGCAAAGCGCTGCTGACGGCTGAACTGACGCAAGCGATCGCCACCGATCAGCAAGGTGCGCAAGGTCGGGTGATCGAGGTTCTGGCTGAACGCATATTCGGCGACCGGGGTCGGCAAAAAGCTCACGTCCAGCGGCTGCGCACGCCACCAGTCGAGCAGTCCATCGATGTCTTCAGCGCCGTCGTGAGTCGGTGCCAGGTGCAAGGTCGCGCCCGCACACAGGGCCGGCCAGACTTCCCACGCCATCGCATCGAACCCAAACCCGGCAAGGCTTGAGGTGTGGCTGCCGGCGTGCAAGTCGAATGCTTCACAGTGCCAGTCGATCAGGTTGGACAGCGTCTGATGCTCGACCATGACCCCTTTGGGGAGCCCCGTCGAACCGGAGGTGTAGATCACGTACGCCAAGTGCGCAGCGCTCAAGTTCGGCAACGCCGGGTTGTGCTGCGCCTGCGCCGGCCATGCGCACAGGTCGACATCAATCACTGGCACGCTCAGCACCGGCAGTCGCTCGTGCAGATCGCTTTGCGTGAGCACCGCAACCGGCGCGCTGTCACTCAACAAATAGCTGATCCGCTCGGCGGGATGCGCCGGATCGATCGGCACATAGCCGGCGCCGGCCTTGAGAATGGCCACCAGCCCGACCAGTGTGTCCAGACCGCGACGGGCGACAATGGCCACGCGGTCATCGGCTGTCACCCCGATGGCGATCAAGTGATGCGCCAACGCATTGGCCTGACGATTGAGCTGCAAGTAAGTCAGCGGCTGCCCGGCAAACACCGCTGCCACCGCTTGCGGACGCTCGGCGACCTGCGATTCGAAGCGCTGGGCAATCGTCAGCCCGCGCGGGTAGTCAGCTTCGGTCGCATTGAAATCCACCAGCAACTGTTCGCGCTCTGCTGCCGGCAGGATCGACAACCGATCAAAACCCACATGCGGCGTTTGCTCCAGCGCATCAAGCAACGCGCTTAACGCACCCTGCATGTACCCGCAGATGCGCTGCGCATCAATGCCGGCCCCGGCCAATACCTTCAGGCGGAAGTCTTCGCCGAGGTCGTCAACGCTGAGGGTCAGGCGATAGTTGCTGTGCTCTTCGGCCTCGAGCAATTGCATACCGTGCCACGCCGCTTGCACCTCGGCAGATATCGGCCCGACCGGGGTGCTGTGACGATAATTGAGCAATGTGCTGAACAGCGACGTGCCCGCCGGCATCGCGCTGCATTGCTGCACCTGCGCCAGTTGCGCATGTTCATGGGCCAGCAATTGGCTCAGGCGTTGGTGGGTCGCCAGTGCGGCGCCTTTGACGCTATGAGTGTTCAGCTCGATGCACAGCGGCAAGGTGTTGATGAACACGCCGAGCGCGCGCTCCGAGCCTTCACCGCCCTGCAATCGGCCGAGCAATACCGTGCCAAACACCACGGCATCGCGCCCGGACAATTGCCCCAGCACCTGCGCCCAGGCGAGGTGCATCAGGCTGGCGGCGCTGACACCCAAGCGCCGTGCCTGTTGCCGGACGCTGTGGCTGAGTGTGTTTTCCAGCGTCAACTGCGCTTCTTGCGCGGGACCGTCATGGGCAAGATTTTGACCGTAGGGCAAGGTCGGTTCATCGATTGCGCCGAGCATTTCGCGGAAGAAGCTTTGGTGCTCTTGCTCACTCAGACCGGCCTGGGTGTGCGCCACGTAATTGCGATACGGCACCGGCTCGCTCAGTTGCCCGGCGTTGCCCAGCAGAAACGCCTGCATTTCGTACTGCAACACCTCGAGCGCCACGTGATCCATCACCAGATGATGGAACAGCAACAACGCCACCACACGCTGATTGGACACATCACGGCTGTACACCACGCGCATCAGCGGTGCCTCGGCGACCGGCATGCGATAGTTATCGATGGTGAATCGGCCACGCAACTGGCTCAGCACATCGCCCGCTTCGGCATCCGGCGCCAAGGCCTCGCAGCTCAACGAAGCCTGACGCCAGACCACTTGCACCGGCTCTTCAAGGCCTTCCCAGAACAGCGACGTGCGCAGAATGTCGTGGCGCTCGATCACCCGTTGCAGTGCTTCGGTGAAGGCGTGCAATCGCTGTTCATCGGCGAAGGCAAACTGCGCTTGCAGCACATACGGATCACCTTGAGCGGACGACAAATGATGGAACAGGATGCCCGTCTGCAGCGGCGCCAGCGGGTAGATATCCTGCACGTTGCGCGCGCCGCCGGGGACACTCGCGACGACTCGGTCGATGGTCGCTTGATCCAGCGCCACCAGCGGCAGCAGTTCTGGCGTGATGCGCGGGCAATCGGCCGGAATCAGGTTTGCCGGCACCACCGCTTCAGGCTCCCCGCCCACGGCCGCTGCCAAAGCGGCCAGCGTCGGTTGGCCGAACAGCACGCGAATATCCGCCGACAGGCCGGCGCGGCGCATGCGCGCGACCAGATTGACCGCCAGCAACGAATGGCCGCCCAGCTCGAAAAAGTGATCAAAGCGCCCTACCCGTTCGACCTTCAGCAACTCGGCCCAGATACCGGCAATGACGGTTTCGACTTCACCGAGCGGGGCTTCGTAGGCGCGGGTCAGCAGCGCCGACGGGTCAGGGGCCGGCAAGGCCTGGCGATCCAGTTTGCCGTTGGGACTCAGTGGCAAGGCCGGCAGATGCACAAACACGGCAGGCGCCATGTAGTCCGGCAAGTGCTTGAGCAGTTCGCTGCGCAGTTGATCGATGTCCAACGGCTCGCCGCTGTAGTACGCGATCAGGCGCTGATCACCCGGCACGTCTTCACGGGCCAGCACCGCCGCTTCGCGCACACCATCGACGTGCGCCAGATGTGCCTGAATCTCGCCCAGTTCGATGCGCAGACCACGGATCTTGACCTGATCGTCGTTGCGCCCCAGGTACTCGATGTTGC
Organism: Pseudomonas sp. NPDC087690; assembly: GCF_044743175.1. Classification (NCBI taxonomy): domain Bacteria; kingdom Pseudomonadati; phylum Pseudomonadota; class Gammaproteobacteria; order Pseudomonadales; family Pseudomonadaceae; genus Pseudomonas; species Pseudomonas sp. NPDC087690. The sequence goes on from NZ_JBIUVX010000001.1 coordinate 856,738, forward strand.
CATCGGCCAGATACCGTGCGACGTCGCCGGTGCGGTACAAACGCGCGCCTGGCTGATCGCTGAACGGATCGTCGAGGAAGCGTTCGGCCGTCAGCTCAGGTCGATTCAGATAGCCCCGCGCCACCTGTACACCGCCCAGATAGATCTCGCCGACCACGCCGAATGGCACCGGTTGCTGATGAGCGTCGAGGACATACACGCGGGTATTGCACAACGGTTTACCAATCGGCGGCGTGCTTTCCAGAACCGGCGAATCAGGCTCCAGCGTCCACACCGTGCTGTCGACGGTGGCTTCGGTCGGGCCATAAACGTTGTGCAGGCGCACCTGCGGCAGACGCTCGCGGACGCTGCGCACCAACGCACCAGTCAGCTCACCGCCGCCGCAGAACACATCGCTAAGGCTACGGCACTCGCCGACCTCCTCCACTTCAAGGAATTGCTGCAACAGCGCCGGTACGAACTGGATGACATTGATTTGTTGCTGACGAATCAGCTGCACCAGCGCGGCGGGATCACGATGATCGTCCGGGCCGGCGAGGACCAGGCGCATGCCGCAGGTCAACGGCCAGAACAGCTCCCAGACGGAAGCATCGAAACTCAACGGGGTTTTCTGCAACAGCGCAGCGCCGGTCGCCAGCGGACACAGGCTGGCGCTCCAGTGCAGCAAATTGCCCAGGTTGCGGTGCTCGACCATCACGCCTTTCGGGGTGCCGGTGGAACCGGAGGTGTAAATCACATAAGCCAGGTTCGCGGCACTCAGACCCGGTACCTGCGGATTGCTTTGCGCAAGGTCTCGCCAGGTGCACTGGTCGAAATCGACCAACACGCCGGCCCACTCGCCGATCAGCGCACGCGTCGGTGCATGCACCAGCACCGACACGGGCGCGCTGTCCTCGAGCATGTAAGCCAGACGCTCGGCGGGATATCCCGGGTCCAGCGGCACATAAGCGCCGCCAGCCTTGAGAATCGCCAGCAGACCGACCAGCAGCTCAGGCCCGCGCTCGACGCAGATTGCCACCCGCGAATCGCAGCCCACGCCGCACTGGCGCAAGTGATGCGCGAGGCGGTTGGCGCGGCGGTTCAACTCGGCGTAGCTCAAACGCTGCTGACCGGCCACCACAGCGTCAGCGTCGGGCGTGCGCAAGACCTGCGCTTCGAAGCGGCCGTGAACGGTCTGCTCAAGATCGTGTTTGACGGCGCTTGCGTTCAGATCAACCAGCAGATGCTGACGTTCGTCGTCGTCCAGCAATGCCACCTGCTCCAGTACCGCTTGATCGTTGCTGACCATGGCCTGCAACAGTCGCTGGAAGTAGCCGACGTAACGCTGAATCGTCGACTCATCGAACAGGGCAATCGCGTACTCCAGCACACCACGAATCCCGCCCGGCGCGTCTGCCAGCGTCAGCGACAGATCGAATTTGGCGAAGTGGCTCGGTTCGGCGACGCTTTGCAGGGTCAGGTCGCCGAGACTCAGACTGGCGCCATGGCCGCTGTCCCAACTGAACATCACCTGAAACAACGGACTGTGCGCCATGCTCCGCGCAGGCTTGGTGATTTCCACCACTTGTTCGAACGGCAGGTCCTGGTGCGCCTGCGCATCCAGCGTCCGCGCTTTGACCTGCGCCAGTAGCGCTTCGCTGCTCAACTCGCCCGAGGTATCGATACGCAAGGCCAGCGTGTTGACGAACATGCCGATCAGGCCTTCGATCTCGGCCCGCGTGCGGTTGGCCACCGGCGAACCGATGACCACCTCGGATTGTCCGGACAAACGACTCAACAGACTCGCCCAGGCACTGAGCATGAGCATGTACATGGTCACGCCGTGACGCTGGGCCAAGGCCTTGAGCCCGGCACTCAAGCGTTCGTCGAGCACCACGTCGACGGTACTGCCGGCGTAATCCTGCTGCGCCGGGCGCACGCGGTCAGTCGGCAACGTCAACAGCGCCGGCGCGCCGGCCAGGGTCTGGTGCCAGTATTCACTTTGGCGCTGCAGCACCTCACCGCTGAGCCAGCGCCGCTGCCACACCGCGTAATCGCTGTATTGCAGCGCCAGCGGCGGTAGCGGATCAGGCTGGCCGTGGCTGAAGGCCTGATACAGCGCCATCAGCTCACGGGTCAAAATCCCCATCGACCAGCCATCGGAGATGATGTGATGGAGGGTCAGCAACAGCACATGATGATCGTCGGCCAGCCGCACCAGCCGTCCGCGAATCAGCGCATCGTCCTGTAAATCGAACGGCCCCGAGGCTTCACCCTGAATCAGTGCCGCTAAGGTCTCGTCGGCTTGCGGGAGCTGGCGCAGGTCTTCAACGCGCAGCAGCAGACCGCTGTCGACCGGGGCGATCAGCACTTGCGCTGCATCGTTGTACTGGGCGAAACGGCTGCGCAGGGTTTCATGCCGCGCGACAATGCGCGCCAAGGCTTGTTGCAGCGCTTGTTCATTCAATTGCCCACGCAGACGCAGGCCGATGGGAATGTTGTACGCAGTATTGGCGCCTTCCATTTGTGCGAGAAACCATAAGCGCTGCTGAGCGAACGACAGCGGCAAGGCGCCGTCTCGGGCCACCGCGACAATCTCCGGTTGCGTGCTGCGCCCGGCCTGTGCCACGGCCTCGGCGACCGCTGCCAGTTCGGCGTTGGCAAACAGATCGCTCAGCGCCAGTTCCACGCCCAGACGCTGGCGAACCTGGGACACCATGCGCATCGCCAACAGTGAATGGCCGCCAAGTTCGAAGAAGTGATCCTGACGCCCTACTCGCTCGACGTGCAGCACCTGTGCCCAGATCTGCGCCAAGGCGCTTTCCAGCTCGTTGTGCGGTGCTTCGTATTCGCGGGTAAACAACGCCGCGCGCTCGGGTTTTGGCAGGGCCTTGCGGTCGACCTTGCCATTGGCGGTCAACGGCAGTGCGTCTAGTTTGACGAAGGCCATCGGCACCATGTAGTCCGGCAACTGGGTCAACAGATGCGCGCGCAGCTCGGCCACGGCCAGCGGTTCGACCTGGCTCTGCTCGGTGAAATACGCCACCAGTCGCGGCTGGCCCGGTTCATCTTCACGCGCCAGCAACACGGCTTCCTGAATGCCGGGCAACTGATTGAGGCGGGTTTCGATTTCGCCAAGCTCGATGCGTACGCCGCGGATTTTCACCTGATCGTCGTTACGCCCCAGGTAGTCAATCGTGCCGTCGGCGCGCCAGCGTGCGAGGTCGCCGGTGCGATACATGCGCGCATTCAGCGAAGTGCTGAACGGGTCATGAAGGAAGCGTTCGGCGCTCAGCTCGGCGCGATTCAAATAACCACGCGCGACCCCGGCGCCTCCCACGTACAACTCACCCATGACGCCAATCGGCACCGGACGCTGCTGTTCATCGAGCAGGTACACCGTGGCATTGGCCACCGGTTTGCCGATATGCAAAGCGTCACCCGCCTCGATTCGCCCGGAGGTCGCGACCACGGTGGCTTCGGTCGGGCCGTAGTTGTTGATCACGTCGAACTGCTGGTTGCGGCTGAACTGGCGCAAGCGGTCGCCACCAATCAGCAGTGTGCGCAGCGTCGAGTGTTCGAGGTTCTGGCTGAAGGCGTATTCGGCCACGGGCGTCGGCAGAAAACTCACGTCCAGTGGCTGCGCGCGCCACCAGTCGAGCAATGCATCGATATCTTCGCTGCCTTCGTGAGTCGGTGCCAGGTGCAGGGTCGCGCCAGCGCACAATGCCGGCCAGACCTCCCAGGCCATGGCGTCGAAACCGAAGCCGGCAAGGCTTGAAGTGTGGCGACCGGCGCACAGATCAAATGCACTGCAATGCCAATCGACCAGATTCGACAAGGTGCGGTGTTCGACCATCACGCCTTTGGGCAGGCCGGTGGAGCCGGAGGTGTAGATCACGTAGGCCAGATGGGCGGCGGTCAGGCCCGGCACCTGCGGGTCAAGGGTCTCGCTGAGCGGCCAGGTCAACGGGTCGAGATCGATCACCGGCACCGTCAGCGCCGGCAGACGCTCACGCAAAGTGTTCTGAATCAGCACGGCGACAGGGGCGCTATCGCTGAGCAAATAGTGCAGACGCTCGGCCGGGTGCGCCGGGTCGACCGGCACATAACCGGCGCCCGCCTTGAGAATCGCCACCAGCCCGACCAGCGTATCGAGGCCTCGGCGGGCGACGATGGCGACGCGATCGTCGGGCTTCACCCCGAGCGCGATCAAATGATGGGCCAGCGCGTTGGCATGCCGGTTGAGTTCGGCATAGCTCAGTTGCTCACCGAGGTATTGCGCGGCCACGGCTTCCGGCCGCTGCGCCACTTGCGCCTCGAAGCGTTGGGCAATGGTCAACGTTGCCGGGAAGTCGGCGTGGCTGGCATTGAATGCCCGCAGCACCTGCTCGCGCTCTGCTGCCGGCAGAATCGGCAGTTGATTGAGCGCGGTGTCCGGCGCCTGTTCCAGCGCGAGTACCAGACTTTCCAGGGCGCAGTGCAGGTAACCGCAGAGGCGCTGTGGTTCGACCTCGGTAGTGGCCAGTAATGTCAGGCTGAACGCATCGCCGAAATCATCGACGCTCAGGGTCAGTGGGTAGTTGGTGCGTTCTTCGGAGCTGATCGTGCTGATGCCTTCCCAGGCAGCCAGGGTCTCGGCACTCGCGGTCGCCGCCGTGTGGCTGTGACGGTAATTGAGCAAGGCACTGAACAACGGCGTCGGCGCGACCACGCCGCTGCAACGCTGGGCCAGTGCCAGCGGCGCGTGTTCGTGACGCATCAGCGTGGTCAGGCGTTTGTGGGTCGCCTCCACCGCCGCGCGCACGCCTTGCGCATCGACATCGACCCGCAGCGGCAAGGTGTTGATGAAGATCCCCAGCGCCCGTTCGGTGGCTTCGGCGCCTTGCATGCGCCCCATTAGTACCGTACCGAAGACCACATTCTGCTTGCCGGTGACCACCGCCAACACCTGCGCCCAGCCCAGATGGAACAAGCTCGCGGCACTCACGCCAAGCTGCCGAGCCTGCGCGCGCAGACGCTGGCCGAGCAGCGGATCGACCGGCAGGCTCAGCTCGGCGATACCGAGGCCGTCGCCCTGCACATCCTGCAAGCCATAGGGCAACGTCGGCTCGGCAATGTCCGCGAGCATCTCGCGGAAAAACGCCTCGTGCTCGGCTTCGCTGATGCCCAGCCGTGCTTGCGCGACGTAATTGCGAAATGGCACCGGCCGTCCTAGCAATTCGTCCTGACCGGTGAGGCAGGCGAACAGTTCGTGACGCACCACGTCGAGCGCCGAGTGGTCCAGGGCCATGTGATGGAAGAGTAATGTTGCGACTACGCGCTGACCGGCCTCATCCCATGCATAGGCCAGACGCATCATCGGTGCGTGCTTGACGTCGAGACGGAAATGCCGCGCATCGAAGCGCTCGTGCAATTGCTGCAGCACAGCGCTTTCGCCGTCTTGCACCACAACTTCTTCCATTGGCAGCTGCGCTTGGCGCCAGACCACTTGCAGCGGCACGTCCAGCCCTTCCCAATGCACCGCCGTGCGCAGGATGTCGTGGCGATCGATGACCTTTTGCAAGGCTTGAGCGAAATCCTGCAAACGCTCACGGCTGCTGAACGCGAAGTACGATTGCATGACGTACGGATCGCCCTGCTCGTTGCTCGCATGGTGATAGAGAATGCCTTCCTGCAATGGCGCCAGCGGGTAGATGTCCTGGACATTGGCGGCGCCACCCGGTACGTCGGCGATCAAGCGGTCGAGGGTTGGCTGATCGACTTCAGCCAGGGTCACCATCGCTGGCGTGATTCGCGTGCTGCCGGGAAGGATGCCGTTGGCCGGCACGTCGATCTGGCCGACCCGGCTGGCCGAGTATTGCCCGGCCTTGATCAGTTCGATCAGGGCCGGTTTGTGCTCGCGCAACGCGGCCAGCAGCGCCGTATCGCTCAACGCCTGTTTGTTGCCATTGACGCGCAATTGCTCATCGGTCACCGCCAACTGAATGTCTTTTGCCTTCAGGGTTGCCAACAGTTCGAGCACATTCACAGGACGATCTCCATTCTTTCCGTAATTGCGGCGTAGCCGGCCAGGGTCGGTTGTTCGAACAACGCCCTGACGTCGGCCTCCATGCCTTCCTGACGCAGCCGGCCGATCAGACTGACCGCCAGCAGCGAGTGACCGCCCAGCTCAAAAAAGTGGTCGTGACGCCCTACCCGTTCAACGTTGAGCAGTTCGGCCCAGAGCCGTGCGAGGGTGATTTCGACTTCACCGACCGGGGCTTCGTATTCGCGTGCTTTCAGCGATTGCTGATCCGGCGCCGGCAGTGCTTTGCGGTCGAGTTTGCCGTTGGGGCTCAGCGGCAAAGCGTCTATATGCACGAACACGGCAGGCACCATGTAATCCGGCAAGTGCTCGAGCAAATGACTGCGCAATACGTCGATTTCCAGCCGTTCACCGGTGTAATACGCGACCAGACGTTTGTCGCCCGGCACGTCTTCGCGGGCGACCACCACGGCCTCCTGCACACCTTCGATCCGGGCAAGCCGTGCCTGAATTTCGCCCAGTTCAATGCGCAAGCCACGGATCTTCACCTGATCGTCGTTACGACCCAGGTACTCGATGCTGCCGTCCGCCCGATAGCGCGCGACGTCACCGGTGCGATACATCCGCCCGCTCGGCTGGAACGGATCGTCGAGGAAGCGCTCGGCATTCAGCTCAGGTCGGTTCAGATACCCCCGCGCCACCTGCACGCCGCCGATGTACAACTCACCGACTACGCCTTGCGGCACCGGTTGCTGTTGCGCATCGAGGATGTACAGGCGGGTGTTGGCGATCGGTTTGCCGATCGGCGTGTTGTCCGGAGTCTGTTCGATAGGCCCGGCGCAGTTCCACGCAGTGACATCGACGGCGGCTTCAGTCGGGCCGTAGAGGTTATGCAACTCGCTGCCCGTTAACTGGAGTTTGAAACGCCGCACCAGACTGCCCGGCAGCGCCTCACCGCTGCACATCACCCGACGCACGCCGTCGCAGCGCGCGGTGTCGCTGTTGGCGAGGAACACGTCGAGCATCGACGGCACAAAGTGCAGCGTGGTGATGTGTTCACGCTCGATCACTTCGCTCAGGTATTGCGGATCCTTGTGCCCGTCGGGCCGCGCCATGACCAGTCGCGCGCCGGTCATCAACGGCCAGAAGAACTCCCAAACCGACACGTCGAAACTGAACGGGGTTTTCTGCAACACCGAATCGGCAGCCGTCAGGCGATAAGCGTCCTGCATCCACAACAAGCGGTTGGCCACACCGGCATGTTCGTTGACCACGCCTTTGGGCTGGCCGGTCGAGCCGGAGGTGTAGATCACGTAGGCGCTGTGTTGCGGCGTCAGATCCGGGATCTTCGGATTGTCGGCAGACAGCGATTGCCAGGTGTTCTGGTCGAGATCAATCATCGGTGCCGAGATGTCTGCCAGCAACTCGCGGGTCGCCCGGTGCACCAGCACCACGGCCGGCGCGCTGTCCTCAAGCATGTAGGCCAGACGTTCCGGTGGATAGGCCGGGTCGAGCGGCACATAACCGGCGCCGGCCTTGTTGATCGCCAGCAGACCGATGACCATTTCCAGACTGCGTTCGACGCAGATCGCCACCCGTGCATCCACTTGCACGCCGAGGCTGATCAAGTGCCGGGCCAAGCGGTTGGCGCGTTCATTCAGTTGCGTATAGCTCAATGCCTGTTCGCCGGCAACGATAGCCACAGCCTCCGGCGTACGCTGCACCTGCGCCTCGAACAAGCCATGAAGCGTCTGCTGCAAATCGTAATCGACGGCGGTGTCGTTGCGGCCGAACAGCAACGCCTGCCGCTCCTCCTCCGGCAACACCGTCAGGCGGTTCAGCGGTTGCTGGGGGGTGTGCTGCAACGCTGCAACCAGCGCGATCAGCGCGTTCTGCATGAACTGGCCGATACGTGCCGCACCGATGCGCGATGGGGTCATCACCGTCAGTTGGAAGCCACTGCCCAGATCGTCGACGTTGAGGGTCAACGGGTAATTGGTGCGCTCCTCGCCGGCCAGGGATTCGATGCCCTGCCAGGATTCACGCTTGGCGTTCTGACGGGCCTCACTGTCGCTGTGCCGATAGTTGAGCATTGCGCTGAACAACGGCGACGGCGCGGCGACACCGCTGCAACGCTGGGCCAACGCCAGCGACGCATGTTCGTGAGCCAACAGCGCACTGAGCCGCGCATGGGTCGCCTTGACTCCGGCGCGCACGTCGGACTCATCGACATCCACGCGCAATGGCAAGGTGTTGATGAACATGCCCAACCCGCGATCCGCGCCCGCCCCGCCCTGCATGCGGCCAAGCAGCACCGTGCCGAACACCACCCGTTCCTGGCCGGACGTTGCCGCCAGCACCCGCGCCCAGGCGAGATGGAACAGGCTGGCGACGCTGACGCCGAGCAAGCGCGCCTGACTGCGCAAACGCTGCGCCACCACGGCGGGCAGCGCTTGGCTGACTTCCTCGATGTCATTGCCGTCGCCGTGCACGTCCTGCAAACCGAACGGCAGTGTCGGTTCGTCGATGTCGCCGAGCATTTCGCGGAAGAACACTTCGTGCTCTTGCTCGCTGATGCCAAGGCGGGTCTGCGCGACATAATTGCGGTACGGAACGGCGGCCTCCGGCAATCGCTCATCGCCGCGCAGAATCGCCTGCATTTCTTCACTGACCACCGCCAACGCGGTGTGGTCCATGGCGATGTGGTGGAACAACAGCATGGCGACGACGCGCTGATGGTCCGCGTCGAGGGCATACACCAGACGCAGCAGCGGTGCCTGATCCAAGTCCATTCGCCAGTGCCGCGCATCGAAGCGCGCACGCAACTGATCGATGGCTTCACCCTGCGTGGGCGCCAACGCCACGGCTTGGACCGGTAGCTCGGCATGGCGCCAGACCACTTGCACCGGCGCCGCGAGCCCTTGCCAGACAATCGACGTGCGCAGGATGTCGTGACGCGTCATGACCTGACGCAGCGCCGCCGCGAACCCTTGAAAACGCTCGAGGCTGTCGAACGCCAGGCACGATTGCAGCAGGTACGGATCGCCCTGCGCGGCGCTGAGGTGGTGATACAGAATTCCCTCCTGCAACGGTGCCAGCGGGTAAATATCCTGCACATTGGCCGCGCCGCCCGGCACGGTCGCAACGATGCGCTCGACACTGGCCTGATCCAGTTGCACCAGCGGCAGCATGTCCGCAGTGATGTGCGTGCAATCGGCCGGAATCAGATTATCCGGCACTGCAACCTCGCGGCCACTGCCCACCGATGCCGCCAGCGCGGCCAGAGTCGGCTGGCTGAACAACACGCGCACGTCGGTGCTCAGATCGACCTGGCGCATGCGTTCGATCAACGTCACCGCCAGCAACGAATGCCCGCCGAGTTCGAAGAAGTTGTCGTGACGGCCAACCTGCTCGACGTTGAGGACTTCGGACCAGATCTGCGCCAGCGCGATTTCCACCGCACCTTGCGGCGCGGCATATTCGCGGCTCAGCCACGCCGTTTGATCCGGCTCCGGCAACGCCTTGCGGTCGAGTTTGCCGTTGGCGGTCAGCGGCAGTGCTCGCAGGCGCACGTAAGCGGCAGGCACCAGGGCTTGCGGCAACTGCGCTTGCAGATGGCTGCGCAAATCCTCGATCTCGACGCTCAGGCGTTCGGTAAACCATGCGAGCAACTGGCCGTCGCGCACCAGCACCACGCAATCCTGCACGGCCTCGTGAGCGCTCAACGCCGCTTCGATTTCACCCGGTTCGATGCGCACGCCACGCAACTTGACCTGATCATCGTTACGCCCCAGGTATTCAACGGTGCCGTCAGCGAGCCAGCGTGCGAGGTCGCCGGTGCGGTACATGCGCGCCTGCGGTTCGTCGCTGAACGGGTCGTCGAGGAAGCGCTCGGCAGTCAGCTCGGGGCGATGCAGATACCCGCGTGCCACACCGGCGCCGCCGACATACAACTCACCAGCGACGCCGACCGGGACGGGGCGCTGCTGGTCGTCAAGCAGGTAAACCTTCGCGTTGGCCATTGGCCGACCGATATGCAGCACTTGCCCGGCCTCGACCGCGCCGGAGGTGGCAACCACCGTGGCTTCGGTCGGGCCATAGTTATTGATCACCGCGAAGATCTGCTCACGCGGCAACTGCCGCAGCTTGTCGCCACCGATCAACAGCGTGCGCAAAGTCGGATGGCCGAGGTCGCGACTGAACGCATATTCGGCCACCGGCGTCGGCAGGAAACTCACCTGCAACGGCTGCGCACGCCACCACGCCAACAACTCGTCGAGATGCTCGTTGCTTACCGACTGCGGCGGCAGGTGCAGGGTCGCGCCGACACACAACGCCGGCCAGACCTCCCACGCCATGGCGTCAAACCCGAATCCGGCGACGCTCGACGTGTTGCTGCCGGTGCGCAGGTCAAAGGCCTCGCAGTGCCAGTGCACGAGGTTTTCCAGCGTCGCGTGTTCGACCATCACGCCCTTCGGCTGGCCGGTGGAGCCGGAGGTGTAGATCACGTAGGCAAGGTGCGCTGGCGTCAGCGTCGGCAGTTGCGGATTGCTCTCGGACAAGTGCTGCCAAGTGGGATGGTCCAGATCAATCAGCGGCACGGCGTCAAGCAAATCAGCCGTCGACGCCTGCGACAGCACCGCCATCGGCGCGCTGTCCTGCAACAGATAGGCGATGCGTTCTGCCGGATACGCCGGATCGACCGGCACATAACCGGCGCCGGCCTTGAGGATCGCCAGCAACGCGACGAGCATGTCCGGGCTGCGGCGCAGGCACACCGCGACGCGGTCGTCGGGTTGCACGCCGAGCCCGAGCAAGTGATGGGCCAGGCGATTGGCCCGCTGGTTGAGCTGCGCGTAGGTCAGGTGCTGCGTGCCTTGAACAACTGCCAGTGCATGCGGCTGCTGCTCGGCCTGCGCCTCGACCAAGCGCTGAATCGTCGCGCCACGCGGATAGGCCGCTGAGTGCTGGTTGAAGCCGACCAGCAAGTGTTCGTATTCCGCCACCGAAAGCACCGGCAAACGGTTGAGCGGACGTTGCGGCGCCTGCTCCAGTGCCGTCACCAGATGTTCGAGTGCGGTGTGCATGTAACTGCAAATCCGTTGCGCGCCGATCTCTGCGACCGCGAGCACATTGAGGGCGAAGGCTTCGCCCAGATCATCGACCGACAGGGTCAGCGGATAATTGCTGCGTTCCTCGCCGCCGAGCATGCGCACGCCTTGCCAGATGCCCTGGCCGTCGTGCGGCTGCTGCTCGGCGGCACTGTGTCGATAGTTGAGCAACGCGCTGAACAGCGGCGTCGAACCGGTCATGGCGCTGCAGCGCTGCGCCAGCGCCAACGAGGCGTGCTCATGGCCGAGCAGCGCCGTCAGCCGCGCGTGCGTGGTTTTCACCCCGGCGCGCACGCCTTCAGCGAGATCGACGCGCAGCGGCAAGGTGTTGATGAATACCCCGAGCGTGCGGTCGGCGCCCTCGCCGCCCTGCATCCGCCCCATCAACACAGTGCCGAAGACCACGTCGCGGCGCCCGCAGACCACGCCCAGCACCTGCGCCCAGGCCATGTGCATCAGGCTCGCCGGGCTGACGCCCAATTGCCGGGCCTGTTCACGCAAACGCAGATTGAGCGCGGCATCGACCGGCTGCAGCGCTTCTTCGATGCCACGCCCGTCGCCCTGAACATCCTGCAGGCCGAAGGGCAAGCTCGGCTCATCGATATCGCCGAGCATCTCGCGGAAGAACGCTTCGTGCTCCTGCTCATCAGCGCCCAGACGTGCTTGCGCCACGTAATTGCGGTAAGGCATCGGCGGCGTCAGCGTGTCGAGTTGATCGAACATCAACGCGTGCATTTCCCGGCCGATCACTTCCATCGCGGTGTGGTCGAGAATCGAGTGATGGAACAGCACGATGGCGACCACTTGCTGCTGCAACGGATCTTCGGCGTAGACCATGCGGATCAGCGGTGCCTGATTCAGGTCGAGGCGGTAATGCCGTGCATCGAAACGTGCGTGCAACTGTTCGAGAATGTCGCCGTCCTGCGCATCCAGCCCCACTTGCTGCACGACCATCTGCGCCTCACGCCAGACCACCTGCTGCGGGTTGGGCAGGCCTTCCCAGACCACGCTGGTGCGCAGAATGTCGTGACGGGCGATGACCTGCTGCAAGTGTGCGGTGAAAGTCTGCAAACGTTCGAGGCTGTCGAAGGCCAGACGCGATTGCAGCAGGTACGGATCGCCCTGCTCGGCACTCAAATGGTGATAAAGAATGCCTTCCTGCAACGGTGCCAGCGGGTAGATATCCTGCACATTGGCGGCGCCACCCGGTACCGTCGCGACGATACGATCAATGCTGGCCTGATCCAGTGTGGTCAGGGTCAACATGTCCGGGGTGATGTGTGTGCAATCGGCCGCAATCAGGTTGACCGGCACTGCGATTTCCCGACCACTGCCCAAGGCCCGCGCCAGCGCGGCCAGACTCGGCTGGTTGAACAGCACCCGCACATCGGCGCTCAGACCGGCCTGACGCATGCGCTCGATCAGGCTCACCGCCAGCAGCGAATGGCCGCCGAGTTCGAAGAAATTGTCGTGACGACCGATCTGTTCGATGTTGAGTACGTCGACCCAGATCTGCGCCAACGCTTTTTCGACCGGGCCTTGTGGCGCTTCATATGCACGGCTGAGCCACGCGTCCTGATCCGGCTCGGGCAAGGCCTTGCGGTCGAGTTTGCCGTGGGCGGTCAGCGGCAGGCTGCCCAGGCGCACGTAAGCCGCGGGCAATAAAGTGTCCGGCAGTCGCGCTTGCAGGTGCTGGTGCAAGGCGCTGATCTCGACCGACGCGATTTCAGTGAACCAGGCGAGCAAGCGTCCGTCGCGCACCAGCACCACGCATTCGCGGATCGCATCATGTGCGCTCAGCGCCGCCTCGATTTCGCCCAGCTCAATCCGTACACCGCGCAGTTTCACCTGATCGTCGTTGCGTCCCAGGTATTCGATATTGCCGTCGTCCAGCCAGCGCGCGAGGTCGCCGGTGCGGTACATCCGCGCGTGCGGCTCGTCGCTGAACGGATCGTCGAGGAACTGCGCAGCGGTCAGTTCCGGGCGATGCAGATAGCCGCGCGCAACTCCGGCGCCGCCGACATACAAATCGCCCTGCACACCGCTCGGCACGGGTTGTTGCTGACGGTCCAACAGATAAACCCGCGCATTGGCAATCGGCCGGCCGATGTGCAGAACCTGCCCGGGTTCGATGCGCCCGGACGTCGCCACCACCGTGGCTTCGGTCGGGCCGTAGTTGTTGATCACATCGAACGTCTGATCTCGCGGGAACTGGCGCAATTTATCGCCACCGATCAGCAATGTGCGCAGGGTCGGATGGCCCAATTCACGACTGAAGGCATATTCGGCCACCGGGGTCGGCAGAAAACTCACCTGCAACGGCTGCGCGCGCCACCATTCGAGCAGTTCATCGAGGTGTTCGTTTTTGATCGATGACGGTGGCAGATGCAAAGTCGCGCCGACGCACAACGCCGGCCAGACTTCCCAGGCCATGGCATCGAAACCGCAACCGGCGACGCTGGCGGTGTGGCTGCCGGCGTGCAGATCGAAAGCTTCGGCGTGCCAGTGCACGAGGTTTTCCAGGGTGCGGTGCTCGACCATCACGCCTTTCGGTTGCCCGGTAGAACCCGAGGTGTAGATCACGTAGGCCAGATTCGCCGGAGTCAGCCTCGACAGGGCCGGGTTGGTGTCAGGCAAGTGCCGCCAGTCGTTGGCGTCGAGATCGATCACGGGTACAGCGCCAAGCAGGTCGCGCGTCGAGGCCTGCGCCAGCACCGCGATCGGGTCGCTGTCCTGCAACAGGTAGGCGATGCGTTCAGCCGGGTATTCAGGATCAATCGGCACATAACCGGCGCCGGCCTTGAGAATCGCCAGCAGCGCAACGAGCATGTCCGGGCCGCGACGCAGGCACAGCGCAACACGGTCATCGACCTGCACGCCGAGGCCGGTCAGGTGATGGGCGAGGCGATTGGCGCGCTGATTCAGTTCGCGGTAGCTGAACTGTTGCTCGCCCTGCACCACCGCCAGCGCCTCGGGCCGCGCCGCGACTTGCGCTTCGAACAGACGCGGTACGGTCTGCGCGGGCGGGTATTCACGACCGCTGATATTGAAGCCGACCAGCACCCGTTGGCGTTCGCTTGGCGACACGATCGTCAGTTGCTGCAACGGCGCCGTCGGCGTGTATTCAAGTGCCGTGACCAGACTGTGCAACGCGGTTTGCAGGTAATCACAAACCCGCGCGCCGTCTACTTGCGGCACGGCTTGTACGCTCAAGCGGAAACCTTCGCCGAGGTCGTCGACGCTGACCACCAACGGATAGTTGCTGCGTTCACGCGAGCTAAGAATCTGCACGCCGTCCCACGCTACCGCGGCCGATTCCGGCGCACTGTGGCGGTAGTTGAGCAAGGTGCTGAACAGCGTCTGCGAACCGGCGATACCGCTGCAACGCTGGGCCAGTGCCAGCGAGGCTTGCTCATGACCGAGCAACTGCGCCAGGCGCGCATGGGTGCCACGCACGCCGCTCTCCACCGTCTCGACACCGACGCTGACGCGCAGCGGCAAGGTGTTGATGAACATGCCCAACGCCCGATCAGCGCCCTCTCCGCCCTGCATACGCCCGAGTAATACGGTGCCGAACACCACGTCCTGCTGACCGGAAACCTGCGCCAGCACCTGAGCCCAGGCTTGGTGCACCAGACTGGCTACGCTGACACCCAAGCGCCGCGCCTGCTCGCGCAAACGCTGGCCGAGGCCGCCATCAAGTTCCAAATGACTGTCGAGGATATCGCTGCCATCGCCGTGCACGTCCTGCAGACCGAACGCCACGGTCGGCTCGTCAATGTCGCCGAGCATCTCGCGGAAGAACGCCTCGTGCGCCTGATCATCGGCGCCGAGCCGCGCCTGTGCGACAAAGTGGCGGTATTGCACCGGCGGCGGCAAGTCGATGCTGCGGCCAAGCATGACGTCGTTCATTTCCGCAATCAGCACTTCCAGCGCCGTGTGATCGAGGACGATATGGTGCAGCAGAAGAATGCCGATCCAGCGCTCGTGCGGCTGATCTTCGGTGTAGACAAAGCGCATCAGCGGCGCGCGATTGAGGTCCAGACGGTAGTGGCGTGGATCGAAACGCGCCTGCATCTGCTCCAGCACGTCGCCGTCGAGTTCATCGGCATCGACGCGTTCCAGCGCCAGCGGCGCCTCACGGCAGACCACTTGCACGGCCTCTTCGAGCCCTTCCCAGACCACGCCGGTGCGCAGAATGTCATGGCGTTTGATCACACCGTTCAAGGCGCGAACGAAGGCTTTGATCTGTGGCAAACCGTCGAAGGCGAATTGCGCCTGCAACACATACGGATCACCGGCGCTGGTCGCCAGATGGTGATAGAGAATCCCTGCCTGCAATGGCGCCAGGCCATAGATGTCCTGCACATTGGCGATACCGCCCGGCACCGTTGCAACGACACGGTCGATCGCGGCTTGATCGAGATTGGCCAGCGGCAGCATCGCCGGAGTAATGCGCGTGCAACCCGGTTCGATCAGGTTGTCGGGAACGACGATGGCACGTTCGCTGTTCAAGTTCGCCGCCAGCGCTGCCACGCTTGGCTGACCAAACAGTACGCGCACGTCACAATGCAAATCCTGTTGGCGCATACGCTCGATCAGCTTCACCGCCAGCAGCGAATGACCACCGAGCTCGAAGAAATTGTCATGGCGGCCGACCTGCTCGACACCGAGTAATATCTGCCAGAGCCCGGCAATCAGGTTTTCCACTGCACCGACCGGCGCTTCGAAACCACGATAGGCGAAGGCGTCGCTGTCCGGGGCCGGCAGGGCTTTGCGGTCGAGTTTGCCATTGGCGGTCAGCGGCAAAGCGTCCAGACGCACGAAGGCGCTAGGGACCATGTACTCAGCCAGCGACACCAGCAGTTGATCGCGCAATTGCGCGACATCCGGTGCGGCGCCTTCGTCGGCCAGCCAATAGGCGACCAGACGCTGATCGCCGGGGCTGTCCTCACGGGCAATCACCACCGCTTCGCGCACACCTGCGCAGGCAGACAGGCGTGCTTCGATTTCGCCCAATTCAATGCGGAAACCGCGAATTTTCACCTGATCGTCATTACGCCCCAGGTATTCGAGGCTGCCGTCGGCGGCCCAACGCGCCAGGTCGCCGGTTTTGTATAACCGTGCATTGGCATTTTCACTGAACGGATCATTGATAAAGCGCTCGCTCGTTAGCGCCTCACGATTCAGATAACCGCGCGCCACCCCGGCGCCGCCGACGTACAACTCGCCGATCACGCCGACCGGAACCGGTTCATGCTGAGCATCGAGGACATACAGTTGCAGGTCGGGAATGCGCACACCAATCGGGCTGACGCCGACCAACAGAGCGTCGGCGGCCTGCAACGGTCGATAGGTCACGTGCACGGTTGTTTCAGTGATGCCGTACATGTTGACCAGCCGTGTACCGGCATTGCCGACCCGCGCGTACCACGGTTTGAGCAGGCCCGGCTCCAAGGCTTCGCCACCGAAAATCACTTCCCGCAAGGAATGCTGCAACTGGCTGCGACCCTGCGCGGCGATCAGTTGGCGGAAGGCGCTTGGCGTCTGATTGAGTACGGTCACACCGGTTTCGCAAAGCAATGCATAACAGTCGTCCGGCGAGCGGCTGACGGCTTGCGGGATCAACAGCAATTGCCCGCCGAACGCCAGCGCGCCCCAGATTTCCCATACCGAAAAGTCGAAGGCGAAGGAATGGAACAGCGCCCAAATGTCTTGCTGATTGAACTGGAACCAGTCATCGGTGGCAGAAAACAGCCGCACCACGTTGCGGTGCTCGACCATCACGCCTTTGGGCAAACCGGTGGAACCGGAGGTGTAGATCACATACGCCAGATGCGCCGGGGTCAGCCCGGGAATCTGCGGATTGCTGTCGAGTTCGGCCTTGAGGTGAGCGCTGTCGAGGTCGATCTGCGGCACCTCGAGAGCGGCCACGCGATCACGCGTCGCCGCTTGCATCAGCACCGCCACCGGGGCGCTGTCCTGCAAGGTGAAACTGATTCTGTCGAGCGGATAAGCCGGATCGATCGGCACGTAACCGGCGCCGGCCTTGAGCACGCCGAGCAGGCCGATGATCATTTGCGGGCCGCGTTCGACGCAGATGGCCACACGATCATCGGGACGAATGTTCAGCGCCAGAAGGTAATGGGCGACCTGGTTGGCACGGCGATTGAGCTCGCCGTAGCTGAGTGCCAGCCCGTTGAACATCAGTGCTGTGGCGTCAGGTCGAGCCTGTGCGTGGGCTTCGAACTGCTGGTGGATCAGTGGGGTTTCGAGGAACTGCGTCAGCGGTAGATTGGCGCCACGCAACAGGTGTTCGCGTTCGCTGGGCGGCAGAATGTGCAGCGTATGCAACGCTGCATCGGGCGAGTTTTGCAGGGCTGCGACCAGACTTTCCAGCGCGGTGTTCAGGTAAGCCGCCACGCGTGTGGCACCCAGCGCCGCATCCGCCAACGCAGTGATGCGCAAATCCACGCCGAGGTCATCGATATTGATGGTCAGCGGATAGTTGGTGCGCTCGCGGGCACCCAATACCTGCACACCGGGGGCGATGTCGACCACGTCAGCGACTTCTTCGACGCTGCTGTGCCGGTAGTTGAGAATCGCGCTGAACAGCGGCGTTGGCACCGCGACGGCGCTGCAACGTTGCGCCAAAGCCAGCGAAGCTTGCTCGTGGGCCAGTAAAGCGGTCAGGCGCCGATGAGTCGCCAGCACGCCAGCGCGCACGCTTTGCCCACCGACATCAACGCGCAGCGGCAAGGTATTGATGAACATCCCCAGCGCCTGCTCGCCGCCCTCGCCCGCGTCCATCCGTCCCAGCAACACGGTGCCGAACACCACCGCCGTGCGTCCGGACAATTGCCCCAACACCCGCGCCAGCGCCAGATGCAACAGGCTTGCCACGCTTACGCCGAGCTGCCGCGCCTGCTCGCGCAACTGCCGGCTCAAGTGGCTGGCGAGCATCAACGAGGCTTCCTCGATAGCGTGGCCGTCACCCTGCACATCCTGCAAACCACACGGCAGTGTCGGCTCGTCGATGTCGGCGAGCATCTCGCGGAAAAACGCTTCCTGCGCCTGCTCATTGCCGGCACTGCGCGCCATGGCCAGATGATCGCGATACGGCACCGCCGCAGGCAGTTGCGCAGTCTGCCCGAGCAGACAGGCCTGGATTTCCCGACGCAGCACATCCAGCGCGACGTGATCCATGATCATGTGATGAAACAGCAATAACGCAACGACTCGGCCCTGCGCGGGATCCTGCGCATAGACCATGCGCAGCAGCGGCGCTCGCTGCATATCGAGGCGAAAGTGCTGCGGATCGTGACGCTCGAGCAACTGCGTGAGCACATCGCGCTCGCTGTCGACGCTGATTGCCTCACACACCAGCGGCGCCTCGCGCCAGACCACCTGCACCGCTTCGTCGAGATATTCCCAGACAAACGAGGTGCGCAGAATGTCGTGACGCTTGACCACCCAGCGCAACGCGTCGGCGAAGGCGTCCAGCCTCTGCTGGCTGTCGAACACGAACCGCGCCTGGGAAATGTAAGGATCACCGGCAGCCGCCGAGAGATGGTGATACAGCATGCCCTCCTGCAATGCGGACAGCGGATAAATGTCCTGCACGTTGGCCGCACCAGCCGGCACTGTGGCGACGATGCGGTCGAGGGCATCCTGCGCCAGGTTCACCAGTGGCAGCATGTCCGGGGTGATGCGAAAGGCCGGGCTCAGCCAGTCGCCGCCATGCTGGGCGACCAGTTCCAGCAATTGCGCCTTGTGCGCCGAGAGGCTGTCCCACAACGCGTCATCCAGCGCGTCGTCGCTGCCCAGAATGACCAGGTCTTCATCTTCCTGTTGAAGGCGGATCGCATGGGTGGAAATAACAGCCATCAGTTCGCTGAAATGCATGAGGTAACCTGCTGTAAATACGGAAAAAAGGAGCGCGCAGCAGCGAGTCCGTGCACGCGGCGCGCAGCCTGGAAAAACTAAAACATCGGGGCGTGGGTGTCTGACATGGGAAGCGGGGACAAGCCGCCGGCGTGAGCACCGCAAGCCCCCTGTGGGAGCGAGCCTGCTCGCGAAAGCGGTGGGTCAGTCAACATCATCATTGACTGAACCAACGCCTTCGCGAGCAGGCTCGCTCCCACAGGGTTTGTGTCCGAGGATCAGAGACGGCGTTTGCGGCTGAGGCTGGGGATGGTGGTCTGGGCGATTTCGACCTGCCTGGCCTGCCGCGAGGTCTGTGCCGCCAGCGCGGCCAGTGTCGGCTGGCTGAACAGCGTTCGCGCGTCGACATGCAGCCCGGCCAGACGCATGCGCGCCACCAGACTGACCGCCAGCAACGAGTGCCCGCCCAGCTCGAAGAAGTTGTCGTCGCGCCCCACCTGCTCGACCTTGAGCACCTGCGCCCAGATCTGCGCCAAGGCACTTTCCACGTCGCCTTCGGGCGCGGCATAAGGCCGGCTGAGCAGCGCCTCCGCCCCCGGTTGCGGTAACGCCCTGCGATCGATTTTGTCGTTGGGCGTCAACGGCAGCGCCGCCAGCAGCACGTAAGCGCCGGGCACCATGAACTCCGGCAACTGCGCCAGCACATGCGCGCGCAATGCTTCAAGCGTCGGTGCAGCCAGCTCGGCACGGACGCTGTAATAAGCCACCAGTCGCTCATCGCGCACCAGCACCACGGCTTCGCGGATGGCCGGATGCTCAAGCAGCCGCGCTTCAATCTCGCCCAGCTCAAGACGAACCCCGCGCAGCTTGACCTGAAAGTCATTGCGCCCGAGGAACTGGAGATTGCCGTCAGCGCCGTAACGCACCAGATCCCCGGTGCGATACAAACGATCTCCGGCCACGAACGGGCTGTCGATAAAGCGTTCGGCCTGCAGTTGCGGCAGCCCCAGATAGCCCCGCGCCACGCCCACTCCGCCAATGTGCAAATGCCCGCTGACGCCAAGCGGCACCGGTTGATCGCAGGCATCAAGGACATACAGCCGCGTGTTGCTCAGCGCCTTGCCGATCGGCACCGGTGTCGGCGGCAGCGGCTCGCCGGGTTCCAGCGTCCAGCCGCTGCTGTCGACCGTGGTTTCGGTCGGCCCGTAGACGTTGTGCAGGCGCACCCACGGCAGGCGCTCACGCACTTGCCGAGCCAGCGCGACGGTCAATTCGCCGCCGCCGTTGAGCACGTCGGTGAGGCTGGTGCACTGGCTGACGTCGTCCTGTTCGATGAACTGCTGCAACAGCGCCGGCACGAATTTGACCACGGTGATGTTCTGCTCGCGAATCACTTGCGTCACATAGGCCGAATCGCGATTGCCATCGGCGCGCGCAAGGACCAGGCGCATGCCCGAGCACAGCGGCCAGAAGATCTCCCACACCGAACTGTCGAAACTGTACGGGGCCTTTTGCAGCAACGCGCCGTGTTCGGTGGGCGGCGCAAGTTGCGAGCCCCAGTGCACCATGTTGCAGGCACTGCGGTGCTCGATCATCACCCCCTTCGGCGTACCGGTGGAGCCGGAGGTGTAGATCATGTAAGCCAGATTCGTCGCGTCGAGACCCGGCACCTGCGGATTATCGTGCGGCTGGTCCTGCCAGGCGCCGAGGTCGAGATCGAGCAGCGGTACGCCGGGTTCGCTGAGCAGATCACGCGTCGCGGCATGTACCAGCAGCGCAACCGGCGCGCTGTCCTGCAGCATGTAGTTCAGGCGTTGCAGCGGATAATCGGGATCGAGCGGCACATAAGCACCGCCAGCCTTGAGAATGCCCAGCAGACCGACCACCAGTTCCGCCCCGCGCTCGACGCAGATCGCTACCCGCGCATCCGGCTGAACGCCCAGCCCGCGCAGATGATGGGCCAAGCGGTTGGCCTGCTCGTTCAGCTCACGATAGGTCAGGCACTTCTCGGCAAATTGCACCGCAACGGCATCCGGTTTACGCACAACCTGTTGTTCGAACAGTGCCTGCAGCGGCTGCTCCATCGGGCAATCGATTGCCGTATCGTTGAACTCGACCAGCAGCTGGTGCAGCTCTTCTTGCGGCAGCAACGGCAGACTGTTCAACGGCCGTTGCGGGGTAGTTTCCAACGCCTCGACCAAACCGTTCAAAGCCGCCTGCACGTAAGCGCAAATCCGTTGCGCGCCAATGTTCGACAAGGTTCTGGTGGTAAGGCGCAACCCCGTGCCGAGGTCATCGACACTCAAAGTAAACGGGTAATTGGTGCGCTCTTCGTTGGCCAGCGTCTCGATACCCTGCCAGGTCTGGCGGGAGGTTTTTTGCTCGACATCATCGCTGTGCCGGTAGTTGAGCAAGGCGCTGAACAGCGGCGCGGGTGCGGCGACGCCACTGCAACGCTGGGCCAGCGCCAGAGAAGCGTGCTCATGGCCAAGCAAAGCACTCAGCCGCGCATGAGTGGATTTCACCGCGTTGCGCGCGCCTTCGCCGACATCAACGCGCAGCGGCAAGGTGTTGATGAACACCCCCAGCGCACGGTCGGCGCCCGCGCCACCCTGCATGCGGCCCATCAGCACCGTGCCGAACACCACACTTTGCTGAGCGGACGTCGCCGCCAGCACCTGCGCCCAGGCGAGGTGGATCAGGCTGGCAACGCTCACGCCGGCCAGACGTGCCTGCTGCTGCATGCGTTGATAGAGTTCGGGCGCCACGGCTTGCTCGGCTTCTTCGATGTTGCTGCCGTCGCCCTGGACGTTCTGCAGCGCGAACGGCAAGGTCGGTTCGTCGATGTCACCGAGCATCTGCCGAAAGAACGCTTCATGCTCCTGCTCGCTGACGCCCAGGCGCGTTTGCGCCACGTAGTTGCGGTACGGCACCGGTGCTGCCAGCGGTTCGCCGTGCCCGGACAGACTGGCGTGAATTTCTTCGCGCATCGCCTCCAGTGCGACGTGATCCATTGCCAAGTGGTGGAACAGCAAGATGCCGACCACGCGGTTATGCGCGGAATCGCGGGCAAACATCAGGCGCAGCAGTGGAGCCTGACTCACATCGAGGCGATAGCGCCGCGCGTCAAAACGCTCGTGCAATTGATCGATGATCGCGCCGTGAGCAGGATCCAGTTCGACCTCCTGCACCGGCAAAATCGCCTCGCGCCACACCACCTGCACCGGTGACGTCAGCCCTTCCCAGACCACTGCCGTGCGCAGGATGTCGTGGCGCGCCATGACCTGACGCAACGCAGCGGCGAAGGCCTCGACCCGCTCGATGGTGTCGAACGCCAGCAGTGATTGCAGCAGGTACGGATCGCCCTGTGCGGCGGTGATGTGGTGATAGAGAATGCCTTCCTGCAACGGCGCCAACGGGTAGATGTCCTGCACATTGGCGGCACCGCCCGGCACGGTTGCGACGATACGCTCGATCATCGTTTGATCGAGTTGCACCAGTGGCAGCAGGTCCGGCGTGATGTGCGTGCAATCGGCGGCAATACGGTTGGCCGGCACCGCGACTTCGCGGCCGCTGCCCTCCGCCGCAGCCAGCGCGGCCAGTGTCGGCTGGTTGAACAGCACCCGCACATCGCTGCTCATGCCGATCTGACGCATGCGCTCGATCAGGCCGACGGCCAGCAACGAGTGGCCGCCCAGCTCAAAGAAATGATCGTGACGCCCTACCCGTTCGACCTGCAGGACTTCGGCCCAGATCTGCGCCAGGGCAATTTCGACGTCACCTTGTGGCGCCTCGTATTCACGACGAATCAACGCTTCCGGCCCCGGTGGCGGCAGGGCCTGGCGGTCAAGCTTGCCGTTGGCCGTCAGGGGCAGACTCGCCAGACAAACGTAAGCGGCCGGCAACATGGCGGCTGGCAAGCGCGAGGTCAGGTGCGCATGCAGTTGCAGGATGTCCAGCGATTCACGTTCGGTGAACCACGCCAACAGTTGGCCGTCACGCACCAGCACCACGGCTTCCCTCACAGCATCATGGCTGGCGAGTGCCGCTTCGATTTCACCCAACTCGACACGCACACCACGGACTTTGACCTGGTCATCGTTGCGACCGATGTATTCAAGATTGCCGTCGGCGCGCCAACGGGCGAGATCGCCGGTGCGATACATGCGCGCATCCGGCTGCGCACTGAACGGGTCGTCGAGGAAGCGTTCGGCCGTCAACTGCGGGCGATTCAAATAGCCCCGTGCAACCCCGGTGCCGCCGACATACAACTCGCCAATGATGCCGATCGGCACCGGGCGCTGTTGATCATCGAGCAGGTAAGTCGTGGCATTGCTGACTGGTTTGCCGATGTGCAACGCCTGCCCCGGTGCGATCAGTCCTGAAGTGGCAACCACCGTGGCTTCGGTCGGGCCATAGTTGTTGATCACCGCAAACGACTGCGCCCGGTTGAACTGGCGCAGGCGATCGCCGCCGATCAGCAAGGTGCGCAAGGTCGGATGATCGAGTTGTTTGCTGAAGGCGTATTCGGCAATCGGCGTGGGCAAGAAGCTGACGTCCAGCGGCTGCGCACGCCACCAGGCGAGCAGCGCATCAATGTCTTCGCTGCCGTCGCTCGCGGGTGAAAAATGCACCGTCGCCCCGGCACACAACGCTGGCCAGACCTCCCACGCCATCGCGTCGAAACCGAACCCGGCCAGGCTCGACGTGTGCTGCCCTGGGCCGAGGCCGAAAGCCTCGCAGTGCCAGTCGACCAGATTGCACAAGGTGCGGTGCTCGACCATCACGCCCTTGGGCAACCCGGTCGAGCCCGAGGTGTAAATCACGTAGGCGAGGTTGCCAGGATTCAGCCCGGCCACCTCAGGATTGGTGACGCTGTCGAGCGCCCACTCGCGCCGATCAAGCTCAATCACCGGCAGCGCTGTGGCAGGCAAGCGCTCGCGCACATCACTTTGCGTCAGCAGCGCCATCGGAGCGCTGTCGCTGAGCAGATAACTCAGGCGCTCGGGGGGATGCGCCGGGTCAATCGGCACATAAGCGGCGCCAGCCTTGAGAATCGCCAGCAGCCCGACCAAGGTTTCCAGGCCTCTGCGGGCAACAATCGCCACCCGGTCATCGGGCCGTACACCGAGGCCCAGCAGATGATGGGCCAGCGCATTGGCTTGCCGGTTCAGCTCGGCGTAACTCAGCGACCGCCCCTGATAAGTCGCGACTACGGCGTCCGGCTGTTCAGCCACGCGCGACTCGAAGCGTTGATGAATGGTCTGGTTTTGCGGATAGCTGACTCGGGTGTCATTCCACTCATTCAACCGGGCGAGTTGTGCCGGGCTGATCAGGTTGAAATCGGCGACGATCCGTTCAGGAGACTCCAGGCCTTGCTCCAGGATCAGCACCAAGTGCTCGGTGAACGACGCGATCTCGTCTGCCGTGAAATAGGCCGGCGAGTACACCAGATGCAGCCAGGCCTTGTCGTTGTAGCGGTTACTGCGCAGGTGAATGGCCAGCGGTGTCGCTTCGTGCTGGTTGGAGACCTTGACCACGTGCCCCGGCGCATCGCCGTAACGGTAGTCATGGTCGTCTTGTTCGTAGGACACCGACAGCTCGAACAGTTGCGAGCGGTCTTCACGCAACAGGCCCAGCGCGCGGTTCATCTCGCTCAGTGGATAGCGTTGATGGCGGAAATCCTGCTTCAGGCCAGTGCCGATCGCCTTGATCAAATCGCCAAATGACAGTGTTCGGCCAAAGCCCATGCGCATTGCACTGACTTGGGTGAATAACCCTAGAGTGCCTTTGAAGCGGGCACCGGAGCGATTGAGGATCGGCAAGCCGACCACCCACTCGTCACGTTGGGCAGTACGACTGAAATACACGTGCAGCGCAGCCAGCAGTACATGAAACGCCGAGCCGCCCAACTGCCGTGACGTGTCTTTCATGCGCTCGTGCAACAGCGTCGGAAAAGCCTCGACATGGATTTGGCCTGGCGCCATTTCAGCGCCGAGGGGTTCGCGATGACAGGGAGTCAACAAGGGTTCGGGAATGCTGCGGTACTTGTCCAGCCAGTAGCGTTGATCGAGTTCGTAACGCGATGACTGCTGGTAGGACGCATCATCGTCGATGAAGCCGACATAGGACGGCGCCGCTACGTTTGGCTGCTCGTCACGGCACAACGCGCTGTAGATTTCACCCACCGACTTGAACAGCAGACCGAACCCCCAGCCATCGATGATCAAATGATGGGCCTGCGCCGCCAGCCAGTGACGGTGACGATCAAGGCGAATCAGGCTGAAACGGAACAACGGCTGTCCGCTCAATGTGTAAGCCTGCGCCATGTGCTTTTCCACCAGCGCCTGAGCGGCCGACCGTGGATCGCTGTGCTGGCTGAAATCATGCAGCGGCATGGCCACCGGCAAATCCTGCGCAAACTTCTGCAGCGGCAACCCATCGTGACCAACGTCCGTTGACAGAACAATGCGCAAGGCATCGTTTGCGGCTACCAGCCGTTCAAGTGCCGATTGCAGCAACAGCGGGTCCAGCGGCCCGCTCAGTTCGACATAACCGCCAATGTTATACAGCGGCGAATCTCCGCGACTCTGTTGGTCCAGCCAGATATCCCGCTGGGCGGCAGTCAGAGGGTACGTCTCGACAGGCGCGGACTGATCGTCCGCCACGTTGGCAGAAATAGGCGGCATAAGATCCATCTCATGTAATTTGCCGCGTATTCAAGCATCGGCCCCCGCACCGACATGACACCTGAAACCCGGACAACCACAACGTCTGCACGCACCTGTTTGATCTTACTGTCGCGGTAAGCGCAGGCACTGACTACAAGTTCGGAGAGGAAATTCTGAAAAGCTTGTAGGAAAAGAACCACATAGCAACGCCGCCATTTGCCTGAGCGCCGCCGATCGGCCATGGCCAATCCCCGGTTTTCGCGGCCTCTGCATGACTGAACAGTCACTTGCGACCCGTCGCCGCTCATCGGCCCCGCCAGAACCCCGGCGCCAGGATTCAAAAATAGTGGCACTTTGTGTCCCTGTTTTCCCCTACAGACGTAGGACAAATCCATAGGCTTAAATCCTGCTCCGGATCATGTTCAAGGAGAAATGACTGCGTGGGCGGCTTTTACACAGACGGCAGACGATTCAGTGATGGCTCTGAACCAGGGATGACAAGGATATGAATCTGACCGGCAGCATTCGCAACATGGAAAACCCGCTTTTTTATTGGCAACTGGGAGAACTGATTGCAAGCACGGGCGACGATCACTTCGCCACCAACATGTTCCAGCTGGTCGACACGCTGGTACCGGTCAACCGTGTCGATCTGAGCGAGTGGACGCTGGATGAGCGTCAGGCCAGCGTGGTCGAGATCAAGCCGTTGGGCAGCGCCGGCCAAGTGCAGACCTTCCCGCCGCCCGCCCCGTTGCAGCGACCGGACGATCATCCGTTGTTGCAGAAGATGATCGAGATGAACGACTCACTGTTGATCCAACTGAAAGCCTCGCTCCAGCCACGCCATCCGCAGCACAGCGTCCACCAGTGCAATCTGGTCTCGCGCACCTCGAATCGCCGATGCGTCATCTCGTTTTTCCGACCACACACCCAGCGCGTGTTTTCCCTGCCGGAACTGTCATTTCTCAAGAGCCTCTCCGACACCTTGCTGCCGCTGATCGAGCGCCATGCGCAGATCAGTCGGCAAATCCTCGCCCGACAACCGCGCCAGCCATTGGCTGAACTGGATCAGGCCCCGTTGGCGCAGGTATTTGATGAGCGCCTGGGGCTGAGCGGCATTGTGCTCTCGGTGCGCGAAAAGGAGGTGTGCCTGGGGCTCCTGACCGGTGGCACGGTGCCGCAGATGGCGCAACAGTTAAGGGTCAAGAACAGTTCGATCGAGACCTATCTCAAGCGCGCCACCGCAAAACTGGGGGTCAGTGGCCGACATGGGCTGGCGAAATGGATGGCCGGGGCCTGAGCCTGTTCAAAATCCCCCACTGACTTCCCCCCCCTGTAGGAGCTGCGGCACGCTGCGATCTTTTGATTCTGCTTTGTTTAAAAACAAGATCAAAAGATCGCAGCGTGCCGCAGCTCCTACGGGGGGGAGGGTCTGGCTTACGGGTTATTCACTCCAGGCATCCGCTCTTTCATGAACGAGGCTGTTTGATGTTGACGTTGCGATTTTCTCTGCTGTCCTTAGCTATGTTGATGGCCGGCTGCTCCTTGATACCCGACTACCAGCGGCCCGCTTCACCGGTTGCCGCGCAATATCCGCAGCCAACGCAGGCAGCAACGTCCAGCGAAGACTGGCGCACGCTGTTCAACGACCCTGCCCTGCAGCAACTGATCGAAAGCGCCTTGGTCAACAACCGCGACCTGCGCGTCGCGGCGCTCAACGTCGAAGCGTTCCAGGCGCAGTACCGCATTCAGCGTGCCGACCTGTACCCGGCGGTGTCGGCCAATGCCAGCGAATCACGCCAGCGCATGCCGCCGAGCGTGACCCAAGGCAAAGCGCTGATCAATTCAACCTACGCGGTCAACCTCGGCATCAGTGCCTACGAACTGGATTTCTTCGGCCGGGTGCGCAGTCTCAGCGAGCAGGCGCTGCAAAGCTGGCTGGCGACCGAGCAGGCGCGGCGCAGTGCGCAATTGAGTCTGGTGGCCAACGTCGCCAATGCCTACCTGACGTGGCGCGCCGACCAGGAACTGCTGGAGCTGACCCGCGACACCCTCGTCGCCGACGAGCAGAGCCTGCACCTGACCACGCGCAATCGCGATGCTGGCAAATCTTCGGCACTGGAACAGGCTCAGGCGCAAACCAGCGTCGACAGTTCACGGGCCAATCTGGCGCGCTATCAGCGCCAGGTCGCGCAGGATCTCAACAGCCTGACCTTGCTGGTCGGCACACCGGTGTCGCCGTCCTTGCCCGGGCAACCACTGGCCAGTGATCTGGTCGAGCAACTGCCCGCCGGCTTACCCTCGGACTTGCTGCAACGACGCCCGGACATTCTCCAGGCCGAATACAAACTCAAAGCCGCCAACGCCAATATCGGTGCGGCGCGGGCGGCGTTTTTCCCCAGTGTCAGCCTGACGGCGAACGCCGGCACGTCCAGTCGCGACCTTTCCGGACTGTTTGGCGGCGGCTCGGGTGCCTGGACGTTTCAGCCGCAGATCAGCCTGCCGATCTTCAACGCCGGCAGCCTGCGCGCAAGCCTCGATTATTCGAAATTGCAGAAAGACGTCGCCGTCGCCGAATACGAAAAATCGATTCAAACGGCGTTTCAGGAAGTCGCCGACGGGCTGGCGGCGCGCGCCACCTATCAGCAGCAATTGCAGGCGCAACGCGATCTGGTCGAGGCCACGCAGACCTATTACAACCTCGCGCAGAATCGTTACAAGAACGGTGTCGACAGCAGCCTGACGTTCCTCGATGCGCAGCGCTCGCTGTTCAGTTCGCAGCAAGGATTGATCACCGACCGTCTCGCGCAACTGGTCGCCGAGGTCAACCTTTACACCGCGCTGGGCGGCGGCTGGCGGGGAGATGAGTCGCGCGTGCAGTGAGCCTACGTCACTTTTTCTTACACCTTTTGTCGCTCGATCCCACACCGCACGGCGATCCGCAGCCGTCGTCTGGTCTCAGTTTGGTATCATGCGCCGCTTTTACGGTTAACCCCCCGCCAGTCCTGCCGACTGACGGGCTGCAAAAGGCGGTATTAGATGACGGCTTTGTTGACTCGCCGCAAGGTGCTTGCGGGAATGGGCGTGCTCGGGCTCGGCCTGCTCGCCGGCTGCGACACCCGCGGCCAACTGTCGTACAAGTACGGCAAGGATCTGAGTAACAAGATCATGGGGCGCACCTTCAAACTGAAGAACACCGATGGCGAAACCATGACGCTGTCGAGCTTTCGCGGCATGATGCCGATGGTGTTCTTCGGTTTCACCCAGTGCCCGGCAGTCTGCCCGACCACCCTTGCCCGCGCGGCGAAAATCAAGAAGCTGATGGGCGCCGATGGCGACCGTTTGCAGGTGATCTTCATCAGCCTCGATCCAGAGCGCGACACGCCGGAAATCCTCGACGCCTACATGAAGGCCTTCGATCCGACCTTCGTTGCGCTGTACGGCACGCTTGAGGAAACCGCGGCCACGGCCAAGGAATTCGACGTGTTCTACGAGAAAGTCCCGGCCGGCGACACCTACACCATCTCGCACACCGCCACCAGCTACGTTTATGACTCCAACGGCGGTCTGCGCCTGGGTCTGTCCACCTCGCTTTCGGCAGAACAATGCACGGAAGATTTGCTTACTGTTATGGAGGTTTGCTGATGCAACCTGTTCTGAACCACATCAAACGCGCTGTCATCGGTTTTTCTCTGCTGGGTCTGGCATTCCAGGCGACTGCAGCGACCAAAGTCGACGATGCCTGGGTTCGTGCCACCGTGCCGACCCAGTCCGCCAGCGGTGCATTCATGACCCTGACCGCCGACAGCGACAGCAAGTTGCTCAGCGTCGCGACACCCGTGGCCAAAGACGTGCAGATCCACGAAATGACCATGAAGAATGACGTCATGAGCATGGGCCCGGTGAAGTTCGTCGAGCTGCCAGCCGGCAAAGCCGTCAAGCTAGATCCGAACGGCTACCACGTGATGCTGATGGGCCTGACCGGTCAGCTCAAGGAAGGCGAAAGCGTGCCGCTGACCCTGACCGTCGAGAACGCCAAAGGCGAGAAAGAAACCATCGAAGTCAAAGCGCCGGTTCGCGCGCTGACCAACATGGAAGGTCACGATCACAGCAAAATGCACTGATCGCACTGACTGAAACATCTGCGGGGCGGCATGATTGATGATCATGCCGCCCCGTTTTTTTTGAACTGATGGAAAGCGTGCTTTACATCAAGGAATGCTTCAGCGAGGATGTAAAAGGTCTTTTACATAGGAAGTGAAGAATGAACCGCTACTACCTCGAACTGGGCGCCGCATTGGTTCTCTACGTGTTGGTGTTGAGCCTTTCCCTGATCGCCAGCCAATACCTGCTGGATGCCAACATTTTTCTGCGATCCGTAGTGGCACTGACCCCGATCCTTCCGGCAGGCCTGATGTGCTGGGCCATCGTGCGCAACATGCGCCGCATGGATGAAATGCATCTGCGCATCCAGTTCGAAGCGCTGGGCTTCGCCTTCGCCGCCTCGGCACTGTTGACCTTCAGCTACGGTTTTCTGGAAAACGTCGGCGCCCCGCATATTCCATGGACATGTGTGTGGCCGGTGATGGGGCTGATGTGGATTGTCGGCCTGCAAATTGCGCGACGCCGCTACCAATGAAAAACCGCCTCAAGGAATTGCGCGCCGAGCGCAAATGGTCGCAGGTCGATCTGGCGGAACGCTTGAACGTTTCGCGCCAGACCATCAATGCGATCGAAAACGAACGTTACGATCCGAGTTTGCCGCTGGCGTTCCAGATCGCCCGGACATTTGAAATGCCCATAGAAAGCATCTTCGACGACGGTGAAGCCTGACACGATCCCCCTGTAGGAGCTGCGGCACGCTGCGATCTTTTGATCCTGCTTCTTGAAAATCAAAATCAAAAGATCGCAGCGTGCCGCAGCTCCTACAGGGTTTGAGGTCAGTGGGCGATGCACACGGATTTCAGCTCGGTGTAAGCCTCGATCACGGTTCGACCAAACTCCCGTTCGTTTCCGCCGCCCCCGGCCCGGTGTTGGCCAACTATGGCCTCGACACCTTGCGCTTCATCAACCCGGTAGGCATCGGCGACACCATCCAGGCGCGCCTGACCTGCAAACGCAAGATCGACCAGGGCAAGAAGAGCCCGCAAGGCATTGCGCAAGGAGTGGTGGCGTGGGATGTGGAAGTCACCGACCAGCTCGGTGATCTGGTGGCCAGTTATGACATTTTGACGCTGGTGGTGAAGCGCGAAGAGACTAATTAAACCGGCAGGAAAAGACCTACCAATTAAACTTTGAAGCCCGGATTCCACTCCGGGCTTCATACAACTAAAAACGACCAGCTAGACAGTCGTAAGGGTTGAGTGTTGAGTTGGCCCAAGAGTTGTAAACTCGACTCCGCTGTAATCCTTCACAGAAATCAAAGTTAAAAACCGACTCCATGACTCACTCAGCTCATCCCCCACAGTAAAAATCGGCTTATCAATATCAAAAGAGCTTTTCACGGTTTCGTTATACATTTTCTCAAGCAACAGCAGCGTTACATGCTCTAGCGACCTCAACGACTCCAACATATGCTGAGGATTACAAAATGTCGAACCATATTTATACACAGTACCCCAATCCTGCATCAGAAAAGTATTCTTCGAGTGAAAACCATTCAAACATAGCAAACTGCACAATCGCTGATGCGCGAGATCTATACCCGCATAGATACTAACAACCTCAGAAACATAAAGTCCTGGGTAATTAGTTCGGATTGAATCTTTATTTCGCAATCGCGTCAGATTCTTGATAATAGCATCCCACTCACCCCTGACATCTTTCAGAAAATCTTCCGAGATCCGAGAGTCTGCACCGCTTTCAGGCGAAGAAAGGTGAAACGATCTCCTATAAAGCTCAAGTGGAAAGCGAACATTAATTTTTGACTGAATAAGCGCCTTTGTCGGTTTTGTGCCATAGACAAATTCCAGATCGACCTCAAAACCTTCAACCGTTTTAAACTGGTCAACCATGAACTTTAAATGACCGTAATAAGCGTCGGACAAATTCTTCTTTTCGGACTCGCGAATCTGCTTTTCCGTTTGAATTGTACGATGCACATTATTAACAATAGCAGCCATTGGGATAGCGGAAGCCAGAAACAGAAGTGGCAACTTGCTGATTTCAAGAAAATTTGCAAACCCATTAGAGCTGAAATCCAGCCCATGCCCCTTCCAGACCCAAAGGCCAATAGCGGCAAAATAGTAAATGGGCAACAGAATAGAAATCAGAAATAACGGCTGACTGAACAAATCTCGATCATCAAGCCTGAGCCAACCTGCTCGGTGCGCGCCAGACAAAAAAACCAGCGTAAAAACAACAGTTGCAACAAAGAACAATTCGCGTAGTTCATATGATACAAGCAGCCACTCAAACAAGCTTACAACCAAAAAATACAATACCAACCAAACGAGTTTATTCAACATCTAATCGACTCCTTCCTTGAGCGACCTAGCGGCCCTTCTTTGCTAGCTTTAAGCTTTCAGATTTTAGACACAGGAGCAGGCACCTGCTGACACCACTTGATCGTCCGCAACGCTTCTTCCGCAGGTACCAATGCATAACGGAAGTAGAAATGCGCGCCCGAATAATAGGCGTCGTTCACTTCACCCAGCGCATGGTCATCGCTGAACGCCCGGGAACTGGTCTCATCGGCGATGAAATAGACATGGCCGCTTTCGACGTTCAAGTCGAAGCGTTTGTTGACGCTGCTGCTGACAAATGGCGGAGTAGTCGACTCGATCCGGTAGGAACCGGCCGGCACGGTTGTCCGGAAAAACCCGCCGGAAGGTAAAACTCCGACGGCGTTTCCATTGATCGTAATCGTCGGGGTCACGAAGTAACCGACACTCGCGGCAGGCCGATAGAAGTACAGTGTCGCCTGCTCCGGTTGCGCCTTTTCCACTGCAGTAAAAAATGGTTGTCCCTTCAAATCAGGCCCGGCGGCACAGCCGCTGAGCAGGGTCAGGCTGGCCAGCAGGCCAACCCAAAGTAGTGCGGTGCGATTCATCAATTTATTCCTTGGAAAAAAGTGCCCGGCCGATGGTGCTTCAAAAAACGCAAAGCCCTTTGCCGTTGTCTTTGGCATCAGAGGTGGGCCACGGTTTGAAAGCGCTTTCGGAGGTCAGATTGATGATCGTGCGGCTTTGCAGGATCGGGTATTTACCCTTGAGGCGCTCGACGGTTTCTTCGGCATCATTGACGTTGGACAAACAGTACGTCAGCGCATTGGCGTAGAGATTACCGATGTAAAGCGTCTGCCCTGCCTTCACGGTGAATACCGTCGAGGACGGCCGGGCAACGGCGTGCCCCATATAGAACTGATAGTTCCAATCGATGAATTCGTAGCGTCCTGGCGGCACCTCGTACATGAACAGATGCCCCAGCAGGTTCGGGGACGGCTGGTCGTCTTCGTTGTACAGCGTGGTCAGGGTAATGGCTGTGTCTGGCTCTCCCTGCTGTTTGATGTTGACCGTCAGGCCGTGCGGCTGAGTCAGATAGCCTTCGATGATGGAGCCGATAATCACAGCCTTGGCCGGATCCGGCGCGCGCTGACCGTCGTATCGCGCCGTCGTGCACCCGTTCAATACGGCAACACTTAGAGTGATAGCCCCCCAGGTTGCCAATGTGCTGCAAACTTTCCGTAGCATTCTTTAATACCGTGCCTGTCAAAAAATCCATGCGTTGCGCCGAATCAGATGATTCGGCGCACGTTGACCACTGGTATCGCCCGGTGAAGATGATTCTTGAGGCTTCATGCCATTCGCTCAACTACCCGCGCCGTCATGCGCCTCTTCAAAGAAATAATCCTTCCAGCTGTCGGCCTTGTTCTTCAGCACGCCCAGCTCCTGCAACTTCTCGGCATAGATGAAGGTGCGCTGCGGCACCACGGTGAAATCGATTTCCGGATCCTTGACGATTTGCTCGACCAGGGCCAGCGGCAGTTTCGACTGCTCGACACGAATGTACGCCTGAGCCGCCGCCGGCTTGTCAGCCTTGATGATCTTCTCGGCCTCGGCCAACGCGTCATAGAACGCCTTGTAGGTTTTCGGGTTTTCGTCGTGGAATTTTTCCGTGGTGTACAGCACGTTGAACGTCGCCTGGCCGCCAAGCACGTCATAGGAGCTCAGCACTTTGTGCACGTTGGGATTCTGCAACGCCTGGTACTGGAACGGCGGGCTGGAGAAGTGCGAGTTGATCTCAGAGCCGCCGGCAATCAGCGCAGCCGTCGCATCGGGGTGCGGCAGGCTGACCGAGATATCGTCGAATTTCTTGTACTGCGCGTCGCCGAATTCCTTGGCGGTTTCGATCTGCAAGGTGCGCGACTGGAAGCCCACGCCGGCGGCAGGCACGGCAATCCGGTCCTTGTCAGTGAAGTCCTTGAGGGTCTTGATGTTCGGATTGTTGGTCAGCAGATAGTTGGGCATTGAGCCCAGTGCGGCGATGGCTTTGACGTTCTGTTTGCCTTTGGTGCGATCCCACACGGTGAGCATCGGCGGCACGCCGGCAGACACCACGTCGAGCGATCCCGTGAGCAATGCTTCGTTCATCGCCGTGGCGCCGGAAATGCTGTTCCAGTCGACCTTGATGTCGAGACCCTGCTCTTTGCCGTGTTTTTCGATGAGGTTCTGGTCGCGCACCACATCGAGAATCAGGTAACCGATGCCGAATTGTTGAGCGATGCTGATCTTGCCCTCAGCTTGAGCGCCGGTGCTGAACAAGGCACTCGCGGCCAGGGAAGCGGCCAACAGAGTCAGTGCGGAACGTTTGAACGGTGTGGCCATGACAACCTCGCAGCATGGGGGTGGTGTGCTGAAAGGCCTGACTTTATCGCTATAAAAAATAGAAATTAAATATCTTTATCGCATATCGATAGCACGGGTTGTTGAGCGCAATGAGCCTGCGGGCTTTTGATTCCGAGGTTTAGAAAGATCGCAGCGTTGCGCTGTTCTTACATTGGATACCGGTGATGATTTGGCGGCATAAACAGCCTGAAACAATAAATCCGTCGGTAGCAATATCGCCGATTGCCGTTTGACCCGAGGGCCGATCAGGGCTGCAGGCGCGACGTCACCTTCGAGAGCTCGCGCACCAGCGCATCAGTCGAGCGTTTAAAAGGGCGATCAGACAGCCCACCCTTGGTATCATCGAGCACACTTTTATGACGACTTAATGGCTGGAAGGTCTTTTTTGTGAGCGCTCTTTTTAACCGGTTGCGGCAGCCGCATGCCCGCCTCTTTTCGTTGATATTTCTCGTGCTGATTGTGCCGGTGTGCCTGCGTGCGGCACTGGGCTGGTCGGCACCTCTGGGTTATTTGTCGGACCTGGCCATTGGCAGCCTGCTGGTCGTGTTGCTGCATCGCCGGGCGTGGTGGCTGGCCTTGCCGGTGTTGCTGTTCTGGGGACTGCTGGCCGTGGCGACCGCTGAACTGGTCAGCGCCGTCGGTCGTCTGCCGACGCCTTCCGACATTCATTACCTGATCGATCCGCAGTTCGTGGAAAATTCCACCGGTGGCGGGCTGGCGCATCCTGCGCTGGGTATCACCTTGCTGCTGGCCCTGCTGTTCTGGTTGGCAACCCGGTTTGCCAACCGCGATCTACCGCGCCCGCCCCTGCCACGCGCCGCCTGGAGCGCACCGCTGGTGTTGTTCGCCGCGCACTGGGGCGCGCAGAACCTGTGGCCGAGTGAAGCGGATCCGTGGCGCCAGTACAACCTGCCGCACCAGTTGCTGGCTACTGAGGTCGCCGATCTGCAGATTCGGGGCGAGGAATGGCTGGACGGCGATGTCGAAGAACCCGCGCCGGCCATGGCCGGTCTCACCGACGTCGACCTCAACGGGCAGAAACTGCTGGCCGCCCCTGGGCAAGCGCGCAACGTACTGATCATCGCCCTGGAAGGCATTCCCGGCGCCTACATTCGCGCCAACCGCGAAGCCATCGGCAGTCATTATCAGGAAGACCTGATGCCCAACCTCAGTCGCTGGGCCGAGCGCGGCATGAACACCCCGGATTACGTGCTGCATACCCACCAGACCATTCGCGGTCTGTACTCGATGCTCTGCGGCGACTACGACAAACTCAACAACGGCACGCCCAAAGGCGTGGAGATGCTGACCCTCAACGAACGCAATCAGGCGTGCCTGCCGGCGCAACTGCGTGAACACGGCTTCAGCACGCACTATCTGCAAGGTGCCGGGCTGCGCTTCATGGCCAAAGACAAGATCATGCCGCACATCGGTTTCGATGCGACGCACGGTCTGGAGTGGTTTACCAACAGCAACTACCTGGAATTCCCGTGGGGCAAGGATGACAAGGCGTTTTTCGAAGGCGCGCTGGATTATGTCGGCCAACTGAAAAAGCAGAAGAAGCCGTGGATGCTGACATTGCTGACCGTCGGCACGCATCAGCCCTACTCCGCGCCCGAGGAATATCTGGAGCGCTTCGAAACGCCAAAACAGGCCGCCGTCGGTTATCTCGACGATGCGCTGGAGCAGTTTCTCAGCGGCCTCGAACGCCAGGGCGTTCTGAAAGATACGCTGGTGGTGATCACCTCGGACGAATCCCACGGCATCGACGGCGTGCGACTGGCTTCTTCGTGGGGCTTCAATCTGACCCTGGCGCCGGAGCAAGCGCAACTGCCACGACTGAACAAAGGCGTTTATGGCCACGTCGATCTGAGTACGTCGATTCTCGATTACTTCGATTTGCCGGTGCCTTCCGCGCTGAGCGGTCGCTCGCTGTTTCGCGATTACGACAGCGGCCGCGAAATCATGTCGTTCACCAACGGCAAGCTGCGCTATCACAACGGTCAGGGGATCTTTTCCGAGTGCGACATGCCGCGTCGCTGCCGCTACTACGAAAGCGCCGGGTTCATCGCCGAAAATGCCCTCTATAAAGGTAACTACAGCGGCCACCCGGCCCGGCAGATCGCCGCCCGCGCCAATGCCCTCGACCTTTCGCTGCTGCGCACACCGCTCAATCATCGCTATCAGTTCGGCAGCACCAACGTTATCCCGCTGCAAGCGCAGATCAAGGATGACTGGGCCGACAACCTGATCGGCGCGCAATACCTGGAAATGCCCAAAGGCTCGCACACCCGCGTACGCCTGACCGTGCGCTCGGTCGATCCGCAGCAGGCCGCGTACATTCAGCTCAAGGCCAAGGAGTTTGAACAGGATGTGCAGATCGGTCTGCCGCAGGAGATGGTCGCAACCGCCGAGCAGCCACTGCAAATGAACTTCAGCTTCGACAACCCGCAAGAGCGCAAAGCATTTTCTTTCCATTTGCTGGGTTATGGCCTGGGCGCGGTTGAAGTGACGGATTTCAGTGTGATTACGGAATTGCCGGGACAAGAGGATATTCTTGACGACGTGCCGGAGGACGACACGGCCCAATCCACCTGACAACGTCTGTGTAGGAGCTGCCGCAGGCTCGGGCCGCGACAGCTCCTACAGTGGCAATCAGTGATTATCAGAACGTTGTGCGCAACCCGACCTGAATGCTGCGCCCTTCTGCCGGCGCAATGTCGCGCAGAATCGAACTGGCGTAACGCACGGTTTGATTGGTCAGGTTCTCGGCATTGACGAAGGCCAGCCATTGGCTCTGGCCGACATCAAAGTGATACCCGACATTGGCGCCCAGCGTCGTGTAGCCATCGGTGCGGCTTTCGTTAGTCGGCACGCGATGCTGTGAACTGGCGTGTTCAACATCGATGCGCGCCTGCCACTTGTCCAGCTCCCACAGCAGCCCGCTGTTCAACCGCAGCGGCGCGATGCGTGGCAAGTCTTCGCCGGTATCGAGGTTCTTCGCGCGGGTGTAGTCGCCGGACAGTTCCAGGGCAAACTTGCCCAAGGCGTTTTCGCCAAGCGTCCAGCGATCCTGCGCTTCAATACCGCTGAAGCGCGCTCGTACGCCGGAGTAGGTATATTCCGGGATGCCGTTGACGTCCTCTTCGCCCTCGTCATTCAGCGTTCGGCCCGTGCCGAGCAAGCCGATGTAATTGGAGAAGTGGCTGTAGAACACACCGACACTGCCCTTGTGCGTACCATTGTCGAAGCGCAGCGCGAGGTCACTGGACACGGCTTTTTCTTTCGACAGCCCGGCATCGCCGACTTCATAAGTGCCGGTCGCGACGTGGGCACCGTTGGCGTACAGCTCGTAGAACGTCGGGGCACGTTCGGTGTAGCCCAGCGTCGCAGCCACCGACCAGATCGGCGTCAGCGTGTACACCGCGCCAGAGGAAAGACTGCCAGCGGTGAAACTGCTGGAGCGGTCGGCGTTGGCAAAGCGCTCGTTACCCTTGGCGTCCGGGTCGACCGTGGTGTGCTCAAGGCGTCCGCCGAGGGTGAACAGCAGTCGGTCGGTGGCTTGCAACTCTTCAAGAATGAACAGCGCAGCGGCATCGGTATCGGTCTGCGGCACGAACGCTTCTTCGCCGAGTGCCGAGAACTCGTTGCGGCTGACCTGCGCACCGATCACACCGTTGAACGGCCCCAATGGCTGATGCCGCGCTTCGACACGCGCCTCGTAACCTTTGTTCTTGAACGTCGTACCGACCTCGCCGCCTTCGATTTCGCGATGCTCGTAATCGGTGTAACCGGCATCCAGTTTGATCGAGCTGAATGGCCCATCGAGATTGCGTATCTCCGAGGCGAAGGCGTAGTGCTCCTGTTGCATGCGGATGCGCACGTCTTGTTCAGCGGGCGAACCGTAATTGGAGTCGTAGTTGCTGTAGGACAGGCCGGCGTATCCGTCATCCCAAGTGTAAGACCCGCCCACCGCGCCGCCGTCCTGGCGACCATCGCTGTTGGCCAGTCGATGCTTTTTCGAGTCGCCGTCGTCGTTTGCGCGTTCGCCAGCGGTTTTCGCGTAACCGGGGATTTTCAGATCATTGAACTCGCGGGCACTGGCGTCCAGGTGCAAGGCGAACTGACCGTTACCGGCCTCGAGTTTGCCGGCGCTGCTTCGCGTGGTGTCGGCACCGCCGTAGCGCAACTCACCGGCGCCATGGATTCCGTCGATAGCCTCGGTCGGAATGCGGTTATCAAAAGTGTTGACCACTCCGCCAATGGCGCTGCCGCCGTATAGCAGGGCTGCTGGGCCCCGGATGATTTCAACACGCTCGATGTTGACCGGGTCCAGCGGCACCGCGTGATCGTAAGACAGCGACGAAGCATCCAGCGCGCCGACGCCGTTGCGCAGGATGCGGATGCGGTCACCGTCCTGGCCGCGGATGATCGGCCGGCTCGCACCCGGACCGAAGTACGACGAGGACACGCCGGGTTGCTTGTTCAGGGTTTCACCGAGGCTGCCCTTCTGTTGAAACGTGAGGTCGTCGCCGCTGAGCACCGTCGATGGCGAAGCGAGTGTCTGGCTGCCGAGCGGATTGCCGGTGATGACTTGCGGTTGCAGCTCGAGGGTGTCGGCGGCGAACACCGGCGCTGCAAAAAGCAGCGCCGCAGCCAACGGATTGAGGCGTCGTTGCAGGGGGTGGGAACGGGCAGGCATTGCAAAATTTCCATGCGCTGAATAGTGAGGATCGCTGCCAGCGTTTTGCTTTAACGCTGGTAGAAACAGAATGAAACGAATTTTATGTTATACAATAACATTTCTTCCTGTCATCCCGATTTTCACTTTTTGTTTTTTGCAGAGGCTCAACAACGCATGTTTCAAGCAGGCAGTCGCTATCGGCTGATCCGTGAAGTGCTCCGAAAAACGCTGAAAGACTTTGCCTATAACCCTCCAATAGTCGGCCTATTAGCTGACTCTCCAAGTCGGGTCTAGCCTTACTAGTCCGAAGTCGGCACGAGCCGGCCGTAGCAGACCTGATAAGGACCCGAACATGGCAAACGAATCGAAATGCCCGTTCAACCACGCCGCCGGTGGTGGTACGACGAACCGTGACTGGTGGCCGAATCAACTCAACCTGAAAATCCTCAGCCAGCATTCGCCCAAGTCCGACCCGCTGGGCAAGGATTTCGACTACGCCAAAGCCTTCAAGAGCCTGGATTTCCAGGCGCTGAAACAAGACCTCACCGCATTGATGACCGACTCTCAGGACTGGTGGCCGGCCGACTTCGGGCACTACGGCCCTCTCTTCGTGCGCATGGCCTGGCACAGCGCCGGCACCTATCGCACCGCCGATGGCCGTGGTGGCGCCGGCTCGGGTCAGCAACGCTTTGCGCCGCTGAACAGCTGGCCGGATAACGTCAGCCTCGACAAGGCCCGCCGTCTGCTGTGGCCGATCAAGCAGAAATATGGCCGTAACATTTCCTGGGCGGATCTGATTGTCCTCACCGGTAACGTCGCGCTGGAATCCATGGGCTTCAAGACCTTCGGCTTCTCCGGTGGTCGCCCCGATGTGTGGGAGCCGGACGAGGACGTTTACTGGGGTTCGGAACACGAATGGCTCGGCGGCGACAGTCGCTATGGCAAGGACAAGGCGCCGATGCAGGAGCCCGGTGACGGCACACTGGTGGCCGAGCCGGACTTGCACGGAAAAGAGGAAAGCCGCACCGATCAGGGCGAACGCAATCTGGAAAACCCCCTCGCCGCCGTGCAAATGGGCCTGATCTACGTTAACCCTGAAGGTCCTGAAGGTAATCCGGACCCGGTGGCCTCGGCCCACGACATCCGCGAAACCTTTGGCCGCATGGCCATGAACGATGAAGAAACCGTGGCACTGATCGCTGGCGGTCACGCCTTCGGTAAAACCCACGGCGCCGGCCCTGCCGACAACGTCGGGCCTGAGCCGGAAGCGGCCGGCCTCGAAGAACAAGGTCTGGGCTGGCGCAATGCGTTCGGCACCGGTAAGGGCGCCGACACCATTACCAGCGGTCTGGAAGTGACCTGGACGACCACGCCAACAAAGTGGAGCAACAACTACCTGGAAAACCTGTTCGGTTTTGAATGGGAACTGACCAAAAGCCCGGCTGGCGCCCACCAGTGGATTCCGAAAAATGGCGGCGGTGCCGGCACCGTTCCGCATGCCCATGATCCCAGCAAAAAGCTTTCGCCGACCATGCTCACCTCCGACCTGGCGCTGCGTTTCGACCCGGCATATGAGCAGATCTCCCGCCGTTTCCTCGCCAACCCTGAGCAACTGGCCGACGCCTTCGCCCGCGCCTGGTACAAACTGATCCACCGCGACATGGGCCCACTGTCACGTTACCTCGGGCCGGAACTGCCGAACGAAGAACTGCTTTGGCAGGATCCGATTCCTGATGTCACTCACCCGCTGATCGACGACAGCGACGCCGCGGCACTGAAAAGCAAAATCCTTGAGTCGGGCCTATCCGTTTCGCAACTGGTCTCGACGGCTTGGGCGGCACTGTCAACGTTCCGTGGTTCGGACAAACGCGGTGGCGCCAACGGTGGACGTCTGCGCCTGGCACCGCAGAAGTTCTGGCAGGCCAACCAGCCTGAGCAGTTGGACAAGGTGCTGAGTACGCTTGAAGGGATTCAAAACCAGTTCAACGGTGGTGCCGCCGGCAAGAAAGTCTCGCTGGCCGACCTGATCGTGCTCGCAGGCAACGCCGGCATCGAACAAGCGGCGAAAAACGCCGGTCATTCTGTTAGCGTGCCGTTCCATCCAGGGCGTACCGATGCCACTCAGGAGCAGACCGACGTCGAGTCGTTCGGTTTCCTTGAACCGATTGCCGATGGTTTCCGCAACTACAGCAAAGGCAAATACACCGTTTCGGCCGAAGCACTGCTGATCGACAAGGCGCAACTGCTGACGTTGACCGCGCCGGAAATGACCGTGTTGCTCGGTGGTTTGCGGGTGTTGAACACCAACGTTGGGCAGAGCCGCCATGGGGTGTTTACGGCGCAGACTGAAGCGCTGACCAATGACTTCTTCACCAACCTGCTGGACATGGGGGTGGAGTGGAAGCCGACTTCACGGGATGCGGATGAGTTTGAAGGGCGTGAACGCAAAAGCGGGAACGTGAAATGGACGGCGACAAGGGTTGATCTGGTGTTTGGTTCCAATGCGCAGTTGCGGGCCTTGGCCGAG
This sequence comes from Pseudomonas sp. NPDC087690, assembly GCF_044743175.1. Taxonomy (NCBI): domain Bacteria; kingdom Pseudomonadati; phylum Pseudomonadota; class Gammaproteobacteria; order Pseudomonadales; family Pseudomonadaceae; genus Pseudomonas; species Pseudomonas sp. NPDC087690. The sequence goes on from NZ_JBIUVX010000001.1 coordinate 898,468, forward strand.
GTGTACGCCAGTTCGGATGCGAAGGAGCAGTTTGTTAAGGACTTCGTCGCTGCCTGGACGAAGGTGACGAATCTGGATCGGTTTGATCTGAAGTAATTTTTCTGGAAATGAAAACGCCGCATTATTAATGCGGCGTTTTTTTATGCGTACGGCTTAGGGAGTTGTGTTGATGCATAAATCCTACCCCCTCACCCCAGCCCTCTCCCCCAAGGGGGCGAGGGGGAAAGGGAGCAGATCGGGGGCCGTTCAAAACCTGAGTTCGACTCCGGACTTTCAGGTCGGCGTACAGCGCAAAGACACCTCGGTCAGTCCCCTCTCCCACTGGGAGAGGGTTAGGGTGAGGGGCCCATCAAGCCAGACTCTTGCTCACCACCTCATACACATCACTCGACAACTGCCCCGACGCCCGAATCCGCTCCAGCTCGCCTTTCATCAACGCCTGACGCGCATCGTCATATTTGCGCCAGCGCGTCAGCGGTGCCAATTGGCGAGAAGCGATTTGCGGGTTGAACCCGTTCAACTCAATCACCAGATCCGCGAGGAAGCGATAACCCGAACCATCCGCCGCGTGGAAGTTGATCAGGTTCTGCCCGGCAAACGCGCCGACCAGCGCACGCACCTTGTTCGGGTTCTTGATGTTGAACGCTGGGTGCTGCATCAACGCTTTCACGCGCTCCAGACCGCCTGGCAGAGTGCTGCCGGCCTGCACGCTGAACCACTGATCCATGACCAGCGGGTTGTCCTTGAAGTGCTCGGCGAAACTGGCCAGCGCCAACGCCTTCTGCTCTTCGAACGGTGAGTTGACCAGTACCGCCAGCGCTGTCAGGCGCTCGGTCATGTTGTCGGCCGCTTCGAACTGCTCCAGCGCCGCCGCCAGTACTTCCGGCTTACCACTGAGCATCAGATAAGACAGCGCAATGTTCTGCAGCGCGCGACGAGCAAAGTGCTCGGCCTCGGCCACATACGGGGTTTTCTTCGACAGGTCGCGGTTGGCCTGATAACGCAGCCACAGCGCCTCGAACAACCCTTCGGCCAATTGCTTGCGTGCGAACTCACGGGCGATATGGATCGCATCGACGTCAGCCACTTCGCTGATTTCAGTGAGGTACGCCTCACCTGGCAGCGAAAGCATTTCAGCGACCATCGCCTGATCCAGCGATTCGTCCGACAGCACCGTACGCAGCGCCGAGACCAGACGCGGATCGAGTTTCAGGCTCTCGCCCTTCTGCTGCTGGCCGATCAACTCTTGCAGGACCTGCACCGACAGTTGCTGACCGGCATCCCAGCGGTTGAAGCCGTCGCTGTCGTGCTGCATCAGGAACATCAATTGATCGCGGTTGTACGGGAAGCTCAGCTTCACCGGCGCCGAGAAGCCGCGCAGCAGCGATGGCAGCGGCTGTTCGGCGATGTCGACGAAGGTAAACGTCTGCTCGGCTTCGGTCACCGAGATCACGCGGGTGGTGCCTTGCGCCGCTGCTTCGCCGCTAAGACGCAGGGCAATCTCGTTGCCTTTGCTGTCGAGCAGGCCGAGTTCGACTGGAATCACGAACGGCAGTTTTTCAACTTTGTCCGGGGTTTCCGGGCAGCTCTGGCGGAAGGTCAGGCTGTAGGTTTTCGCGGCGGCGTCATAAGACTCGCTCACTGCCAGACGCGGTGTACCGGCCTGGCTGTACCAGCGCTTGAATTGGGTCAGGTCGACGCCGTTGGCATCTTCCATCGCTTTGATGAAATCGTCGCAGGTGACCGCTTGACCGTCGTGACGCTCGAAGTACAGATCGCTGCCCTTGCGGAAGCCTTCGGCGCCGAGCAAGGTGTGGATCATGCCGACCACTTCCGAACCCTTTTCGTACACGGTCAGGGTGTAGAAGTTGGAAATCTCGATGAAGCTGTCCGGACGCACGGCATGGGCCATGGGACCTGCATCTTCAGCAAACTGGTGAGTCCGCAGGTACGCCACATCCTGAATGCGCTTGACCGTGGCCGAGTTCATGTCGGCGGAGAAACCGGAATCGCGGAATACGGTGAAGCCTTCCTTCAGCGACAGCTGGAACCAGTCGCGGCAGGTCACGCGGTTGCCCGACCAGTTGTGGAAGTATTCGTGCGCGACGATCGCTTCAACGCGCTGGTGCGCGGCGTCGGTCGCGGTTTCGGCGCGGGCCAGTACGGCGCTGGAGTTGAAGATGTTGAGGCCTTTGTTCTCCATCGCGCCCATGTTGAAATCGTTGACGGCGACGATCATGAAGATGTCCAGATCGTACTCGCGACCGTAAACCTCTTCGTCCCAGCGCATCGACTTCTTCAGGCTGGTCATCGCGTGCTGGCACTTGTCGATGTTTTCCGGCTCGACGTAGATGCGCAATGCGACGTTGCGGTCGGTCATGGTGGTGAAGCTGTCTTCAACGCACCACAAATCACCGGCCACCAGCGCGAACAGGTACGCCGGTTTCATGAACGGATCTTCCCAGGTCGCCCAGTGCCGGCCGTCTTCGCCCGGACCCGAGGCGATCGGGTTGCCGTTGGAGAGCAGCACCGGATAGCTGTGCTGCTCGGCGACCACGGTGGTGGTGAACTTGCTCATCACGTCCGGGCGGTCGAGGTAATAGGTGATCTTGCGGAAACCTTCCGCCTCGCACTGGGTGCAGAACATCGTGCCGGACTTGTACAGGCCTTCCAGTGCGGTGTTGGTTTCCGGGTGGATCTTGACGCTGGTGTCGACCGTGAAGGTTTCGGCGGTAGGCTGCAGGGTCAGATGATTCTCGGACAATTGATAGTCAGCAGCGCCAAGCTCTTTATCGGCCAGGGTCACCGAGAGCAATTCCAGTTGCTGACCATCGAGCACCAGCGGTGGCAGGCCCGGGCCACGGGCCGGGTTGCGGCGCATCACCAACTGCGCGTGCACCAGGCTGTGATCCTCGAACAACTCGAAGGTCAGGTGTGTTTCGTCGATCAGGTACTCGGGCGCCTGATAGTCCTTCAGATAAATCATCTTCGGTTGTTCGGTGCGCATGCTGAAGTCCTTATTGATGCACGGCGAGCTGATAAGCCGTGTACTTGCGAATGTTGATCACGCCGGTATCGAAGATCAGGTACTGGCCCTTGATCCCTAACAGGGTGCCTTCGGCAATCGGGTTCTTGTCTAGGTTGAAGCTGACGATTTTGGCCGGGTATTGCTCGACCGGATAGCGGATTTCGAGAGGTTCTACATCGGCAATCGTCTGAATAGCTTGTAGGCCGAATCGCTCCTGCAAACCTTGCAGGCCTTCGGCGCAGCTTTCAAACAGCTGATCACGCACCTGCGCCAGATCCACCGCCGCCGCATCGCCCTTGAGCAACGCGCGCCAGTTGGTTTTGTCGGCCACTTGGCTACGGAACAAATCTTCGACGAAGCCCGATTGCTGCCTTGTCGACACGCGCATGATCGGCAACGCCTGACATGCACCCTGATCGATCCATCGCGTCGGCAGTTGCGTAGCACGAGTGATGCCAACCTTGATGCCCGACGAATTGGACAGGTAAACCACGTGATCGGTCATGCAGAACTGCTCGCCCCACGCTGGATCGCGACAGGTGCCGGCGTCATAGTGGCAGCGCTCCGGGCTCATGATGCACAGGTCGCACTGCGCCAGCTTGGTCATGCACGGGTAGCAGTAACCCTGGCTGAAACTGGTTTTGGTCTTGCGCCCGCAATGGGTGCAGTGGATCGCCCCCAGGTATTCCAGACGCACCGTGGTGCCGATCAACGGGTTGACCGGCACCTCGACGTCATCCAGACGAAACGCGTATTGCACGTTCGGCCCGTCAAGGCGCGCCGACATTTTGCTGATTGCACCGCGGCCAATCTCGATCAATGGATGGCATCCGACTTGAACAGGATGTTCGGCACTTCGATCGACTTCGATGCACATTCCTGCGGGCCCATGTAACCGGTGCGCTGGTCTTCAGGCAGATTCTGGATTTCCCAGGCGATCATCGCCTGCAGCGACAGCTCGCGCTGTTCGGCGGTGAGCTTGCCACCGTCGGACCACTTGCCGATTTCCACGGCCAGTTTCAGGCTCTCGTAGATGTCCGGGGTGATGTTGTTGATCATGTCGTTAAAAGAGGACATCAGGGTCTCCGTGCTCTTTATCTGCTGAAAATTTAGGCGGCCAGTTTACGGCGGTTATACAAACCGCCCAACAAACCGGTGAAGCATCCGATGAGTAACCCGCCGACATGGGCGGCGTTGGCGATTTCGCCGAAACCGATCATCGAGATCAGCCCGGACATGCACACCAGCAACCACACCAGCATCATCACCAGCACGCCGCGCGGCAGGCGATAGGCCGGGTTCGGCGACAGCAGCTGGAAGATCCAGCAATGTCCGAGCAAGCCGTACAGCACGCCGGACAGGCCGCCAAACAAGGTCGCGCCGCTCCAGACAAACTGCGCGTAGTTGGACACCAGGCTGAACAGCAGCGTCAGGCCGATCAGGTTGATGCTGCCCTGACGCGACTCGATGCGCCGGCCCAGCTCCCAATACCACATGCCGTTCATGGCCAGGTGCAGGATGCCGAAGTGGATCAGCATCGGCGTGACCAGTCGCCACCACTGCCCCGCCGCCAGACTCTCGGCCAACGGCACGAAATGGATGTATTCGCCGACCACCTGAAAATCGAGGAAGGTCAGCCAGCGCAACGTCTGCAGGTTTTCGCCGAGGTAGGTCAAGCCACCGACAACCAGGCACAACAGCAGAATGAAACCGGTGGCTTTGGCGTACTTCAATTGCTCAGCGAAGCTTGGGCGCTTGACGGTCTGCGCAACAGGGATGTCCAGTTGCTGATCAGGATCGCCGGCCGGGAAGCGTTCGTACAGCGAACGCACGTCTTCGCTGATCTCCGACGGCGCCCACAACACCTGTTCGCCCGCCTCTTCGCTGACCCGATGCGGGACCTGCATGCGTTGCAGCAGTTTGACGAAACCGCTCAAGTCCACCGCCAATGGCAGACGCAATACCGCTACCGCACTCATTGCAGCACCTCCGGCCGCTCGACATCGACCCAGACAAATTTATGCGGATCCAGACGTGTTTCCTGATCCAGACGATAGGCGACCAGTTTGCCGTAGAGCACCGCGCTGTAATCCAGACACGCAAGGTTCGGGCGGATCGGCGCCGGTTTGCCGCTGCGCCAATAGTGGCCGACGAACAGCAATGGCTCGTCGACGCCGTAGCGCAGCAGGGTGTTTTTTTCGCTGGAGGTCAGCGGTTTCTGCGCCACCGGTTCTGGCAGAGCATCAGGCTGGAAGACAATGTCGCCGTAGGTTTTCGGGTCGTCTTCCCAGAACTTGGTGCGGAAGAACGAACGCACCAGGCCATCGCCACTGGTCATGGTCAGACCATCCGGCAGGCGCATGTCGGTGCCGCGTAACAGACGATCGAACACGGTGCAGGCGAAACTGCCGGGCACGGCGGACGCCTGAAGAAAGTGTTCGTCAATGCAGCCATTAGCGAATTGCGCGCGCAACGGCTCGATCAGACCGGCATCCCAACAGGCATGCACAACACGGAAGCGTCCGGCGTCAACAAACAGCGGCAGCTCATAGAACCAGCGCTGAAAATCATGCCAGTCGCCAGGATGGTCTTCGAACTGGGTCAGGGTTTCATGCAGCAGGCGCGCGTGGCGCGGCGTGTGTTCGCGCACGAACTGCTTGCCGCTGCCCGGTGGCGCCGGGGTGCTCCAGCCCAGCGCGTTGAATTCGTGGTTGCCCATGATGCACAAGGCCTGACCGGCCTCGACCATGTCATGGACAATATGCAGCGCCTCGCGAATGCGCGGGCCACGGTCGATGATGTCGCCGACGAACACGGCCATGCGCGATGGATGCCGCCAGACCCCGCCCTGCTTGTGGTAACCGAGTCGGTCAAGCAAGTGTTCGAGGGTCAAGGCGCATCCGTGCACGTCACCGATCAGGTCATAACTGCGCGCGGGATCGAGCATCAGTCGCCTCCACCACCCAGCTTGCTGCCCCAGCCGAGCTTGGTGCGGCAGACTTCGTAGTAGTTGTGGTCGAGCGGGTGAATCAGCCGCAGCTTCTGCGCTTTCTTGCTGACGGTGATGGTGTCGCCCGGCGCGCAGGTGAAGTGGTTCTGCCCGTCGCAGGAGACTTGCGGGTAAATCTGCATGTTTTTCGACACGACGATTTTCAGCTCACTGTTGCCATCGACCACAATTGGCCGGCTCGACAACATATGGGGGTACATCGGCACGATCACAATGGCATCGAGCTTGGGATGCATGATCGGCCCGCCGGCAGACAGCGCGTACGCGGTAGAACCGGTCGGTGTCGCGACGATCAGGCCGTCGGCCTTCTGGCTGCAGACGAACTGGCCGTCGATGTACAGCTCGAACTCGATCATCCGCGTCGATTTGCCGGGGTGCAGCACCACGTCATTGAGCGCATCGCCCTGACCGATGGCCTCGGCATGCCGGCGCACTTCGGCTTGCAGCAGGAAGCGGTTTTCCACCAGGTAGTGGCCGTCGAGCACCTTGGCGACTTCGACTTCCAGCTCATCCGGGCGAATGTCTGTCAGAAAACCGAGGCTGCCACGGTTGATCCCCAGTACCGGAATATTGTGTTTGGCCAGCGCCCGTGCGGCGCCAAGCAGGCTGCCGTCACCGCCGACGACGATGACCATGTCGCAGACTTCGCCGAGCATCTTGCGCGACGAGGTTTGCAAGCCGTGGCCCGGCAGGACTTCGGCGATGGTGTCTTCGAGGATCACATGCAGGTGACGATCGAGCAGAAAGCGTTTCAGTCGGCGGACGGTATCCAGCACCTGGGAACTGCCCAGGCGACCGATGATGCCGATATTACGAAATTGCTCCATGGGACCTCTGCGGACAATCGAAAACGCGAAAAACCCGATTATGGGCGAAAGCGCCGGTTAGACAAAATCCTTTCAGCCTCAAGGGTGCGCTCGTGTTTACGGCTATGCTCGCAAGATGATCCTATTTCCAGATTTGCTGCAGTTGCCTCACCAATTACGCCACCCGGAAGTGCGCGATCTGGCGTGGGTGATCCTCGCCCCGCCGATGCTCGCCACCACGCCGTGGCCGCAGCGTCATCCGCTGGCCGGCAGCGATTGGGTGGCCGACCCTGAACGCCTGGAGCACTGGTTGCGTCAGCTCGACCGTGACAGTTATGGCTTGCTGCATTGGTTGTCGCAGGCACGCACGCGACGTCTGGGCCTGTATTACGAACGACTTTGGCAGTTTGCCGTGGAGCATGCGCCGGGCATTGAGCTGATTGCCGCCAACCTGCCGATCCGCCGCGAGGGCCACACACTTGGCGAGCTGGACATGCTTCTGCGTGACCGCGATGGCGTGCATCACCTGGAATTGGCGATCAAGCTCTACCTCGGCCCGCAGAATGGCGACGGTCACGACCCGGCGCAGTGGCTGGGGCCGGGCTGTCATGATCGACTGGACCGTAAACTGGCGCATCTGGCCGAACATCAGTTGCCGATCTCGGCGCGCGCGGAAAGCCGTGAGGTGTTGGCGGCGCTGGATATCGAGGTGTTCAGCGCGCAACTGTGGTTGGGCGGCTATTTGCTTTACCCGTGGCCCGGACAGGCTGAATCACCGAGCGGCGCACATCCGCAGCATTTGCGCGGCAGTTGGTTGCATCAGAAGGATTGGCCGGCGTTTGTGGCGCAACGTCCGGCGGGACGCTGGCAACCCCTGCCCCGGCATGCCTGGCTGGCACCAGCGCATTATCCGGCGGATCAGACCTGGACTTTGGAGCATTTACGGATGTGGCTGGAAGATCTGGAACCACTGGCCCCGGCGCAGTTGCTGGTGCGCCTGACCGAGAATGCGCGGGGGGAATGGGAAGAGGCTGAGCGCTTGTTTCTGGTATCGGATCTTTGGCCGAATGTACCCGGCCAGGCCTGAGTTTTTTGTCGCCTGTACCGGCCCCATCGCGAGCAGGCTCACTCCTACATTGGAATGCGTTCCCCTGTAGGAGTGAGCCTGCTCGCGATGGGGTCACCTCGGTCTACAGGGACAGCCGCACAGCCAAAGCCGCCAACGTCACCAACAACACCGGCACCGTCAACACGATCCCGACCCGGAAGTAATACCCCCAACCAATGTTAATGCCCTTGCGCTCCAGCACATGCAGCCACAACAACGTGGCCAGACTGCCAATCGGGGTAATCTTCGGACCCAGATCGCTGCCAATCACGTTGGCATAGATCATCGCCTCCTTGACCACCCCGCTCGCCTGACTGGCGTCAATCGACAACAAGCCAATCAACACCGTCGGCAAGTTATTCATGATCGACGACAGCAACGCCGTCAGCACACCGGTGCCCATGGCCGCGCCCCACACGCCGTGACCTGCGAAGACATCCAGCCAACCGGCCAGATACCCGGTCAGCCCGGCATTGCGCAGACCGTAGACCACCAGATACATGCCCAACGAGAAAATCACGATCTGCCACGGCGCTTCTTTCATCACCTTGCGCGTGGAAATCTTGTGGCCGCGGGCGGCGATACCCAACAGCAGCGCGGCGCACGCGGCGGAAATCGCGCTGATCGGAATGCCCAGCGGCTCAAGGGCAAAACAGCCGATCAACAGAATCGCCAACACCGCCCAACCGGCATAGAACGTGGCTTTGTCGTGGATCGCGGTTTCTGGGTGCTCAAGCTGCTCCGGGTCGTAGGCCTTGGGAATGTCGCGACGGAAGAACCACAGCAACATGCCCAGCGTCGCCGCCACGCTGACGAAGTTGACCGGCACCATTACCGCCGCATAACGGTTGAAGCCGATGTGAAAGAAGTCCGCCGAAACAATGTTGACCAGGTTCGACACTACCAGTGGCAGGCTCGCGGTGTCGGCGATAAATCCTGCACCCATCACGAACGCCAGGGTCGCGGCCGGGGAAAAGCGTAGCGCCAGCAGCATCGAAATCACGATCGGCGTGAGAATCAGCGCCGCGCCGTCGTTGGCAAACAACGCCGACACCAGTGCGCCAAGCAGCACCATAAAAGCAAACAACTTGCGTCCGCTGCCCCGCCCCCAACGCGCCACGTGCAGCGCCGCCCAATTAAAGAACCCGGCTTCGTCGAGCAGCAGGCTGATAATGATCAGCGCGACGAAGGTGCCGGTGGCGTTCCAGATGATCTGCCACACCAACGGAATGTCGCTGAGATGAACGACGCCGAAAATCAGCGCCAGGATTGCGCCAAGCGTCGCACTCCAGCCGACGCCGAGGCCTTTGGGTTGCCAGATGACAAGGGTGATAGTCAGCAGGAAAATCAGTGACGCAGCGAGCATCCGCAACAGCCTTCAAAGAGTGAGGTAAAAAGGCCACGACGAGTGCGGAGCCAGAAAGATAACCTGTGGGAGCGAGCCTGCTCGCGAAAGCGCACTGTCAGTCGCCATTGATGCAACGGCTGACGACGCCTTCGCGAGCAGGCTCGCTCCCACAGGGGATTCGGTGAAGTTACTTCTTGTGTTGCTCTACGAATTGTCCGTACGCATTGATAAAACTCTGCAGAAAAGGTTTCACCGTTTCGCTCAACTTGCCCGCCTCATCAAACGCCGAGCCCGCGCCGCCCAGATAAGCCTCCGGCTGCTGCATGCACGGCACATTGAGAAACACGAACGACTGGCGCAAATGCTGGTTGGCGCCAAAACCACCAATGGCACCGGGCGAGACACTGATCACCGCCCCCGGCTTGCCACTCCAGACAGCCTTGCCATAAGGCCGCGAGCCAACGTCGATGGCATTCTTCAACGGCGCCGGTACTGAACGGTTGTACTCGGGCGTGACAAACAGCACCGCGTCGGATGAACCCACTTTTTCCCGGAAAGTACTGTAGGCTGCCGGCGGTGAATCACCGTCGATGTCTTCGTTATAAAGTGGCAGATCGCCTATCTCGACAATCTCAAGCTTGAGGTTCGCCGGGGCCAGCTCCGCCAGCGCCAGGGCGACCTTGCGATTGATCGATGCTTTGCGCAGGCTACCGACCACTACCGCGACGTTGTAGACATTGCTCATGGAAGACTCTCGATTGTCCGTGGGAGGAGCGAGTAGTTATAGATGATTCGGTGACGATTCCACCAGCACCCGAGGGAAATTCCCGCGTGTTGATTATTTTTTTCCTGTAGGAAAACTTACAGGCCTTGATGGCGGTCTACCAAGCCGCAAATCAAGCGTTTTATCTCCAGAGGTTCTAAGCAGATGGCAGCAGTACTCGTCGGTCAGTTCCATGCAAGAGATGCGGAAGGCCGCGTTTATTCCGTGCATGAGTTCCAGGAATCCAACCCGTCGGTAGACGGTTCCACTGGTTCGGAGCCTATTTACAAACTGGCCATTGGCGATCGCGTCAACAAGGTCAACGAGAACGAGTTTCTCCTGGTTCAGTCAGGGATCACCCTGATCCGTGAGCCTGAGCCAACCGTCGCTTCATAACTCATCGTTATGAGCAGAAGTCATATGCGCAGACTTGGGGTAGGATTCAGCCACTGACCCCACCTGCTGAACATGGACTTCACGCATGCGTTTACGTCATATCGAAGTGATCCAGGCGCTCTTGCAGACCGGTCACCTGGGCACCGCCGCCGAATGGCTGCAGTTGCCGGTGGCCGAGGTCGAAGAGCGTTTGCGCGAAGCCGAGAGTCAGTTGGGGTTCATGCTGTTCGCCAGCGTACGCGGGCGCCTGCAATCGACGCCCGAAGCGCGGGCATTGCAGGTCGAAATCGCCCACGTCTACGACGCGCTGGAGCCAGTGCAGCGTTTGGCCAGCAGTCTCAAGCAATACCTCGCCCCGCCCCTGCGCATCATCGGCACCCCACCGCTGGCGCAACAATTACTGCCACAAAGCCTCGCCGCCCTGCGCCGACGTCTGCCGGATGCGCCGTGCAGCCTGCTCAGTGCACCGACCCGCGACATCGTCCGCAACCTGTTGCTGCGCGAAAGTGATCTCGGTCTAAGCCTGCACGACCCCGAACATCCCGACATTGATTGCCAGCCACTGGCCCAGGGCAAGCTGCAATTGCTCGCGCCTCATGGCTGGCTACAACCGAAACAGAAATACATTTCCCTGCAGGACCTGGCCGGTCAGGCCATGGTCGGCCTCGAAGGCCAGGACCCACTGAGCCCGGCGCTAGAAAACAAGCTCCAGGCCCTGCGCCCCGCACCGAGCATCCAGACCCGCGTGCAAACCCATCAGATGATGCGCAGCATGGTCGAGGCTGGCGAAGGCCTGGCCATCGTCGATCCGTTTACCGCAATGGGCGCGCGCGCCGCCGGGCTGGATGTCTGCCCGCTGTCGCCGGCCGTGCCGATCAGCCTGTACGCCCTGACCTTCAAGCACGCCGCGCCATCAGCGGCGATTCAGACTCTGCTCACCATCGTTACGGAACAAGCCGAGGCGATGCTGGCGAGCTGACGGGACTCTCCAGCGGATTATCGAACAATCGATACCAGAACAGCGCTACTTCGGCGGTGTTCGGATCAATACCGCGATAGCGCAACTGGTCAATACCACCAATCACATAACCGCAGCGCTCGTACAATCGACAGGCACCGAGGTTGTTGTTCTGGGTTTCGAGCATGATCCCCGGCAGCTTTTTCTTGCGACTCCAGAACTGCGCGACATCCAGCAACGCCTTGGCCACGCCATGCCGCCGCGCCGGCGCGTGCACCGCCAGCTCATCGATATGCGCAAAGCCATTCCAGTTGGTACTGATCACCAGATGACCGACCGGCTCATCGTCCAGATAGGCCATGAAAATCGCGCTGTCAGGCGCGTCACGGTAACTGCTGAACTCCTCGGGGTCGATGCCGTAGCACTTGCGATAAGGCACGATCGGCGTCACCGGCCACTGCTCGACCGCTTTGCCAATCACCGCTGCGCCGTAGGCTGCGACCTCGAAGCTGAAGTCGCTGCCCCAGATATAAGGCGCAAAACCTTCGTCGGCGACACGCACCGACAGCCCTGGGTATTTTGGATTCATGACCGGTTGCATACTCGGAAAAGTCCTCATTCCTTGACGCAATCGACGGTGTAATGCCGCCCATTGCCTTCGTCTTCGTGTTGCAGTCCATGCACATCAGCGACAAAACCGGGAAAGCTGCTATCGAACGTGCGGGCAAATTTCAGGTAATCGATGATCGAACGGGTCGCCTCGGTGAAGCGCTCGCCGGGCATGATCAACGGAATCCCCGGCGGATACGGCACCAGCATCACCGCAGCGATCCGCCCTTCCAGCGCATCGATCGGCACCGCCTCGACTTCGCCGCGCACCAGATGATCGTAAGCATGTGCGGGTTTCATGGCGATCTCGGGGAGCACGGTATACATGCGTTTGAGGTGTTTGGCCGTGGCATTGCTGCGGTAACAGGCATGCAGTTGATCGCACAAATCGCGCAACCCCATGCCGCGATAGCGCCCGGCATCTTCTTGGGCGACGCAGGGCAGACAGCTTTCCAGACGCACGTTGGCGTCGTAGCTGCGCTTGAATTCCAGTAATTCAGTCAGCAACGTGCTCCATTTACCCTTGGTAATGCCCATCGAGAACAGCACCAGAAAGGAATACAGCCCGGTCTTCTCGACCACCAGCCCGCGCTCCCAGAGGAACTTGCTGACCACCGCCGCCGGAATGCCCTTGTCGCTCAGCGCTCCGCCGGCATTGAGGCCCGGCATTACCAGCGTGACCTTGATCGGATCGAGCAAGACGTAATCGTCACTGACTTCACCAAAACCATGCCAGTCGGCATCCGGTTGCAGTAGCCAGTCCTCTGTCTGTACGCGGTCAATGCCTTCGACGCCCGGCGGCTGCCAGATCGAAAACCACCAGTCATCGGCAGCGATATGCTGGCGCAGATTGGCCAACGCACGGCGGAAGCTCAGCGCTTCATCAAAGGTTTCCTGCAACAGTGAGCGCCCGGCCGGGCCTTCCATCATCGCCGACGCCACATCCAGCGAAGCGATGATGCTGTACTGCGGCGACGTCGAGATATGCATCATGAACGCTTCATTGAACCGATCGCGATCCAGTTGCCGCGCACCGCCGTCCTGCACATGAATCATCGAGGCCTGACTGAATGCCGCGAGCAATTTGTGCGTCGAATGGGTGGTGAACACCAGCGGGCTGTCTTCGCTGCGTGAGGTGGCCATGCCATAGCGTCCGGCGAAGAACTCGTGAAACGCCGCGTAGGCATACCAGGCCTCGTCGAAATGCAGCACTTCAACGCTGTTGCCGAGACTTTGCTTGATCAGCTCGGCGTTGTAACAGAGGCCGTCGTAGGTCGAATTGGTCACCACCGCGAGTTTGACTTTCGGCGCACGCCCCTTGGTCAGCGGGCTGGCGTCGATCTTCGCCTGGATCGATTCGCGACTGAATTCACTCAACGGGATCGGCCCGATGATTCCCAGCTCATTGCGCTCCGGGCACAGGTAGAGCGGGATTGCGCCGGTCATGATGATCGCGTGCAACACCGACTTGTGACAATTGCGATCAACCAGCACCAAGTCATCGCGCGCGACCATCGAGTGCCAGACGATCTTGTTGGCGGTCGAGGTGCCATTGATCACGAAAAAGGTGTGGTCAGCGCCGAAATTGCGCGCCGCGCGCGCCTCGGCTTCGGCGAGCGGCCCGGTGTGATCGAGCAGCGAACCCAGCTCCGGCACCGACACCGACAAATCCGAACGCAGGGTGTTTTCGCCAAAGAACTGGTGAAACGCCTGCCCCACCGGACTCTTGTGATACGCCACACCGCCGCCATGACCGGGGGTGTGCCAGGAATAATTGGAGTCCGCCGTGTGCTGCACCAGGGCCTTGAAAAACGGTGGCAGTAAACCATCCAGATACTTGCGCGCCGCCCGCGCGACTTGCCTGGCGAGAAACGCCACGGTGTCTTCGAACAGATAGAGAATGCCACGCAGTTGGTTGAGCTCGGCCATCGCGTCGGCAGGGGCGTTTTCCAACGTGACTTGTTCACCCAAGGCAAAGATCGGCAGTTCCGGCGCACGCACCCGCGCCAGGCCGATCAGTTCGGCCATGTTCTGCAACAGATGGGAATTAGTGCTGGCGTCCTCGGCAGCAATCAGCATGCACGCGAGGCCATGATGGGTCGACGCCACCAACCGACCTTCGGCGTAGTCGGTAGCCGAAACGATACTGAAACCTTCCTGCTCCAACTCCCGGGCGATGCCACGGATACGGTCACCAGCGACCGTGTCGGCCTTGATATCGCGATGGACGATCAACACCGGGAACTTCAAATCTTTGTACATGGGGCTCAGTGTCCTGAGGCGGCAGGTTTGCAGCTGCCAATGCACTCAGGGTAGAGGGTTGCAGCGAATGTGGCGAGGGTGGCCAGTTGGCTTCATGGCGCCATAAGCAAAAGATCGCAGCCTGCGGCAGCTCCTACATTGGAATGTGATCCCCTGTAGGAGCTGCCGCAGGTTCGGGCCGCGATCGGACGATCTTTTGATCTTCAGGCTTGAGCGTCGGCTTCGGCGATCTGCGTCCATAACGCCGGGCCACCGGCAGACTTGGCAATAATCTCCAACCGCACCAGATGCGCCGCCAACTCATCTTCAGTCGCACGAATGATCCGCGCAGGCTGACGATCTGCCGGCAAACGACGAATCTCGGTCGCCGAGTTGTCCGCACCCTCGCCCGAGCCATTACCGTCCGATGCATTGCCCGCCAGCGACAGGCTGGTCTGGCCACCGGTCATGGTCAGGTAGACGTCGGCGAGAATCTCCGAGTCGAGCAAGGCGCCGTGCAGTTCACGGCCGGAGTTGTCGACGCCATAGCGTTTGCACAATGCATCGAGGCTGTTGCGCTGCCCCGGGTGACGTTCCCGGGCCATCATCAGGGTGTCGAGGATCGAGCAGTGCTGCGTGATGTCAGCGCGATCCTTCTGCCCCATCAAGGCGAATTCGTTGTTGATGAAACCAACGTCGAACGCCGCGTTGTGGATGATCAGCTGCGCGCCCTTGATGAATTCGAAGAACTCATCGGCGACTTCGTTGAAACGCGGCTTGCCGACGAGGAATTCGTTGGTGATGCCGTGAACACCGATGGCGCCTTCGTCACTCTCGCGATCCGGTTGCAGGTAGACGTGAAAATGCCGGCCCGTCAGGCGCCGACCGATCAGTTCGACACAGCCGATTTCAATGATCCGGTGACCATCGGTCACCGGCATGCCGGTGGTTTCGGTATCGAGTACAACGGATCTGGTGGCCATCAGTGTTCAGCTCTCAATGGGTCGATCTTGCAAAAAACGCGGATGTTAACACGCGTATTTCTGAGTTAGCGCGTCATCATTCATCGCGAGCAGGCTCACTCCTACAGGGAAATGCATTCCAATTGTAGGAGTGAGCCTGCTCGCGATTGGGGGCACCACGGTGCAACGGAGGGAATCAGGTCTGTTTGTAACCGCGCACTTCATCCACCCCACGGTTGGCCAACTGGTCCGCCCGCTCGTTACCGTGATGACCAATGTGCCCACGCACCCATTTCCAGGTGACCTTGTGGCGGTTGACCTGCTCATCCAGCTCTTTCCACAGATCAGCGTTTTTCACCGGTTCTTTCGCAGCGGTTTTCCAGCCGCGCTTCTTCCAGTTGGCCATCCACTCGTTGATGCCCTTCATCACATACTGCGAGTCGGTCACCAGCAATACTTCGCACGGCCGCTTCAAGGCTTCCAGGCCGCGAATCGCGCCGAGCAATTCCATGCGGTTGTTGGTGGTGTTGGCCTCGCCGCCCCACAGTTCCTTTTCAACGCCTTTGCACACCAGCAAGGCGCCCCAGCCGCCCGGGCCAGGATTGCCTTTGCAGGCGCCGTCAGTGAACAGTTCTACGGTGTCGACGCTTTCAACGCTTTCGCTCATGCCACTCTATCCAGAATAAATGCCTGCCTCGCCGATCACGGATCGACGATGGCCCGGGCCGGGACATGCCCGGCCACAAATAAAAGAAGGTTTACGGTTCAATGCGGCGGCGATTGACCTTGGCCATCGGCAGCGGAATCAGCTTGCCCATCGGCTCGCGGCGCTCCTGACGCAATGGCCGCAGCCCGACAACAATCTTGCGCGCCACCAATAAATAGAAGCCGCCGCCCGACAGTTGCCAGTCACCGGCCTTGCGTTCCCAGCCGGCCAAGCGGGCCTGCCACTTGGGTGACGCGAGCGGCGGACGATAGCACCCGAAGCGGCGTTTCTCCAGCGCAAAGCCCAGCAGATTGAGCCAGTCGGCGACCCGTGACGGCGAGATGCAGCGCGCCTGGCGCAAGGCGTCATGGGCGAAAACATGGCGTAAACCCCACGTGCTCCACGGATTGATGCCGATGATCAGCAAGTGCCCGCCGGGGCGCACACTGCTTGCCGCTTCACGCAGCAAACCGTGGGGCGACAGGCAGAAATCCAGACCGTGCTGCATCACCACCACATCGGCAGCGTGCTCGCTCAGCGGCCAGGCCTGCTCTTCGCAAACAATCTCGACGCCCGGCAACGGCGCGCCAAGACGCACATTGCGCTGCACTTGCGGCGCCGACGGCGGAGTTTCGGCCGATGGCCCGTAATGCACCAGATAACCGCCGAAGAACCGGCCCAACTCGTCTTCGAGCATGCGCCGCTCTTCATCGAGCAGAAATTGCCCGAGCGGGCCGGACAGCCATTCTCGGGCTGCGCCGATCAGGGCCAGCCAGTCAGGATCAGCCTGTGCGAACGCTTTATCACTCATCGCATTCTCCAAAGCGCCAGGAACTACTAAGATGCGCCAATGTTTTCCGCTTGGCGAATTCCGACGATGATACAGATCAGTGCCCTGCCCGCGTTCACCGACAACTACATCTGGTTGTTACAGGATCACCGTACCCAACGCTGCGCGGTGGTCGATCCGGGCGATGCCGCGCCAGTGCAGGCATGGCTCGAGGCCCATCCGGGCTGGGTCTTGAGCGACATCCTGATTACCCACCATCACCATGATCACGTCGGCGGCGTCGAACGCCTGAAAGCCGCGAGCGGCGCGACTGTTTACGGCCCGGCCAGCGAAAGCATTCCGGGGCGCGACGTCGCGCTCAAGGACAACGATACCGTCAGCGTGCTTGGCTGGGACTTCGCTGTCTATGCGGTGCCCGGTCACACTTTGGGACACATCGCCTACTACCATCACGGTCTGCTGTTCTGCGGCGACACCCTGTTCGCCGCCGGTTGCGGGCGACTGTTCGAAGGCACGCCGGAACAGATGCATCACTCGCTCAGCCGTCTCGCCGCGTTACCGGAAGATACGCTGGTCTACTGCACCCATGAATACACCCTGAGCAACCTCAAGTTCGCCGCCGCCGTCGAGCCGACGAACCCGGACATTGCCGCCCGTCTGGAAAAAGTCACCCGGCAACGGCAGAACGGCGTCATGACCCTGCCTTCGACCCTGGCCCTGGAAAAGCTCACAAATCCGTTTTTGCGCACCAGTGAAACATTAGTTACACAAAAAGTGGACGAACGGGCAGGCGCTCAAAACCGGGCGCCGAGTGAGGTATTTGCGGCTCTGCGGGCTTGGAAAGATACGTTCTAAGTGCCCCAGCACTTGATACAAAAATTCTGAATGGTTGACCGCAAGGGGTGCGCTTTCTAGAATCGCCCGACATTTTTGCCCGGAACTTACTTCCAGCCAATGTCGTCATCCATACGTAAGTCCGTCAATTCAGACGCATTGACCCGCCTGGCGCAAGCCATCGCGGTGGCTGTGTCCGCCACGCTGGCGGGCTGTTCCAGCCATGCTCCGCAGACTGAAGCGACCCATACGCCGAACATTGCTGCGCGAGCCAAGCAGAAGCCGATCTGGCTGACCGAGAAGCCCAGCCCACAGGTTCCCCAGGATATCTGGGAACGCATGCGCCAGGGCTTCCAGTTGCAGGAAGGCCTCGGCGTAAATCCGCGCATCGAGCAACAGCGCCTGTGGTTCGCCAGCAATCCCTCTTTCCTCGAGAACGCCGGCGAACGCGGCAGTCTCTATATTCACTACATCGTCGAACGCCTCGAAGAACGCAACATGCCGCTGGAACTGGCCCTGCTGCCAGTGATTGAAAGCGCCTACAACCCGATGGCCTATTCGCGCGCCGATGCTGTCGGGCTGTGGCAATTCATTCCGTCCACCGGGCGTTACTTCAACCTGCGCCAGACCCGTTTCTATGATGGCCGTCGCGACATCACTGCCTCGACTACGGCAGCGATGGATTACCTGACTCGCCTGCACGACATGTTCAACGGCGACTGGTTGCTCGCCCTGGCCGCGTACAACGCCGGCGAAGGCACGGTCAGCCGCGCGATCGAACGTAACGAAAAGCTTGGCCTGCCGACCGACTACTGGAACCTGCCACTGCCGGCGGAAACCCAGGCGTACGTGCCGAAGCTGCTGGCATTGTCGCAAGTGGTGCTGGCGCCAGAGGCCTACGGGGTCAACCTCAACCCGATCGCCAACGAACCGTACTTCCAGGTCGTCGAAATCAACCAGCGCATGGACCTGTCCAAGGTTGCCGCGGTGGCGAACATCGACGAAGACGAACTGTTCCAGCTCAACCCGGCGTTCAAGCAGCGCACCACCATCGACGGCCCTCAGCATCTGCTCGTGCCAACGTCGAAGGCGCAACTGCTGACCGCCAGCCTGCAGACCATGCGGCCTGACGAGCTGATCAGCCCGCGCTCGCTGAAGCCGGTGTTCGAGGGTGCCGATCCTTCCGAGGTGGCAAAACTCAAGCGCGCTTACCGCGTGAAGCGTGGCGACAACCTCGGCTCCATCGCCAAGGCCAACAAGGTTGAAGTCAAGGATCTGCAGCGCTGGAACAAGCTGACCGGCAAGAACCTCAAGGTCGGCCAGACCCTGGTGATGCAGGACAACACCAAGCGTGCGCCGGCTCGCAAATCTGGGCGCGTCAACACAGTGATTGCGTCCAACAGCAAGACCAAGAGCAAGGACGACAGCGCGCAGCAGACTCAGTACAAGGTCAAACGCGGCGACACGCTGTACGTGGTGGCCAAGCGCTTCAACGTTGAGATGCAGCATCTCAAGCGCTGGAATCCGGGTGCGGGTAAAGCGTTGAAGCCGGGGCAGATGCTCACGGTTTATCAGCCGCACTGATCGAAGAGCCCCTGAGTTTGCAGGGGCTTTTTTTTGATCACGTTTTTGTGGTGTGCTTTAGATCCATCCCCCTCACCCCAGCCCTCCCGAAACGTCGGACCGCCCCCAAGGGGGCGAGGGGGAAAGGGAGCCGACCTCCGTGCTATTCAACATCCGAGTTCGACTCGGTATCGCACGTCGGTGCAATTCGTCCAAACACCGCGATCAGTCCCCTCTCCCCCCGGGAGAGGGTTAGGGTGAGGGGCTTTTCAAAACGTGAGTTCGGCTCGGTATCACACGTCGGCGCAATTCGCCCAAACACCGCAATCAGTCCCCTCTCCCCCCGGGAGAGGGTTAGGGTAAGGGGCTTTTCAAAACGTGAGTTCGGCTCGGTATCACACGTCGGCGCAATTCGCCCAAACACCGCAATCAGTCCCCTCTCCCCCCGGGAGAGGGTG